>NZ_CAKZMJ010000033.1 GCF_937128415.1 uncultured Caldilinea sp.
GCGATTGCCCACGCTCAACCTGTCTCCTTCCAAGCACCGGCTTCGGTGCAGCTGCGGTTTCTCAGCCCTTGAAGCTGCTCTTCCTATCCGTTGGCGATGGATGATAGTCAGTATAGTCAGTATGGTGCTGAGCAGGCAATCGACCTATCTACAGCTCAGTCTCTCGGCGACTCGGTGCGGCTTCGGTCGATTCCCTGCTCCCTTTTACGATACCAGGTGCGGCTCTCAGCCGCACGCTCTCGATGAACCACAAAGTCTGGGGGAATTCAAGGAAGCGCAGCTGCGCCTGTATGTCGCAGAATCATTTCCATTCAGCTTCCTGGAAGCTCGCATGTCACAAGAAGGCTTCACCGAACTGCATCACATGAATGAGTCGATCAGCAGAAATCAGGAAAATGTGCGATAATCCCTCAATAATCCCTTTGTCAAACTCTGTTGCAATGGACTCCAGGTGAACTATGACAAGCATTCGCGTCTTAACCGTAGCAGGAGCACCCTACGAACTGGGCTATATCCATGGCAAGGCCTACGCCAGAGAGATCGCCGAACTGACCGAAGAGCGGCTGCGTCTCTGCTGCGATCCCTTCTGGACCGGCGGACAGCAGGCGACGTTGGAGGAAGCGCTGGCGATTGGACGCGCCTGCCTCCAACATCACGAAGCCTTTGCGCCCGAGCTGATGGAGGAGATGCGCGGCATGGCCGACGCCACCGGCATCGGGGTCAACGAACTGGTGATCATGAACGGCTTCACCGACTTCGTGGACATCCTCGCCAACCCCGCCGTGCTGGGCCGACAGCGCATTGCGGAGGCGCGCGCCGGCGACGTCGTCGACTGCACCGCCTTTATCGTTGCACCCTCCGCTAGCGCCGATGGCTATGGCTATCTGGGGCAGACCTGGGACATGCACGCCTCGGCCACGCCCTACGTGCTGATGCTGGACGTGCGGCCAGAGGACGCGCCGGCGCTGATGACCTTCACCATCACCGGCTGCGTCGGCATGATCGGCATGAACGAGCACGGCGTGGCGGTTGGCATCAACAACCTCCTCGGCGCCGACGGTCGGCCCGGCGTGCACTGGGTCTACGTGGTGCGCAAGATGTTGGCGCAACGCACCGTGGAGGAAGCGCTCGCCGTTTTGAAGAGCGCCCCGCTTTCCGGCGCCCACAACTATCTCCTGCTTGGCCCCGACGCCGACGGCGCGCTGTGCGGCTACAACGTCGAGCACATGGCGACCCGTTACGCAGTGCTGCCTGTGCACAGCGTCTACGCGCACACCAATCATTGCCTGATTCAAGAGATGCTCGAGGTCGAACGACCGCGCAAAGCCGTCTCCCAGGCGAGCACGCTCGCCCGTTACAGCCAGGCCAGCCATTGGCTCGACGCGCAGGTCGGCGCCATCACCTTGGAAACGCTGATGGCGTTGACCCGTCACCATGAACAGGATGGCCTTTCCGTCTGCGCCCACGTACAGCCCGGCTACGACGTCGAAAGCTCGGGCGCCTGCATCATGTCCCCTTCCACAGGAGAACTATGGGCGCTGTGGGGCAATCCCTGCCAGAACGACTACGAAGTCTTCAAGGTCGGAGACTCTCTCCGGCAAACAACCGTCTGACGCCGACTCTGGTCTATTGTTTTTTGTCGTTCTGACGTTTGACTTTTATAATTGTTAGTATGTTTAACTATTTGAGAGGTGAAGCAATGGATGCATCCAATCAGACGTGCGCCCAGGCTATCCTCGAGACTGTACCGGTCATTATTCAGGCGATTCGAGTTGAAATGAGACTTGAGCGCATGCATGACCTCTCGGTGCCGCAGTTTCGCACGCTGGCGTACATCGCGCGCCATCCGGGCTGCTCGCTGTCGGACGTGGCCGAGTTTATCGGCTTGACGCTGCCGAGCATGTCCGTGTTGATCAACGGCCTCGTCGAGCAGGGGCTGGTGCTGCGGCAGACCAGCCTGATCGATCGCCGTCGCGTCACATTAACGCTCACAGAAGCAGGCTCTGAGGTCTATCAACGCGCGCGCCAGGGCACCCTCGCCTGGCTGCAACGGCTGTTGGAGCCGCTTTCCGAAGAAGAGCGCCAGACGATCGTGCGGGCGATGGAGTTGTTGAAGCCGATTTTTGTCGCTGAGATGATTCATCAGAAATCAAAACAATTGGTAGAGGAGTCCACCGGGACATGAAAACCTGGGAAGAGAGCTGCGCCTCTTCCGCAGCCGGCCCCATCGGAGGGGTCGCACGGAGGTCAGACGCTGACGAGTTTTGCAGAGCGGGTGAAGAGGCATTGCCGATGATTCCGGCGAAGCAGAAGGACTCGTCCGTTCAGCTCAATCCGCCGTTGAATCCGCAGTTGCCGCCTGAAGTGGCGCCGCTGCGCGCTCGTCAGGTGCGACGCATCGACACCTTCCGTGCGCTGCAACATTACAACTTTCGCCTCTATCTGTTCGGTCAACTGATTTCGCTGGCAGGAACGTGGATGCAGATCGTGGCGCAGGGATGGCTCGTCTACGAGCTCAGTCGCTCTGAAGCAATGCTGGGGATCGTTGGCTTCGCCTCGGCGATTCCCGCCCTGGTGGTGACGCCGTGGGCGGGCGTCGTCATCGATCAGGTGCGCAAGCGCAATCTCCTCTTGTTGACGCAGGCGGCGGCGATGTCGCTGGCGCTCATCCTTGCGGGCCTGACCTTTGCCGGGGTGGTGGCGGTGTGGCACATCGTCGTGTTGGCGGTGTTGCTGGGCGTGGTCAATGCGTTCGATGGGCCAGCGCGCCAGGCCTTTGTGGTGGAAATGGTGGGCGCACGCGACTTGCCCAACGCCATTGCGCTCAACTCGATGACTTTCAACGCCGCGCGCGTGATTGGGCCGGCCTTTGGCGGCGTCTTGCTGGCGACGGTGGGCTCGGCGTGGTGTTTCACGTTCAACGGGCTTTCGTTCCTGGCCGTCATTGTCAGCCTGCTCGCCATGCGCTTACATCAGGCGCAGCTTGTCCACGACCGTCGCTCTCCCTGGCAGCAACTGAAAAGCGGGGTCCAGTACGCTTTCGCCCAATCAGAGCTGCGCGGCTTGCTGCTGCTGGCCTTCTTTTTCAGCACCTTTGGCATCTCCTACAACACGGTGCTGCCCTCATTTGTCGACCGCATCCTCGGCGCAGGCGCAGCCGGTTTTGGCATGATCACGGCGGCGTCCGGCGTGGGCGCCGTGGCCGGCGCGCTGCTGGTGGCGACCTTCGGGGATCGCGGGCATCGCGGCGAATGGCTGCACTACGCTGCGATGAGTTTTCCGGTCATCTTGACCCTCTTCGCCTTCAACCGCAGCTATCCGCTCGCCCTGGCGCTGGCGGTTCTGCTCGGCGTCGGCTTCATGCTTCAGTTCACGCTAATCAACACGTTGCTGCAGACGCGGGTGAGCAATGAGATGCGCGGTCGCGTCATGAGCCTCTACACGCTGACTTTCTTCGGTTTCACGCCGTTCGGCAATCTGGCGCTAGGCGCGCTCTCGGAAGTGATCGGCATGAGCGTCTCTATAACGCTGGCGGCGCTTTTGACGCTGATTTCGGCGCTTGTCATCTTCCGCCGCACGCCGGCGCTGCGTCAGATGCGTTGAAGCGCTGCGCCTGCGCGCCGGTCGAAAAATTCGCCCATGCGCAAAAAAGAAGTGCAGCTGCGATCTGCGCCTACGGGTTGCCAGAATCCTTTGTGAAATTCCATCCAGCTTTCTAAAAAGGGTTGAATTCTACGCGAAGGCTTCATCGAACTGCGTAACATGGGTGGAAAAAAAGCAGGCGGGAGAGGATTCTCCCGCCTGCTTGCGTTCGTTTCCATCGAGAGGAACGACGATCACCGACCTCTGGCCGCTGCGTAATTCTTTGCCACCTCATCCCAGTTCACGACGTTCCACCACGCATCGACGTAATCTGGACGCCGGTTCTGATAGTGCAGGTAGTAGGCGTGCTCCCACACGTCCAGCCCCAGGATAGGGGTGTCGCCTTGCATGTAAGGGCTGTCCTGGTTGGGAAGGCTGTAGGCGTCGAGGCTGCCGTCGGGTTTGACCACCAGCCACGCCCAGCCGCTGCCGAAGCGGCCTACGGCGATGGCCTTGAACTGGTTTTTGAATTCCTCGAAGCTGCCCCACTTGGTCTTGATCGCCTCGGCCAGCTCGCCGGTCGGCGCGCCGCCTGCATTCGGCGCCATGATCTTCCAGAAAAGGCTGTGATTGGCGTGGCCGCCGCCGTTGTTGCGCACGGTGGTGCGGATGTTCTCCGGCACTTCGTTGATGCGCCGCAAGATCTCTTCAATGCTCAGATTTTCCCACTCCGTGCCTGCGATGGCGTTGTTCAGATTGGTGATATACGCCTGATGGTGCTTGGTGCGATGAATATTCATGGTTCGAGCATCGATGTACGGCTCGAGCGCATCTTCCGGATAAGGCAGGTCTGGTAATGTAAAAGCCATCGGAATCCTCCTTGTGTATGGTGAAAATGGATTGATAAAACCTTTGTAGGTTTACAATTCATCATCGTCGCGCAGAGAACGAATCTTTTCCGTGCCGAAGTATACAGTTAACGGGGCCGCGCTTCGATGCGCACGAAGACCCCATAGCGGGCCAGCACTTGCGTCTCCCATCCTTCTGCGCGCAACGTCTCCAGTGTGGCGCGATCCAGGTGGCAATTGTGCGCGATCCGTCGCCAGTAGGGCGTGATCTTGCCGGCGGCGTTCGCCAAGAACGGCGTCTGCGGTCGAATGTGTTCAAACATGTGCAACGCGCCGCCTGGACGCAACACGCGCCGGATCTCGCGCAGCGCCCGCCTCGGGTCGTGCACCGAACAGAAGACCAGGCTCGACACCACGTGGTCGACGCTGGCGGAGGCGAACGGCAACGCTTCGGCGACCGCGATCTTGACAGAGACCGGAATTGGGCACCGCATCGCCGTCGCCTGCGCCTGGCGCGCTCTTTGGGGGTCCGGTTCAACGGCGAAGACGCGGGTCGCCTTGCGATAGCGCGGCAGATTGGCGCCGGCGCCCACGCCGATCTCGAGCACCACGCCGGCGAGGTCGCCCACCAAATGATTGCGCCAGCTCCAAACGCGCATTTCGTTCATGGTGCGTGTTCTGTGGTGTCTCTGTCGGCGTCCGATGGCAGTGCAAGTCCCAACCTATGCTCTGACTTCGATCCGTGCAATCTGGGGACCGGCGCGGAAGCGCAAAGGGATGCCTTCGCCCAATCCACGCGTAATGTAGACCTGCGTGGCGCCCACCTGGAAGTATCCCGCCACATGGCGCCTTGAAATATACTCCGATTGCGTGTGGGCCGGCCCCCACAGCGGCAACTTGATCTGTCCTCCATGGGTGTGGCCCGACAACACCAGATCGACCTTCGGCAACTGAGGGCTGACGATGATGTCGGGATTGTGGCTCAACAAGATGACCGGCGCGCCTTCGGGAACCGCTCGCAGCGAGTTCCCCAGATGCGGCCGTCCTTCCACCACATCGTCGACGCCGGCAAGATAGACGTCCAATCCGATTTCAGGCCGCCGGAGATGCACCGTGCGATTGTGAAGCAGGGTCATCCCCCAGCGTTCCAGGGCCTCGGTCAACCTGTTGGCGTCGTTGCTGCCGGTGCGCCGTCCATCCAGGGGGGTGTTGCGCACGTAGCGGACATAGCGCACCCAGCGCGTGACCGCCGCCAACGCGCGCTCCAGCCCGTTGCGGCGCTGGTCGGCGACCCGTTCATCTGCGCGAAAGGTGCGCCACATGCGGGGCAGCGCTTCCTGCATGGCGTAATGGGTGTAATCATGGTTGCCCAAAACGCCAAAGGCGCCCAGCCGCGGCGGCGGAACGGCGTCGAGCAGGCGCAACACATTCTCCAGGCCGCTGTCATAGTGGATAAAGTCGCCCGTGTGCACCAACAGGTCGTACTCCAACCCGGCGGTGAGGCTGCGCACGCGCTCGATCTTCGCCAGTTCGAGCCGGCTGCGCACGCCGCCTTGAAAATGAGAATCGCTCAGATGGAGGATGCGCAACCCTTGCGCAGGAAGGCGGCCGGCTGCACGGGGGAGGCGAATCGTCAACCGCTCCATCTGGATGCTCAACGGCTCCACCAGCAGCGCATAGGCGAGCAGCCCTAGCGCCGTGATTCCGCCGGCGAACACCGCTCCTCCGCCCCACCACAGTGCGGCGCCGGTTGAGTCGCCGCCCCCTTGCGCGGCTGACAGAAATTCCTTATCGCCTGCACGAATTGGTTGCTGCATCTGCTTGCCTCCCGTTTTCATCGGTTCCAGCATAGCAGAGAACAGCGGATACAGACAATTGAGCGGTCCTTAAAAGCAGCTTTCGATGGCTTTTCTTTGCGCCCCGGCGCCTCTGCGGCTTTGCGTTGCCTCTATCTTTCAGCACAGGCGCGGCTCGCTTGCATGCTCAGACGTCCCAGGCACGCTCATCGACGATCTTGCCCGCCTGCTCGCCGAGTTCATCCACCCACTCGACGACGTCCACGCTCACCCGGCAGAATTCGCGCACGGTCGCCAGCAAACGCTCCTGTTGGCTTTTGGCCTCGTCGTCGGCGACCAACCGCAGCACAAACTCGTCGCGCGTCGCCGGCCTGCGCACGAAGGCGGCGAACGCCGCAACCCCGAAGGGCGTCAACGCCGCCCGCAACTGATTGGGGTGCACAAACATGCCGCGCACCTTGACCGCATCTCCGACGCGGCCGATCAGCCGGATTGCGCGCTCCTGTTGACGACTGACGCCCGGCGCAGGGTCGTGATAAAGAGCGAGGTCGCCTGTGCCAAAACGGATCAGCGGATAGGTGGGGTTGAGGTTGGTGACCACCACCTCGCCCACCTCGCCTGGCTGCACGTGGCGGCCGGTGTGACGATCGACGAGCTGAACAATCGGCTCCTCCACCAGCCGCATCATCGGCGACCCTTCCGTGTCATAGGCGAGAAAACCCAACTCCGCAGTGGCGTAGGCGTTCACGATCTGCAGCCCGTAGTGCTCGACCAGATACGCGCGATCGGTGGGCGTCAGCGGCTCGGCGCTGAAGAGGGCGCGACGCAGGCGAATCTGGGCGCGCGGCACGCCCAGCTCATCCGCCTTGCGCAGCAACGTCATCAGCCAGCTCGGCAGCCCGGCGAAGCCGCTCGCCCCTAGGTCGACGAGCATCTTCACCTGCAGCTCCGCCGCGCCCACCCCTACAGGCGCAACCGTGCAGCCGGCGCTGCGCAACACACTGTCGAGTAAAAAGCCGCCCGGCGAGAAATGATAGCTCAGTGCGTTGAGTACGACGTCGCCGGGGCCAAAGCCGACGCTCCGCAAAACAGAAACGCCGGTGCGCACCCAGCCCTCCTCCGCCCCTTGCGGCTCATACAGCGGCCCGGGAGACTGAAAGATGCGATGCACCTCTTCGATGGGCGCGGCCAGAAAACCGCCGAAGGGCGGGTCTTGCGCCTGAAGCGCAATCATCTGATCTTTGGTCAGGACGGGCACCTTTTCGAGATCGGCCACGGACTGCACATCGTCCGCCGTCAGGTTGGCCTGGGCGAACCAGCGCCGCACGCCGGGTGCGTTGGCGTAGGCCGCGCGGATAAAACCGGCCAGACGTTCATCCAGAGACGGATCGCGGTGGGCAGGCTCAACAGCGTGCGATGGGTTGTGCGACGTTGTGGACATGGCAATTCCTTTGCTGGAAACACTTGTGCGGGCGCGTCTGGATTGCACGCAGCCCCGACGTCAGGTTTGAGGTTGGGATGCGCCCATTATACCTGCGCCACAACTCGATCGCCAACTGCGCAGGACAACATCCTTGTCGGCGTTGAGATTGCCCTAAGTTGACAATTCGGCAGTGTCTAATAGACAATTTCCCGAAGACGATTCATGGAATATTTTCATAAAACCACAGCGCCACTTTTGAAAGAGGATGCAAATAATGGACACCGTAACCATTCCACCGCTGGAAAAACCCCTGACTCGTGAATTTGAAACCAAGGCCGCCAACACCATTCGCATGTTGGCCGCCGACGCCGTGCAAGCCGCCAACTCCGGCCATCCCGGCATGCCGATGGGGATGGCTGTGGCTGCGCTGACGCTCTGGACGCGCGTCATGCGCTACAACCCGCGCAACCCCCATTGGTTTGACCGCGATCGTTTTGTGCTGAGCGCAGGGCATGGTTCGATGCTGCTCTACGCGATGTTGCATCTGACCGGCTACGACCTGCCGCTGGAGGAGCTGAAAAACTTTCGCCAGTGGGGCAGCAAGACGCCGGGTCACCCCGAAGCGCACCACACTCCCGGCGTTGAGACGACGACCGGGCCGCTCGGGCAGGGTTTCGCCAACGGCGTCGGCATGGCGATCGCCGAACGCTGGCTGGCGCAACGCTTCAACCGCCCGGGGTTTGAGGTCATCAACCATTACACCTACGCCATCGTCTCCGACGGCGATCTGATGGAGGGCGTAGCCAGCGAAGCCGCCAGCCTGGCCGGGCACCTCCGATTGGGCAAGATCATCTATCTCTACGACGACAACTCGGTCACCATCGACGGCAAGACCGAGATCGCATACACCGAGGACTGGGCCAAACGCTTCGAGGCCTACGGCTGGCACGTGCAGCGCGACGTCGATTTCAACAACAGCGCCGCAATTTATGAGGCGATCCTCACCGCCCAAAACGATCCACGCCCCAGTATCATCGGCCTTAAGAGCATCATCGGCTACGGCAGCCCGAACAAGGCGGGCACTTCTAAGGTGCACGGCGAGCCTCTGGGCGAAGATGAATTGAAGGCCACGAAAGAGAACCTCGGCTGGCCGCTGGAGCCGCGCTTTTACATTCCCGACGATGTGCTCGCCTACTTCCGGCAGGCGGTTGAACGCGGTCGCATGCTCGAAGACGCGCATCAACAGTTGATGGCCGCCTACGCCGACGCCTATCCCGAGCTGGCCGCCGAGCTGCAGCGCTTCATCTGCGGGGAGCTGCCGGAAGGCTGGGAGGAGGCGCTGCCCGTCTTCCCTCCGTCGGCCAAAGGCGACGCCACGCGCAACAGCAGCGGCAAGGTGATCAACGCGCTGGCGCCCGTCCTGCCCAACCTGATCGGCGGCAGCGCCGACCTCGCCGCCAGCAACAAGACCACGATCGCCGGCGCGCCCTTTATGAAACCCGGCGATTTCGGCGGTCCGAACATTCACTTCGGCGTGCGCGAGCATGGCATGGGCGGCATCCTCAACGGCATGGCGCTGCACGGCGGCGTGTTGCCCTTCGGCGGCACCTTCCTCGTCTTCAGCGACTACATGCGCGGCGCAATTCGTCTTGCGGCCTTGAGCGGCCTGCGCGTCATCTATGTCTTCACCCATGACAGCATCGGCCTGGGCGAAGACGGCCCGACGCATCAACCCATTGAACACCTTGCTGCGCTGCGAGCCATGCCCAATTTGACCGTCATTCGTCCCGCCGACGCCAACGAGACGAGTCAGGCGTGGCGCGCAGCGCTGCTGAACACGACGGGGCCAACCGCCCTGGCGTTGACGCGGCAGAATGTGCCGATCTACGATCGCGAAGGCGAAGGGCTGGGCGCCGCCGAAGGACTGTTAAAAGGCGGATATGTCTTCTACGAACACGCGCCCAATGGCCTGCAAGTGGTTCTGATCGGCACGGGCAGCGAGGTGCAGATCGCCTACGACGCCGCCAGGCGGCTGGCGAACGAAGGCGTCGGCGTGCGCGTGGTGAGCTTGCCGTGCTGGGAGCTCTTCCAGGCGCAGCCCGCCGACTATCGCGCGGCGGTGTTGCCGCCCGACCTGCCCAAGGTCGCCGTGGAGGCGGCCGCCACCTTCGGTTGGGAGCGCTGGGTGGGCAACGATCCGCGCAAGGGCGCCATCATTGGCATCGATCGCTTCGGCGCCAGCGCGCCGTATCAGCGCATTTATCAGGAGTTGGGCCTGACGGTGGAGAGCGTCGTAGAGGCCGCAAAGCGACTTATCTAAATCCAGGACCATGATTGCCACCCTTCAGGCGCTTGTGCGCCGCCTTCGACAACATCACGCCATCGAGCATGCGACGTTGACCCTTCTGGCCGAGCGCTTTCCAGGGCGGCGCATGGTCGGATACAGCGATCCCGCCGGCTTTACGCTGCTGACAGACCTGCCGGAAGCCGCCGTGCAGCGGGCGCTGTCCGACGCCCTGTTGCGCCTCCAGGCGGGCGAAGCGCAGCTGGCCATCCATCCCAACTGCGGCACCAATCTGCTGACGACGGGGACGCTGGTCTCGCTGGCCTCCCTGTTCGCCGGCCTGGGGGCGCGCAAAGACGCGTTGAGCCGCTTCTCGCGCACCCTGACGCTGGTGCTGCCGGCGTTGATCGCCGGGCCGATGATCGGGCTGCAGCTTCAGCAGTACACGACGCTCGCTGCAGTCAACGACCGATGGATCAAGGAGATCCGCCCCTTCGATCTTGGAGCGATCAGAGGATTTCGCATTGTCTTCGAGTAGGCGGTCTAAGCGTGTATGATCCATCTTCTGTTGGACGCGGATGAATATCTCGCCGCCGAATGGCTGTCAGAGCAAAAAGCGAAGCTGGGCGATCCCGAGTTGGCCAGCCTCAACACGGTGGAGCTGAACGGCGCTCAGACCAACGCCGCGGCCGTGCTGGGCGAGGCGGCGATGACGCCGTTTCTGACCAGCCATCGCCTGGTCATCGTGCGAGGGCTGCTCGAGGCCTACGACAGGCGCATGGCCGCCAGCAAGGCGTCCGGCGCTGCGGTGTACAGCGAGGCGGCGCAGCTCCTCGAAGGGTTGCGCCAGGCGCCGGAGTCCTGCGTCCTCGTCTTTATAGACAACTCTTTGGATAAACGTCGCGGTCTGTGGAAAGGCTTTCTGGCGCCGGCCGCCGGCAATCGTCCGGAGCGACGCATCGATGGGCTGGAGGCGCTGATCAAGGAGGGCGTCGTGCAGATGGAGACGCTGACGACGCCCGACGTCAAGGCCTTGCCCGCCTGGCTGCAACGCCGCGCGCGCCAGCGCGGGATCGCCATCGATGGCGGCGCCGTCGCCTTGCTCTGCAACTTCGTCGGACCCAATTTGCGCCAGCTCGACAACGAGCTGGAGAAACTCTCTCTCTACGCAGGAGGCCGCCCCATCACGCAGCAAGACGTGCGCACGATGGTGGCCGACGCCAGCGAGGAGATGATCTGGAATCTGACCGACGCGCTGGCGTTGCGTCAGCCTGCCCAGGCGATGCGGGCGCTACGCGATCTGCGGCGCAACGACCAAAACCCCATCTACATCCTCAGCATGATCGCCCGCCAGTATCGCATGTTGATCGAGGTCAAAAGTCTGTTGGCCGCCGGCGTCGGCGACCCCTACGACATCGCAAAACAGCTGGGCTACGCAGCCTATCCTGTGCAAAAGGCGTTGCAGTGGAGCCATCAATATAGCTTCGCCGAGCTCGAGGCGATCCTGGAGCGGCTGCTGGAAGTGGACATGGCGATGAAGACCGGCGCCGACCAGGACACGGAGCTGGACGTGTTGACGGCGGAGCTGTGCCTGCAACGCCGTCAACGAGCGGCGTGAGGCGCGTCCATGTTCCTGCATCGCTTACGCCTGACCCATTTTCGCAACTATCGCCAACTGGACCTGGCCTTCGAGACGCCCTGGACGTTGTTGCAAGGAAGCAACGCCCAGGGCAAAACCAACTTGCTGGAGGCGATCTTCATGCTGGCCACCAGCAAGGCCATCCACGCCACCCAGGAGCGCGAGATCGTCGGCTGGCAGGCGCAGGAGGAGCCGATCCCCTACAGCCGCGTGAGCGGCGACGTGCAGATCGACGGTCGTCACCTCGAGCTGGAGATCATTCTCACCCCGCGGGAGGACGGCCTCAATTACACCAAGCAGATCAAGATCAACGGCGCGCCCAAACGCGCCATGGACATGGTTGGGTTGCTGCGCGCCGTGCTCTTTCTGCCGGAAGACATCAAGCTGGTTGACGGCGGCCCGACCGAGCGCCGACGCTACCTGGACATTGCGCTTTGTCAGATCGATCGCAGCTATTGTCAGGCGCTCTCGTCCTTTCAACGCATTCTTCTGCAGCGCAACAACCTGCTGAAACGCCTGCGTGAGCAGGAGGTCAGCCCGGCTGCGCCTGCAGTGGATGCACAGCTGGCTTTTTGGGATGAAAAGCTGGCGCAGCAAGGCGCGCGCGTCATGGCCCGCCGTCATAATTTCCTGCTGGAGCTCGAAGCGATCGCCTCCGAACGCCACGCCATGCTCAGCAGCGGCCGGGAGCGTTTGGCGCTGCACTATCTGCCCAGTTTCAATCCCGGCCTCCTCTCCGACCAGGAGTTCACGTTGTGGCGCCAGGGGCTGCTGGTGGAGGCGCCGCGCCGCCGTCTCGACGAGGAGCAGGTGCAGGCCGCTTATCTACAAAAGCTGGCGATGCGCCGCGCGCGTGAGCTGACCGCAGGCGCCACCCTCTACGGCCCGCATCGCGACGATCTGCGCATCCTCGTCAACGACCGCGACCTGCGCATCTATGGCAGTCGCGGTCAACAGCGCAGCGCCGCCCTGTCGCTCAAGCTGGCCGAAGTGCGCGTGATGGCTCAGGTCGGCGGCTCGGCGCCGCTGCTGCTGCTCGACGACGTGATGAGCGAGCTGGACGCGGAGCGCCGCGCCATGCTGCTCGCCGTCGTCGAAGATGCGCCGCAGGTCATCGTCACCACGACGGATTGGGAGGATTTTACGCCCGAATTTCGTCGGCGGGCGCGCTGTTTTCGAGTCTGTTCTGGTATAGTAGAAGCTGTGAATTCAGAATGAGGAAGGAGCGGTTTTGAGGATGCAGGTCGCTGCTCGTCAACGCATCATGACGAACTCCGGCGTCCCGTCGCCTCAAAACGATCGTTGCGGGAATGGCTGGCTATCGTCTGCTCAAGCATCGACACTACGAAGATTCAGCTGCGTGCCTCCCCGAATCGATTCGGCGCAAAGCGCTCTGGGCGCAGGTGTTGCTAGGCACGCGCGGCCGCACGCCCAATGTCAAAAGCACCACCGGCTATAACGCACGGTGGCGACGCACCCCCGTGCAGGGTTATCATTACTATCTCTGGTGGATCCCTCTTTCGGAAAGCGAGCTGGCGGCGCGTGGAGCCAACGGGGAAGCCGCGTCCACGATCCTGGTGCACAGCATTCGTCACCACGACGAGACCGACGACCCGCTTTACCTGCGTTCGCTGGAAGAGTTTGAAGAAACGCCCCTGGAGACGCTCGATCCGCGCTTCGAGGAGCAGACGGCGGTCAGCCACCAGGTGCAGCTTGCGCCGGTCATCCCGGCGACGGTCAAGGGGCTGCCGGGCAGCGGCAAGACGGTGGCGCTCCTCTACCTGGTGCGCGACCTGGTGCTCGAACAGGGGCTGGAGCATCTCCTCTACGTCACCTACACGAGCCGGCTCAAGCGCACGGCGAAAGAGTTTCTCACGGCGCAATCTCCCGAGCTGGCGCAGCGCGTGCACATCCGCACCCTGGCCGAGCTGGAAAAGGAGATCACCGACCTGCCCGCCGTCGTCGATCCAATGAGCGAAGCGGAGGAATTCCGTCGCGTCTTGGAGCGACAACCGGCCAACCTGGTGGGCGTCTGGCGGCGCTATCCTCTGGCGCTCTACACGGAGATTCGTGCGCACATTCTAGGCCGCACCTTTCCACCGGAATATCCGTTGCCGGAGCGACGCATCGCCGAGGCGGTTTTCACCGAAGGACGCTTCGACGTCGAGGCGTACGCCAGAGCGCGCGGGCTGACGCTGGAGGCGGCGACGGCGGCGGTGCGGCTGGCCGAACGGCTGCGCGGGGACCGCTTTTTCCTCGACCAGAGGGCTGCGGCGAAAGCGCTCTCGCTGCTGCGCCAGGCCGACGCCAGGCCCAAACAGAAGCTCCCCAACTGGCTGCGCGCCCTGGACGGCCTGGTCATCGACGAAGTGCAGGACTTAACGCTGCTGCAGATCGCCTTTCTCGCCGAGCTGGCGCGGCTGCGGGCGCGTGAGCGCGCGCTGCCCTTCGTCGTCGCCGGCGACGAGTCGCAGATCGTGCAGCCAAGCGGCTTTGACTGGGGCCTCACCAAGGACCTGTTGCGCCAGACGCTCGGCGCCAACCCCCAGGAGTTCGAGTTTCGCCACCAGCGCCGCTCCCCGCGCAATCTCGCCTATGTGATCGACAACGCCTGGAACTTCTACGTGCGTCTCCCCAAGCATTTGCGGCCAAGCGCCAATCGCCAGAGTTTTGTGGACGACGCCGGCGTTGAGCTGCGCGTCTCTTCCCATTCGTTCGATGAACGGGAGGAGAACGGCCGTCTGCTGATCTGTCCCTTGCCGCAGAGCATGCAGCCGGAGGCGCCCACAGCGCATCGCCTGTGGCGAGAGTTTGTGACCGAGCTGGCCGAACTGCCCGGCCGCGCCGTGATCGACCTCGTCGACAGGCTGCCGCGCACGCTGGAGGGAGACAAGGCGGAGGAGGTGATCTTCAACGTGCGCGAGATCAAGGGGTTGGAGCGCAACACCGTCTTGATTTTAGGGCTGAATGACGTATACGAACAGTCGCTCGAGTTGATCCGCGCCGCAGAGGAAAGCAAGGAGCTGCCTCCTCTGCTGGAGGCGCGCCGGCGGATCGATGAAATGCGCGTGGCGCTCAGTCGCTCGACGGATAAGCTGATCATCCTCGATCCGCCGCAGGCGCCGGTGTTCCGGGAGTTAGGCCTCGATCCTTTCGACAGCCATCACCTTATCTCCTGGGACGCCCTGCGCGATCTGCTGCGCACCGAGCAGATGTCCGAGATCGAGGTGATCGAGGGGTACCTGGATGAAGTGGATGACCTGATCGAGCGACGACGTTGGGATCAGGCGCGGGCGCGCAATCGTCGCGCCTATGAGTTCGCCGTGCAGATCGAGGACCGCGCCCTTCAGCGCGATGCACAGGCGCAATACGTCCAGATTTTCATCCAGGAGGCCGCAGCTTGTCTGGAACAGGATCGGCTGGAAGAGGCGCTTCACCTGAACCGGCAGGCGCGGGCGCTGGCGGCGGAGCTCGGAGACCCAGCCTTGATCGACGAGGCGGATGAGCAACGCGATGCGCTGCGCAGCGCAGTGGAGAGACGCATGAACGCGCTGATGGCCGACCAGGCGCAGTTCACCGCCGATCCCGCCGCTTTTTATCAGGAGTTGCACCGACTGGCGCTCCTGGTCGAGCCGCTGGAGGATGCAAAGTTGCTGACGGCCCTCGATGAAGCGCAACTGGCGGCGGGCTGGCGGCTGGGCGAGCACCTGCTGCGTCGTGGGCCGGAGGCGGGCGCGCAGCTTGCGACCCTCTTCGAGGAGCTGGCAGGCGTGATGGCGCGCGAGCGCGACGAAACGGGTGCGGCCCTGGCTCGCATCGTGGCCCGGCGCTATGCAACGCTGCCTCACGCCGCCCGGCTCAGTCGAGAGCAGGTGCAGACGCTGCTTCGCTTCATCGACGATTATCTGCGCACGGCGGCGCCTTTGCGCCTGGAACGAGCCGCCTACATGTTCGTCGCCGCCTGGCTGGAAGAGAGTTACGCCTCGCTTAGCGAGGAGAGGACGCTCTACTACGACTGGGCTGTGTGCGCCGAGCGCTACAACGCGCTGGCAGGCTATCCAGAGCTGGATGATCATCTGTGGGACCTGGAGAATCGCGTCGAGCTGGCGGAAGGCCCCCATTGGACGACCGAGAGCGCCGATCCGGCTGTTTTACGCTTCGGCGCATTCATCGCCGCCTATCACGACAATCCACACGACGCTTCGATTGCCTGGGAGAAGCTCGGCGAGCTCGATCTGGCCATCCACCAGGCGCGTGAAGCCGGCGATCTGGAGCGAGCTTACCATCTGATGCGGCAGGCCAGACAGGCGATCCCAGACGCATTTTCCACCGCCGTCAAAATTGCGCGTCAGGCGGAGCAGCTGCTCCACAAACGTCAGGAGCTCACCGCCGGCGAACGCCGCGCGCTCAGCGAGCGCCTGACCGAGCTTCTCACTGCGCTGGCGGCCCCAGCTGAAAACAACGAACCCGAGGCGTCAGACGCCCTGGAAGGTCGTATTCCATAAGGGCGCTTCCTTCAACTGCATCTCTCCATCGATTCAAGGCGGCGCATTGCTCTTCCCAGTGGGTTGACCAAACGCCGCTTCAATCAGCTTCCAGCGGATGTTTTCGATGGGTCCGCTGCGTTGCGCCCTACGGCCAATTGCTGCGAAAGATAGAAATGCCACAGCAGCCGCGCCGCCACGCTGCGCCAGGGGCGCCATGCTTCCGCCAACGTCGTCAGTTCGGCGGGCGAGGGGCGTCCTGGCAGTCTTTTCACTCGTTGGGCAGCGCTTGCCAGCGCCAGATCGCTCGCCGGCCAGGCGTCGGGGCGGCGCAACGCCATGAGCAGATAAATTTCCGCCGTCCACGGACCAATGCCTTTGTACGCAGTCAAAGCGCGACGCACCGCCTCATCCTCCAATGTCACGAGCGCTTTTAGCGACAAATGACCTTCCTGCAGCGCGCTGGCAAGGCTGCGCACGTACGCCATCTTTTGTCGGCTAAAACCGATGGCGCGCATCTGTTCGTCTGAAAGCGAGAGCACGCCGGGCGGCGTGACCGCGCCGATCGTCGCTTCCAGTCGCGTGAACGCGGCGCGCGCCGACGCCAACGACACTTGTTGTTCAAGGATGAGCAGCACCAGCGTCGGGAAGCCCGGCTCGCGTGGCCAGAGCGGGGGCGGGCCGCATTCTTCCACGATGCGCGCAAGATCGGCGTCTCTGCGCGCCAGCGTTTCGACTGCCGCATGCAAGGCGGCTTCCGTCAGCGGAGCATCGACGGGTAAAGCGTTCATCACAAAGCGCCTCCACCGCCGACGCGGAAGCCATTTGTCCACCGCCAGGGACTGAACGGATCGCCTTCGCGGGCGACATTGGAAGGCGCAGCCGCTCCGCCCGCATGCAGGGCGTCGACCAGGGCGGCGATGACCCAGACGAGATCCGGCGGCTCCGCCAACGGCGTGGAGGCGTCATCAATGCGTGACAGCGCGCCGAATTCGACGTCGACAAAATCGGTCGCGACGTCGCCCCTTAAGAAGCGCGGATGGCGCAAAATCTGCATCAAGAAGGGGATATTGGTGACAACGTCGCCCAGAATGACATAGTGGCGCAGCGCCCATTGCATCTTGCCGATGGCGTCCTGGCGGTTTTCGCCGAGCACGATCAGTTTGGCGATCATCGGGTCATAGTGAAGCGTCACTTCGTCGCCTGCAGCGACGCCCGCATCGACGCGCACGCCCGGGCCGACCGGCTCCACTGCAGTCAACACCTTGCCGACGGAGGGCAAGAAGTTGTTCTGCGGGTCTTCGGCGTAGATGCGGCATTCGATGGCGTGGCCCCGCTGCGACAGATCGGCCTGTGTGAAGGGCAAAGGCTCGCCTGCAGCGATGCGAATCTGCAGCTTGACCAGATCGACGCCGGTGACCAGCTCGGTGATGGGATGTTCGACCTGCAGACGGGTGTTCATTTCGAGGAAATAGAAGTTGCGGCGCGCATCGACCAGAAATTCGAGCGTGCCGGCGTTCGTGTAACCGACGGCGCGCACCGCCGCCACCGCCGCCTCGCCCATGCGTCGCCGCAGCTCGTCGTCAAGAAAGGGCGAGGGCGTTTCTTCGATGATTTTTTGATAGCGACGCTGGACAGAGCATTCGCGCTCGAACAGATGCACCGCCGCGCCGTAGCGGTCGGCGAAAATCTGAAACTCGATATGATGAGGTTGCTCGATCAATTTCTCCAGATAGATGCGGTCGTCGCCAAACGCATTGAGAGCCTCTCGCCGCGCCGAATCCAAGGCCGGGGGCAATTCTTCTGGGCGGTGGACAATGCGCATGCCCTTGCCGCCCCCGCCGGCCGTCGCCTTGACGAGCACAGGATAGCCCATGGCGGCGGCGGCGGCGACCAAATCGGCTTCCGCCTGGCTCTCCTGATAGCCGGGCACGACGGGCACGCCTGCCGCCGCCATCGCCGCACGCGCCGACGTCTTCGCCCCCATGATGCGCATCGCCGCGCCGCTTGGGCCGATGAAGACCAGCCCGGCGGCTGCGACGGCGTCGGCGAAAGCGGCGTTCTCCGAGAGAAAACCGTAGCCAGGATGGATGGCGTCGCACTCCAGCGCAAGCGCCGCTTGCAAGATGCGCTCGCCGTTCAAGTACGACTCGCGCGGGGGCGGCGGCCCGATGAGCACCGCTTCATCCGCCAACGCCACGTGCAACGCCTGCGCGTCGGCCTCCGAATACACGGCGACGGTGGCGATTCCCATCTCCTGGCAGGCGCGAATGACGCGCACCGCGATCTCCCCGCGGTTGGCGATCAGGATTTTGCGAAACAGCGCCATCTTTAGCTCCTGCGATTGTACGTTCAGTTTGCCGCACGTTAGAGCGCCATTATAATCTCAAGGGTTATTGTTGTCAGATGGGAGAGCGTGTTGTGTGGTGCGTAAACTGTGTTGCGTGCTCCGTGGTGCGCAACGAAACACGCAACACGCAGCCTTCCTTCAGCATGACAAGGTGCAAACTGTGATCCGAATCATGTGCCGCTATGCGGATGGCCAGGTTGAAATGGATGCGCCGCTCGAGCGACTGGCCGATCTGCTGAAAGAGGCCGGCAACGTCGTTTGGGTGGATATGCAGGGCCGATCGAATGGCCAGCATGAGCGCATCCTGGCCGATGTGTTCCATTTTCATCCGCTGGCGATCGAGGATGCGCTGAAGGATTCGCACGTGCCCAAGCTTGACGACTACGGGACGTATCTCTATCTGGTGTTTCACATCGTTGCTCTTGGCGCCGAACCAATGGATATCGATACGCAGGAGATCGACGTCTTTCTTGGCCCCAACTATCTGGTGACGCTGCACGAGGACGTCCGTCGTTCGATCGAACGATTGTGGAACGCTGAACATCATGTGGAAGTCGGGCTGGCGCGCGGCCCGGCCATGCTGCTCTACGAATTGCTCGACGCACAGATTGACAATTTCATTCCTTTGATCGACGCTTTTGAAGAGGAGCTGGAACGGCTCGGCGACGACATTTTCCGCATCGATCAAGAGCAGCGGGAGCTGCTCAATCGGCTGCTGACGGCTAAAAGCAGCGCGCTGCGGCTGGTGCGGATTCTGGCGCCGCAGCGCGAGCTGCTGGGACGGCTCTCCACCGGCGAATATCGGGTGGTGCCGTCCCAGGTTCGTCTCTACTATCGTGACATCTACGACCATTTGATGCGGTTGGCGAGCCTCGCCGACAGCATGCGCGACCTGGCCAGCAGCACAATCGAGACGCATCTGGCGCTGGTCAACAACCGCATGAATGAGGTGATGAAATTGTTGACGATGGTTTCCACTATTTTTATCCCGCTCAGTTTTTTGGCCGGCGTCTACGGCATGAACTTTGAACATATGCCGGAGCTAGAAATCTGGTGGTTCTATCCGCTGATCTGGGGCGTCTTTCTCAGCATTGCGCTGACAATGCTCTGGATCTTCCGCAGAAAGAAGTGGCTCTGAATGTTCTACACGATTCGCCATCATCAGCTATTTTCAAGTCCGCAACCGCCGGCCGGCATGCGTCCGATCACGGCGCTGCGCAGCCAGCTGTTGCCGCCGAGAATCTCGCAATTGCACGAACGCCTCCACGAATGGGGGGAGCTTGGGCTATCCCCCGGGCCGATCACACCCGATCGCATCTGGTGCACCCTTTCGGATGGAGGCGAAGCCCAGCTTGCCTTCAGTTTTGACGCGGGCGCGTCTCCGCGCCCCCTCACGCACGTTGGCTTAGCGCAGGAGCTGGCGGCCTGGCTCGTGCTGCTCGACAAATGGATGGAGACCTTCGTCGTCATCGCGCGCGCACGAGAAGTGTGGACGGTGCAGGAGCTGGCCGGCGCTTTAACCTTTACCTCGAGGGCCTTTTTACCCGTCGCATTGATCCACATGCCGCCGGACAACTGGCAGCGCGTGGCGATGGCGCTCGCCATCGCCGTCGCCGATGGCGAACTGCCAAAGGCTGCACACTCCGACAAACACTGGGTGAAATCGACGCCCCTCTCGAACTAACGATGGTCGCATCCGATGAACGCCCGATCTGAATTGCCGCCGATCGATGAACAGACGCAACGCCACTGGCGCCATCGCCGCGACGATCATTCGGCGGGCGGCGTGATGTATCGCATCAGCCCTGACGGCGAAATTGAAATCGTGCTGATCGCCACGCGCGGAGGCACGCGCTGGCAACTCCCCAAAGGCACTTGCGAACCCGGAGAAACCGTCGAACAGACGGCGCTGCGAGAGGTGGCGGAAGAGTGCGGACTCGTCGGCCTGTGTGAGGCCCATCTCGGCGCTATTGAATACTGGTACTGGGACACCCACGGCCGCACCGTTCCAGAATTGGTACACAAGCGCGTTGACTTTTATCTGATGCGCGCTGTGGATGGAGAGCTGAGCGACGCCAGCATTGAAGTGGACGGCGTCAACTGGTTCCCCCTGGAGCAGGCGCTGGAAGCGCTCACCTATCCTTCTGAACGCGAGATGGTGCGGAAAGCGGCTGCGCATCTGCTGCACTCGCAATGACCTGGCGCGTGGTTCGTGTTGCGTGGTTCGTGTTGCGTGGTTCGTGTTGCGTGATGCGGGTTTCGTCACGCAACACGAATCACGAACCATCTCTTAGCGCTGATAGGCTGCGTTTTGCTCGCCGTAGCCGGTCAGCTCGGCGTAGCCCCGGCCCGTGACAGCCTCGCCTCGCATCAAGCCGCGCACCTCGATGGCGCCCTCCCAGTAGACAAAGCTGACGTTCATTTCCTGATCGGGAATGAGCGGCTCTATCGTCAGGTCGATGGCCAGCTCGGGCAGGGTCAGCCTCCAGCCGGAGGGATAGGTGACGCCGGTGTGAGGGCTTGTCCAGGAGCCGGTCGGCATGAGCGTGAAGTCATGTTCGGTCACTACTTGCTGCGCGCCATCCGGCCAGATCAGCGTGCCCTTGATGTCGGGGTTGACGCCGCCGTCCGCCAGCCGAATTTCGTAAAGCATCAGGATGGCGCCGTTGTCGAACTGAACGCTGAACCAGTCCCACCCTACGGCGCCGGCGGTCAGCGCGCTGGTGCCGAACTCATGATCCATCCAGCTGCGACCGCTCACCGCATAGGTGCGCCCGCCACTCGTGACCGTGCCGCTTGTCTCCAAACCAACGAGGCTATAGTAGTAGGAGGCGTTGCCCGGCTCCGGGCCCTTTTGATGCAAGCCGCGCACGCCGTGCAGAACCGGCGGCCGCGTCTCGCGCAAAATCAGGTCGATGGCCACGGCGCCCTCTTCTCCCTCGTCCCAGGCGATCAGCCGATGCACGCCGGGTTCGATCTCTTCCGCCGACCAATCTTCCAGCCAGACGCGAAAGCGCGGCTCACCCACGGCGCCCGCCAGCTCGCTCGCTCCGCGGCTGTAGCGGTCGAAGTCCTCATGTCGCCTGCGTTCGCCGTCGGTCAGGGCGAAATGCGCCATATACACCTGATTGCTGGCAAGCTGCGAGCTCCGGGCGGGCATCTCCGGCGTCAGAGCATTGCGGAAAAAGGTCAACTGGAAGCCAAAGGGGGCGCCCTCCGCCGTGATCAAATTGCCGGTGTAGTACCACCACTCTGTGCGATATTCGGGATGCGCGCCGTGATCTTTTGGAAAGGAGAGTTCGATCGGCGCGTAGGCGCGTGCAAAACCGGCGTCGTCCGGCGCGCGCATCGCCTCCACGACGCTGGCGCGGATCGGACGGTCGGCGGCCTGCGCCGTGCAGCCAGCTGCGCTCCAGACGACAATGAGCAGAAGAATCCACCATCGCATCGCTTGCATATCGCCATTGTGACAGAGCGCGCAAGCATCCTCTGTCAGCAATTGTCCGATGCCGTTGTGGTAGACTTGTGAGGAGCTGCAGAAGATCTTCGGAAATAATGCAGCTTTTCCAGAAGCCTCTAGCAAAAGCAATCCAAAGAAACAGAAAGGGTGACGGAAATGTTAGATTTCACGCCGGTTCGTGAAAAGCGCATGACGGTGGCTGAACTGTGCGCCGGGCTGAGCATCGACAACCTGCGCGCTTTGACCAATGAAATGATCGACGCCATGCTGGCGCTGATCGCCGACTGCACCGACGAGGACGTCGTTTTCCAGCCGGTCGACCCGAACGCCGACGACCCCTTCGCCGCCACTCCTGAAGAGGCCGGTGCAGCGTGGACGCTCGCCCACGTCATTGTCCACACCACCGCCTCCGCCGAAGAGTCGGCCTTTCTGGCGGCGGAGATGGCGCGCGGGGTGCCCAATCATGGCCGCTCACGCTACGAGGTTCCCTGGCAAAGCGTCACCACCATCGAGCAGTGCCGCCATCGCCTTGAAGAAAGTCGGCGCATGCGTCTCGCCAGCCTGGAGATGTGGCCCGATCAACCTCATTTTGAGATTTGCTATATGCCATGGCGAGGCGCCGGCGAAGTCAACTGCGTTGGACGGTTCGTGTTGGGGCTATTTCATGACGACGACCATCTGGGGCAGATCGCAGAGATCGTCCGCCAGGCGCGTCAGGCGCGTGAGAGCGCCTGAGGACATGTTGCGCCGGAGGCGCAACCTACGACCGTAGGGTCGGCCTCCGGCCGCACGATCCCCGGCGGATGGCGTTCAGCGCGTTTCGGTGACCTTGCGCAGCCCGCGCGGGTGATCGGGATCGAAATCGCGCACCGCCGCCAGGTGCATGGCGAAGAGCTGACAGGGCACGATGGTCGTCAGCGCGGACAACCACTCCGGCGCGCCGACAGGGAGAGGGATCGAGATGCGTCCCATCGCCAGCGCCTCTGCGTCGTCGCTGATGACGACAATCTCCGCCTCGC
This sequence comes from uncultured Caldilinea sp., assembly GCF_937128415.1. Lineage (GTDB taxonomy): Bacteria > Chloroflexota > Anaerolineae > Caldilineales > Caldilineaceae > Caldilinea. The sequence continues at coordinate 22,886 of NZ_CAKZMJ010000033.1, forward strand.
GCTGCTTGAGCGTCTGCATGAATTGCTTCATCTCCGGCAGGAGCGCGCCCGAGGGAGCGATGACGAAGGCCGGAAAACCGTGTTCGATCAACGCCAGTGGGCCATGCATAAAGTCGGCGGTGGAGTAAGGCTCGGCGATCGTGTAGGTCAATTCCTTGAGTTTCAGCGCAAACTCGAACGCCGTGGCGTAGTTGTAGCCGCGGCCGAGCACGACACAGTCGCGCATGTAGCGGTAGCGTTCGGCCAGGGCGCCGATCCGGGGCGACAAGGCAAGGATCGACGCCACATGCTGCGGGATCGCCTCGAGCGCCTGTTGCATTTGCTCGTCGCCGGCCAGTTCGGCGCTGAGCGCGGCGATGGCGGCCAGCGACGCCGTGTAGGTCTTGGTGGCGGCAATCGAGCGTTCCTCGCCGGCGTGCAGCGTAATCACGTGCTCGGCCTGGCGCGCGAGGTCAGAATCCGGGAAGTTGGTGATGGCGGCGGTCATGGCTCCCTGTCGTCGCGCCTCGGTCAACACGGAAACGATGTCCGGGCTTTTGCCGCTTTGGCTGACCCCGATGACCAGCGCGTTGCCGAAGCGGGGCGGTCGCCGATAGATCGAGTATAAGCTCGGCGTCGCCAGCGCCACCATCAGCTCGTTCATGGCGCCGAACAAATACTGCGCATACCGGCCGGCGTTGTCGCTCGTCCCACGCGCAGCGATTACGATGTAATCCACCTGTCGGGCGCGGATGGCGCTGGCCAGCCGCTTGATGGCGGGGCGCTCTCGTTCCAGCAGAGCGCTCAATACGGCGGGCTGTTCGTGAATCTCTCGATAAAGATAGGACTGTTCCAGGGACACGCTCGTTTCTCCTCAATCTGTCAGGATTCTTCACGTACATAACAGGTCACGCCCGCGATCATCGTGCGAACCACCTCGATGGTCGGCGTGAGAAAGACCAGGTCCGCCCACGCGCCGGCGCGCAGTCGTCCGCGCTCCCGCCCGATGCCGAGCAGGTCCGCCGGCGTGGAAGTGATCGTCGCCAGCGCCTGGCCGAGCGTACAGCCCGTGTACAGGATCAGCCGACGCAGCGCCTCATCCATCGACAACACGGAGCCGGCCAGCGTGCCCGACGCCAGCCGCGCCACGTTGACCCCGCGCGCGTCTTCGGTGACGAACACTTCGTGATCGGCGATCTGGTAGCGGCCGGGCGGCATGCCCAGCGCCGCCATCGCATCGGTGACCACGCTGAGGCGGGAAGGTCCCTTGGCAGCCCAGGCGAGCGCCACGATGGCCGGATGCACGTGAATGCCATCCGGGATCACGCCGACCGTCACCTCCGTCGCATGGAGCAGCGCGCCGGGCAGGCCGGGCTCCCGATGTTCGAGCGGCGGCATCGCGTTGAAGAGGTGCGTTCCGTAGCGCACGCCCGCCGCAAAGGCCGCACGCGCCTGCTCGTAGTTCGCCATCGAATGGCCGGCGCTGACGACCACGCCTCGCTGTGCAAGAGTTTGCACCAGTTCAAGCGCGCCCTCCAGCTCCGGCGCCAGCGTGACCAGCCGCACATGCTGCTCCGGCCTCCAGGCGGCGACGTCTTCAAGCGCCGGCGCGCGCAGGTATGCAGGGTTATGCGCGCCTTTTTTCTGCGGGTTGAGGAAAGGCCCCTCGCAGTGAAGCCCGAGCGGGATGCTGCCGCGCCAGCCGGAGGGCGGCCCCGCCTCCAGCGTCTCCTGCGCCTGCGCCACTTTCTGTAGAGGCGAGGTGATAATAGTCGGCAAAAAACTGGTCACGCCCCAGCGCGGCAGCCCTTCCGCCACCCGCCAGATCGATTCGGGCGCCCAGGTGAAATCTTCGCCGAACGCGCCGTTGAGCTGCAGGTCGATGAAGCCGGGCGCCACAATCAGACCGCCGGCGTCGATAATCTCGGCGTCAGCCGGGACGCCGATGTGTGCAGCGTCGCCGATCGCCACGATCCGCCCCCGGTCGATCAGCAAAACGCCGTCGTCGATCTGCTCGTCAGGCGTCAGCAGCGTTGCCCGTTGAATGCATAACATGGCTCAACCTGTTCTATGATGTTTGTGGATGATGGTTCATCAGATCGGCGGCCAGCGCGGCTGCACCCCAGGCGCCCAGGTTGCGCGTCGGGTCGGCGATGCGCAGAATTTCGGGGCGCAGCACGGCACGCGCCAGCGCCGAACTTTCCTGCTGCCGCAGCCACTCCGCAACGATGGGACGCAGATAGCGTTCACCGGCGCGCGTCACGCCGCCGCCGAGCACCACGCCATCGACGTCGTAGGCCAGCACCACGCTGCGCAACGCCCGGGCCAGCTCCACGCCGACGTCGTCTACGATGCGTTGGGCAACGGCGTCTCCGGCTGCCGCCGCGTCGTAGACGGCGCGCGCCGTGATCGAGCCCGCTGCGGCCAGCGCGCCTCCCGCCCCCTGAGCGATCGCTTCCTTCGCCCGGCGCACGACCGCCGTCGCCGAAACGAGCGTCTCCAGGCAGCCGCGCGTGCCGCAGTTGCAGAGCGGCCCGTTCGGATCGACGATCATGTGGCCGAACTCGCCGGCCAGCCCGTGACGTCCGCGCACCAGCTTGCCGTCAAGGATCACGCCTACGGCGAGGCCGGTGCCGATGCTGACGTACGCAATGTTCTGGTCGTCGTTTGGATTGTCGAAGCGATAGACGCCGAGGGCTGCTGCGCGCACGTCGTTTTCAAAGGCGCAGGGAACGCCGAAACGCTCGGTGAGGCGGGGAATAAGCGGATAGTCGTACCAGTGCAGGTTGACGGCGATGCGCACGATGCCCCGTTCGTAGTCCTGCTGTCCGGGAATGCCCAGCCCGATGGCGGCCAGATGCCGTGACGCGTCGCCCAGCGCCACCGTCTGCTCGATGGCGGCCGCCACGCACCACATCGTGGCGTCGGGACTGCTCAAGTCGGTGGGGACAGTCAGCTCGCCGTGAGCGCGCAGGCCTTCGTCGAGCAGCACGGTCGACACCGTGGTGCCGCCAATATCTACGCCGACCAGCCAGTACGAGGAGAGAGCAGGTTCACGATTCAGAGAGAGCGCGTCCATTCCGAATTTGCCGATCTGTCAGACTACGGTTGGAATTGAGATGTTTGTATGATACATCGCGCCACAGGAGGAGCGAAAACTTCGGGGTTTGTCGAGGGCTATCGAGCTTTCGATGAGGCGCCCCTCTTCCAGGAAGCCCAGAGCCTTCTGGAAGAGGGCGGCAAATAAGAAAATCGCCCGGCTTCAGGATATTCAAGGACAGAAGTATGCAACGATTTTGGAGCGCAGTAGGGTTTCTCACGACGGCGCCGACGCCGACGCACCGTTTTATACTTGATCAACAAACGCTCTTCTGGTTCCCATTCGTCGGGTTAGGGATCGGCGCAACATTGAGTGCACTGGCGTTTCTGTTCGGCGCTCTCTTCCCGGCGCCGGTGACGGCTGTGCTCCTGGTGGGGACATGGGCGGCGTTGACAGGCGCGCTTCACCTTGACGGCCTGGCCGACTGCGGCGATGGCCTGCTGGCGCCGGTTCCGCGCGAACGCAGGCTGGAGATCATGCGGGATTCGAGAATTGGCGCCTTCGGCGTGGTGACGCTGACGTTGATGTTGCTGTTGAAAACAGCCGCATTGACGACCTCGCCGGTCATCTGGCCGGCGCTGCTGTTGGCGCCGATGTGGGCGCGCTGGCTGATTCTGCTGGCGATGCAGCGCCCGCTGGCGCGATCGGACGGCATGGCGGCGCGAATGAGAACGGCGTTGAACGTGCGCTCGCTTGCGCTGTTCGCCCTGCCCGCCGTGCTTCTGACGGCGGCGCTGAGCACCTGGCACTGGCAGGTGGCGCCGGCGAGCGTTGTCGCCATCCTGACCGCATTGGGCGTGCTGCGCCTGGCGGAGCGACGGATCGGCGGCGTCACCGGGGATGTGTACGGCGCCGTCGTTGAGGTGAGTGAGGCGGCGTTTTTATGCATTGCGTCTTTCACAATTACCTGAGGAATTTCATTGGATCGGGATCGTCGGATCGTGGTCGTCAAATGACGATGATTCTGAACGAAATTCAAGACAGCCCTTGTCGAAACCGGCGATCGTTGAAAATTAAAGGGCTTGCACTGGCTTACCCTTCTGCTAAGTATCGAATGGTCTCACATAAAAGATAGTGGCCAACAACGTTGCGGCGCAAGCCAGAGGGTTGTGCTCCTGCACCTCCCTGAAATCGCAAGGTGCTGGCAACCAATCTTCCTCTCCCAATATGGATTTCTATCATGTAATCTGTCACGTGGAACTCTCTGGCATCAAGACGGCGCAGTAAAGGTCGTGCGAGATGTAGGTCTCGCAAAAATTCTTTGATTCGAGATGTATCAAAAGCAAAATCTGTCGCTAAGCCAAAAAACTGCAGATCGGTGAACCCTCGGTGAGGGAAACGCGACCAAATCGGATGGGGGTACAGGAGTTTAATCGATTCTCGCCAAAAAGGAACTTGACGCACTGGCAAAGGGTTACATCCTTGTTGAATCAAGAGCACTTTGCCGCCGGCGCGCAAATATTCCAATAAGCGCAAGGTTAACGTTGTGACGACAAGCACTGAGGGGAGCTCTACACAACTTTCCAGATCAATCGTACTTTCCTGTGCAAATAGCTCTCCCCAATCGCTTAAGCAACCGTTTGGATCATAAACAGCAAAGGTTGCGGCGTCGTGTTGTAGCTTGGGATATATCCAAAGCGGCCACTGGTTTTCAATTTCGCGGGCGCCATCGCAAATCCTGGCGTTTAGGCGGAATTCTGCTGGCGATACAACGCCAGGCAATTCTTGTTGAACAGTGGCTACTTTATAGGGGCGTCCCAGCCACGGTTCGGCGGGGAGCGGATAAGAACCGCCCATCTGCAAGTTCCCGTCCATATCGACGATTCGCCATTCAAAATACGCATCTGCACTCAACGCCTCACCGGTGTTGTGCAAAACAAAGTGAAAACGAGCGATGTCGCCAGAGCGCCAATTGAACATATCCAGTCGATCGGGTCGATCTCCACCGCTCTTCCATACCCGTCGACGATCGACTTCCAGACACAGAATTGTGTCATCGTTAAACTGGCGCAGCTTGGCTGCAGCCCATTTGGTGTTGCCGAAGTCATCCAATACGCCAGAAGTATTGATGGGCGTGTCGCGTATGCCAGTCACCACATATCCTCCAACGCCGGAGCGACGGCGAACAGCCTCCAGAATATACTTGATCACCGTCAAGGATTGGGCGCGGGAGAGCGTTGTCAATTCTTCCGGCCTAAATCCCAGATCGGCGTCCGCAATTCGTTGCAATTGAGCGAGCAGTGCGGCCACTTGAGGACGCGAAGTATGAAGGGGGTTTTCCTCCGTAATCCACCAAGGTCGCTTCCCTTCATTTGCAGCGATAATCGCGTTCAAATCTCGATAATTATCTGAATCGTTGAATTCACCGAAAATCCAAGGTCGAGGCGTTCGCCAGTCGCGACGCCAATGGTCTAGCATAGGCTCAAAAAAATGAAGATCGGTGTAGGTATGGTAATCATAAAAGTCAGCCAGGTCGAGTTCAGCGCCGCCGTAAGCTTCAGCCGTTCCGCTGTTGTCGCATACAAGGGCGCCCGACGCTGCCCTGCGCATGAGTAAAGTGAGTTGAGTCAAAATTTCAGCGTCGACGCTTTCGTCGAGCTCACATCCCACGCTGTAAATCACAATGGAAGGATGATGAGCGGCCAGCCGCATGTAAGCCGCGTATTCCTCGATCAGAACCGTACGCAGTTCTTCCGTGAGTTTTGGTTGCCACATCGGCCATTCTTGCCAGAGAAGCACGCCTTCCTCGTCGGCGATTTCGTAATAGCGTCGATTCGGTACAAACAGGCATAATTTGATCAGGTTGAAACCCAGTTCTCGAACTACGTGAAATTCACGGCGGATCTGTTCATCAGAAAAAGCAGGGGCGATCAAGTCCGGATCCCAACCCCAGTGCAATACTCCCCGCAGGCAGATTGGCCGATGATTCAATAAAAGCTGCTCGCCCTCCGCCTTTAGATGTCGGAACCCTGTGCGTTCCTTTACTGAAGCCAGCGACGTCCCCTCTACAAAAAGCTCGACGTCAATGTTGTAAAGAACAGGATGTCCTGGGTGCCATAGTTGGGCGTCTGGCACATATACGTTGCCATTCCAACTGCCGTCATCGTTCAACGAGATATCTTGTTCGACAAAGATTCTCGAATCAGACTTGATGCGACAGCGCACTAAACCGGAACGTCTGCTCTCAAAAATATGGGCTTTTCCAGAAAGATGGATGATACGATTCTCTGGTTCAGCGGTTACCTGCAAATCAGAAAATGCGGCTTTCATTGCTCGTAACCGTACGCCCTGCCATATCCCACCGAAGGCCAGAGCTACATCCGGTAAGAATCCAGAGAGTGTAGAACGCAGTGGGTAACGTTCGCCAGGTTTAAACACGACGAGCTCAATGAGGTTGACTCCGGGCGATATGAAATCCGTGACATCGAACGAAAAAGGCGTCCACATTCCACGGTGAGATCCGACCGGTAGATGATTGATCGTTAGGGCGCAGAAGTAGCTGACTGCATCGAATTCGAGCTGAATGCGACGCCCTGCCCAACTTTGAGGCACTTCGACGTAGCGACGATAGACAGCCGGGCCTTCACATGATTTAGAATATCCCTGCGCCTCCCAACAGCCGGGCACTTGGATCGTGCTCCACGTCTGGTCCTCACCCAGTCGAAATGACCAAATACCATTCAAAGAAAGTGTTTCTGCAAGATCGTTGCGGAGCATGGCCGAGTTTTCAGTCGATGGTGTCGATTCTGCTCGTGAGGTGACACAGGCATTGACGTCAATAGTGGTTGCGTGAGAAGGTGGAATGACATCCACCGCCGTATTCCGAGTACACCGTCTCAGTTGTGCGTTCCGTTTCCGCTGCTCCACACGAAGCGCGAACGATCAGTTTCGTAGGTAAAATATGTTGTTGAGGGCCAGCCATGTGACCTCTAATTCGGCCAACCAACACTTCAGCGGCTTTGCGCCCAATCTCAAATGTGGGAAGCGCTACTGTGGTCAGGGGCGTTTCGAGGTGCGCAGAAATTGCAAAATCGCCAAATCCAACCAGCGCCAGGTCCTCTGGAATACGAATCCGTAAGCGACGGCAAAGTTTATATAAAGCAAGCGCCAATCGATCATTGGCGGCCAAAATGGCAGTGGGTCGGTCTTTTGAAGATAAATTGGGGATGAGCGTCGCCACATCCACCGTAGGATAACTCTCGATTTTCCAAACGTCTTCATGGATAGATGGAAGTCCAGCCTCGGCAAGGGCGCATTGATAGCCGATTTGGCGGTGGTCCATTGTGATGGCCGGCTCTGGAGTAGTCAAAAATCCAATTCGACGATGACCCAATCGAATCAAATGTTGCGTTGCCTGCAAAGCGCCCCCAAAATTGTCGGCTATAACATAATCTGTCATCAGGTTTCTAAAATAGCGATCGACAACCACTAGAGGATACTGCTGTTCGCTAAGTCGAAGAATCGCGTTGTCGAGATGGATGGAATCGATGGGATAGAGAACAATCCCTGCAATACCCATTTGCACTAGGCGATGCAGCGTTTCCGTCTGCTTGGCCAAGTTGTTCTCGACCTGATGAAACAGGATGCTGTAGCCCAACTCCTGAGCTTTGTGTTCCACGCCCATCAATAAAGTTGGAGCAAATGAATCCACCACATACGGGACGACAAATGCAAGCGTTCGACCTGGCAGGTCGTCGATCGGAGCTTGATGCACGCTTCCTCGGGTTACAAAGGTGCCCCTTCCCTGCTCACGTCGTACATAGCCGTTGCGCTCGACTTCAGTCAACGCCTGTCGCAATGTGCCGCGTGAAATTTGTAGTTGAGCGCATAAATGCTGTTCGGAAGGCAGCATTCCGCCAACCGGCCATTCTCCATCGAGAATTCTGTTGATGATCAGGTTGCGCACCTGAATATGCAAAGGAACATCCGAGTTTCGATCAAGTTGCATAGTGCTTTTGATTTTCCATCACAGATGCATCAATAGGTATGGACAAGTTTATCTCGAAGCATACCGTAAAGGAGCAATACTGTCAACGAAATAGGCATTAGACGTTAGCCCACCTCTCCTGCCCCTCAAAGCAAAACGATTGACAAGCTTCAAAAAACCACCTAAGATTGATTTAGACAAATTTGTACACAAGTTCATCGAAATTGTTCAGAAAATAACCAGGCAATACATTGGGTTCTCTATTTTCTGACGAGTGTTGTGAGATATTGAGTTTTTTCTACTCAGCGTCTGTGACATTTGGTTATCCATCCCCTGACGAGGGAAGGATGTGTGCAATGGTTCAATTGGGGGCTGTGTAAGCAAGCTGTGGGAGAGAAGCGTTATTGTTTATCGCAGGAATCAGGTTCGAAGCTATGCCAGGAGGAAGAACATGGCCGCAGATTCAAAAATTTCCCGTCGTGATTTTTTGCGCTTGGCCGGCATGACGGCAGCCAGTGCAACGGTGTTGGCTGCCTGCGCGCCGGTGATCCAGCCTTCAGCAGTCGGTCCCGCCCCCCAAGAGTCGCCCGAGGTCTCGCTTCCGAAGGCCCCGGTGGAAATTGTCTATGCATTTCATGATCCAGCTGATTTCCGCAAGGAGGCCGTCGAGCTATTTAGCGAGCGTTTCCCTGACATCCGGATCACTTTGCAGCAGATTCCAGATGAGTTTCCCACTAAAATTTTCACGATGGCCGCTGCTGGCACATTGCCCGATGTTGTACGCGTTTGGGAGCCAATGGTGTTAGACTTCGGTCGAGCCAACCAGGTGATTGACTTGCAGCCTTTCATCGATGCTCAGCCTGACTTCAATGCTGAAGATTTCCTCGAAAATTTCTACGATTTTCCGGTCATCGCCGGAAAGCGATATGGCATCGCCGACGGCTGGAACGGCCATGTGGCATACTACAACAAGGACCTTTTCGATCAGGCCGGCGTCTCTTATCCTTCGGAAGAATGGGACTGGGATGATTATGTCGCCATTGCCCGCCAGATCTCCAGACCTGAAGAAAGGATCTGGGGCGACATCGGCCTGTATATCGGTTGGCTACACTGGAGTCACAAACTGGTCTGGCAGAACGGCGGACGCATCTATAACGATGACTACACCGAATGTTTGATGGGCAGCCCTGAGGCCATCGAGGCTCTGCAGTATTGGGCCGATCTTCAACAAGAAGCGGTGATTATGCCATCTCCAGCTCAGGCCGAGGGTTTGGGAAATCTGTTCCAGGCAGGTCGCGCCGCCATGCAACGGGTAGGCACCTGGGAAATCGGAGCGCTCGCTGAGAGTGAATTCGCCTGGGATCTGCTTCCAGAGCCTAAGCGCAAAGAACGACGCACCCTGCTTCACACTGCTTTCAACGTGATCCCAACAACGACAAGGGATAAGGAGTCCGCATGGAAGTGGTTAAACTTTATTGTTGGACCGGAAGGCCAGTACCTGTATGTAAAGAAAAACGCTACGCCAGGAACGCGCCGTTCGGTCAATGAGAAGATGCCATGGGCGAGAGAGGGGCTCGACGTTCGTTGGGAAGTGGTGCCTCAGGCTGGAGAGTACGGCATATTAGTGCCTGCACCACCCAATGTAGGCGAGGTGGAGAAGATCCTGGGCGACGCTGTCCAGGCTATCTTTCTGGGCAGAGCCAAAGCTGCCGACATCCTTCCTGAAGCTGCAGCCAAGGCAACAGAGGCGCTCAGGCAAGCCTAGCATGTTTTTTTTCGCTCCTGCCCTTTCTTCCACAGAAGGGGGGCAGGAGCGATTTCAGGAAAAAGCGGCATGGAGCGCAAACGTTTCTATACAAAACGGCGGCTGAGACAGACGATTGAAGGCTATCTATTCATTTCGCCCTGGATCATTGGTTTTGTTTTGTTCACAGCCGGCCCGATCGTAGCATCTTTTGTGCTTAGTTTTTTTAGCTGGAGCCTGATCCGCCCCCCACGACTGGTTTGGTTCGATAACTACGTTGTAATGTTCACGAGAGATCCGCTCTTCTGGCAATCGCTGCGGGTCACGATGGTGTATGTGGTGGTTGCAGTTCCCCTACAACTGCTCTTTGCCCTTTTCCTGGCCATCCTTCTCAACCAGAAGGTGCGTCTAATTCCCTTTTTTCGCACTTTATTTTATCTGCCATCTCAGGTGAGCTCGGTGGCGATGGCCGTGATTTTCCTATGGATCTACCATCCAGAGCTGGGCTTAGTCAACGATCTCTTGCGATTGATAGGCGTCCAGGGTCCAGCATGGCTGATCTCCCCACAGTGGGCGCTCCCAGCACTGATCGGGATGAGTCTGTGGACGGTCGGGGGCTCTATGATCATCCTGTTAGCCGGATTGCAAGATATTCCGCAACATCTCTACGAAGCCGCAGCGTTGGATGGCGCAGGCGAACTGGCTAAGTTTCGTTATGTGACGCTGCCCATGCTCTCGCCCGTAATCTTTTTTATCCTCGTACTCGGCATCATCGCAGGATTTCAATACTTCGCACAAGCCTACGTAATGACCAGAGGGGGACCGCTCAATGCAACGTTGTTTTATGCCCTATACCTTTATCTGAATGCATTCAATTTCTTGAAAATGGGCTATGCTGCAGCACTGGCCTGGATTCTATTGCTCATCATTATGGCCGTAACGATCCTGCAACTGCGTCTGGCTCGTTACTGGGTCTACTATGAATTCGAGGAAACGCGGCGATGAGCGACAAAAGCAATAGCTATCTCAAGAACATGCTTGGGGATGGGATGGCAACGCACCCTCGAATAGAACAAGGTGTGCAATTTCTTTCGAGCAGCAAGCGCCGCCGAGAATTTCTCAAGCGGACGGTCAGTTATTTTTTGTTGAGCTCGTTAGGTCTGCTCATGAGCCTGCCTTTTCTCTGGATGCTTTCCACTGCGCTCAAGCCCGATGCGCTGGTCTTTAGCATCCCTCCAGAGTGGTTTCCACGTCCCTGGGTTTGGCGCAACTTCATCGATTCTTTGACGCTGTTAGGACATCCGGTTCATCTTTATGTCTTTAACACCGTATTAATCGCTGTGCTGGGCGTCCTTGGGGTTGCTTTATCCAGTTCGTTGGTGGCTTTCGGTTTCGCTCGTCTGGATTTCCCAGGTCGAAACCTGCTTTTTTTACTGGTGCTCAGCACCATGATGTTGCCCCGCATCGTCACCATCGTTCCTCAGTTCATTTTGTTCCAGAAAATTGGCTGGTTAGACACCTTTAAGCCCCTGATCGTGCCATACTGGTTTGGCGCCCCTTTTCATATCTTTCTACTACGCCAATTCTTTCTTTCCATCCCGAAGGAGTTGGATGACGCAGCACGGGTAGACGGAGCGTCGAGTTTTCAGATTTACTGGCGCATCGTCTTGCCGCTTTCCAGGCCAGCCCTGGCTACCGTGGCGATTTTTGCATTCACCTATCACTGGAACGATCTTCTTGAACCGTTAATTTTTCTTTCCTCACAGCACAACTGGACGCTGGCCCTCTTCCTTGCAAGTTTCCAAGGCTACATGCAGCAGCCGCGTTGGAATCTTTTGATGGCGGCATCCACCATCCTGACGCTGCCGGTGTTGGTTCTTTTCTTCTTTGCGCAACGACTGTTTATCGGCGGGATCACGGTGACAGGCATTAAGGGTTGAAACAATGCCAAGATTCTGTGGTCTAGTAAAGCTCCCTACTTCACCACCCAACCGATCCCCAGCTCCTCCAGCCGTTCCACGGTCGGGTTGCCGGTGGCGACGTCCCAGCCCGCCATCCGATAGTAGAGGTCCTTAGCGCGCTCGATCTCCTCTTCGGTCACGCGCAGGCCATCGCTGACGCCGCCCCTCAGCGGCTGATGCAGCCGCGGCGGCAGCCGGTCGTGTTCGCGCGCGAAGCCCTCGCGCATGTTGAAGACCTTCATCAGGTTGACCCGCCGCGCGCCGACCGTCATCAGCTCGGGCAGCGTCGTATCCCAGCCGGTGACGGCGTTGACCACCTGCGCCACGGTGGAAGGGCCGTAGAGCTGCCACGTCGCGCCCCAATCGAACTGGCAGAGGTTGAGCACGTCCATCAGGCTCGTCCAATATTGGGTGATCAACGTGAACTCCACCTTCTCCTCGCCGAGGTCGGTGGCGGGAACAGGGCGAGTCAGCCCCAGCTCGGCCAGCCAGCCCAGGCTGCGCTCGCCTGCGTTCTCCTCGTAGGAGGTGTCGTGCTCGCTCGACTGATGGTCGGCGCCAAAGGGATTGACGGCGTAGATCAGCCCCATGCTGCGCTTGACCTGCGGCATATGCGCCGGCGCTTCGCTGCCCTTCACCGTGATCAGCCGCGCCTGCGCCGCCGGCCCGATCTGTGCAGCCGCGCGCGCCGAACCTTCGGCCAGCAGCGCGCCCAGCCGCCCGCGGCGGAAGGCCATCGCCTCCAGCGCGGCGAGCATGGCGTCGGCGTCGCCCCAGCGCAGCGCCAGTCCGTCGGTGTGCTCGTCGGTCAAGATGCCGTCTTCATAGCACTCGATCGCCCAGGCGATGGTGGCGCCGGCGCCGATCGTGTCCAGGCCATAGTCGTTGCAGAGCGCGTTGGCTTTGGCGACGGCGGCGAGGTCGCGAATCTCGCAATAGGAGCCGAAGGTGGCGATCGTCTCATACTCGGGGCCGCCCAACTCCCGGCGCACCTGATATTTGCCGTTGGTCTCGACCTCGCGCTTGCAGCGCACCACGCAGGCGTAGCAGGTGTCGCGATCGACCAGAATGGTCTCGGCCATGCGCTCGCCGGAGATCTCCTCGGCGTAGGCAAAGGTTCCGCTCTGGTAGTTGCGCGTCGGCAGGCCGCCGGCGAACTCCTGGCTGAGCACCACGCCCGCCGTGCCGAGCTCGCCGAGCTCCTGCATGCCCCGGTTGGTTTTGAACTCGGATGCGCCCAACGCCGCCACTGCTTTGACGCCTTTCGGATCGGCAAAGGCTGGCCGCAACGAACCGCGCACGGCGACGGCCTTAAGGTTCTTGGAGCCCATCACGGCGCCTAGGCCGGTGCGTCCACAGGCGCGGTTACGCATGTTCATGATGGCGGCGACGCGCACCAGATTCTCGCCCGCAGGCCCACAGCACGCCACTTCGATCTTGGGGTCGTCCAGCTCGGCGCGGATGCGCGTCTCGGTCTCCCAGGCGCCCAGTCCCCACAGGTGCGACGCATCGCGCAGCTCGGCCTCTCCGTTTTTGATCCACAGATAGACCGGCCTTTCGGCCTTGCCGAGGAACACGACGCCGTCGAAACCGGCGTTTTTCATCTCCGCCGGGAAGAAGCCGCCCGCCTGCGAGTCGCCGATGGCGCCGGTGAGCGGCGATTTGGCGTTGGCGGTCATGCGGCTCTGACCGGAAAAGGGCGCGCCGGTGAGCACGCTCAACATCAGCGTCAACACGTTGTCGGGGCCGAGTGGATCGGCCCCGACCGGCATGTGCTTGAGAATGTAATACAGGCCGAAGTTCGACCCGCCCATGTAGGTGCGATACCACGCCTCGTCGTGTGCATCCACGCGAAGCCGGCCGCTGCTCAGATCGACGACGAGGATTTTACCGTGATAGCCGTAGGGCATGAGCGTCTTCAAACCTTTCTGCGCTTACGCGCGGATTTCCTGGCGTTGGAAGAGCACGTAGGCCAGCGCAAAGAGCAGGATCGTGGCGGCGATCAGCCCCGTGAGCTGCGGCCAGATGAGCATCAGGCTCTGCGCCAACGGCAGCGGCGCGCCGACGATGGCGCCCTCCAGCTGTGTGGGCAGCAGAATGCCGAAGGAGCGAATCGCCGGGTTCAGGATGCCCAACGTCGCTTCGACGTACAGCGTATTCGGCGAAATGCGCGACAGCGCCTGCTCGGTCTGGATTTGCCGCAGCAGCTCCTGCGCCGTGCCGTAGGTGACCGGACTGATCAGCCGCGCCAGCAAGCTGGTCAGCATTCCCCAGAAGATCGTGAAGAAGAGCCACACGGCCAGCGCACCGAGAGCAGCCGTCGCCGGCTGACGGAAGACCACCGAGAAGACCATTCCCAACGCCAGCCAGATGCCGCCGTAAAAGATGGTGGCCACCAGGAAGATCAGGCTGCGCGCCACCTCCTCGCCGCTCGGCGGCAGCCCAAGCCCCAGGATGCCCATGCCCATCACCAACAGCCAGATGGCCGTCAGCACCAGGGCCAGGGTGAAGAAGCCGGCCAGGAACTTGCCCATCAGCAACGCATCGCGATAGATCGGCTGCGCCAGCACGCGCGACATGGTGCGCCGGTTGAACTCTCCGTTGACTGCATCGAAGGACATCGAGATTGCAATCAACGGCACCAGAAAGCTCAGGAAGCCTATAAAGGCCGGAAGGGGCTCGCGCGCGGTGGTGAATAGCCGTAGAAAGATGAAGGGGTCCTGGCCGACGGTCTGACGCACGCCCTGCATCACCGCGTATACGGTGCCCACCGCCGTCAGCAGGATCAACACTTCCAGAATCTGCATGCGCACACTGGAAAGATGGTCGGCCATCTCCTTGGCCACCACCGCCCACAGCCCCGTCCACGGCGATCCTTTGCGTTTGCGCGCCTGGCTGACCGGCTGTGCGGCGGGCGATTGCACCTTAACTGCCTGCGCCATTGCTCGCCTCCTTGAAGTAGACGGAATAGATCTCGTCGAGACTGGGCGCCTCTACGTCGAGGCCATAGAGTTTGCCGCCGGCGTTGACGACGGCGCTGGCGGCGTCGGAGCGTAGGTCATGCGCGCCGTGAATCACAAAGGTCTCCGGCTGCGTCTGTTCGACTTTCTGGACGCCGGGCAGCGCAAGCAGCGCGCGCTTGAGGACATCGGCCTCGCCGCGCGCCTGCACGGTGATGCGATAGCCCCCGCGCAGCACGCGCTGCGCCAGATCGGCGACGGTGCCGCTGATCATCATGCGCCCGTTCGAGAAGAGCCCGACGCGGTCGCACACCTGCTGCACCTGATGCAAGAGGTGCGAAGAGAGCAAGATCGTGATGCCCTCCTGCTTGAGCTGAAGGATCATGTTCAAAAAGTTGTGCGCCGCCTCTGGGTCCAGCCCGAGCGTTGGCTCATCCATGATAATGATTTCCGGCTGCTTGAGCAAGAGCTCCGCCACGCCGAGGCGCTGGCGCATGCCGCGGGAGAAGGTGGCGACCGGATGGTCGATCACCTCCCCCAGCCCCATGCGCTCGATCGCAGCCGGGATGCGTTTTGCTGCCTCGGCCTGAGACAGGCCGTTCAGTCGGGCGATGTAGGCCAGATTCTCGCGGGCGGTCAGCTCGTCGTAAAAGCCGATGGCGTCCGGCAGATAGCCGACGCGCGCCTTGACGTCCAACGGCTCGCGCGAGGGGTCGAAGCCGAGCACGCGCACCGATCCCGAGGTCGGCTCGGTCAAACCGAGCAACATCAGGATGGTGGTCGTCTTGCCGGCGCCGTTGGGCCCCAGCAGCCCAAACACCTCGCCGCGATGCACGGTCAAATTCAGGTTGTCTACGGCGGTGAACTTGCCGTAGCGTTTGGTGAGCTGGGAGGTCTCAATGACAACCTGGCCTTGGGTTTTGGTCGGCGGCGTCCGCGAACTGGCGGTGACGACGCTCATAGGCGACTCCTCCTTTCTGTATCACCGTCGGCCAAAGCGTCCGACCGCCAGCGCCACGACGCCCACCGCCACTGCGATCAACGCCACGCCGGCCACACCCCACAAAGTGGATGTCGTCACCGTCACACGGAAGTCGATGCTCTTCGAGGAAACCTCATCGCCGCGCACCGTAAAGGTGACGACGTAGTCGCCGTTGATCGCCTTCTCCGCCGGCTGCACCTGGGCGGTCACCTCGACGGTTTGACCTGGCTCGATGGCGGCGATCTCCTTAGGCTCCAGCGTCACGTTCCAGCCGCTCGGCGCCGAAGAAGAAAGCGTGACATTGCGCGCCGGCGCGGAACCGGTGTTGCTCACCACCAGCTTGAAGGTGGTCGTGCGGCCTGCGTTCGCCTCGCCAGACAGGCGCCCATCCGGGGTCGTCAGCGACAATTCGGGCTGACCCACCACCTCCGCGGTCAAATTCAATGAGGCTGAAACGTCGTTCCCCTGAGCACTGACAACAATCGGATATTGGCTCGCCGGAATGTTATTCAGCGCCCTCGCTTCCACCGTAATGCGTTTGGACTCGCCGCCGTTCAGCGGAACCGACGTGACATCTTGAGAGTTGTACGTGAACGTCACCAGGAAGAAAGGAGGAGCGTCCGCCGTCAGATTGACGTTCATTTCATCGGCGCCTTCATTTTTGACCGTCACATTGAAGCGGAAGGTGGTCGTGGCCTTCCCGCGCAGCACAGGCAGATCCGTAGTGAGCGAAAGTGCAGGCGGCGCTTTCTCCTGCACGGTCAACTGAATCGGCAGACGGCTGACCTGGCCCGTGGAGCCTGTCGCGACGACCGTAAAATTGTGCGTGGTTCCCGGCTCCACCCCCGCCGGCTCCAGCCGCAAGTCCACAGAAGCGTCATTTTTACCGTCAACAAAGACGGAGCTCACCGTGCGGCCGCCGCCGCGGAAGGAGAGGTTCCAGCCGGTCGGCGCATCTTCAACCGACAACTGCACGACCTGCGGCTCGCCGGCGCGCACCTTCAGCGCCAACGTCACCGTCTCATCCATGCCCACGACCTGAGAGGGATATGAGGTGAAGACCGTCAACGGCTGCGGCGTAGGTGTAGGCGTTGGCTCCGCCTGCGCTGTCTCCTGTGCGTACGCCCCCAGAGGCGTGAACAGCAACGCTGCCAGGACCAACAGTGCAAGTGACCATTGAAGCTTGCGCATATGCGTCTCTTACCTCCTTGTTGCTCCAAGTAAATGATGGTTTTTGGATTGATTATGATAAAGAATTCTTGACTTCACAAAAAAATGCTCGCCCATCGCAGGCAAGCACTTCTTGTGAAATCCATTACAATATATTTGAATCGGCTGCTTTAGGCAAAAATGAAGTGAAGATTAAGGGATAATTAGGAAATGAGCGCCTGCACCGCCTTCATCACGCTTTCGCAATCCGCCGCCCGTGCGTTGCTTGCCGCGCGCACGGACGGGAGTTCATGCGTTGCGGTGTCCACCGATCTGAACCGGACGCGCAGCGAAGTTGAACTTTGCGCGGAAGGCGTTCGCTTTCACAATGGGCTTTTGCTTGAGTGGGCGCAGATTGAGAGGATCGCCGAGGACGACGCAGGCTGCTATCGCTGCAGCGCAGAGGGCGTCGAGAAGATTCAACGTTTTTCCGAGGCGACGCAGCGCGTCTATACGCTCTATCCCACCGCAGGCGCGCCTACGCTGTTGATCTCCGGCGTCCCCATGCATCGCATCAAAGGCGTCGACCCTCGCCAGGACACCTTGAACAAGTTGCGGGCGTTGGGGCGCATTCACGGGCGGGTGCTCGACACCTGCACCGGTCTGGGCTACACTGCGCTGGAGGCTGCGCGTGATGCAGAGCATGTCATCACCATCGAGCTAGACCCCGCAGTGCATGAGATCATCCGACAAAACCCCTGGTCGTGCATGCTCTTCGAGACGCCGAACATCACCGCCTTGATCGGGGACAGTGCAGAGCTGATCGAAACGTTCGCAGAGGAAAGCTTCGACTTCATCCTGCACGACCCGCCGATGTTCACGCTGGCGGGCGAGCTCTATTCGCTCGCCTTTTACCGACAGCTGCATCGCGTGCTGCGCCGGGGCGGTCGTCTTTTTCACTATATCGGCAACCCGGAGAGCAAGTCCGGCGCCACGGTCACACGCGGGGCGGCGCGCCGCCTGACGGAGGCGGGCTTTCGCCGGGTGCAGCCCCGCCCACAGGCTTTTGGCCTGATTGCCTTCAAATAAACCCGCACCGATCCCGCCTCAACTTTCTCGAAAGGTCAGATCGTGAGTAGAATGCCCTGAAGCGCAGCCCGTTGAGTGGGTCGCTCGCCGAGGAGGCGCGTTGCAGATAGGTCGAACGTGGAGTCAATGAATGAAACAATTGATTTTGCTTTTGGCGACGGTCTCGCTGAACGTCTTCGGACAATTGATGATGAAGCGGGGCATGAGCAGCGTCGGCGCCATCAGCGGCGATCTGAGCCTGCTGGCGGAAAGCCTGTTGCGCGCGCTCATGAACCCGTATGTGCTGGCGGGCGTCGCCTCGTATGGGTTCAGCACGGTTTTCTGGCTGGTGCTGTTGAGCCGGGTCGAGCTGAGCTACGCCTACCCTGCGCTCAGCATGGGGTACGTCTTGATTACCCTGGTCAGCGCGCTCATCCTCGGCGAGCAGGTCAGCGCCATGCGCTGGGCGGGCGTCTTCATCATCGTCACCGGCGTGATCTTAGTGACGCGCGGGTGAGCAATGACACACAGCGCCGCGACTTTTCCGACGGTCACTCTTGCGTCGGGGGCGAGCGACGCTGTCCAGCAGCATCGCTCGCGGCGATTTTGCCGACGTGCGCAGCGATCCACTTCGGTTGATAGCGCTGCATTAGGAGCTTGTGGTTCGCCGAGACCGTGCGGCGGGGAGCCGCACCTACGGTGAAATCCGACGCATCTGCGTAGGCGCAGGGCGTAGCTGCGCTTCCTCGCATCCTCCAGGCCCTGCGTTCCACCGAGAACGTGCGGCTGGGAGCCGCACTTACCGTCACCGTCGATTATTTGCTCAATCCACTCTCGCGATGGCCGGGTTTTATTGCGCAACCTCAACCTGTTTTTTTGAGCGGAACGGGCGCTATGCAGCCGCGATCACCTCTCTGAATTCCTCTGCGCTGAGCGTCTCTCGCTCCAGCAGCGCGTTGGCGACTTTGTGCAAGAGGTCGAGATTTTCCGAGAGGAGTTTGCGCACGCGTGCATACGCAGCCCTGACCAGCTCCTGCACTTCAGCGTCGATCGCTTCGGCCACCTCTTCACTGTAATCGCGCTGCTCCGCTAGATCGCGGCCCAAAAAGACCAGCTCCTCCTGCTGTCCGAACTGGAGCGGTCCCATCTTTTCGCTCATGCCGTATTTGGTGATCATGGCGCGCGCCATCTGCGTGAGCTGCTGAATGTCCATCGCCGCGCCGTTGGAGACGTCGCCGAAGACCAGCTCCTCGGCCACGCGACCGCCCAGCGCCACGGCAATATTGTCAAGGAAATACGAGCGCTTCGCCAGCATGCGATCCTTTTCCGCCACCCGCCAGACATAGCCGCCCGCGCCTCCGCGCGGAACGATCGTCACCTTGTGCAGCGGATCGGAATATTTGCAAAAGTGGGAGACGAGCGCATGGCCGGCCTCGTGGTAGGCGATCACCTTCTTCTCCTGCGGAGTCATGAGACGGCTGCGCCGCTCCGGCCCGCCCATGCCCACGCGTTCGACCGCCTCCTGCAATTCGGCCATGCCGATGGCGCGTTTGTTGCGCCGCGCCGCCAGGATCGCCGCCTCGTTGACCACATTTTCAAGGTCGGCGCCGACAAAGCCGGGCGTCTGTCGCGCGATCAGATCGAGATCGACGTTAGGGTCGATCGGCTTGCCCCGCACATGCACGTCTAGAATGGCGCGCCGACCGTTCACGTCCGGCCGATCCATCGTCACCCGACGGTCGAAGCGGCCGGGACGCAACAACGCCGGGTCAAGAATGTCCGGTCGATTGGTGGCTGCAATGAGGATCACATTGGTGTCGGTGCCAAAGCCGTCCATCTCCACCAGAATTTGGTTGAGCGTCTGCTCGCGCTCGTCGTGCGAGCCGCCCAGGCCGGTGCCGCGATAGCGCCCCACTGCGTCGATTTCGTCGATGAAAATAATGCAGGGGCTGTTGCGCTTGGCCTGCTCAAAGAGATCGCGCACGCGACTGGCGCCGACGCCGACGAACATCTCCACAAATTCAGAACCGGAGATGCTGAAAAACGGCACGCCCGCTTCGCCGGAGACCGCCTTCGCCATCAGCGTCTTGCCGGTGCCCGGCGGGCCGACCAACAGGACGCCTTTCGGAATGCGCGCACCGAGCGCCGCAAACTTTTGCGGCTCTTTGAGGAACTCCACCACCTCTTTCAACTCTTCTTTGGCTTCGTCGGCGCCCGCCACGTCGTCAAACTTCACGGTGGGCTTATCGCCGGTGAAGACGCGCGCGCGGCTTTTGCCGAACGATAACGCTTGATTGTTGCTGCCCTGCGTCTGGCGAAAGAGGATGAAGAACAAACCGCCGATGAAAAGCAGCGGCAGCAAGTTGATCATCAGCGAAATCCAGCTGCCGGCGTTGCCGGGCGCTTCGTACTTGATGTTGACCGTCGCCAGCTGCGCCGGCTTGACGCCGAGGCCGGTCAACGTCTGAGTGAGCGGCACGCTGCGCTCGCGCCGCGAAATGACGGGCGCACTGCTTCCCGCCAGCGTGACGCGCAGCTCGTCATCGCGCACGACGATGGTGTCGACCTCCCCCGCCTTGATCTTGTTGGCCAGCTGCGTCAGGCTAATCTGCTGCGGCGCCTCTGCAGGTCGATAGACGTTGATGAAAAGCGTCGCCGCTGCAACGATGATCAGCAGGTAGACGAACGCATTTCGGCTCCAGTTTGCACTCATTCACGCCTCCTACAAGCTTTCATGTCGTTATTGTAACAGACGCACTGCTGCAGCGCCAGTGATCCGCGATACGGTTGCGTCAAATTGAAAATGTAGCCTAAACCATTGCCCGACGCCCCTGATTCAGGGTATAATTTCTCACGATGAACGCCGATATTGCATTGATGATTCCAATGGAAACCTCTGCGCGTCGTTCGCTCCTGGAGATGGACCTGGCCCAACTGGGCGATTTTATGCAGGAGTTGAAGGAGCCGCGTTTTCGCGCCCGCCAGATTTGGGAGTGGATTTACAAGCGCTATGTCGCCGACTTTGACGCCATGACCAATCTTCCCAAGGCGTTGCGCGCAAAGCTGGCCGAAATCGCCACGGTGAGTCCTTTGCAACCTATCGCACAGGTCGTCTCAAAGGATCGCGACACGCTGAAAACGCTCTTTCAACTGCCGGATGGTCAGACCATCGAAGCGGTGCTGATGCTTTACGATCAACGGCGCACGCTCTGCATCTCCAGCCAGGTGGGCTGCGCCATGGGCTGCGTCTTTTGCGCCACTGCGCAGGGCGGCCTGGCGCGCAATCTGACCGCCGGCGAGATTGTGGCGCAGGTGCTCTATTTCGCCCGCTATCTCGCCGACCCGTCGCTGCCCCCCGACACGGACGTGGAGCGACCAACCCACGTCACCAACATCGTGCTGATGGGCATGGGCGAGCCGCTGCACAATTACAACAACGTGTGGAGTGCGTTGCGTCGGCTGACCGACCCTAAAGCCTTTGGCCTGGGCGCGCGTCACATCACCCTCAGCACTGTGGGATTGGTTCCGATGATCGACCGCATGGCCGACGAAGGGCTGCAGATCGGTTTGGCCGTCAGCCTGCATGCGCCCAATGACGAACTGCGCACGCAACTGACGCCGATCAATAAGGCGTATTCCGTGGACGAATTGCTGGCCGCCGTGCGCCGCTACGTGGCCAAAACCAACCGTCGCGTGACCTTTGAATACGCGCTCATGGCCGGCGTCAACGATTCGCCGGAGCTGGCGCAAGAGATGGCGCACAAGTTGCAAGGCATCCTCTGCCATGTCAATCTGATTCCACTCAATCCGATTCCGGACAGCCCCTTCCAGCCCACAAGCGACGAGGAGACGGAGCGCTTCGCCCAAATCTTGCGCGACGCCGGCATCCCAACCACGGTTCGGCTGCGCCGCGGCATCGAGATCAACGCCGGATGCGGTCAGCTGCGACGGGCGATGACGGCTTCTGGGAATGGGCGACGAGGGCAAAAAGCGCGGTCAATGGGGAGCGATTGAGATTCAACCCCAAAACAGAATGCAATCGCACGCGATCAAAATAAAAAGCCCAGGCGCATGACGCCTGGGCAAATGGCAAAAACACGCAAGACAGCTTCACGCCTTTGTGAGGCTCTTGATGCAGGACGCACAGAGTTTCTTGGAAACAGCTCTGCCGTTCTCAAACACGGTGACTTTCTGAACGTTGATCTGCCAGTTGCGGCGCGTCGCCTTGCGGGACCACGGGCGGTTGTTGCCAAACTGAGTCCCTTTTCCACATCGTTGACACTTGGCCATTGTCGCTATCCTCCAAGCATTCAAGAAACCCTGGCCAACATTCTCGTCGTGGTCCCAGGGCGTGATTTCTGCACAACATTTCAAATGTAGCATGGCGGCTCTGTTCTGTCAAAAAGGACGAACGCTGATTGACTTTCAGTCTGCCTTCCATGAAAATTTGAATCCTTTGCACGATTGTGGTGTTTATACAAAGTAGAAAATCGCAACCATCGACAAAAGCGAAAAAAAATTAAAGAGCAACGCAAAAGAATCGAGACGACAAAAAAAAGGAATTGAAAAAGAATTGTCATGGAGAAATCGCCGATGAAACTGCTCGACGAAGAGCGCAAATACGCAGAAACAACTGAAATCGAACCGGTCGAGCGCCCCATGGAGTTAGAGGACGTCCAACCGGACGCACAACCGCTGACGACGCTGAACGCGCGCGACTTCCAGTCGCTCTTTCAGGCCGCCTATGAATGGCTGGCCCATAATTATGAACAGGTCAACCGCATGAACGTCTTCCCTGTGCCCGACGGCGACACAGGCACCAACATGCTGTTGACCATCAAATCGGCCTGGATGAACATTTCCGCCCGCAGCCATGAGACGGTCAGCGCCGTCGCTGCGGCAGCGGCCGAAGGCGCGCACCATGGTTCGCGCGGCAATTCCGGCGTCATTCTGGGCCAGATTTTGCACGGCTTCAGCCAGGCGCTGCGCGAGAAGGCGACGCTCAACGTGCAAGACATGGCGGAGGCGCTGCGCGCCGCAACGGAGGCCGCCTACGCCGCCGTGCCCGCTCCGGTCGAAGGCACCATCCTCACCGTCTCCCGCGAGATCAGCATGGCCGCAGAAGCGGCGGCGCAACGGACGCGCGATCTGCGCGAGCTCCTGGCCCACATCGTCGAGGCCGCCGATGAGGCTGTGCGCCGAACCCCCGAGCTGTTGCCCGTGCTCAAACAGGCGGGCGTCGTCGATTCTGGCGGCAAAGGGCTTTTCTTCGTCTTTGAGGGCATGCACCGGGCGCTCACCGGCCAACCGGTGAAGATGGGCGACGCGCCCGAAGCTAGCGCAGCCGTGGAAGCGCGCTTCGAGCAGCGCGAGCGCAAGGGTCACCGTCCCCTGCCGCCGCGACGCTGGGGCTTTGACGTGCAGTTTCTGATCGAACAGCCCAACAAGCCGGTCGCCGAGATCGCCAGCGACATCGCCGCCATGGGCGAGTGCCCGCTCGTCGAAGGCGACGAACATCTGGTCAAAGTGCACGTCCACGTCTTCGACCCCGGCGTTCCCCTTTCCTATGGCGTGGCCACCGGCTTCATCACCGACGTCGTCGTCGAAAACATGGACGACATGGCCGCCGCCATGCAAAGCGAAATTGCGCAGGCGCCGCCTTCCTCCGACGAAGCGCCGCTGGACGAGGAGACGATCGGCGTGGTGGCGGTGGCGCCCGGGTCGGGCTTTGCGGAGATCTTTCGGCAGCTCGGCGCCCAGGGCGTGGTGGCGGGCGGTCAAAGCATGAATCCCAGCGTGGCCGAGATCGTCGAAGCCGTGAATCAATTGCCAATGCGGCGCGTCATCGTGCTGCCCAACAACAGCAACATCCTGATGGCTGCACAACAGGCGGCCAAGGCGGCGGCGAAGGGCGAGCGCAGCCGCCAGATCACAGTTCTCCCCACGCGCACGGCGCCGCAAGGCGTGGCCGCCCTCACCGCCTATGCGCCCTCTATCACGGACATCGACGAGCTGACGGCGCAGATGAACGCACAGGTTGAAGCCGTGCACACCGGTGAAATCACCCAGGCGGTGCGCAGCGCCACCGTGGATGGCATCGAAGTGAAGCAGGGGGACGTCATCGGCCTGCATGATGGCCGATTGGTGAGCCGCGGCGCCAGCGTCACCGAAGTGGCGCTTGACCTCCTACACAAGATGAACGCAAGCGACGCCGCACTGATCACCATCTATTATGGCGACTTTGTCGCCGAAGCGGCGGCGCAAGATTTTGCCGAAATAGTGCGCCGAGAGTATCCTGAACAGGATATTGAGCTGGCTTATGGAGGTCAGCCTCATTACCATTATATCCTGTCCATTGAATAAACGAACGTTTTGGCGCACTTATGAGCAAAGTACGAATTGTTACGGACAGCAACGCCTTTTTGCCCGCAGACGTCATTCAGAAATACAAAATCGCCGTCGTTCCGCATCGACTTAAGATAGGCGGCTCTTTTTTTGAAGAGGACGCCGACTTCAACGTCGAAGAGCTTTTTGAGCATGTGCATCAGGCCCAACGCGTGAGCGCTTCACGGCTGCCCGAGGTGCAAGCGCCCGACGTCAATACATTTCTCGACATCTTCCATGCCAGCGGCGAAGGCGAACAGATCGTCTGCATCCACATGAGCAAAGAGCTCAGCCCCATGTGGGCGACGGCGCGCAGGGCCGCAGAAATGCTGCGCGGGCGCTACACCATCCGCGTGATCGACAGCCAAAGCGTCTCCTTTGGTTTAGGCCTGCTCGTGCAAAAAGCGGCGGAGGCCGCCGAAGCCGGCGCCTCCGTCAACGAGATCGCCCGCGTCGTCAACGGACTGATTCCTCATCTCTACTTCGCCTGCTTCAGCGAAAGCCTGCCCTACCTGGAGCGCAGCGCCTCGCTCAGCGCCTCTCAGAGCCTGCTTGGCTCCATGCTCGGCATCAAGGCGATGTTGATGATGGAGGACGGCAAGTTGATGACCCAGGAGAAAGTGCAGACGCGCGACGAGGTGGTGGAAAAGCTGGCGGAATTCGTCATCGAATTCGCCTCCGTAGAGGAGATGGGCGTCTTTGAGCATGGCTACAACGCCCAACGCGATGCCCTGATCGAGCGACTACGCGAAACGCTGCCCAGGACGCCGATCCACAAAGTTCCCTACCCCCCTAGCCTGGCCGCCTACCTCGGCCCCAACACCATCGGGGTGCTCGTCTATGAAGGGATGTATTGAAAGAGGATGCACTGAGAAGGGGCGCACTGAGGGGACGTTGTGAACGGAGCTTCATCAGTTCTCACGCGCATCGAGCGCGTGCTCACTCTCGAAGAAAAACAGGGCTGGCGCAACCGCGGGGTGATCGGCGGGTTGCAGGCCATGGCGGAGCGATGGGCCAACGACGCCCGAAGCGAAGGACTGGACGAGCGCCAGATCACAGCCATCGTCGAGCTGATGCGCGCCTACGGCGTCGCCGAACCGATCGATCGCCCCGACATCGCCAAAGCCCTCCGCCGCGCCGCCGCGCCGGACTTTATCGCAACCATCGAAAGCGCAACCATTGAAGACGTCGGCGAGCTGATCGATGAAGAGGAGGATCTTCCCCCGCTGGAAATCCCTGCGGGGGAAAGCGAAGAGATCATCGTTGTCGAAGAGCCGCTGGATGAAAACGCAGGGCTGCTTGCAGAGCCGGCGCTCTCCGCTCAAACCGACGTCGAAGCGCCGGAGTCCGAACCGGCCAGCGCGCCGGAACTCCCAAAAATTCCTCCGCCTGAACCGACGCACAAAGCCCAGGCGCGCGTGGCTCGTCAACAGCCCAAGCCGCCGCGCGACCCCGCCGACCTGGAAAAGCGCGTCACCATCCTGCCAGGCGTTGGCGAATCCACCGCCGAGCAGCTGGCGCGCCTGGGCGTCGTCAAAGTCATCGACCTGCTCTGGCATCTGCCGCATCGCTACGATGACTACAGCCAGATGCGCACCATCGCCCAGCTGCGCCCCGGCGAACAGGCGACGATCATCGCCAATCTGTGGGACGTGCGCGAGCGCAAGGTCGGCATCAACCGCACCGTCGTGCAGGCCATCCTCGGCGATTCGACGGGCACGTTGCACGCCACGTGGTGGAACAAATGGGTGATCAAACAGTTGAAGCCCGGTTCGACGCTGCGCTTCAGCGGCAAAGTCGGTCTCTACATGGGACAGAAGACGTTGGACAACCCCGTCTTCGAGGACATTGACGAAGAACGCGTCGCCACGGGTCGCCTTTCGCCGGTCTATCGCCTGACCGAAGGTCTCACCAACAATCGCCTGCGCGGCCTGATTTACGAAGCGCTCGAGAACTACGTGCACTTCGTGCCCGATCCACTTCCCGAGTCGATCCGCGAGACCTATGGCCTGCTCGACCTGCCGACCGCGCTGACGCAGATCCACTTTCCAGACAGCCGCGAACAACTGGAGGCTGCGCGGCGACGGCTGGCCTTCGAGGAACTGTTCTATATCCAGCTCGGCGTGCAACAGCGTCGCGCATTGCTGCAACAGGCGACGGCGGAGCCTCTGCCGCTCGGCGACGAAGCGCTTGCACAGTTCCTCGAGACGTTGCCGTTCGCTCCGACGGGTGCACAACGTCGCGTCCTGGAAGAGATTCGCAACGACCTGGCCCGCAAGGTTCCGATGACGCGCCTTGTGCAGGGAGACGTCGGCAGCGGCAAGACCATCGTCGCCGCCGCCGCCATGTGGGCCGCAGTCGTGCATGGCGCGCAGGCCGCCCTGCTGGCGCCCACGCAGATCCTCGCCGAACAACATCATCGCGGAATCAGCGGGCTTCTCGGTCAGCTGCGACGCCCGGACGGCGAGCCGATTCGGGTGGCGCTGCTCACCGGTCGCGTTGTGGGCCAGGCGCGCGAGGAGACGCTGGCCGGCCTGGCGAGCGGCGCCATCGACGTCGTGATGGGCACCACTGCGCTCATCCAGGAAGGCGTGGAGTTCAGCCGACTGGCGCTGGTCGTTGTCGACGAGCAACACCGCTTCGGCGTCGAACAACGCGGCGCGCTGCGCAGCAAAAGCGACGTCCAGCCTCACCTGCTTGTCATGAGCGCCACGCCCATCCCGCGCAGCCTGGCGCTGACCATCTACGGTGATCTGGACGTCAGCCGCATCGATGAGCTGCCGCCCGGCCGCACGCCAGTCAAGACGAAACGCTTCACGCCGGCCGAGCGCGAACGGCTCTACAGCTTCATCCGCCGTGAGGTGGAGGCGGGCCGGCAGGCCTATATCGTCTATCCCCTGGTCGACGAAAGCGATAAGCTTGACGTCGGCGCAGCGGTGGAGGAACATAAACGGCTGCAAAGCGAGGTCTTTCCAGACCTCAACGTTGGCCTGCTGCATGGCCGGCTGAGCGGCGCAGAAAAAGACCAGGTGATGCGAGACTTCGCCGAAGGACGCTATCAGGTGCTCGTCAGCACGACGGTCATCGAAGTGGGCATCGACGTGCCCAACGCCTCCGTGATCCTGATCGAGGACGCCGACCGCTTTGGCCTGGCGCAGCTCCATCAACTGCGCGGTCGCGTCGGCCGCGGAGAGCACGCCAGCTACTGCGCGCTGATCTCCCGCGCCCAATCGCCGGAGGCGCGCGCCCGCCTGGACATCCTGGCGGAGACCAACGATGGCTTTGTGTTGGCGGAAAAAGACCTAGAGCTGCGCGGCCCCGGCGAATTTTTCGGCACGCGGCAGAGCGGCCTGCCCGAGCTGCGCATCGCCCACCTCACCGACAGCGAGACCATCCTGCTGGCGCGTGAGGCGGCGCAGAAGCTCTTCGCAGAAGATCCGACCCTGGAGCGCCACCCGGCGCTGCGCGCCCAGGTCGAGCGCTTCTGGCGCGGCCACGGCGACGTGAGCTAAAAATACAGTCAACTGAAACCACAAATCCACGAAAATTTTAGCCTGAGCAAAGGAGTGATCGATGGAAGAACAAAAACGCCCTCTGATTGCCGTACTTGGGCCGATCCTCGGCGTCCTCCTCTTCGCCTACGCCTTCTGGGCCGCTGCGAATTATCTGCAGGCAGGCCAACAGGCGCTGAAAGAGGCGGCCGCCGCTGCAGCCGCTGAAGCTCCGGCGCAAGAAACGGTCAACGCCGGGGAGACGGCGCCGGCGGAGTCCGCCCAAAACGCTGCAGAAACGCCTCAGGCCCCCGCAGAGTCGACCGACGTCGCAGCCGAAAACGCCACTGCAACCGGGTCGGCGACCGGAGAGGCAACGGCAACCGAAACGCCCGCCACCGAGGCAGCAGGGCAACAGGAGGGGGCGGGGACCTCGCCGGCCGCAGAGACCAATGCCGTCGCCCCAAGCGAAGGCGAGGCGACGGATGTTGCGATCGACGCGACGCCGGTGATCACGCCCACCGAAACGATCACGCCGACGACCAACTAAACGAAATGGCTGCGCGTCGCGCCTTTTCAGAAAACCTCGACCCACCCAGGACAGACGCCCGCCGCGTGCTGACGTGTCAACCGGCTGCGCCGGTTGTCCATCGTTACCTCTTGCATGTGGCGCTGGGCGAGCTCAACCGCCCGGCTCGCACGCTCACGGTGATTCAGAAAAACCCTTCCCTCGCCGACGCCGAACGCCGCGATCCGACCGTTGGCAAGGTCGAGGCGTGGGCGCGCCGCAACGCCTTTGATCAGGTGATTTACGTCAACTTATTTGCGTTGCGCAGCCCTTACCCGGCGAGGATCAATCAGGTTGAACCTTGCGAAGCGGTCGGCGTTGGCAACGACGCTGCCATCCTGCACGCGTGCGGCCAGGCCGAAGTCATCGTGGCGGCGTGGGGCGATCCTAACGGCATTGAGCCTGCACGGTATCGCCAGCGCATCGAAGAGGTGCTGACGCTGATAAGGCTGGGAGGTTATTCACTCCATCGGGTGGGAGCGCTGACAAAAGCAGGATATCCTCGCCACGGCCTCCACTGGAACGGCGATGCAGCGCTGTCGCTGTGGAAGCAGAAAATCGCCGCAGCGCAGTAGGCCCTCACCCCCCACCCCCTCTCCCAAGGCTGGGAGAGGGGGCAGGATTCACCGTAGCTGCGGCTCGCAGCCGCAGGCCCTCGACAGACCCAGAAGCCGGGGGGAAGGCCCTCACCCCCTGCCCCCTCTCCCAAGGCTGGGAGAGGGGGCAGGATTCACCGTAGCTGCGGCTCGCAGCCGCAGACCCTCGACAGACCCAGAAGCCGGGGGAATGCCCTCACCCCCCACCCCCTCTCCCAAGGCTGGGAGAGGGTGGAGAAGGGAGCGCCGTCGCTGCGGCTCGTCACGTCCTAAAAATCGATCGGGCGCCCCTCGTACACATACTCAAACATCTGCGCCAGCTCTTCGGAATCGGGAATGCGCGGGGCGGTGAAGAACTGCGTGTCCTGCTCGGCGTATTCGACCAGTTTGGGAAGCATCTCCCGAAACGCGGCGCGATCGATCCCGAACTCCGCAATGCACATCGGCTGACCGACCGCCTGCTCCAGCTCGCGCACGCGCGCCGCCAGGACGCGCGCCGCTTCTTCCTCGTCGCGGCTGTCGGTGAGGCCGGCGAAGCGGGCGATGTCACCGTAGCGACCCAGGCCGCCGTTGGTGGTGTAGTCGATCGTATAGGGAAGGAAGAGCGCCACTGCGCGGCCGTGCGGCTGCTTGAAGAGTGCGCCGAAGCTGTGCCCCATGGCGTGCCCCAATCCCAGGTTGGCGTTGCCGAAGCCCAGCCCCGCGATCGTGGCGGCGTTCGCCATGTGTTCGCGCGCCTCCATGTCGTCGCCATCGCGCACCGCCCGCTCCAGATACGTGAGCACAAGCTGCGCCGCCTTGAGGCAGAGGCCGTCGGTGAAATCGTTGCGCCATACGGTCACGTAGCCTTCAATGGCGTGCGTCAGCGCGTCGAGACCGGTGTCGGCGGTGATGCGCGGAGGAAGCCCCTGCGTCAGCGACGGATCGACGATCGCCAGCGTCGGCACCAGCTCGCGGCTGCCGGTGCTGAACTTACGCCGCTCCTCGGTGTCGGTCAACACCAGCGCCCAGGTCGCCTCGCTGCCGGTGCCGGCGGTGGTGGGGATCGCAATCAACTTCGCCTTGTGCAATCCCAGGGTGATCATCGGGTTGATCTCGGTCGGCTCCAGGTCAGGTCGCTCATACATGGCCCAGATCGCCTTGGAGGCGTCCATCGGGCTGCCGCCGCCCAGACCGACGATCCAGTCCGGCTGAAAGTCGGCGGCCACCTGCGCCCCCCGTTGGGTCGTCTGCAGGCTAGGCTCCGGCTCCACCTCGTCGAAGACGCGCGTCTGCATGCCTGCCTTGTGCAGCGCCTCCTCGACGCGCGCCACAATGCCGAGGCGGGTGAGCGTGGCGTCGGTCACGATCAACGCCCGCTCACCGGTCAACTGCTCCAGATGGCTGAGCGCCTCCTCGCCGAAAACCACAAAGGGAGAGGAAAAATACCACATAGTCTTTTCCTGATTTCCGGGAATGTGATTGCCCCACGAAATACGCTACTCGAACGTGGTCGGGACGCGCGTGGCGCAACGCACCAGCTCCTGCGCAGCCTTGACGTTCTTCATGATCTTGACCAGGTTCCCATCCAGCTTGAGCTGCCGCGTCACCATGCCCTGCACCGGATCGAGTTTGCCGGCGAGCACCTTCTTCCACTTTTCGAGGTCTCCGGTGATCTTGAACTCCGGATTCTTGCTGTGTGGGTCGGTCAAATATTCGGCGGCGCGACACTTGCCATGCCACAGGTCAAGATAAATGCCCGGACCGCCGTCGATGATCAGCGTGATGTCGCCTTCCCAGGTTTTGGCGGCATTGGCGTAGGCGTCGCTGCTGTTGATCTGCTCCTCGAACGCTTTCACCCATTCTGGGCTGGGGAACTTGTAGCTCATCGATTGATCCTCCATGTCATGTGATCCTCCGTGTCATGATGAAAAGGCTGATGGAAATCATTGTGGGTGGACGAAGTGTTGATAATGTTGCCATTCTGTCACAGATGCGTCGGCTTTGCATCTTTTCGTTTACTTTGCATCTTTTCGTTTGCTTTGAATGCGCCGGAGCCGACGCTCCAGGTCGGCGCGCTGCCCCGGCAACCTTCGGTGCGCCGGCAGCGCCTCCACCGTGTGCAAGCCCCAGCCCGCCCACATCTCGGCCTGCTCCAGGTCGCGCGTTCGCCATTCGTGATATTTGGCCAGCTCAATAAACGGCGTAGCGTCCGCGCCGTTGACGGTGGCCAGCCAGCGCTGCCACAGCTCCGCCGCCTCTTCCCAGCGCGCCTGACGCTTCAGCAACGCAGACCAATGTGCAAAGACCTCGCTGCGCAGGGAATCTGTGGCCGCCATGTCCAGGGCGAGACGATAGGCGCGCTCGGCCAGCGACGTCGCCCCCTGACGTTCGTGGCAGAGCGCCAGCGAGAACAAATCCTCCGCCGCCAACGCTTCAGGGTGCATGAGCTCCGAGGTGTACGCCCGCGCAAGATAGCTCGCCAACGCCGCCATCGAAACGATGTCCTCCCGGTTGTGATAAAAGACGCGGCGCATCTCGCCCGCCTGCCCACTGCGCAGATACTCTAGGTAAAGCGCCGGAATCAACGCGCCCGGCACATCCTCCTCGCTGCGTTCGACGCCCAGAATGCGCTGCTCCAGATGGATAAGACGGCAGCTCTGCAACCGCCGCCGCCAGAGACGCCGCGCCGGAGGCAGAAGGTCGAGGTGCGGCTGCCCCTCCCCCAGCCGAGAGGCGCGATGAGCGTGCGCGGGCAAGAAGGCCAGGTGCTGACGATAGCGGCTGCGCAGCAAGGGCAGGTCAAAACTGCGGCCGTTGAAGGTCACCACCCATCGTTTCGGCTCGACCCGTTCGGCCACAGCAGCAAGCAATGCTGCTTCTTCTCCAGGATGACGCATAAAGAATTGCCGAACCACAAAGTGCGTGGGCGCAGACGACGCTGCGCCCTCACGGCGGTCGTCTTCCACGCTCGCTTTATGATTCCAGGATTCAAAGGTCCCGACCCCCACCATGAACGCATAGACGCCCGCGCCCAACCCCGTCGTTTCGGCGTCGAGAAAGGCGGCGTCGGCAAAGCGCAGGTCGCCGCTGAGTCGAAATTCCGGATGCAAGAGCGCCAACGCGGCGGGGGGCGCATCGAGTGCGTTCGCCAGCCGCTCGCGCCCTCGCTCCACGTCAAGCGGAAGGGCGGTCGTCACCACATAGCAGCGACCGGCGGCGGTTTCGACCTCCTGACCGGGCGCCAGCTCCTCCAGCCGCCCCTGTGCGGCCGAAGACAGGGTGGAGCGCAGCCCGCCGTCCGCATCGACCGAAACGTAGGCTAGCTCTGTCCGGCTCTTTTGAGGGCGCAATCCCGCCAGCCGACGCAAGCGCTCCAGTGCATCGCTCATGATCCGCCTGTCTTTCTTCGTCTCTCCTTCACAGGTTTTTCCTGCCGATAAAACAGCCGGCATCCTTGGGCACGCGCAGCCGACCCTGTGCATCCAAATGGCGACGCAGCCGCTCCGCCACCATCGGCAACAAGCGCGCAGCATGGCTGCCGTCCGCAGGGCGATCTTCCAGCGCGTCGATATGGGCGCTTGCATAGTAGCGCAGCGCCGCGCTCAACGAGGGAAAGAGAAAGGCGTCGCTGCGCACGTGCGCCTCTGCATCTGGAAAAAATTGGCGCACCAGCTCCCAATGCCCCAGATGAAAGCGCTCCGTCGCGTGGGGAGCAGGCGTGTAGCCGAGCGCAAGCGCAGCCTCGCAATGCGCCTTGTGAAACAGAGCGCCGGCGTCCGCAGCATTGGTCGCCAACATCACAAGGCCACCCGGCTTGAGCACGCGGCGCATTTCCGCCAACGCCGCCGCCTGCTCCGGAACGTGATAGAGCATATGGTTCGCCATCACGCGGTCTACGCTTGCATCGGCCAGCGGCAGCGCCTGCGCATCCGCCTGAAGCGCCAACACGTCGAGCCTCTCCTGCATCGCCTGGCGGCGCGCCGCCTCCACCATGCCGTAGGAGCTATCGAGCGCAATCACTCGGCAGCCCGCGGCGTGAAGTCGGCCATGATAGGCGCCCGGCCCACAGCCGATGTCGGCCACGGTCAGACCAGGGCGAAGCTCGAACCGCGCCAACGCCCAGTCGAAAAAGTCGTTCGGGCGTTCGCTGTAGAGCGCATGCGCCTCCTGGCGGATGCGCAACTTGTCCGGCCCGGCGTATTGATCGGCAAGATAGGAAGGATGGACGGCGAACGCTGACATGGGCGGCTCCTGAAAAGCCCTCTGCTTGGGGCAAACTCCTCGCAACAGTATAATCATAC
Source organism: uncultured Caldilinea sp. (assembly GCF_937128415.1). Taxonomy (GTDB): domain Bacteria; phylum Chloroflexota; class Anaerolineae; order Caldilineales; family Caldilineaceae; genus Caldilinea. Next base: position 56,078 of record NZ_CAKZMJ010000033.1, read on the forward strand.
CATGCCGCGGCGAGAAGCTCATTGGAAGATTGCGCCTGCAGCGCCCGACGCCTTTTTGAACGCCACGCCGGAGCACCCGATCCTGGCGCAGGCGCTCTACAACCGCGGCTTGCGCACTCCCGCCGAGGTGAACGCCTTCCTCAACGGTGGGCAGGCTGCAGTGGAAAACCCCTACAAGTTGCGCGACATGCCCAAAGCCGTGCAACGCATTCTGAAGGCGCTGGAGAAACAAGAGACCATCTGCGTCTACGGCGACTTCGACGTGGACGGCGTCGCCTCCACTGCGCTGCTTGTCACTGCCTTGCAGGCGCTTGGCGGCCGCGTCGGCCCCTACATCCCCGACCGCGTCGACGAGGGCTATGGCCTCAACCGCGAGGCCGTCATGCGCATCGCCGGGCAGGCGCAGCTCTTGATCACGGTCGACTGCGGCGTTCGTTCCCTCGCCGAGGTGGCCTGCGCCGTCGAGCGCGGCCTGGACGTGATCGTGAGCGATCACCACTCGGTGGGCAAAGAGCTGCCGCCGGCGCTGGCGGTGATCAACCCGCGACGGCCCGACTGCCCCGCGTCCTTCAAACGGCTGGCGGGCGCCGGCGTCGCCTTTCGTCTGGCGCAGGCCGTGCTGCGCGCCGCTGCGCATGAACGGTGGTCGCCCCTTTCGCCCGACCAGATTCCCGAGGTGGAGGCCAGCCTGCTCGATCTCGTGGCGCTCGGCACGGTGGCGGACATGATGCCGCTGCTGGACGAAAATCGCAGCCTGGTGCGCCGCGGGCTGGAGAGCATCAACGCCGCCCCGCGCCCCGGCCTGGAGGCTCTGATGTTGCAGGCCGGCTTGCGCAAAGGGCTGGTGGATGCAACGGCGATTTCCTTTCGGTTGGCCCCGCGTCTCAACGCCGCCGGCCGGCTGGGCGACGCCCGCCTGGCCTATCGCCTGCTGCGCACCCGCGACCCCAACGAGGCCCATCAGCTGGCCGACGCGCTCAACGCCCTCAACGAACGCCGACGCGCGCTCACCGAGGCCGCCCAGGCGGAAGCGGAGCAGCAGCTCGCCGAACGCCTGGCGCAGGACCCGCCCATCCTGATCGTGGGCGGCGAGGCGTTCGAGCACGGCGTCGTCGGGCTGGTGGCCGGCCGACTGACCGAACGCTACTATCGTCCGGCGGTGGTGATGCGTCGCGACGCCGAGGAAGTGCGCGGCAGCGCGCGCAGCATCCCGGAGTTCGACGTCAGCCAGGCGCTCGACGAAGTGGCCCATCTCCTCGTGCGGCACGGCGGCCATCCGCTCGCCGCCGGCTTCACCGTCAAGCGCATGCACGAGCCGGCCCTGCGCGAGGCCTTGGAGGCGCTGGCGGCGGAACGCCTCTCCGATCGGAGCCTGCTGCGCCCCACGCTTTGGATCGACGCGGTGACGCCGCTTTCGCAGATCACCTGGGGGCTGGCCGAGCAGCTCACCCGCCTCGAGCCGACCGGGCAGGAGAACCCGCCGCCGACGTTGATGGTGCCTTCCGTGCGCGTGCGCAGCGTGCGCACGGTGGGCGGCGACAAACATCTACGCCTGGTGCTCGACGACGGGAGCAACGGGGTCGTCTACGACGCCGTCGCCTTCCATCAGGGCGAGTGGGCGCAACACCTCGGCGAAGGCAGCCGCGTCGACGTCGCCTTTCAGCTTGAGGTCAACGAATGGCAGGGCGTCCGACGCCTTCAGCTCAATGTCCAGGATTTGAGGGCGCCCGCCCCCATTCCGATCTTCCTCTGACAAGTGACGCACCCTACGACTGACCGCCAACTCCACCCCCCCATTTTTGCCAGCAATTGACCGACGCCCTTCCCCAACAACTTCGACCAATAGGCCGATGGCTTTTGCAGCCGAACCCAGTACTATCTTGGCTAGAACGTAGATGGACGTTCCGGCGCACGCAGACCGATCCCCCGCACTCCTGCTTCACCATCGCACTCCTGCATCGAGCCGCCGCCGGACGCCGTGTGGAATGTATGTGATGCGCCTCCGGTGCAAAGGCGCTTCGCAGAATAAACAGTCAGTGGGTCAATCTCAGTCAATCGCTCAACAGGAGGAGCACAAATGATTACGTACTACTATCTGATTCTTAAGTCATACCTCGAACGGGAAGAAGGGCAGGACCTCATCGAGTATGCGTTGATCGCCGGTCTGCTGGCGTTGGCGGCCGTCGCAGCCTTGATGGCGTTGGGTGGATCGATCCAGAACATGTGGAACGCCCTCGCCGGTGCTGTCGCAGCTGCAACAGGTGGCGGGAACTGACCTCAAACAGAAATCTGAGTGTAGACCACGAGCGCATGCAAGACCGCCGCCGTTAAAAGGGCGACCCGTAACAGGCCAAAAGAGGTGAATATGCAACCTCGCGCTGGCCAGGAAAGAGGACAGGATTTGGTCGAGTACGCCCTGATCCTGCCCCTCTTTCTATTTCTGGTCATCGGATTTATCGAAATAAGCCTGCTGTTTTTCAGCTACGTCACGATCTCGAACGCGGCGCGCGAGGGCGCGCGGGCGGCGGTGGCGGCGCCCTCGGCGGGCTGTCCGCTCTCGTGCATCGATGCGCAGGCGGCGGAGGCGGCGCGTCGGCTGACGGCGGGCCTGGTGAACGAAAACATCACGGTCTCCGTCACGCGGCCGAACGCCGACGCCGTGCGCGTCGAGGTGCGCTATCGCGCCGACCTGCTCACGCGCATGATGATCGAGACGTTAGGAGGGCGAGGTTTCGTCATGTTGTCCGCTGCGTCCACCATGCGCCGCGAGGGGTGACGGCTGGGGCGTGACAGGCCGCCCCACCGCTGCGTCCGGCCAGGGGTCGAACCTACGGCGCTCCTGTAGGCGTGACGGGGCGCTTCGGCGCACAAAATGGCGGGAAGACCGGCGAGGCGCAGCGGACAAAGGGTGCGCCGAACCAACCGAAAGGGTGGAAAAACTATGTCTCGACTCAGAGGGTTCATCTGGTTTCTCGCCGGCGTGATTCTGGCGGTGCTGGCCGGTTTCGTCGCCTATTCCACCTTGAACCGCGTGGCCGCTGCGCCGGTCGCCGCCGACGTCTCCGGCCCGACCATCTCCGTCGTGGCGGCGAGCCGCCCCCTTCAGCCACGCACGTTGCTTACGCAAGAAGACCTCACGCTGATCGAGTTGCCGGCGGGTTCGACGCCGGAAGGCGCGCTCGACAGCATCGAGGCCGCCGTCGGCAAGCTCACGCTGGTCCCCCTCTACAGCGGCGAGCCTGTGCTGATCCAGAAGCTGGTCGATCCCAACGTGCGCGCGGCGGACGGACGCAGCGCCCTTTTCCTCAGCCAGGATCAGGTGCTGATGGCGATCCCAGGCCAGGACCTGATGAGCCGCGTCGGCGTGCTGAAGCCAGGCGATCGCATCGACATCCTCTATTCGCTTCCCTTCCCAGAAAATCGCGGCATCGGCGCTGCAACGGAGGAGGACAAGGAGCAGCAGGCCACCTTTGCGGTGCTGCAGAACGTCACCATCGTAGAGATGGTGGGCGGCATCCGTCCGCTGGACGCCTCTGCGCCCGAGCAGGCGGCGCCGGCTGCGGTGCGCCCCGATTCCTTGCTGGTGACGCTGGCGCCGCAGGACGCGCTGACGTTGAAATATCTGATCGACGCCGGCGGCGTGATCGACGTCGTGCTGCGCGCGCCCGGCGTCGAACGGCCCTTCGAGGTCGCGCCGGTGGACATCGACTATCTGATCAACCGCTACAGCATTCCGACCGGGCCGGGGCGATAGAGATGGGAATCGTGTTTCGTGGTGCGTGCTCTGCGGCGCGTGTTTCGCAGTGCGGGTTGCACGGCCCAGGGTGCATGACCAATTGCCCACTTAGAACGCAACACGCCACACGCAACACGCAACACGCAACAGACAGAGGGGGCATAACGTGGCAAGGATCAGTCCAGGCGACACGCTGCGCGTGATGTTGGTCTCTGAGTCCGAGCTGTTACGCGAACAGGTGGACACCATCTTGACCCAGTATGCGGGCGAGCATCGCATCTTCTGGGTCACGCAGCCGGAGCTGGCCCCGCGGCGGGCCGAGGATTTGCTTCCCCATCTCGTTCTGATCGACGACGACCTGCACGGCTCCCCGGCGCCCCACGTGGTCCGCCAGATGGTGCTGGCCGTGCCCAATGCTGTGGTCGTCGTGATCGTGGACGAACACGGCATGGCGGTGGCGCGGCAGGCGGTGCTCAGCGGCGCGCGCGGCTTCGTAACCAAGCCGCTGATGGCCGAGGAGTTCTGGAGCACGGTGCACCAGCTTCTGACCGAAAACCGCATGCCGGACGAGCCGGTCGGTCAGGCGATTCGCGTCGGCAAGGTGGTGGTCTTCATCGGCCCCAAAGGCGGCACCGGCCGCACGATGATGGCCGTCAACACGGCGCTGGCGATTCTGGAACAGACGGGGCAAAGCGTCGTGATGGTCGACGCCGACTATTCGGCCCCCGCCCTCGACGTCGTGCTCAACCTGGAAGGGGAGCGGGACATCAGCACCCTGCTGGCGCGCGCCTCACGGCTGGACAAGGATCTGGTGGCGAGCGTGCTTGCCCGTCACACGTCGGGCTTGCAGGTGCTGCTGGCGCCGCCTCCTCTCTACGGCGCGCTGGAGATCAGCCTGCCGCAGGTCGAGCAGATCGTCTCGCAGCTTCGTCTCATGTTCGACTGGGTGGTCATCGACCTCGGCGCGCTGCTCGACGACAGCGGCTACGCCTTTCTGGACAGCGCCGACTACGTCGTCATGACCGTGTTGCCGGAGCTGGTCTGTCTGCGCAACGCGCGGCTGCTGCTGGATCAGCTGGTGGCGCGCGGCTATCCGGAGGAGCGGGTCTGGATCGTGCTCAATCGCGCCGGCATCAACGGCGGCGTCTCCAAGGACGATATCGAAGCGCGGCTGCACGTTCACATCCGCCACACGATCCCCGACGACCAGCCGCTGGTCAGCCTCAGCATCAACCGTGGGGTGCCGCTCTATCTCAGCCATCGGCGCAGCGCAGTGGCGCGCGCCATCGAAGAATTTGCCGCCATGTTCGTGGCGGGCACGACGAAACAGGCCGTAAAAACGGATCATCCGGTCGAGGCGCCCGCGCAGCCTTCGTCGAACCCGCTGAGCCGCATGTTCCGCCGTTTCAGTTCAGCAGGCGCTGCGAGGTGAACCATGTCTGGAGAAGCCATCGTCGCCATCCTGGTGGGGCTCGCCATCTTCAGCCTCTTCATGTCGATTCGGCAGTTGATGCCGGGCAAAGATCCCGTTGAAGAGCGCCTGCGCGAGTATGGCCTGACCGACTACATCCGCAGCGGCGGCCGCCAGCAGGAAGAGCGGCCGGAGCGTTTTCGTCTGTTGGAGCGGCTGGCGCGAGGCTTTGGCCTGGCCGAAAAATGGCGGGCGCTGTTGTTGCGCGCCAACGTGCCGCTGACGGTGGGCGAATTTACGGCGCTGTTGTTAGGATTGTGCGCCGTGGGCTTTGCAATCGGCGCGCTGCGCGGCGGGCCGCTGGTGGGGGCGATGGTCGCCGGCGTTTTCTGCTTTATTCCTTTCTTCTACATGAAACAGCGCCAGGTGAAACGCAAGCAGGCGTTCGCCGCCCAGCTGCCCGACGTGTTGACGCTGCTGGTCGGTTCGCTGCGCGCCGGCTACGGCATGTCGCAGGCGATCGAGCTGCTGGCCCGCGAGGTGCCTGAACCGGCGGCGACCGAGTTCCAGCGCGTCATTCGCTCGATGAGCCTGGGGCTGCCCCTGCAAAAGGCGTTGCAACTGATGGCCGAGCGCGTGGAGAGCGATGACTTTGACCTGGTGGTGACCGCCATCACCGTGCAGTATGAGATGGGCGGCAACCTCTCCACCATTCTGGAAAACATCAGCAGCACCATCCGCGAGCGCGTGCGCGTGCTGCGCGAGGTGCAGGTGTTGACCGCTCAACAGCGCATGACCGGCAACGTGCTGGCCGGCCTGCCCATTTTTCTGGCGGTGGCGCTTTCGTTTATCAGCCCCGGCTATTTCAACCCCTTCTTCGAACCGGGCTGGCCGCGCGTTCTGCCGCTCATCGCCGGCGGCATGATCGCCATCGGCTTTCTGATCATTCGCAAAATCGTGGATATCAAGGTGTAAACGCGAGGTTGACGATATGGCTCTCGATATAGCGCTCGGTCTGATCGGTGGAACGATGGCGCCCATGCTCTTTGGCCTGTTGGTGGCGGCGACGGTGATCGCCGTCTGGATGGCGCTTTCGCCGGCCGGCGCGCCGCGCGCCGTGGCCGAACGCATGGAAAGCATGGTCGACCCCAGGCGGCTGGTCGATGAGGAGCTGCACCAACCGTTCGTCAGACGGATGATCCTGCCGCTTTTCCGCCGCATCAGCCTGCGCGTGGCGGAGATGATGCCGCAGCACAACCTGGAAAAGATCAACACGGCGCTGATCCAGGCGGGCAACCCGGGCGGCCTGAGTGCGGTCGACTATGTCGGGCTGCGCGTGGTTCTGGGCGTCGGCGCCGGAGCAGGCTATTTTCTGCTGGTCGGCCACGCCGATCCCTTCTTCGTCGCCCTGCGCAACGCCTTCATTGCGCTCTTCATCGGCTTCATGGCGCCCAAGCTCTGGCTCAATCAGCGCATCAAGAAACGCAAAGTCGAAATCCGTCGCGCCCTGCCCGATGCGCTCGACATGCTCACGATCGGCGTCGAAGCCGGGCTGGCCTTCGAGTCGGCGATGCTGCGCGTGGGGGAGCAGTGGGACAACGCCCTGTCGCAGGAATTTCGCCGCGTCGTCAGCGAAATGCGCGTCGGCGTGCCGCGCAACGAGGCGCTGCGCCATATGGCCGACCGCACGCAGGTCGATGAGCTGCGCACCTTCGTGGCGGTGCTGATTCAGTCGAACATGCTGGGCATGAGCATTGCGCAGGTGCTGCATACGCAGGCGGATCAGATGCGTTTGAAGCGGCGTCAACTGGCGGAAGAGCAGGCGCACAGCGCCACCGTCAAAATTGTGCTGGTGCTCGTGCTCTTTATCTTCCCGGCGCTGTTCGTCGTGATCCTTGGCCCCGTCGTGCCCCAAATTATGGAATCGCTGCAGGCAATGGCGCGCTAGGAGGAAACCGAGATGGCGGCAACATTTGGCGCAAACTCCACCGAATACGACGATCCGCTCTTCCAGGAGGCGGCCACCCACTTTCACCTTGGGCAATGGGAAAAAGCCATCCGCGCCCTGGAGACTCTAAAAGCGCGCTACCCCGGCGACGCGCGCATCGCCCAAATGTTGCAGGATGCGCAGTTCAAGGCGCAGCTGGAGGCCAAGACCCAGGTCAAAGAAAAGCGCTGGATCATCCCCTGGCGGGCGATGCTCGTGCGCACGGCGATGGTCCTCGTCATCCTGGGGCTGCTTTTCGCAGGCGTCTGGATGGTGCGCGCCCAGCTGCTGCCGATGCTCGCCAACGCGCAGCTGCAACGCCAGCAGATGCAACTGCTCAATCAGGCGAAGGCGGCGCTGGCGGCGGGCAATTTTGACGAGGCGGAGCAGCGCTTCAAGGCGCTGCTGGCATTGGCGCCGGACCATCCCGAAGCCAGCAACGGGCTGATCGAGGTCGATCAGCAGCGCAAACTCGCCGCGCTCTACAACGAAGCGGTCATCGCCGACAACGCAGGGCTGCGCGAGCTGGCGCTTTCGATGTACAGCGCCCTGCAACTTCGGGCGCCGGGGTATCGCGACGTCAACAGTCGCATCCTCAAGATTCGCCATCAACAAGAGCTGGATTCCCTGATGGAGCAGGCGCTGCGGCTGCACAGTCTCGGCATGGAGCTCGACGCCATCAACGCCCTGCTGCAAATCCAGACCCTGGACATCAACTATCGTCGCGATGAAGTTGCTGCGTTGCTCTACGAGTTGAATCTGCGCCAGGGGAAACGCATTCTGGAGAAGGTCCCGCCTGCGCCGGATGAAGCGCCCCTTGCGCGCGACTTTTTCAACGCAGCGTTGAAGTACAGGCCTAATGCGCCGGAGGCGATCACCGAAGCCCGGCTCGTCACCAATTTCCTGCGCGGCAAAGAGGCGTTCGACCAGCAGCGCTGGCTGGAGGCCGTCAGCCTGTTGCGTTCCGTCTACACCGAGCGCCCAAACTATCTGGGCGACGTCACCGCCTCGATGCTCTACGTCGCCTATATCGGCGCAGGCGACGTCTACTTCAACAGCAACGACCTGATCAACGCCTACGACATGTACAGCCAGGCGTGTCAGCTGCCGCTGCCGGACACTGCGGCCGCCTGCATGAAAGCCAGCACCGTCATCCCGCTCTTGACGCCGACGCCGACGCCGACGATGACGCCGACGCCTGGTCCCACGCCGCCGACGGCTACGCCGACGCCCACGGCCACGCCGCTGCCCCTGCGCATGTTCCGCAACCGCATCATCTTCAAATCGGACAACCCCGATCAGCCGGGCTTTTACGTCATGGATCCTGACGGCTCCAACCGTCAGTATCTGGGCAGCTTCGAGCTGTACGGCAAAGCCTTCGAGGAGCTGCGCGAGTCTGAACGCTACTCGCCTGATGGGCAGTATCGCGTGTCCACCGGCGACGTCGACGGGCGTCCACAGATTCTTCTGCATCTGCCGGTGACCTCGCAGTTCGGCGAGCTGCCCCCGCGCCCGTTGACGCGCTTCTCCACCGCCATCGCCTACGATCCGGTCTGGTCGCCCGACGGCGCCTGGATCGCCTTCGTGACAACCGAACATGGCTCGGACGACATCTGGAAGACGCGGCCCGACGCCTCCGAGCAGGCGTCGCTGGTGCGCAACGACTGGGAATGGGACAAGCATCCGTCCTGGTCGCCCGACAGCAAACAGATCGTCTTTTTCTCCAACCGAGAAGGCCTTGTGCAAATCTTCGTGATGGACGAACATGGCCGCAATCCCACCAATATCAGTCGCGTGCCGTGGCCTGAATACGATCCAATTTGGGTGAAGTAGAGGAGGGAGAGATGTTCAATCTGAAGCCCCCCACCGACGTGGATGGTCGCGCCCGCCCAGGGCGGCTGCCCGGCGAACGGCCGGGCGCCAACGCCGCCTACGCCCAGCTGCGCGACCGCATCCAACAACGGCTGCTCACGGAGCTCAGCCCGACTGCAACGCGCACGGACAACGCCGAAGTGCGGCAGGCGCTGGAGCGCTATTTCAATGAAACGCTGGCGGAGCTGGGGCTGCCGATGAGCCGCCTCGAACGCGCCGATATTTTCGACCAACTGGTGGCCGATATTCTGGGCTTGGGGCCGCTGGAAGCGCTGCTGGCCGACGATGCAGTCACGGAAATTCTTGTGAACGGCCCCTCAAAGGTTTACGTCGAACGCGGGGGCAAACTTGAGCTGACCCACGTCAAATTTCGCGACAACGAGGACGTCATGCGCGTGGTCGAACGCATCGTGACGCCGTTGGGTCGTCGCGTGGATGAGAGCAGCCCCATGGTCGATGCGCGCCTGCCCGACGGCTCGCGCGTCAACGTCATTATCCCGCCTCTTTCCCTGATTGGGCCGGCGATCAGCATCCGCAAGTTTCCCAAACATGCGCTCACACCGGATGAATTGATCAAAAAGGGCGCCATGACGCCGGGCATCGCCGATTTCCTGCGCGCCTGCGTCAAAGCTGCGTTGAACATCGTCGTCTCCGGCGGCACGGGCACCGGCAAGACGACGATCCTCAATGCACTTTCCTCCTTCATTCCCGAAGATGAACGCATCATCACCATCGAAGACGCCGCCGAGCTGCGCCTGCAACAGCCGCACGTCGTGCGGTTGGAGTCTCGCCCGCCCAACGTAGAAGGCAAGGGCGCAGTCACCATCCGTCAGCTCGTGATCAACGCGCTGCGCATGCGTCCTGACCGCATCGTCGTCGGCGAGGTGCGCGGCGGCGAGGCGCTCGACATGCTTCAGGCGATGAACACCGGCCACGAAGGCTCCATGACCACTGTCCACTCCAACAGCGCGCGCGACACGCTGCGCCGCGTCGAGACCATGGTGTTGATGGCCGGCATGGACTTGCCTTTGCGAGCCATCCGCGAGCAGATCGCCTCGGCCTTTGACCTGATCGTGCACCTGGGCCGCCTTTCCGACGGCTCGCGCAAGATCGTCCAGATCGCCGAAGTGCAGGGCATGGAGGGCGACACCATCGTCATGCAGGACATCTTCCAGTTTGTGCAGACGACGGTCGAAAACGGCAAGGTGCAGGGCTATTTCACCCCCACCGGCGTGCGTCCCAAATTCTACGCACGGCTCGAGGCGGCGGGGCTTTTCATCCAGCCGTCGACCTTCATGCCGACCGAGCCGGGGCGCATGCGTCGTTAGATCGCAAAACGTCTCTGCGCCGCGCGCAAAACAGAGCGCGCATTGCTGGCGCATCTAACGCCAAAAGCAGTAGGCTCACGCGCCAGGATCGATCTTTTGGCAGTAGCGACCATGAAATGGATTTCCGTACAATGAAGAAGGCCGCTCACAGTGCAGCGTCGAAGGCGGCGCAACATTCGCAGATCGTAACAACATTCGCAGATCGTCGTCTGAAGGTTCTCGGCTTTGACGGCTCCAGGAGGTGATTATGGGCGCAAGAGAAGAAACAGAGAAAGGCGTCCGCCTGAATCGTTCGGCGACCGGGCCCAATTGGCTGATCAACCGGTGGCGTTCAGAACGCGGCGCCAATTTGATCGAGATGAGTTTTATCGTGGTGCTCATGCTGGCGCTGGTGGTGGGGGCCGTCGATCTCGGCTTCGCCTACCAACATTACGGCGTCGTCCTGAACGCCTCGCGCGAGGGAGCGCGGCTCTATTCGCGCACGCCCTGTCTGTCCAGCAACCGCGCAGCGCTGCGCTCCGCCATTATCAACGCAGTCGTGAACGAGACCAACGCAACCACCAACAGGGCAGGGGTTCGCATTTTGCCGCAAAATGTGACCATCTCTCCCGACCCTACTTCGGCGGGATGCCCTGCGCCAGGCGCGCCGGTGGAAGTGCGCGTGCGCGTGCTCTATCGGTCGCAATTTGGGGAGCTGATCGGTCTGGGCGAAATCCCGATTAGCGCATCGGCCACGATGATGCATTACGGTTCTGACACCTCCCAGAGTGGATCATGAGCAGGCGAAAACTTTTCGGCGACGAACGAGGACAGTCGCTCATTCAATTCGCTTTCATGTTCATGGTGTTGCTCGCGTTTGCGGGCATCACGATTGAAGCCGGCAACGTGTATGCGGTGCGGCGTCAACTTCAGAATGCAGCCGACGCCGGCGCGCTGGCGGCGGCGCGTGAACTCTGCATGGGGCGAGGCGTCCAAAGCGCGATCGACAAGGCGCGCGATTTCATGCGACGCAACGGCATGAACAACACCGACCTTGCGTTGAGCTCCGTCTCCGTTCAAGGCAATCGCGTCACCGTCACAGCGCGCACGCACGCCGCCGTTCTGATCGGCCGCGTGTTAGGATGGGGCGGAGAAAACGGCACGGTGGAAGTCGGCGCCACGGCTCGCTCGGCGTGCGGCGCAGCGGATTCGGCTTGCGGCCTGTGGCCGATTGCGCTGGATGCTGCACTGTTCAAAGATGCGCCATGTGGTCAGTCGGTCGTCATCTGGGACGCCGACTATGACAAGGTGGAGGCGACCTGCACCATCAACGGCCAGCCGCGACCGGTGTGCGACTGTTACATTTGCGACCTGGACGGCGACGGCGCCGATGACTTCACGGTCGCCACGACCGTATCGCGCGGCTGGATGGATTTTCCCGATCCGCCGCCCAACGAGCAGGTTTACGTCGACCCATGCAAGGCAAACGGATGCGGCGCGGCGGAGCTGGCCTGCCGCCTGCGCAACAGCTTTGGCGGCCGCGTCAAACTGCCCGCCTGCATCCCCGGTTTGCGCGGCATTAAGGCGGGCGTCAAGGACGACGTCAACGCCCGAGCCGGGCAGTCGGTGGCCGTGCCGCTCTTTACGTCCGTCAACTGCGCTTCCGGCAGCAACTGCACAGGACAGGAGGCGCAAACGTATTATGTGACCGATTTTGGCTGCGTCAAGGTGACCGGCTGGATTCACACCTTCCGGCTCAACCCGAAGCCCGGCATGCCGCGCACGGTGCGCGCCATCACCAGCAAAGCCGTGTTGGCCACCAAAGATTGCAGCAACAACTGCGTCACTTTCTGCGGCTCCACCACCGGCGAACCCGCCCAGGACGGGCAACTGCGAGCAGCGAGTTTGATCCCATGACAGGCGAACAGATCGGATTCGGTTTATTGGCAGCGTTTGTAGGATGGATCGGCGGCGGCCTGGTGAACTGGGCCGCCGACGTTCTGCCCAGGGCGACGCAAAGGGAGCAGCCGAGCGACTCAGAAGCTGGCGCAGCGAAACCCGCATCCGATGGCCTCCAAAGGGGGTGGAGGCGCCAACATCTGGGCCTCGCTTTTCGGGGAGGCCAGCCTCTTGCCAGCAGGCGCAATCTGATTGTAGTTCTGACCAGCGTCTTGCTCACCGTCGTGATCGTCGCCCGCTGGGGTTGGAGCGTGCAGACGGGCATCGGCTGGGTTTACATGCTCTTTTTGCTCGCCGTCGCCGTGATCGACTTCGAACATCACCGCGTGCTCAACATCATGCTGGCGCCGGCGGCGATCGTCGTCGCCGCCATCAGCTTGTTGCCCGGCGCGCCGGGTCTTCCCAGCGCGCTGCTTGGAGGAGTGGTCGGCTTTGGCGTCTTTTTCCTGCTGGCGATCGTCGGACGCGGCGCCTTGGGCATGGGCGACGTGAAACTGGCGGGCGTGATCGGCATGATGCTCGGCTATCCAAATGTGGTGACTGCGCTGTTGGTAGGCGCGCTGCTCGGCGGCGTCGCAGCGTTCGTCCTGCTGGCGACGCGACGGGCGACGCGTAAAACGGCGATCGCATATGCGCCTTATCTGGCTTGCGGCGCCCTGTTGACGATATGGCTGCAGTTCAGCCTGTTCTGAGAACGCAAAGCAACAAAGGCGAGGGCGTCAAGCGCAACAGAGGATGAGCCTGTATGATTTTCATCAGGATCGGCGCTATCAAGGCGGTCGGCGTCGCAATATCCGATGAAAAAACAAAGGGTGGTGTGCAAACATGGTGCAAGTTGAAAACCGAAGTCGAAATACGATCGTGCTCAGCCACGGGAAGATGGCGAACACGCGCTGGGCGCGACTGCGCGGATTGATCGGAGTGCGCGACCTGCCTGAAGGGCATGGAATCATCCTCGAGCCTTGCCATGGCGTTCACTGCATGTTCATGTCCATCCCGATCGACGTCATCTACGTGGACAAGAACCATCGCGTCGTAGGGCTAGAACGGGCGATGAAGCCGTGGGCCATCGGCAAGATCTATCGCAACAGTCGCTATGTCGTCGAAGCGCCGGTCGGCACCATTGAACGCACGCAGACGCAGATTGGCGACCAACTTAAGATAGTCGTGCTTGAAGAACAGAGAGCGGCTCTCCAGAAAACCTCGCCTTCATCCGCCAGCCTCTGACCAAGCTCTAAAAGGGGTGCACGGGAAACGAATCTTGCAGATGGTGTGGAAATCGGCAGAATGACGCCTCCGTAGATTTCAATTTGTCGTCGGCGGCTGTTGGCCTTACACTATCGCTATCATGCCGAAAAACACCGTTCAAGAAAGTGGTGCGCCGCCCACCATGCGCTCGATCCAGCCGATTCTCGCCATCATCGACGTAGACATCATGTGCGGGAAGGATGAGACCGCCCGTGAGCAGATGCTGCACAATTTGCGCCGCTATCGAGGCGAAGGCGTCAAACCGTTGTGGACAAACTGGCTGCGCCAGCGCGCCGATCTGCGTTTTACGTGTCTGATTCATGACGTCGCCGATTTTAACAGGTTCATGCTCGATGTCGTGCGCAGCGTCGACGGCGTGCGGGAGACGAGCACCCTGCTGAGCTTCGGCGGCCGCGCCGACATCGACACTCTCCTTGAACTGGAGATGGAGGTCAGCACCAACAACATGGTGGCGGTGAACGTCATGCTCGACGTACAACCCGGCATGGATCGGCAATGCTTCCAGGCGTTGCTCGACCTGCCCCCGCACCCGGAAGTGAAGCGCGTGTGGCTGCTCAACTGCTACCACAGCCACAACTTTGACCTGATGTTATTGTTGCTCGGCAAGCGGCTCAGCTCCATCACGGGGTACGTGATGAGTTGGGTGCGAACCACGCCGGGCGTCATTGACACGGAGCTGCAGACGGTGATGGACTGGCGCTGGCTCGCCAGCCCGGATGACCTGGTCGACCTGGTGGAGCTTTTCTTTACGCGCACCGCGCTCGACAGCCAACAGGAACACCTCTGACATCTCTCTTCTCGCCGCATCAGGACTTTAACGCTAGGCGCTCGGCCACAAATCGATGGCTGAGCGCGCGATAGCGCCCCCAATCCGCCCACTCTTTGGAAATCCGATAGGTCATCGCCAACAGATCGGCGACCCAAGGCAACTCCGTCGCCGGTCGCCACTGCCAGCCGCGGATGGACTCCTCCGGGTCTTGCGGCGCGATGGCTGCGTCCAGAGGCATGCGCACCAGAAAGTGATAGGTGGCGAACGAAACGGCGCCCAACCTTGCATGGTGCAGTTCGTAGGCCAACACGCCCAGACAACGTTCAACTTGCGCGTCGTCATCGCCTTCGCCGATGCGCAGGCCGGTTTCCTCGAAAATCTCGCGCGCCACCGTCTCCATGATGCGCTCCCCAGTGTGCACGCCGCCCGTGGGCAGCCGATAGATGCCCTCCGGATAGAAGGTCTTGGCGTGCAGCAGCACCCCTTGCATCGGGTCTCCGCGATGCAGGACATAACAGATCTCGGCGCGGCGGCCATTCGAGGCCAACTGCTGATGCTCGCCGCTCAGGAAAGGATCGGCGACGTTCAGCGTCGTCTGCGCCACGGGGAACGCCCCCCAACGTCTCTGCAGCGTTTCCAATTCTGCTATATCGATTGCCTCGGTCAGGCGCATGTCAAGTCCTTTCTGGATCAGGCGATTTTCATCTCTGGACGATCCCTCGAACTTCCTTCTTTGTGGCTTTGCGTCTTCGTGACGATTGGTCAGGCAATTTTCATCTCCGGGGATCACTCGAACTGCTTTAATCGTTGTTCAACCGCCTGCAAGTCGCTCTCCCACAACGCCGGCAAAATGCGCAGTCCAAGGCGACGACCGTTCGCCTGAATCGAACGAAAATCGCGCTGGCCGGCGCAGACCAGAACGACGACGTTTGACCCGCGTCGGTGCAGACGGTGCAGCATCCACAGGTCTTTCTCGTCCACGCCGGGTGCGATCAGGACCACGGTGGTTCCCCAGGGCAAACTGGCGGTCTGGAGAGGAAGCCACTCGTGCAGGGGCGGAGCTTCATCGTTGAGCTGGATGCGGGCGAGCAAGCGCCAGACGTTCATCAGATGACTGCGCCCGACGCGCAGGCCGATCGGTGCGGCCGGCCCCTCGATGAAGGGATCGACGCCGTTCGAGGCCAGCCCCACCGCCTGACGCTGCTCGCTCATGTGTCCGGCGATCGACGCTGCGATCGAAATCGCCCACTCGCTGGCGCCGATCAACGCGCGCGCCGGATATGCGGAGCGGTCTAGATTCAACGCAATAAAAACCGGCAGCTCTTGCGAGGGTTGCAGCTTTTTGACCAGGAGCGTGTCTTCATGGGCGGTCGCCTTCCAGTGAATGCGTCGCAGGCTGTCGCCGCTCACATATTGACGCACGCCGCCGAGACGGGCCGGGTCTTCGTCGAGCTGGCGGCGCGTCGGCAGTGCGCCAAAGGGCATGCGCCCCGGCAGGCCGAGTTTTTCCAGCGGCACGATCGCCGGATAGACGATCAGCTCGTCGCCGCCTGCCTCCTGCCAGCGCGCATCGACGAAGCCGAACAGATCGCTGGTGCGCAAGCTCAACGGCCCGACGGTGTAGTAGCCGCGGCGGCGACAATATAATCGGTAGGTGTGACGGAGCGCAGAGCGGCCGCCGATGCTCAGCACGACGCGATAGTCCGGCTGGTCTTTCAGGTCGAGCGGCACCGCCTCCTGCACCTGCAACCAGGGCAACGGCAGCCAGGAGCAGTTTTCAATCTCGATCGCGGCGGTGACCACTTCGTTGGTGAAGGCGTACTGCGGGATGCGCCGCTTCACGCGCAGTCGCTGGAGCGTGCGACGCACCCACCAGTGGCTGAAGGCCCACACGCCGCCGACGACATAGACCAGGTAGTAAGCCCAATCCATGCGCATCAAGGCGGCGATGGCGAAGAGGATCAGCAGCGCCCAGAAGATGTGGTTCATGACGCTCACTCGTCGACGGCGCCGAGATCCAGCGGCGTGCTCTCCACGATCTGGGCGATGATTTCGTCGGCGCTGCGGCCGCGCAGTGCGCTTTCAGGCCGGACAATGCAACGATGTGGCAAAGCCAGCGGAGCGATGGCCTGAACATCGTCAGGCAGCACGAAATTGCGGCCTGCGATGGCCGCACGCGCTTGCGAGGCGCGATAGAGGGCTAGCGATCCGCGCGGGCTGGCGCCCAACGCCAGGTCGGGATGATGGCGCGTGGCGTGAATCAAAGCGACGATGTAGCGCCGCACCGAACGATCGACGCGTATGCTCCAAATGAGCTCGGCGAGCTTGACCACCTCCGCCCCGGAGGCGACGGCGCCGAGCTGCTCGATGGGATGACGACCGGCGACCGCAACGAGCATTGCTTCCTCCTCGTCAGGAGAAAGATAGCCGAGTCGCACCCGAAAAAGAAAACGGTCGAGCTGCGCCTCCGGAAGCGGAAAAGTTCCCTCGAACTCGATCGGATTTTGTGTGGCGAGCACCAGGAAGGGGCGCAGCAACGGTCGAGTTTCCCCGTCGACGGTGATCTGTCGCTCTCCCATGCATTCCAGCAGGGCGGCCTGAGCGCGCGGGGTGGCCCGGTTGATCTCGTCGGCGAGCAAGATATTGGTGAACACGGGGCCGGGCGCGAACTGAAAGCGTCGCGTCTCCTGATTGAAGATACTGACGCCGGTGATGTCGCTCGGGAGCAGATCGGGCGTGCATTGAATGCGGCGAAAATCGCTGCCGATGCTGGCGGCCAGCGCTCGCGCCAGCATCGTCTTGCCGACGCCGGGCACATCCTCAATCAACACATGTCCTTCACAGAGCAGCGCAATGATCAACGTATCGATCACCTCGCGCTTGCCGACGATCACCTTCTGAATATTGGTGCGCAAACACTCGGCGAATTGCTGTATTTCTGTCGTCATAAAGATAGTATGCCGCAGAGCGGACGATTTGTCAGGAATCGTTTTGTCAGGAATCGTTTCTGGCGAGTGAGAAATTGCTCCCAATGTTAACGGCTACTTGACCGCCCGTTAACATGGTTGTGCAATCATTCGGCATGGAAAAATTCTGAAAAAGAATTGACGCATCCTGTTGCGTTTACTATACTAAATGAGGAAGCGATTCCCAATCATGCAGACTTCTCTCTTGTTTCGGAGGATTGGAAGTCGATGCATCCCTGCACGATCTCCCTCCATAGCGAGGCGACGGTCCAATTTCCCAAAGATTGACCTGCGATGTTAACAGCCCTGCGCCCGCCGAGACATCCAAGCATAGACCAGAGGCTTCATGAGTGACGCGCTTCTGACCGGCGAAACCAAATCCGCCTCTTCGACGCCTCGCGCTCTTCCCGTCGCCGCCAGGCGCAACATTCTGTCGGGGCGACAGGGCCGACGCGTGCGCGAGGCATTGTTGGCCTACCTCTTTCTGACGCCGGCCTTTCTGATCGTCGGCGTCTTTGGCCTCTTTCCGCTGGTCTTTGCAGCCTTCATGAGCACCCATCGCGGCATCAATCGCATTCCCGGCACATTCGATGGGCTGGGGAACTACATCACCGCAATCGGGGATCTCATCTACCTTCTGAGCTTTTGGAGCATTTTGGCGCTCATCTTTCTGGCGGTGCGTGCGCTGTGGCGAGGCGCCCATGAAGCAAGGGCGCACAACGATGCATTCTGGGGCTGGGCGGCGCCCGGCGTTGCCTTCGGCGTGATGGTCTCAGCAGGGCTGGGCTGGGTGGTCCGGCTGTTGCCGCTGTTGCTCGACATTCCCAACCAGCTGCGCGGCGCCCGCAACACGCCGGAAAATTTTCAACGCCTCCTTGGCGAAGCCCTGACCGCCCCGCAGGTGATGCAGATGATGGGGTTGATGTTGGGTGGGTTGATCCTCGGCGCCTTGAGCGCCTGGCTGATGGCGCGCCTGCGTCGCCGTCGTCATCGCTACGGCAACTACACCGGTTCATTCACATTGGCGACAATTTTGCTGGCGCTGGCGGGGGCGATCGGCTGGCTGACCTGGGCTGAACTGGAGAGACGGATCGAGAATTCTCTGAGCGCAGGCGGCGGTTTGGATCTCGCCTCCCAAATGATCCTGATCAGCGCCGGTTTTCTCCTGCTCTGGCTGTCCTGGAAACTCTGGAAAAGCGCCAGCCATCGCGAGACCATGGCCGGTGCAATCTTTCGGCTGATGGGGGCCGCCGCGTTGATCCTCGGCGCCTGGGTGTTGATCGCAGAGGCGCCGCGCGTGATTGCCCAGGGAGACCGCGTCTGGTGGAACGCCTTGCTGGCGACCTTTTACTACTCGTTGGGCACCATCCCTCCGCAGCTGATCGTCGCCCTCATCCTCGCCGTGCTGCTTTTCCAGGAGATTCGAGGGCGCAGCTTCTTTCGCGTGATCTATTTCCTGCCCTACATCGCTCCCTTCGTGGGCACCGCCGCTGTTTTTAAGATCATTTTCTCGAATCGTCCGACGGCTCCGATCAACAGCATTCTAAACTTTTTTGGGCTTCCTGCACTGGGATGGATCAACGAGCCGAACGGCGTTTTCAATCTGCTGACGCCGGGCGTGTCGTTGCCTGCCTGGGCCGGCGGCCCCAGCCTGGCGTTGGTCGTGATCATGATCTACGGCGTCTGGACCTTCTTCGGTTTCAACACCGTGATCTTTCTCGCCGGGCTGGGCAATATCCCCAAAGAAATGTATGAGGCGGCGGCGATCGACGGCGCCGGGCGTTGGGCGCAATTTCGCCATATCACGCTGCCGTTGCTGTCGCCGACGATCTATTTTCTGACGCTCTATTCGGTGATCGGCACCTTCAAAGCCTTCAACCATATTTACGTGCTGCGCACAGGCGCAGCGCTCGGCACGACCGACACCGCTAGCGTCGTGATCTTCCAGACATTCCAGCGCGACACGCGCTACGGCTATGCATCGGCGCTGGCCGTCTTGCTGTTGGTGGTCATCATTGTTTTAACGATTATTAACAATCGTGTGGCGGAGAGGCGGGTGCACTATGGCTGAGGCGCTGGCGCAGTCGCGAGCAGTCGCATCTGCGCAGCAGAGGAAGAAGCCACCTATATTCCGATTCGCGGGCGCCTATCTGGTGCTGACGCTCGGCGCAGCGGTGGCGATTGTGCCCTTTCTATACACCGTCAGCGTTTCGCTGATGAATCTCACCGAGGCGAACGGCGGCGCATGGCTGCCCAGCACGCCGCAATGGCGCAACTATATCGACGCGTGGAATCAGGCCAATTTCTCGCGCTACATCTGGAACAGCGTGCGCATCGCCGCCATCACGGTGGCCGGAGAGCTTGTCTTTTGCACGCTGGCCGCATACGCCTTTGCGCGCATGGAGTTCTGGGGCAAAAATCTGCTTTTCAGCCTGCTGCTCTCGACGCTCATGTTGCCCGAAGCGATCACGTGGGTGCCGAACTTCATCACCGTCTCCTGGCTAGGTCGCGTCGGCCCGATTCCGTGGATCAACAACTGGCCGGCGTTGACGATCCCGTTTATGGCCAGCGCCTTCAGCATCTTTTTGCTGCGCCAGTTTTTCATGCAGGTGCCGAGCGACCTGTGGGATTCGGCGCAGATCGACGGGGCCGGCCATCTGCGGTATCTGCTGCAGGTGATGATTCCGCTCTCGCGGGCCGCCCTCATGACGTTGGTGCTGTTCAGCTTCATCGGCGCCTGGAACGCGCTGGCCTGGCCGATTCTGGTGACGACGACGCCCGATTGGCGCCCCATCACCTATGGGTTCTTCGCCTTCATCGATGAAGCGGGAGCGCAATTTCATCTGCAGATGGCCGGTTCGGTGATCACCATGGCGCCGGTCATCGTGCTCTATTTTTTCACGCAGAAAACGTTTATCGAGGGCATCGCCACCTCCGGCCTGAAAGGATAGCGTCAAACAGCGGCTCGGCCGTTGTGAATATAAATTTCAGGAAGCAGATCGTTCCAGTTTTTCAAGAGGAGATCCTATGAAAGCATTTCGATGGCTCATTGCACTTCTGCTGGTGACGGCGTTTGCCGTTTCGGCTTGCGCGCCGATGCCGGCCGCCCCGGCGGCGCCCGCAGCGCCAGCGGCGGAAGCGCCGGCTACAGCCGAACCTGCGCAGGAAGGCGGCGTCTATACGAACGTCGATCCGAGCGGGCAGACCGTCGTCTGGTGGCATCAGCACTCTGGTCGACGCGAAGAGGGGTTGAAAGCGCTGATCGCCGAGTTCAACGAAACCAATGAGTTTGGCATCACGATCGACGCGCAGAACCAGGGCGGCTACGATGAAATTCGCAACAAGGTCAACTCAAGCATTGCCGCCGGCGAACTGCCCGCTGCGTTGCTCGTCGGTTATCAGAACGATCAGTCCTTTTATCAGCTCAACGACACGCTCGTCGACCTGAACCTGCTGCTGTACGATCCGAAATGGGGGATGAGCGAAGAGGAGATCGCCGATTTCTACCCGGCGTTCCTGGAGCAGAGCGTGAATCCGCTGTTTGACAACCAGCGCCTGGGCTGGCCGCCCAACCGCTCGATGGAGGTGATCTATTACAATCAAACGTGGCTCGAGGAGTTGGGCTTCTCCGGCCCGCCCACGACGCCGGCTGAATTCAAGGAGATGGCGTGCGCAGCGGCGGCGGCCAACGGCGATGGCACCGGCGGCTACATCCTGCGCGACGACGCTTCCGCCGTGGCGTCCTGGACGTTCGCCTTCGGCGGCCATGTGTTGACGGAAGACGGCACCGGCTATATCTACAACGGTCCGGCCACCGTCGAGGCGATGAAATTCCTCAAGGACCTCTACGACTCGGGCTGCGCCTATTTCTTCACCGAAGGCTTCCCGAATCCGCAATTCGCTGCGCGCAAGGCGATTTTCACGCAGGGCTCCACCTCGGGCATTCCCTTCTACGCAGCCGACATCGCCAAAGTTGCGGAAGAGCAGGGGCGCGCGCCGGACGAGTGGGGCGTGGCGGCGATTCCGCACACGACGCCGGAGCCGGTGCAGAACATCTACGGCGGCGACGTGATGATCGCCAAGACGACGCCGGAGCAAGAAGTGGCCGCCTGGATTTTCATCAAGTGGTTCACCTCGCCGGAAATTCAGGCGCGCTGGGTGGAGATCAGCGGTTACTTCCCGACCCGCGCCAGCACGGCGCAGTACTTCTCCGAGGCCGTCCTGGCGAACAAGCCGTTCCAACAAGGCGTGGCGCTGCTGCCCTACAGCGCCTACGAGCCTCAGTTGATCTCCTACCAGGCGGTGCGCGACGCCGCCACCCGGGCGTTCAATGAGATCATGCAGGGCGCCGACATTCAGGCCACGCTGGACAACCTGACCGCCTTCGCCAACGAGCAGGAGGCGACGATGATGGCCGAGATGGGGCGGTGATTCTGCGCTGAACCGCACACAACGGCGAATGGGGAGGATTCCAACAGTTGGAGTCCTCCCCATTTTTTCATTGCAGCGGTGTTGCTTGGGATGTGGGGATTGTCCGGCGCATCTTCCTGATGGAAGAGAGGACTTGCCGAATCAACCGAATTTCATCACTTTGAAGAACTCAAAGTAGCGAACAGAGCCATCTGGCTGCTTCTCGCCCCAAGTCTCCAGCCAGCGTTGTTTGGCGCCTTCTGGATCGCTGAACTGCGACCGATGACAGAGGATAGCCTCGATCTTGGTGGAAATTTCAGCCGTAATGTCGAGTTTCAGCGTCGGCGCCTCATGGCCGTGCACATACAGATATTTGATCTTATGGGGGTGATAGCCCTCGTCGGCCAGGTCGGGATAGAACATCGGGTTGTCGGCGGCCGGGAAAATGGCCTCAATGGCGATCAAGCCGGCGTTGCGGTGGTCTGGATGGTTGATATAGCCGTCGCCGACGAAATAGCGGTCGGGATTGGTGCAGATGATCAGTTCTGGGCGAATCCGACGGATCTCGCGCGTCACGCGCTTGCGAATGGCGCGATGCGGACGCAGGAAGCCATCCTCTTCCCCCATAAAGAGCACTTCCTTGACGCCGCACAGGCTCGCCGCTTTGCGCTGTTCAATCTGACGCATGGCGATCAGTTGGTTGCGCGTGATTTCTGGATTGTGATTGCCTTTGTCGCCGTTCGTCAACACCATGTAGGTGACTTCAATGCCCTGTCGCGCCATTTGAATGCTGGCGCCGCCGCAAATGAAATCGGCGTCATCCGGATGGGCGACGATCACCAGAGCGCGTTTCACATCAGACCAGTCGGGAACGGTTTCGATATACGGATGGTCCATACTAATACACACTTTCGTCAAAAAGAGATGGATGCGGCTCCTTACAACGGATGGAATCAACAACGGGTGCAATCAGACCGAAAAGTCTGAAACAGGGACACCCAATGGATTTCTGCGATCAAAAAAGGAACCCCTGTCGCCAGAGGTTCCTTGGGTCGGCTGATTCGGATTGAAGCGCCCGTTACGGGTCTAGGACTTTATCTTCTCCAGTGCAGAGTAGCCAGGCCCCTCAGAGAAATACAGAGCATTCAATTCGGCGGCGTATCGATACTCTTCGGGCAGGTCTTCTTCCGGCAGAATGGCGTCGACCGGGCATTCGGGAACACACGCGCCACAGTCAATGCATGTATCTGGATCGATATAGTACCAGGGCCACTCATCTTCCGGGAATCCCGGAACGATGCACTCTACAGGGCACACCTCTGCACAGGCGCCATCGCGAATGCAAGGGTCAAAAATCACATGCGTCATGAAAAGACCTCCTGAATTGTGGAATGATCTATACTTGTCTTCAAGAATGCATTGTCGCCCAAACTCATCGCCGCCCTGAAGATTCACGTTGACAGACGAGCTTGTGAGAGCAAGCAAATCTGATGTTTTCCATCAGTTTGTGCCTTGAGGCACAATCTCAGGAACGATTGTAGCGACGTTTCCGGCAAATGTCAACTGATCTATAACTTTTTCGTTTAATTTACTACACATCGTGTTGAAGCTGGGTTCAGCGCAAGTCAACTTTCGGCGACGGTGGCCAGGCCCTCGGGGTCCAGGATCGTGATGCGCTTGCGCCCGATGTCGATATAGCCCGCGGCTTTCAGATCGTTGAGCACCTGGGTCGCCGTCTCCCGATAGGTGCCTACACTTTCCGCCAGGTCCTGGTGGGTGAAGCCGGTGATCTCGTTGCTCCCCTGCTCCTCCGCAAGACGCAGAAGCATGCTGGCCAATCGCGCCGGAATTCCTTTGAACGCCATATTCTCCAGACGTTCCTCCGCCTCGCGCAAACGGCGACCGGTGATTTCCAAGATGCGCAGCGCCACCTGAGGCTTGTTCAAGATCAAGCGCTCCAGATCGCTGCGGCTCATCACGCAGATGAGACAGTCTTCGACGGCCTCGGCGAACGTATTGTGCATCTTCGCTCCCAATAACGCCATCTCGCCGAACAGAGTGTGCGGGCCGAGCGTCGTGATCACCAGTTTTTTTCCTTCCGGGCTGATGCGATATAGCTGAACTTTTCCTTCTTTGAGGATGAAGAGCACCTCGCCCGGCTCTTCCGGCCGGTAAAAGACGCGGCCCTTCGGAACGGTGCTTATCGTCGTGATGCGATTCAGCTCCTCCATCTCGCGCGGGGAAAGGTCTTGAAACACCATTAGCTCGGAAAGATAGCGCATTTTCTCTGCGGGTTGGGCAATCGTCGAGGATTTTTCTTCCACCGTTTTCCACTCCTGTCTATCGGTATTCAGGTGGTCCCAGTTTACACCTTGCTCCAATTATGAATCCCGCATGAGCAAAAAGCAAGTCATCATAACCTTTTTGACTTTACATCGTCTTCAGAAATAGAACATTTTCATCTTCTGATTTTCCTCTTCCAACAGGAGGGCCGCAATGCACGGCGAAAACGGTTTTTCGGAGATATTTTATATTATGTTAATCATCGGCATCATCGGCGTTATCGGATTCTTTGTCGTGGCTGCAAGCACGATCGGAGGCATGTAGGCGAGAGGGTTCATAGACGCGCCTCGCGCAGCGCGTGTTGGTGGATGACGCCCTCTGCAGAATAAATGAGCAGGGCCAGCCAGATCATGGCGAAGCCGATCAGGCGCGTCTGATCAAAGGGTTCATGGAAGATCAACAACCCAACCAGGAACTGAAGGGTCGGCGCAATATACTGCAAGATGCCTAGCAT
>NZ_CAKZMJ010000034.1 GCF_937128415.1 uncultured Caldilinea sp.
GCATCACCGCCAGCAGCAGCGGAAAATCGTCAATCCGTTCGGTGGTTATCATCTGCTCTGTGTTCATCCCCAGAGCGCACCAATAAATTCATGTTTTCACCAGATTTTTCAGCGAATGGACAGATAGAAGATCGATATTTACAGAGAAAACAGTTTTTTTATCCTTTCACTGAACCTGCGGTCATTCCAGCAATAAAGTAGCGTTGAAAGAATAAAAAAAGAATCAATACCGGTAAGGACCCCAACACACTCATAGCCATCATTTCGTTCCATTCGTAGGAGTGTTGCCCCATTAATAATTGAATCCCGACAGGCACCGTGCGCATGTCATTCGTTTTCGTGAGCGTCAGCGCAAATAAAAATTCATTCCAGGCAATCATGAATGTATAAACACCCACCGAGACAATGCCTGGCAGCGAAATCGGGACTAAAACACGCCAGAGAGCAACAAACGAACTGCCGCCATCGAGCATAACCGCTTCATCCAGCTCGCGAGGAAGGGTGTTAAAGTAGCCAGTCATCATGATGATAGCATACGAAAGTGTAAAGACCATGTAGGTCAGCACTAGGGCAGCATAAGTGTTGTATAGTTGCAACGTTACAATTAAACTAAAATAAGGAATTAGCAGAGTAATCGGAGGTACTGCCTGAATGCTGATAATCAGCATATTGAGCAGTCTCTTAAATTTGAAGTTGTAGCGACTAAAACTATATCCGGCAAGGATGCCCACTATTAATGTGCAGAGAGTCACCAATATTGAAATAAGGTAACTGTTAAAGAAGAAGCGCAATTTTTGAGGATTCGAGAGCACCGATGTATATGCTTGTAAAGAAAAAGAATCGTCAATTAATTGTGGAGGATATGCGAATATCTGAGTATTGGATTTAAATGAAGAAGACACCATCCACAATACCGGAAACCCCGCATATAGCGTTCCTATCAATAGAGTCACTGATAATAAAATATAAATAATACTCCGTTGCATAGCACTTTTGGGATTATTCATCGGCTGCCTTCTGTTGTCGAACATAGAAGATAGCTACAAACGCCGACAAAGCAAGAATCAAGAAAGCAGTCGCGGAGGCATGAGAAAATTGGTATGAACTGAAAGCAAGTTTATAAGTGAGCGTGCTCAACATTTCTGTCGCGCGGATCGGTCCACCGCCTGTCGTCATCCAAATGAGGGTGAATTGATGCATGGTCCAGATGAAGTCTAGCATGGCGAGGCTAATGATAATTGGCTTAAGTTGGGGAAGGGTGATGTACCAAAAAAGTTGGCGCTGGTTGGCGCCGTCAATGGTGCCTGCTTCATATAATTCTTCGGAAATTCCTTGTAGACCCGCCAATAGACTAACCATGTAGAATGGATATCCTGCCCAGATATTTATGAAGGTGACTGCATGTAGGGCCAATTGTCTAGAACTGAGCCATTCGACCGGTCTTTCGATAATTTCGAAGGTAATAAGCAGATAGTTGATAACGCCGTTAGGATTTAACATGAGCCGCCATAGGATGGCAATGACGGCCGCCGTAAATACCCAAGGTAAAATATAGATCGTCCGAAAAATTGCTTTGAGGAAAGGAGGAAGCGCTCTAGCGTTTAACAACAAGGCGAAGGTGAGTCCTAAAATCAGATGAAAAACAACGCTCATTACCGTAAAGTACATTGTGTTTGAAAATGCTTGCAGGAAGACGCTGTTGGTAACAATTTTTACATAATTCGTCATCCCTACAAACTTCGGATTCTGGTTCATGACAACGTTGTCCATAAAGGAATAGATGAAAACCATGACGATGGGAATGAGCGACAAGATCGTCAGCAATAGAATTGTTGGAGAGAGATAGATAAGCGGGGTTGATTTTCTAAAAATCTTTGACATTACACGCTTTCCTATGACTTCTCACTTTAATGCGAATTGAGTGCGTAAACCATCACGCCAGAATTGAGGTTTGCCAGAGACAACGAAGAGATCTCTTGTCACCTCCAGCAAACCTCGACTAGAGCATCGTGCAGAATTAACTTGCGCCGCTCCGGTCCAAATGGTCCTTTAGAAGTGCGCCATCCAGGCCTCTTGGGCTTTGTTGAGTGCATCGTCTAGAGTCTGGCTGCCGTCAAGGTATAACTGAAATTGCTCCGCGAAAAGGCGCATCAATTCTTCAGCAACAGGCAGGCCAACAAATTCGTTGACGAGACTCGCAGCTTGGAACACTTCAAATGCCGCGCCGAACAACTCATCGGTCTGCACAAAATCCGGGGTCGAGTTAATATTACCGGGGAACGCATTGGCGATCGAAGATAGCTTGGAATTTGCCTCCTCGCTCATCAGGAATTCAATTAATTTCCATGCTTCTGCTTGATGGGGACTATTCGCTGCGACGCCGATCCCCCAGGAGGCGTAGGCGAGGCCACGTTTGCCGGTGTACCCATCCTCTACTGGGACCGCTGCGATGGTAAATTTCAAGTCCGGGTTGCGTTCGCGAATCATGTTGATGTGGGCCATACTACTGATCATCATACCGACACGACCGTTGACGAATTCTTCAACTTTGTCTTGCTCGCGCATGGAGAACGCGCCGGGAGCAATCACGCCGGCATCATACAAGCCTTTGATGTACTCGGCAGCGCTCCGCACGGCCGGGTTCGTTAAGTCCGGTTTGTCTTCCGTCATCATGCTGCCTCCAGATGCCCATACCCAGGACATTACATCGTTTTGAATGCCGTTTGGCTGTTCTAGCGACAATGGTAGCACCCAGCCATAGCGATTGCTCAAAGGCTCGGTCAACGCAGCAGCAGCAGCAGCAAACTCACTCCGCGTGGTAGGGACATTAACGATACCAGCCGCATCCATCAAGTCCAGATTGACGAATAGGGGATATACAAAATTGACCACGGGGATCATGTACGTAGAGCCGTTCAATTGAATTTGCGCCGCAAGCGCACTGTCGTCATAGCCTGTCTGAGCCATAAGTTCGCTCAGATTTGCCAGAGCACCCTGCTTCACAAAATCGTTCACCCAGGCTCCATCGAGTCCAACGACGTCCGACATGGTACCCGCTGCGGCGCCAGCCACCACTTGTTCTCGAGTGGTGGAGTAAGGGCCGCTGATGAGCTGAACTTTAATTCCTGGATTTTGCGCTTCAAACTCGTCCATTAACGCACGAAATGCACCCGCCGGTAATTCCGGTTCCCACCACTGCATAAACTCTAGCGTCACACTGCCTTTAGCCCCTGGCGCTGAAGGTGCGGCTTGCGGCGCAATGGTGGTGCAACTACTTAGGATAGCAATAAGCAATATCAACATTAGTGGCAAGGCGAAGGTTCTGTGCTTCATTTTCTTGTTCCCCTTGTTGAACAAAATGGCCATTTTGAAGTAGAATAGCCCAACAGCGACAAGAGAAAATCTTCAACGTTAAGACGTTGATAGGCTTCTCGAAATGTCGCTTCCTGAGGGGATACTAGTTGTCCTTGGCCGGGTGAGTAGTATCCCCTCTCTTCTATTGAGTGGAAATCATTCTCTAGGTAGCTCCCTATTCTCACCTCCTTTCTGTTTTTCTTTTCGCCTCCCCTAGTATTTGCGATGGCGGGTCGCTTGCATTGTCTTGGAGGCAGCTTGAATCGATGCATCAGCCCTTTGCACGCAAATGCCTACGTAGATCGCTTCGGTGAGTGCCAGCATGGCCAGATTGGAAGCCATCTCTTCCTCACGAAATTGAGTGACCCGCGTGGACGTGAGTAAACAATAATCGCTATGACGCGTAAGGGGAGAATTCGAATGATTAGTAATGCCAATCGTACATGCACCCCGTTCCTTTGCCAGCGCTAACGCATGGACTGTGTCGATAGAGCTACCTGTGTGCGAAATTCCTACAGCAACATCCTCAGCTGAAACTAAACTGGCGTACATTTCCTGCACGGTTGGGTCAATAGAAAACCGACTACGCAGCCCAATTTTCGTCAGACGAAAGTTTAGATCCATAGCGAGAGGGATTGAATTACCCGAGGCAAACAGTTCGATTTGGCGGGCGTTGCATAACGTCTGGATAACTGATTCCAGTAGAAATGTATCCAAAATGTGTAAAGTGTCTTCAAGAGAACGCATACCCGCCGTGATCACCTTTTGGACGGCTACACCGGGACTATCGTTGGGTCCTAAGTCCTCATGAACAAGCAGCATGGGTGAGACGATATCCTCGGCTAAACTGATTTTAAGTGCATGAAAACCTTCGTAACCAAGCGATTGAGCAAAACGAACAATGCTTGCCTCACTCACACCAGCTTTGATGGCAAGTTCTGTGATGGTCAGATTAATCGTTTCGCGAGGAGCGTTCAGAATAAAATGTGCTACTTTTTGCGCTGATCCGGTTAGCCTTGGCAATGCATCTGCAATTACTGAAAGCGCGCCGCGCTCAAAGTTATTAATATTCTTCATATAGTTATAGTTAGTGGATTGTCAACGATGAGTCGAAAATTAATTTCTTGAAATTTATTTTCAATATTATATCATTCATGAAAATAATTGTCAATAGTTATTTTTTGTGTGGGTAGGGCATAATCAAGTTGCAATGGTTCCCATCAATCGCAACGGAATTTGCGGAGAGCGTTCACAATACCGAAAGCCACTGGGTAGAGTGTTCCAGCCTTCGACACGTAGCAAGGTGGCGATAGCGTTGCGCAAGGCTGCAAGTGCTTGCGGTGCATTGCCGGTGCGAATTGTGGAGCGGTCTTCACCAAAGCTGACATCACGAGGATAATGAGTGATCTTTTCGATAGTCCAGTGACCACGGCGCAGTGGTTCAACCTGGTCCAAGGTGACACGCTGGCGGTCGAGGCTGGTAATCCGGTATTCGACGGAAACCGATTTTTCTTGGGCGCCATGTTGGATGGCAGTGCGAGTGCGGCGTACGACCAGCCCAACATCGGCAAAGGGCAGGCAGTGATTGAGGGCTGGCGTACTCTCTAGCCCATGTGTCTCCGTACGCCTATGTCCGCGATGATGCACGGGAGTGGCTTCGTACTGCCAGAACTCGGTCTCGCAGGCGCCTTTGGGCGGCAAGACAGAAAACGCTCTAGCGATATCTTCATAGATGACCCGTTGGTTGCGCTTGACCACAAACAGGTAGTCGCCACCCCTCTGCCGAATCTGTTTTGCGCGCTCCTGGCAAGGATGCAAGGCGTCCATCGTGAGCACTGTGTCTTGTCAGTCGTTGTGCGCCAATATCTTTTCGGCTACGCAGCGTTCATGCAGTTTCTCGCAGGTCTTGTCTTGGTCGAACACGAGGCCGGAGCTGTGATGCACCAAACTCACTGAGTGGACTGTTTCGCCGTAGGCACTGGCTCCACGTACGGTCTTGCCATCCAATGCCAGCCCATGCAATTTGCGTCCATCCTGCGTCACCACGGCGCCGACATCACCGGTTTCATGGCTCAAGCCCCGTTGGAACTTGCTCAGCGTTGCTTCCAGCGTCGTAATCTCGACATCCCGAACCACGCGCTGCAGGGTGGCAAGACTGGGTATCCGACCCTTTTTCGGCTTCAACGTCGTTTTCAGCTCCTCACCGTGCATTTGCACCCAGTTGTTGATCTCAAGCATCGATTTCTTTCCGCTCATGAGGGCGGCGCCGATCAAGATCAAAAGAAACTGCCATTCATAGCTCTGACCGCGCGCTGACCGTGAATCCGAGATGTGCGCCAGCGCCTCTGCCAATGTGCTATAGTTAGTAACCAATGATGCTACATCATAAACTGAACTCAGCAATGGAAAGGCGAATAACGCCGTTCTCGTCGGGATGCAGGCCATGCCGCTGAACCAACAGATTGAACGCCGCCATGGTAAACGCCAAGCGAGCCTTGAAATACTCCCAAACCCGATGGCGGAGCGTTTGAAATGACGCCCCGTGGTCAGCATGGACAAAACGGTTTCCGCCATCATCCGCACATTCCAGCTGATTCGCTTACAGACTTTCATGTTGGCAGGGTTCTCCGTCTTGGAGTAAAAGCCAGGATCCACCAGGAGGAACATCTCCTCTTCAAACGACCGGAGCAGCGGGTGGAAGGCGGTGTCATGGACATTTTGGCTGTAGCGCAATCCTAACCGACAATCCGTTCCCATCGGTTCAGGACCTAGCCAAGCTTTCCACCCATGATCCAACGATGGTTCGAGCACCCCTTCTTGCCGATCGGTTTCTCACTGCGTCCTCCTCGATAGGGAGGCAACAACTCGATCCCGTAGGTGTCAGCCACGCCCGGCGCCGTCGGTTCGGCAAGGAAGCGGTTCGTCCGGTCTTGATGGGTCTTGAACAAGCGAAACAGCCGGGTTCTTTCGGGCAATTTCGGGAACAACGGGCGCCAATCTCGAACCGGCCAACGAGAAAAGGCGCCATCTCCCACTCCCTTGAGCGCAAACAGAATGGCCAAGGGAACGATTTCGCTGGGGTGCAAGTTGGCTTGTGGATGTTTCGTGAGGTCTTTCATCTGATCATCAATTCTGCAGAACAGTTCAATGATAAAATCTTCGGTGGTCATGAGGGCTTGCTCCTTTTGTTTGGTAGGTTTTTGGAGCAGTGCATCTCATGACTTTTTCAACTAGCACCACTGGTTATCTATAAGGAGAATCGAAAGGAAACCTCCATGACCCAAAGCGAAAACACGCCCAGGAAAGCTTCGCGCAAATCCTCTCAAAGCGCTTCCGCCGCCGATGAGAGCCTGGAGGGCTTCACTGAAGAAGAACGCGCTGCAATGAGAGCGCGCGCCCAGGAGTTGAAAGCGGCGCGCCGTGCGGGGCGAGGAAGCAAGGTGGACGAAGAAAGCGCCGTGCTCGCCAAGATCGCAGAGCTGCCGGAGCCGGACCGTTCGATGGGGATGCGACTCCACGCCCTCATCAAAGCCAGCGCGCCAGCGCTTGCCCCGCGGCTTTGGTACGGCATGCCCGCCTACGCCAAAGACGGCAAAGTCGTTTGCTTCTTTCAGGCCGCGCAGAAGTTCAACACGAGATATTCGACGCTTGGCTTTAGCGACGCCGCCCTGCTCGACGAGGGCGCCATGTGGCCAACCGCCTTTGCCCTGAAGGAGCTAACCGAGGTTGAGGAGGAGAAGATTCGCGCGCTGATCAAGAAAGCCGTGGGGGAAGGGTAGCGTCCTCCGCCATGCCCATCTCTTTGCTTCGAGGCGATGTCTGCGCACCCTGTTGAGATGCAACAGATGGATCGACAGGCGATTCGGGATCATTCCGCCAGACATGTTCCCATAGCGAAGAGAAATGGCTTTTTACCGCTGACAACCGAATTGGGTCGGGCGGGACGCCGAGCCACTCCGACAGGTCGGTGGGCGTGTCGAGATCAAAACGAAGCGCAGGGCGGTCTACAAAACAAACCTCGCACCCGGCGGCGCGCGCCCGCCGTCGATGCTCTTGACTGCTTCCGCCCCCGAACGCAAGTGGGAAGGGGAGAGGCAGAGGAAGCAGCAGCGCATTCGTGCCGCCATCGCAGCTCGGCGCAATCACCACAGATGAAGGATGGCGGTGAAATGGCTCAACCAGGCTGCACAGGTCTTCGGGCTGGAGTCGGGGCAGGTCTGAGGGCAGCAGCAACGCCGCCTCTGCTCCCGAAGCGGCGGCGAACGCGCAGGCCTGCGTGAAAGCGGCGTTGAGTTCACACCCTTGCTCCTCAAGCGGAAGCGCGCTGCAGCGCGCCGCTGTCGCCAGGGCCGCAGGGTCGCGACTCACGACCACCGTGCGCTCGAACAATTGCGTCGCAGCTGCGATGGACAGGGTGCGCACCAACAGATGCGCGCTGAGTTTCGCACGCTGGTCTTCTGAGAGAACGCCGTTCAACCGACTCTTGGCTTCGTGAAAAGGCTTGACCGGCATAATCAACCACAGGCTCATGGGGCGGAGTTTCATGGGGTGAGGTCGCCTGTGCGCACTTTTGTTTTGCGTGCACGGGAAAGTTGCAGAAGCGACTGCGCAAAGTCAAGCGTGACGCGCGCCAGGCGTATTTTGTCCTCCATAGTGCGCATGATCGTATCCGTGACCAGCGTCGGCAGGCGCATGTGAGGCGCCGCAGCCTCGTCTTCTCGATCCAGAATGAAGCCATCCAGCACATCGTCGAAATGCGCGGCGATCGTCACCGGCGTGACCGGGTACCCCATCTCGCGCATCATCTTCGCCGCCGGCCCCTTGAGCGCCTTGCCGCCAATGATGGGCGTCACCGCCACCTTGGGCGCGCGCAATTTTTTCAACAGGGAACGCATCTCGCCGACGCTCAGGATCGGATCGATGCTGAGATAGGGATTGCTCGGACAGAAAACAACCACATCCGCGGCCAGCAACGCCGCATAGGCGGCTTCGGGGAGGTTCGCCTCCGCAGCGCCGACAAATGAAACGTCGATCACGCACGGTTCGCAACGTCTCCCGACGAAGTAATGCTGGAAAGGCAGGTCGCCTTCATCGGTGTGGACGAGCGTGCGCACCGGCGCGTCGCTCATCGGGAAGATGTGCGAAGGAACGCCAAAAGCGCGGCGCAGGCGGTCGGTGACTTCGGTCAGGCTGACCCCCTGACGCAGCCATTCGGTGCGCCGCAGATGAACGGCGAGGTCTTTGTCGCCAAGGCGGAACCAATCTTCCCCGCCCAACAGCCCCATCGTGTGCAGCACGGTGAAACTGTCATCGGCGCGCCCCCAGCCGGTCTCTGGGTTGTTGACGCCGGCGAGGTTGTACATCACCGTGTCGAGGTCCGGGCAGATGGTCAGCCCCCAGTGCTCGAAGTCGTCGCCTGTGTTGACGATCACCGAGAGCGCGCCAGGGGGCAACACGGCCTGCAGCCCTGCCGACAGCCTGGCGCCGCCGACGCCGCCCGCCAGCGCTACGACGCGCAGGGGAAGCAGATCGTCTGATCGCAACGATTCAAATGGATCGGAAATAGGCCTCTGGTCGTTGTTCACCATCATCTCCACACGAGACAGTCGGCAAGCGGGCGCCGCGCCTTTTGCTTGCTTTCCGCCGGATAGCCAAGCGTCAGAATCGCCTGCGGCTCCCACGATTCAGGCAGGTCGAGCGCGCTGCGCACCGGCGTCGGCGCAAAGAGCGGCGCGCACATCCAGCAGGCGCCTAACCCGGCGGCGTGCGCCGCCAACAACAGGTTCTGACAGGCGAGCGCCACGCTCTGCACAGCCATGATCCATTCTGCGCGATTGCGGGCGGCGTCTGGATAGACATCCATCTCTTCCATCGTCACGCAAGGGACGATCAACACCGGCGCACCGGTGAGACGGGCATGGCTGATGGCGATGCGACGCTCAACGGTGGTAGGGTCGGCGCCATCGTTCGTCAGGTCCCGCCGCCAGGCCTCCGCCATCGAGGCGCTCAAGCGTTCTTTGGCGGCGTCAGAGCGCACGATGCAGAAGCGCCACGGCTGACGATTGTGCGCCGAGGGCGCCCAGATCGCAGCGGTCAACAATTTCTCCAGCAGCTCGTCGGCGATCGGTTCATCGGTGTAGCGACGAATGGAACGTCGCGTCTGCGCGAGATGGAGAAAAGTGGCGAGCGAATCGTCGCCGTCAGGCTGGAAATCCGCACAGCCAGGGGACCATCGCGCTTCTGCGCCGGTCGCCGGCGCCTCGACTATGGAAGCTTCACGGATTGACGTTTGCATTGATGAAAATTATAGCATGGGGACGCCCGGCGAGAAACCAAAATCTGGCTGACGAGCAGAGGTTGCGCCGTTGAACCTGACAATCGATAGAGTGAATTTCGCCAACAGGCGGCGGTGAAGGTGGGTGCGGCTCGCAGCCGCGTACATTCCTGACGTTCCCGGTGGACTGTGCATCATCGATAGCCGTAAAATTTGTTGTATAATCCGCTGCAAGGAGCAATCCGCTGTTCAATCCGTTCAACATCGGACAAGGCGTAGGAGCGAATCCTGCGCATGGTAGGCCGCCTCGGAGAGAAAGCACACCCAACGAAGAACCCAAGGAGAGTCCATGATGTCAGAAACACGCTACACACGGGTCGCCCTCTATCTGCAAGACAAACACCCGATTCGAGATGGCATGGAATATGCGCGTTACGCCGAAGCCAAAGGCTTTGAAGCGGTCTGGCAGGCGGAGAGCCGGCTCGTGCGCGACGCCATCGTGCCGATGGCCGCCTACGCAGCGGTGACGGAGCGCATCAAAGTTGGCTCCGGCGTGATCAACAACTGGACGCGCAACATCGGCCTGCTCGCCGCCACCTTCCTGACGCTCGACGACCTGGCGCCGGACCGCATCATCTGCGGCATCGGCGCGTGGTGGGACCCGTTGGCGAAAAATGTAGGCATCGAGCGACGCAAACCGTTGACGGCGATGCGCGAGACGGTCGAGCTGCTGCGGCGGCTGCTGGCGATGGAGCGCGTCACCTTTCACGGCGAGTTTCATCATCTGGAAGGGGTGGAGCTGGACGTCGTGCATGGCCGTCGCGAGCCGCGCAACGTTCAGATCGTGATCGGCGCCACCGGACCGCAGATGATGGAGCTGACCGGCGAGATCGCAGACGGCGTTTTGCTCAACTACTGCGTGCCGCCGGAATACAACCTCGAAGCGATGGAGCATCTGGAGCGCGGGGCCGCCAAAGCAGGCCGTCGCCTTGAGGACATCGATCGTCCCCAGCTCGTCGTCTGTTCGGTTCACGAGGATCGTCAGGTTGCGCTCGACGGCGCGCGCGAGCTGCTCACGCAGTATCTGGCGCAGCAGCCTCACATCGCCAAAGCCAGCGGCGTCAAGCCTGAAGTCGTGCAACAGATTCAGTCGATCCTGGGATGGCCGGCCACCAAAGAGCAGGTGCGCGCGGCGATGAAATACGTCCCAGATGAGCTGGTGCAGCGCATCACGGCCAGCGGGACGCCCGCCGAAGTCAAAGCCAAGGTGCGCGAGTACATCCGATACGGCGCCACCTGTCCGGTGTTGTATCCTCTGGGCGACGTCAAGTTGATGATCGACACCTTTGCAGATGGATATTGAAGGGAGCATGATTTTGTTGAGTGAGGTTGTATGGCGCTAACGATTGGCGTCCTTGCGCTGCAAGGCGCATTCATCGAGCACGAGGCGATGCTGCATCGGCTGGGCGTGCGAACGGTGGAGGTGCGCAAGCCAGAGCATCTGGCCGGGTTGGATGGGCTGATCCTCCCCGGCGGCGAGAGCACCACAATGGGGCTGGTGGCGGAGCGCTGGGGACTGGTGGCTCCTCTGAAGGCATGGGTGCAGGCGGGAAAACCCATTTGGGGCACCTGCGCCGGCATGATTCTGCTTGCAAACCGTGCGATCGGCCAGAAAGCGGGTGGACAGCCGCTCATCGGAGGCCTCGACGTGACCGTCAGCCGCAACTATTTCGGTCGTCAGAACGAGAGTTTCGAGACATTTCTACGCGTGCCAAGGTTAGGCGAAGAGCCTGTGCGCGCTGTCTTCATTCGGGCGCCGGCCATCGTCGAGGTGGGGAGCGATGTGGAGACGCTGGCGCGCATCGCCGGCCGCGGCGAAGAGGTCGTCGTCGCCGTGCAGCAAGTCAACATCCTGGCGACGGCCTTTCACCCGGAGTTGACGGACGACCTGCGCTGGCATCAGCTCTTTATCGAAATGGTTGAGGCGCAAAAGGGACGAGGCGAATTGAACTTGGAGAGAGCGGAGCAAACCTGCTGACGCCCGGGTTGGCTGCCGAATTTTCCAAAAGGGCTTGACGTCTCGGCGGCGCCGACGCCAATGAAAAACGCCCGTCGACCTTCACAGTTGCTCTGAGCTTCTGTGAAGGTCGACGGGCGTTTTCGTGCAGGGATGTTCTTACTTCCCCAGGCGTTTCTTGAACTCGGCTGTCAGCGCCGGCAACACCTGAAAGAGGTCGCCGACGATGCCGTAGTTTGCCTTCTCGAAGATGGGCGCTTCCGGGTCTTTGTTGATAGCGACGATCACCTTGCTGCCGCCCATGCCAGCCAGATGCTGAATGGCGCCGCTGATGCCCGCAGCGATGTAGAGGTCCGGCTTGACCGTCTTTCCCGTCTGCCCCACCTGATGTTTGTAGGGGATGTAGCCGGCGTCGACGGCGGCGCGACTGGCGCCTACGGCGGCGCCGAGCACGCTGGCCAGCTCCGCCACCAGCGCAAAACCCTTGGCCGGGTCTTGCGCGACGCCTCGTCCACCGGAGACGATGATCGACGCGTCGGTCAGGCTGATCTCGCCGGTGTCCGTCGATTTCACTTCAAGCACTTTCTCTTTGACGTCGTTTTCGCTGAGGCCAGGGTCGAGCGTCCGAACCTCGCCGCCGGGGGCGCCTGGCTCCGGCATGGGGAAGGAGCGCGGACGCACGCTGACCACCTGGACAGGGCTGTTGAACGTGACGTCGGCGAGGATGTTGTTCGAATACACGGAGCGCACGGCCACCAACCGGCCATTTTCGACGCGCAGATCGATGGCGTCCGGCGCATAGCCGGCGTCGAGCTGGCTGGCGAGCATGGCGGCGACTTCGCGACCGCGCACGGTGGCCGCCGTGAGCACGACGGTGGCGCCGACCGCCTCCACCGCCTTGCGCAGCGCAGCCGTGTAGGCGCTCAGCCGATAATTGGCCAGCACGGGACCGGTGATCGCCAGCACGACATCCGGCCCGTATGGTCGCACACTCTCGGCGGCGGAGGCGTTGTCGCCGAGGACGGCGGCCACCGTCTGCGTTCCAAGGGCGGCGGCAATCTCCCGAGCTTTGCCCAATACTTCAAACGAATTGGGAACCACCCCATTCTGATTTTGTTCGATCCAGACCAGTACAGACATGAGTTCGTCTCCTATATCACCTTCTCGGCCAACAGCGCGTCGACCAGTTTGGCGGCTTTTTCTTCCACAGTGGCGCCCTCAATGATGACGCACTTTGTCTTGCGCTCTTCCGGTTTGCGGATGTTCGTCCACTGCGTCTTGCCCGAGCCGGAGGCGATGCCCAGCTCCGCAGCCGGCGTGGACGGAATCACGGCTTTGCTCGCCTTGCGGATGCCCATAAAGCTGGGGTAGCGCGGCTCGTTGATCTCCTTGCCGACGCTGATCACGGCGGGCAGCGGCACGCTGATGGTCTCCTGCGCGCCCTCCACCATGCGTTCGACGGTGATCTGTCCGTTGGAAATATCCACGATTTTCGTGACGGCGCTCACCATCGGCCAGCCCAACTGCGCGGCCACGCCGGCGTAGACGGCGCCGCTGTTGTCGTCGACGCTCTGTTTGCCGGTCAGGACCAGGTCTGCGCCCTGCGCCTTCACGGCAGCCGCCAACGCCGCCGCCGTGGTCCACAGATCGCCGCCGCTCAGCGCACTGCTGTCGATGAGGGCTGCGCCGCCGACGCCCATCGCCAGCGCATGCTTCAGCGCATCGACGGCGTCCGGGGAGCCCATGCTGATGGCGACGGACTCGACGTCGTAGCGATCGCCGAGCAGGATCGCCTCTTCGACGGCGAACTCATCCCAGGGGTTGATCACCATCGTAGCCTTGATCTTGCCGCTGCGGACATCTTCCGCCGACACTTTGGGGAGCTCGGCGGTGTCCGGCGTCTGTTTGACGAGCACAACAACTTTCACGTTTTGACCTCCTGTTCGGGTCTTTCAAAGAAGTTTTTCAGACTGAAAGGCTGTTTTGCTGCAATTCATCAAATCATCTCTGCGCTTCAGCGACCGGAGGCGCATATGTCATCTTGCACGCAATTGAGAACAATCTGTAGGGACAGATGTCATTGCGCTGCGTTCACTTCGTCCTGTGCATCCTGTGGAGAGCCGACGACTCGCATTGACTTTTTCAAGTATAGCGCATTGGGTTGCAGAGATGTTGAAGCACTGTTGTAAGAACCGGATGGTTGTAAGAGATCGTAGACACAACGGACGGCGAACCCGATATCAAACAAAAAGGAGGGAAAACGCCGTTGTTTTCGCCTCCTTTTCAAGAGAAGAATATCGCTCTTCTCGCTTGTTGTGGCACTATACCATCATCGGGAGCGAATTGGCAAAGCAGGTGGGGCATGGCGATCCAGGGCGATTACAAGATTTTTCTCGTTGGTCTGTCCCTTGTGACGATTTTCATCAGCTATTCGACGCTGGCCACGGCGCGGCTGTTGAAACGCTGGCAGCCGCCCGAGAACCCGCTGCTCGATCGCGTAGACACGATCTTGCGCTTTTTTCTGATCGCATTGTGCATCGTTTTGGGGTTTCTCAGCGGGCTCGACGCCGCCACACTCGGCTGGACGTTTCAGCAGCCGCTGCGTCAGATGCTGATCGGAGCGGGGATCGGGATGACGCTGGCGCTGGTTTTGCTCGGATTGTCCCGCCAGGCCGGCAAAAAGGGGGGCGAGCGCTTTGTGTCTCAGCGTTTTATCGAAATGATTCTTCCCCGCTCCAAAGCTGAAGCCTACCGAGTCGCTCTGGCGTTAGGGCCGGTCGTGTTCTTAGAGGAGCTGCTTTTTCGCAGTTTATTGATCGGAGGTCTGTCGCCGCTTTTCCCTGCGCCGCTCCTGATGGTGCTCGTCAGCATTCTCTTCGGCGTTTTGCATGCGCCGCAGGGGCTGTGGGGCATGGTGGGAGCAGGCGCGGCGGGTATGATCTTCGGGACGCTTTTTCTTGCTGAACAGAGCCTCATTGCGCCTGTTGTGGCGCACTACGTCGCCAACGTGGTGCAAATTGCGCTGGCGATGCGACTACGTGCAAAAAGGAAAGCGGATCAGCTCGCCGGGATTTCGTCCACTGTGGATTGAGGGGCGGCCAGGTTATAGAGACCGGCGCGACCGTTGCGACGAATTTTGAGCAGCTCGCGCACCATGTTGATGGTGTCGTGCACAGGACGCACTCGGCTGTCTTCCTGATAGTACCAATGGATCGGCACTTCGATCAGGCGCAGGCCGTGCTGGCGAGCAATGTAGAGCACTTCGACGTCAAAGCTCCATCCTTCAATTTGTTGCAGCGGAAAGAGGTGCAACGCCGCCTGACGGGTGAACATCTTGAAACCGCACTGCGTGTCCTGAATGCCCGGCACCGCCATCATGCGCACCAGAAAGTTGAAGACGCGACCCATGATGTGACGATAGAGAGGCTCGTTGTAGCGCACGGCGCCCGGCGCCTCCCGGCTTGCAATTGCGATGTCAAACATTTCCGGGGGTTGAACCGGGGGCAGAAATTTGACGATCTCCTCGATCGGCATGGCGAGGTCGGCGTCGCAAATGAAGCGGTAGTCCCCCTGCGCCGCCAACATGCCGACCTTGACCGCGGCGCCTTTGCCAGGGCTGCTGTGCAGAAGCGCAAGGCGCACCTTGCCTTCGGCGTCCTGATGGGCGTCGATGAAAGCCTGCACCACTTCCGTCGTTCGATCGGTGGAGCCATTCTCAACGACGAGCACTTCGCTCTTATACGCCTGTTGTTGGAGGAAGGCGACGACTTTTTCCAGGGAAGGGGGCAGCCGCCGCTCTTCGTTGTAAGCGGGAATAATGATGCTCAAAAAGACCGTCTGGCTTGCATTGCTCACAAAAAGGCATCCCCTCAAGCGATCAGGCTAATCAACGCCAACAGCAAAAACACCTGTACGACAATTGCGCCTCCCCACAGCATGTGCGCTGCAGTCTGATGCCGCTGACCCGCCAGCCAGACGCCGCCGATCGCGTTGACGGCCCACGCCAACAACCCGATGAACACCAGCCGAAACAACACCGTTTTTTCGCGAATTTCGACCGGCAACCCCTGGCTATTGTAACGAACCGCCAGAACGTCGGGCAAATCGGGGAAGCGAATTGTCAACACTGCGAAGAGCAAAAGCACGCCGACCAAGCCGATCCCTAACAGCCACAGGCCCTGACGATCGGCGCCCAAAGTGGTGGCGAGCCAGGTGCGTCGCACTCGCTCCGGCTGGACATTCTGCGTAGCGCCCAGTCGGCGCCGTTCCTGCAGCGCCTCGATGAAGCCCACTTCATCGGACGGGGACAGCACATACGCGCCGACGTCCGTCTTCAATGTGATGCATTCTGAGGGGGGGCGCGTGGCGCAGAGGTGAATCGACTGCGCCGAGGGCTGCGCCTCGACGTCGAGGAACGGAAGAGGCCAACGCAGCAGGTTGGCTTTGGGCGCCTCCAACCACGGCGCCCCTTGCACGATCTCGCGCACACTTTGCATCGGGATGACCTGTTGAAAATGCGCCCAATGCAAGGTCACGGCGTTGCGGTCGATCCAATATTCGACCGAGAAAGCGGCCCAGGTGCGATAGATGAGGTGAATGAGCACAGGAATGCTGAGCACCACCGCCAGAAAGAGCACAAACTGGAGCAGATCGATCGGGCGACGCAGCGCCCAGACCACCATCAGCAGATCGATCAGAACGATCCAGACGATGACTGCAACGCCCTCCCAGCGCGCAGGCGCAGGCTTTGCTGCAAAAACCATCCTATTTTACCCTCAGCCCATCCAACGAAAACGCCGGCCGTTCGATGCGCAAAGTTTCTAAAAATGCATAGTGCGTCATATCCAGCGAGATCGGCGTCACGCTGACGTATCCTTGTTGGATCGCCCCGACGTCGGTGTCCGGATCGTCTTCGTCTATCGGTCGCGAGCCGCCCAACCAGTAGTATGGGCGTCCATAGGGGTCGCGACGCTGTTCGACCTCGCTGGCGTCGTAATGACGTCGGCCCATGCGCGTGAGGCGGACGCCGGCGAAGTCGGCTGCAGGCACGTTGACGTTGAGCAGCGTATATTCGGGAAGGGGGTTGTGCAGCACATATTGCGCAATGGCGCAGGCCACCTCGCCCGCCCTGCGGCGCACGGCAGCGGCGTCGGCGTCTTCTTCCTCGAAGAAGGAGGCGCTCACCGCAATGCCGGGCGCTCCTTTGATGACCGCCTCCATCGCACACGCCACCGTGCCGCTGTAGGTCACGTCAACGCCGAGGTTATAGCCGGCGTTGACGCCGGCGACGACCATGTCTGGAATGACCTCCAGGGCTCCGCCCATCGCTAACGCCACGCAGTCGGTCGGGCTGCCGCTGCTGCTGTAGGCAGGGCTGCCGTCGGCCAGCTTCGTCTTGTGAATGCGTAGAGGCTTATGCATCGTCTTGAGATGGCTGGAAGCGCTCCAGTTGCGCTCCGGCGCAAGCACAATCACCTCGGCGATCGACGTCAGCGCCTGCTTCAGCGCCAGCAACCCAGGCGAAAAGACGCCGTCGTCATTCGTCACCAAAATGGTTGTCATCCTCGAAGTCCTCGTTTATTGTTTGCGGTGGCGCACATAGACCCGCACTTCTGCACTTTCCGCTCGATTGCCGGCGGCGTCGTAGGCGATCGCCTTGAAAAGATGTCCTTCAAAGTAGACGCCGCCGTTGGTGACAATGGCCTGGAAGCCGCCGGGATAGGTGACAACTAGCCCGGGCTGCACCTCTGGGTCGTCGGACTGGAATCCCGGCCATGGCTGCCCGCCTGCCGCCGAGTTGAGATCGCGCATGGTGATCTTCCAGCGTTCGTTATAGGGCGCCACGGTGCTTGTGACAAAGACGCTGCCGTTGATCATGAACTCGACGCGATCGATGGCCAGGTTGTCGTTGACCAGAGCGTTGACGTTGATCTGTTCATCCGTCTCCATGACGAAGAGCTGATCCGGCCGCGGCTCCGTCAGTACGATGGTCGGCGGCGTATTGTCGATGGTCACAGGGATGGCCACCTGTCGCACGCCGTCCCCGCGGTTGACGGTCAGCCGCACCATGTACAGCCCTTCGGCCAGGGTGCGGGTGTCCAGCCGCTCCAACACGCCGTTTTGAACTTCTTCGCCGTGCTCCGGGCCGATTTGAATCCATTCCGTCGGATCGAGGCCGGCGCCGATCTCCAGTCGATAGGGGCCGCCGCGGGCGTTGCCGATGAACTCCACCTCGCCGGAGATGTAGCTGCCCAACGCCGGCTGAATGATGGCGATGTCCGGGTCGAAATCTTCAGGGCGCAGCGACGCCATCGTGGTGGGCGGCTGGGGGATGCCGTTTTCCGCCACCCAGTCGGCGGCCTCGCGCGGCAGGATCATATAGACGCGGCGCTCGATGCGCTCGGGCGGCGTCGCCGGCCCGGCCAACAGCCCGGTCTCCCGGTCGATCTCAAATTCCTGCCAGACGTTGTCGAGCATGGTGGGTTCGGTGCCGGCCACGAAGATCTCGGTGCGCTGCTCCTGACACTGGGGCGTCGGCAGCAGCCCGCTCGGCATACAGACGACGCGCTGGATTACGCCAGGCGGCATCGGATACCAGCGCGGGGGTTCGTTCTCATGATATTTGCGCATCACTGCGTTCCAGATCGGCGCAGCGCCGGAGAGGCCGGTGACGTTGCGCATCGACTCGTTGTCGGTGTTGCCGACCCAAACGCCGACGGTCAGTTGCGGCGTGAAGCCGACCGTCCAGTTGTCTTTGAAGCCGTTGGTGGTGCCGGTCTTGACGGCCACCTTGCGATCGGGCAGGGTGAGCGCCGTGTTGGCGCCGAAGGCGGGCGCGCGCGCCACGTCATCGCTCAAAATGTCCTGCATCAGGTACGCCACCTCGGCGCTGAAGATGCGCTCGGCCTGGGGCTGCTCGTATTTCTTAAGAATGTTTCCCTCGCTGTCGCGAATCTGCAGGATCGACACCGGGTTGAGCGTGCGATAGCCGCTGCGCAATTGGCTCGGCGGCACCGGCTCACCCACCATGACGCCGCTGTTGGCGAAGACCGAATACGCGTAGGTGTGGTCGAGCAGGGAGACCTCGCCGCCGCCCAACACCAGGCTGAGGCCATAGAAGCTCAACCCGCGGTTCAGTCCGTTGATGCCCATGCGGTGCGCCGTGCGCAGCGCCTCGGCTACGCCCACCTGCTGCATCACGCGAATGGCCGGAATGTTGTACGAACGCGCCAAGGCATTGCGCAGCGACACCGGACCATGATATTGTCGGTCGTAGTTCTCCGGCCGATAAAAGGTGCCGTCCGCCTGGGGAAAGGCCGTCGGGACGTCCAGAATCATGGTCGCCGGCGTCATGCCCTTCTGCAGCGCCGTCAGATACACGTAGGGTTTGAAGCTGGAGCCGGGCTGGCGTTCGGCCAACGCCACGTTGACCTGGCCGTCGATCTCGCGGTTGTTGTAGTCGAGCGAGCCGACCATGGCCAGAATTTCGCCGGTGTCGTTTTTGATGGCGACGACGGCGGCGTTGCTGGCGTTCTTATCCTGCTCCTGCAGGATGCGCACCTGTTCGCGCGCCACCTGCTCGGCGTATTTCTGCAGCTCCACATCAAGCGTGGTGTAGACGGTCAACCCTTTGCGCCAGATGAAGAACGGATCATCCGTCGTGTTGTATTGCTGCTTCAACTGGTCGAGCACGTAGAGCGCAAAGTGGGGCGCCGTCAGGATGTCGAAGCGCTCGGCCACGGACCTGCGCACCGAGAGCTCCTCCTGGAAGGCGGCGTCCGCCTGCGCCTGCGTGATGAAGCCGGCTTCGACCATCGCCTGCAAGGTGACGCCCTGACGCCGTTTGGCGTCCTCCGGGTTGTCGATGGGGTTGAGCGCCGGAAATTGCGGGATCGCCGCCAGCATGGCTGCTTCAGCAAGAGTCAGATCGCGCGCGCTTTTGCCAAAGTAAACCTGGCTGGCCGCCTCGACGCCGTAGGCCAGGTTGCCGTAGAAGTTGTAGTTCAAATACCATTCAAGCAGCTTTTCTTTCGGGTAGCGCCGCGTCAGCTCGAGGGCGAGCACCACCTCTTTGATTTTGCGCGCGTAGCTCTGCTGTGCGCGCTCCTCCGGCGGAATGAAGATGTTCTTCACAAGCTGCTGGGTGATCGATGAGCCGCCCTGCACAGCTCCGCCTTGAAGATTCGAGACAAAGGCGCGCAACAGGCCGCGTACGTTGATCCCAGGATTCTCAAAAAAGTTGCGGTCTTCCAGCGCAACCGCCGCCTGCCAGATATAGGGGCTCATGCGGTCGAGCGTTATGAAGCGCCGGTCGCCGCCGAAGGGGCGCGGGTCGA
The DNA here is from genome assembly GCF_937128415.1 of uncultured Caldilinea sp. Taxonomy (GTDB): domain Bacteria; phylum Chloroflexota; class Anaerolineae; order Caldilineales; family Caldilineaceae; genus Caldilinea. The sequence goes on from NZ_CAKZMJ010000034.1 coordinate 19,982, forward strand.
CGCTCTCGTACAGGAGATGCTGGCCGGTGCGGTCGTAGATGCGCACCGTCTGAAATTGATCCTGCTGTTGCTCGATTACGCTGACGTCGGGCAACTGAGCGGCGTATTCCTGATAGACGCCGAACACCGCAGCGGCGACAACGCCGGTGAACGCAGCGATTGAGGCGCCGATGACGAACAGGAAAATCAGGAGAAGTTGGGTGAGCCGCAGCCAGATTCTTGGTTTTGTTTGCTCGGCTCGCTGTCTGCGTCGCCGGGCCATGAGAATGGTGTCGTGTCGGTCTAATCGTTTTGTCATAACTCAGCCGTGTAGCGTAACACGTTTTGACCAATCCTGCCAAACAGCCTGCGCATCAAGTTCAAATCATTTTGGACAAAGGCTTCTGCATGGAAGTCACAGGCTTTCCTGTATGACGACTTTCTTGCATGAGAACTTTTTCCTACCTCACAATTTTTTCCACGACGAGCAGATGGCTCAATCCCAGGATGCAGAGCGGAGAGCGCTCCATCGCATAGGTGAGACGACGCAACAGTCTGCCCAAGGCCGGACGACGTTGCACGATGTTGTCGTATCCGGGAAAAACCTGGCTGTGATGCACGATGCGCACCGGTTGACCGATAAAAAGGCGGCGCAGGCCGGCGGCCGTGTACGCGCGCACATGCGGCGCCAGCCGATTGCGCAAGGCGTCCGGCAGGTAGTTGACCAGCGGAACGTTGCCGAAATGATAGACGCCGCGCCAGTAAACGCCGTGCGTCTCGAAGGGATAGAGGCGATTGGGGACGAAGATCACGGCGCGGCCGCCGGGGCGCAGCACCCGCACCATCTCCGCCACTGCCGCACGGTCGTCCGCCACATGCTCGAGCACCTCATGGCTCAGCGCCAGATCGACGCTCTGGTCGGCGAAGGGCAACGCCTCGGCTGCAGCCAGGCAGAGCAGGGCGTCGGGTGCGTTGCGTTGTGCGACGCTCAGATAGTCGGCTTCGATGTCGACGCCGCTTATGCGCTCTGCGTATGGCGCCAGTGCGCGCACGTACATGCCGACGCCGCAGCCATCCACCAGGATATGCTCGACGCGCTCCCGGCCCGCCAGCCCCCAGCTTATGATCATCTTCAGGCGACGATTTTGCCCTTCTCGCCAGACAAAGCTTGGGTTGCCACGGAGCGCCGCCCGTTCTCCATGCAGGTTGAATGTTTCCATGATTCTGCTGTTCTCAACGCTGAAAGAAATGTAAAAGTTCGCGGACTGCTATCGAGCCGGCGAAGGCAGCTTCGTGCCGACGTGAATGGCCACGGAGCGCATCATGCGTTCCACAAAGAAGACATGGTGGAGACCGGCTCTCTCCATCAGGCGCGCCAGTTCAGCGGGCGGTGGAAATTCCACCGTGCTGTGGGGGAGATACGCATACGCCTGGCGATCCCGCGCCACGAGGGAGCCGATCAGCGGCACCATCTGAAAGAAGTACAGACGGAAAAGCGGGCCGAGCGGACTGTTGGAAGGGGGCGTCGTCTCCAGACAGACGACGCGACCGCCCGGCTTGGTGACGCGCGCCATCTCGCGGAAGGCCGCCACGCGATCCACGACGTTGCGGATGAGAAATCCACTCACCACGGCGTCGAACGTGTTGTCCGGAAAGGGCAGTGCACAGGCGTCCGCTTGAATGAAGGGCAACCGCAAGCCCGGGACTTTATCGACGCCCGCCGCCATCATCTCGTAGGTGAAATCAGAGCCTACTGCTCGCACCGTCGGATAGCGCCGCATGGCCATGTAGGCGATGTCGCCTGTGCCTGTTCCGACATCCAGCAAAAGGCCGTGAGGCGGCAAGTTGCAATAATCGAGCATCTCGCGGCGCCACCGCTGATCCTGCCCGAAGGTCATGAGCCGGTTCATCAGATCATAGGTCGGCGCAATCCGCGCAAACATGCGATTCACATAGAGGGCTTTTTCTTCGGGAGGCGGCAACACGCTGCTTTTTGTGGCCTCTGAATTCATCACTTCGGTGCTCATCTACACTCGTAGCTCACTTCATCGCAGAATGCCTGCAATCTGTTCGGCCAGGATGATGCTGTTCATTTCGCCCATCCAGATCGAGCGAATCACGCCGGTTTCATCGATGAAGTAGGTGGTGGGCAGGCCGCGCACGCCGTAGCGCTCTCCGACGAGCTGCTCGCCGTCCAGCGGCACGATGACGGTCAGGCCGACCTCCTCCACAAAGCGCTGCACGCGCTCGATCGGCTCGGCCTGGTCGATGGCGGCGAAGACCACGAGGCCATCGTAGTGTTCGGCGGCGCGCTGAATGGCGGGCAGCTCGCGCCGGCAGGGGCCGCACCAGGTGGCCCAAAAATTGAGCACGACAGGCTTGCCTCGATAATCGCTCAGGCGAAATTCGCCGCCGTCCAGCGTCGGCAACGCAAAGTCGGGCGCAGGCCGTCCCACGGCAGGCTGCGGCGCAAGAGAAGACGAATTGTCTTGCGCAGGGGCGTCCGGCTGGGTCCACCAGACCCAGCCGCTCCCCAGAAACAGCAACAAAACGAGGATGATTGTCCAGCGATTCATTATGCGTTGGCCCAATCGGAATGGAAGACGCCCTCCATGTCGATGCGCTCGTAGGTGTGCGCGCCGAAGAAGTCGCGCTGCGCCTGAATCAAGTTGGCCGGCAGCCGCTCGCTGCGATAGCTGTCGTAATAGGCGAGGCTGGCGCTGAACGCCGGCGTCGGCACGCCGAGCGCCACCGCCGTCTGCACGACATGGCGCCAGGCCGGCAGTCGTTCTCGCACCGCGGCTGCAAACTCCTCATCGAGCAGCAGATTGGTCAGAGACGGGTTGCGATTGAACGCTTCGGTGATTCGATTGAGGAAGCGCGCGCGGATGATGCAGCCGTTGCGCCAGATTGCTGCAATTTCGCCGAGGTTCAGCCCATAGTCGCGCGCCTTGCTGGCGGTGCGCAACATCGCCATGCCCTGGGCGTAGGCGCTGATCTTGCTGGCGTAGAGCGCCTGGCGCACGGCGTCGATCAGCGCCTGACGATCGCCGGTGTAGCGAGCCTCCGGGCCGGGCAACACCCTGGAGGCGGCCACGCGTTCCGCCTTCAGGCTGGAGAGGATGCGCTCGGTCACGGCGCTGTTGATGGTCGGCGTCGGCGCGCCGATGTCGAAGGAGTCCTGGCTCGTCCATTTGCCGGTGCCTTTCTGACCGGCGGCGTCGAGCACAAGGTCCACCAACGGTTTTCCGGTGATTTCGTCGATCTTGCGAAAGATCTGGGCGGTGATGTCGATCAGATAGCTGTCCAGCTCGCCTTTGTTCCATTCCTCGAAAATTTCGGCCAGCTCGTGCGCCTCCAGCCCCAGTCCGCGCCGCAGGAGGTCATAGGCTTCGGCGATCAACTGCATGTCGCCGTATTCGATGCCGTTGTGCACCATTTTGACGTAGTGGCCGGCGCTGCGCGGCCCCATGTAGGCGACGCAGGGTTTGCCGTCTTCCGGCGCCTTGGCGGCGATGGCGGAAAGGATGTCGGACACCAGTTTCCAGCCCTCGAGCGAACCGCCCGGCATGATGCTGGGACCCCACAGCGCGCCTTCTTCGCCGCCGCTGACGCCGACCCCCATGAAGAGCAGTCCGGCCTCCTCCAGCGCTTTAGCGCGGCGCTCGGTGTCCACAAAATGGCTGTTGCCGCCATCCATCACCAGATCGCCAGGCTCCAGCAGCGGAACCAGACTGTCGAGCACGGCGTCGACAGGGGCGCCCGCCTTCACCATGATCAGGATTTTGCGCGGTCGCTCCAGGGCGGCCACAAACTCCTCCAGCGTATGCGCAGGCGCCAGCTTCTTGCCCGGATGGGCGGCGACGAATTCATCCGTCACGCGCGTGGTGCGATTATAAATGGCGACGGTGTAGCCGTTGCGCTCCATGTTGAGCACCAGATTTTGCCCCATCACCGCCAGTCCAATCAGGCCGATGTCCGCCTTGCTCATGTTTGCCTCGTTCCTTTCTCAGTGCTCCATGAAAGTGTAGTTTATCGTAGCGTATCGAGACGTTCCGTAAGGTCGCCCATCTTATCGTTTTGTCAACACGGAACGCATGTACAGGCGCGGCTTGGGAGCCGGCGCGGGCGGCGCATAGCGTTCGAACAGGCGACCGTCCGGGATGCGACTGACCAGATGCGACAATCCCCAACCGGCGCCGGACTCCTCCAGCTGAATCGCGCGGCGCGCCTCGGCCATGGCGACGTCAACCGGGTGAAACGCCGCCAACATGCGATAGAATTCGTGAAAAAAGGCCAAAGAGGGGCGGGTGCGCAGCTTGGACGGCCGATAGATGGCGGCGGGAACGCCGCGGCGCACCACCTGTTCGCTCACCTCGGCGCCTGGGTCAAGCCCCCCTGCGCGTGCCGCGTTGCGCACCTCGATCATCGCCAGGCGCAGGGAAAAGTGGTCGCTCAGCAGCTTGCCCAGATGTTCGCCGCTGACGGCGCGGCCGCGCCCCATTTCGTCCTCAAAAACCACAACGCCGCTCTGAGTTTGCGGATCGTGCACGGCAAAGCCGATAAAATGCAAGACATGATAGTTGCGCTGACGCAGCCGACGCTGCAGGTCGAGCAACGTCGGCCTGGGCAAGCGCTCGAAGACCATGCGGCCGTCGGCGGCGAGGTAATCGACGGCGTCAAGCAGCGCGCGCCAGTCGCGTCCGACGGCGAGCGGCGGGTGCCCTTCCGGCCCGGCCATCACCACCAGCACGCGCAAGGGCGGCTCCACCGCCAGCGGACGCAAGGCGTGGGCGGCCGGTTGGCGGCGCGCCAGCGGCGTGTGCACGGAAAGCGCCAGGAATTCATCGCGCGTCTCGTCGTAGAGATATTCCCAAGGCAGGGTGCGCAGAAAGGGCGCATCGCCGAAGCTTACCTGCACGCGCAGGCTGGCGCGGCTCGTGTAGGCGAGTCGCCAGCTTTCCTGCCACAGCTCCAGAATGGGGCCGACGAAAATGGCGTGAAAGAGCTTGCCGCCGACCTCACGCGCCAGCGCAAACTGAGCGTTTCGCTGCGTTTCATCTTCCCCGGGGTCTGCAAGCAGCCGCTGCACGACGGCGTATTGATCGCGGCGCTGAAAGGGCGGCTCGAACGCAATCGTCGCCGCGCCTGCAGGGGAGCTGCGCACCGTCGCCCGATAGCCGTCCTCGGTCAAATCGAGAAAGAGGTCGAAAATCCACTCGCTCGTCATAACCCAAACATTGTAGCCCGCATCAAAAGCAGGCGTCAAAGAGCGATTGGCGGATCGCTCAAGATCGTAGGATAATAGGCCGCATCGACCTTGCGCGCGGCATCGTAGCTGCGGCTCGTAGCCACAAATTCTGGCATATCACCGTGTCACGCCGGAGGCGATGACTTCTATGAGCGCATTTTACGATGCCAGATGCAGCGCTCAGCCGCACGTTCTCGGTGGACCGCAAGGTCTTGGGAAATTCGAGGGAACGCAGCTATGAGCTGCGCCCCTTGGAAGGCGGAAGGTTGTGCGTTTCCATCCTGATGTTTCGACTGGACGCGTTGTATGCAAGTATTGATCACAGGCGGCGCCGGTTTCATCGGCTCGCACCTGGCGCGGGCGTTGTTGGAACGCGGGGATCGGGTGTCGGTGCTCGACAACCTCAGCACGGGCAGTTTCGAGAATATCCGCGCTTTTGCGCATCATCCGCTCTATTCCTTCGCCATCGACGACCTGCGCAATGCGCTTGTGCTCGATCGGCTGGCCAGCGAGGCGGACGCCATCGTGCACCTGGCGGCGGCGGTCGGCGTGCAACTGGTGGTGGAGCGACCGACCGAGACGATCGAGACCAACGTGCTTGGCACCCACGCTGTGCTGGCGGCGGCGCGACGCTATCGCTGTCGCACGCTGCTGGCCAGCACCAGCGAAGTCTACGGCAAAGGCGTCAAGGCGCCCTTTTCTGAGGAGGATGACCTGCTGCTCGGCGCTTCGAGCCGCAGCCGCTGGAGCTATGCGGCCAGCAAGCTGCTCGATGAATTTTTGGGGCTGGCGGCCTATCGGGAGTTCGGCCTGCCGGTCACGATTGCGCGTTTCTTCAACACGGTGGGGCCGGGGCAGACCGGTCGTTACGGCATGGTGGTGCCGCGCTTCGTCCAGGCGGCGCTGCGCAATGAACCGTTGACGGTCTACGGCGACGGAACGCAGTCTCGCTGCTTTTGTCATGTGCGCGACACGGTGCGCGCCATCATCGACCTGCTCGACCGACCGGACATTACGGCGGGGGAAATTTACAACATCGGCAGCAGCCACGAGGTGACGATCACCGAGCTTGCTCAAACCGTGATTGAACGCACAGACAGCCGTTCGCCGATTCAGTATATTCCTTACAGCGAGGCGTACGCTCCCGGCTTTGAAGATATGCAACGCCGCGTTCCCGACACAACCAAAATTCGCAACGCCATCGGCTGGACGCCCAAATACACACTCGCACAAATCCTCGACGACGTCATCGATTATGAACGCTCACGGCTAAGTTCTGGGGATCATTGTCATTCCACACCAGGAGGGAGGCAGCTATGAATCACACCCGATCGTTGCTGACGGCGCTGTTGCTGCTGGCGTTGGTGTTGACGCCGGTCGTCCTGTTGCATGCGCAGGAAGAAGAGCCGCCGTTGGCTGAAATTGTCAACGACGAGGGCGGCCCCGTCATCGTGCGCGGGACTATGGACTACAGCAATCCGTTGGTCGCCCTGGGCGTCGCCCAGCCGCTGATCGTGTTGGAGGATCAGGCGGGTTTCATCGATCGCAATAAAGGATTTATCTTCCCCAAGGAATCGCAGGTTTTAGGCCAGATTCTGGGCGACTTTTTCGACCCGCCCTTCGAGTGGACGCTCTCGCTGCCGATCGAGCCGCAGGGCACGCTGCGCGACGTCGACAACAACGGACGCGAGGACACAGGCGTCATGGTCTTCGCCATCGCCTACTGGACTAACATCTTCGGCGATCCCTTCCTGGAGCAGCGCGATCAGAGCGGCGGCGGCTGGTCGACGGCGTTCGCCACCACGCGCGCAGCCACCGACCCCAGCGGCAAAGGCGAAATCATCGGCGGCAAGTTGATCGTCTGGGCGCCGGATGACCAACAGGGCTTCCCCAGCGGTTTCGGCGAGGACGGCAAGCTCTTCACCGCAGACGACCCCATCGTGCGACTGCCCGCCGGCTACACGATCGTTGATCTGGACACCGACCCCTTCACCTTCGACCGCTCGCGCTATCCGGAGATGGTGCTGATCGAGCCGGAGAGCCTGACGCTCGACGACTTCTCCGACCTGAGCTACACCGAAGCCTTCGACGCCATGATCGATCTCTTCCGCCGCAAGTACGCCTTCACCGAGCTGAAGGGCATCGACTGGGATGCCAAAGCCGCCGAGTTTCGCCCTCGCTTCGAGGAAGCCGAGGCCAACAATGACGCACTGGCCTACCGCCGCGCCCTGCGCGATTTCATCTGGTCGATCCCGGACGGTCACCTGAGCGGCCCGTTCATCCAGCAAGACTTCATCGAGGCGACGCGCGGCGGCGTCGGCATCGCCATTCGAGACCTCGACGACGGTCGCACGATCGTCAACTTCGTCACGCCCAACAGCCCCGCCGAGCGCGCCGGCATTCAGCTCGGCGCCGAGATCCTCACCTGGAACGGGCAGCCGATCGACGACTACGTCGATTCGATCGTGCCCTTCTCTTCGCCCTTCTCGACCGACCATGTGCGCCGTCTGCAGCAGCTACGCTACGCCACGCGCGTGCCCATCGGCGAAGAGGTCGAAATCACCTTCAAGAACCCCGGCGACGAGGAAGCGCAGACCGTCGTGCTCACCGGCGAAGCTGAGAGCGAGAGCTTCCGCATCTCATCGTTCAACGTGGGACGCACCGGCGCCGAGCTGCCTGTCGAGTTCCGTCTGCTCGACAACGGGCTGGGCTACGTCAAAATTTACAGCTTCTCCGACAACGAGCTGCTCACCGTGCAACTGTGGGAGCGCATGATGCAGACGCTCAACCGCTTCCAGGCGCCCGGCCTGATCATCGACATGCGCCAAAATGGCGGGGGCAGCGGCTTTTTGGCCGATCAGATGGCGGCCTACTTCTTCGACGAGCCGCTGGAGCTGGGCCAGACCGGCTATTACGACGAAAGCCTGGGCGACTTCTACTTCGATCCAGATCAAATCGACCGCTTCTACCTGCCCGATGAGAGTCTACGCTATCGAGGGCCGGTGGCGGTGATCACCGGGCCGAACTGCGGCAGCGCCTGTGAATTTTTCACCTACGCTATGACGCAACAGGATCGCGCCAACGTCGTGGCCCACTATCCCACCGCCGGGCTGGGCGGCTCGCAGAATCTCTTCCTGATGCCGGAGTTCGAGTACCTGCAAATCTCGATCGGCCGTCCGGTCGACATGGAAGGCAACCTCATCATCGAAGGCGTAGGCGTGCCGCCCACGGTGCGCGTGCCTGTGACAGAGGAGACGCTTTTCGCCGAAGGCGACCCGCTCCTTGAGACGGCGATTGCCGTGGTCACCGGCGCCGAAGCGCTGCCCTACGGCGCAACGCCGTTCGAGGGCTCGCCAATCGCCCAGCCTGCGCGCCCTGCTGAGGCGGAAGCGCCGACCGAAGAGGCTGCGCCCACCCCCACCGAAGAAGCGGTGGAGGAGCCAACGCCCGCAGCCACGCCGGAACCCGCAGAAGAGGCGACGCCTGCTCCCACCGAAGAGGCGGCGGAGGAGCCAATGCCCGCCGTCACGCCGGAGCCCACCGAAGAGGCGGCCGTCGGCGCGACGGTGACTATCGTCAGCGGAGGCTCGCGCGTCATCGTGCGCTCTCAACCGGGCGCCATGGGCAGCATCATCGGCCTGGTCAACGACGGAGAAACCTACACGCTGCTCGAACGCTCCGCTGATGGCGCCTGGGTGAAGATCGACTTCGGCGAAAGGGGCGGCTGGATCAACGCCGACTTTGTCCGGATCAACGAATAGGGGGATGTTCGCCTGCCCAGAAGCTCAATACGCTTTCACGAAATCATCCGCAATTCATGTTGGGGGCGCAGCCAGGAGCCGCGTCCCCCAACCGATCGCCGGGTTGTAGATATCCCAAGGAAACGTTGCTCGCCGCGGCGCCTACGCATTACACGAAAGCTCTGTTAAAAGCTTGCAACTTTCGGGAAGGCGTCGGCGACGTCCCAGTTCTTCTGAACTTTCACCCCATCGGCACCACCAGATCATAGGGGAAGCGCGTCAGGTTGCGCACACTGCCGTCGGGCTGCAGGGCGATGGTGTCCTCGATGCGCACCCCGAAGCCGCGCTCCGGATAGTACAGCCCCGGCTCGACGCTCACCACATGCCCCGCCGCCAACAGGGTGTTGTTCCCTGGGGCGATGCTGAGCCGCGGCTCTTCGTGGATGTCCAGGCCGACGCCGTGGCCCAGGCTGTGCACATAGCCGTCATGGCCGCCGGGATGAGTGCGCGCCGTCGGATGCCCTTTCGCCTCGAAATAGTCGAGCGTCATCGCCTGCAACTCTCGACAGGGCAGACCGATCTTCACCGCCGCCATGGCCCGGTCAAAGATTTCTTTGACCTGTTCATAGGTTGCATACACTTCATCGGTGGCGTAGCCAAGACACCAGGTGCGCGTCATGTCGTGATAATAGCCGCTGCCCGTGCGAGGGAAGATGTCGAAGATGATCGACTGACCCAGCCGCAGCGCCGTGGACTCTGTCCCGCGGTTGTGCGGCACGCCCGCCTCTCTTCCTTGCGCGAAGATCGTGTCGCCCTGTTCAAAAAGACCATAATGAAGGGCGCGCACGCGCAGAAACGCTTTCACGTCGCCGACGGTGAGCGGCTCGCCGTCGGTCTTGACCACGACCTCTCCGCGCACAGCGTGGCTGCGAATAAATTCCTGCACATCGCCGACGATCAAGCTGGTGAGCCGTCCCGCCTCCGCCATCTCTGCGATTTCATCGGCGTCTTTCGTCTCGCGCGCCAGGCTGAACAGGGAGCGGCCGAATTCGCCCACAAGCTCGACGTTGCTCACTTGCGCCTGCAGAGCGTTCAGCAGCGTCATGGCGGCGCCGGCGTCAAACATGCCGTAGACGCCTAGGCGCCCCTGCAGTCCTTCATCGCGAATCACGTCCGTAAAATAGGCGACCTGCGCCGCCAACTCATCGCCGCCGTGCTCCTGCAAATAGCGCATCGGATTATAGACGGCGTCGCGATCGATCAGCCGCAGCCCTGTCTGCGCCGCCGTGTCGCGCTCCATGCCGCCGTGAATCAGCGTGAGCGGCCCGTTGCGTCGCTTGACGATCAGCGCGCGCTCCAGATGGGCGCCGCGCGTCAGATAATTCATGACCGGATTTCCGGCGGAGTCGCCGAGCACCAGAAAAGCGTCGAGATTGCGTTCTTCCATCAGGCGATCGAGGTCTTGTTTCATAGTTGTTCTTTCTTCTTTGTGAGTTTTTGGATATGTTGCGTGGTGCGTGTTGCGTGGTACGTGGTGCGTGTTTTGTCACGGAACACGGAGCACGCACCACGCAACACGGCCAACTCTTGCTCGATTCATTCATGATTCTACGGCTTCAGGGCGCTGCGCCAGGATGGCTTCCGTGGTTTGAGCGGTCTCATCGTCCGCCGTGGCGAGCAGTCTCCAGCCCCAGCTGCTGACGAGCTGGGCCAGCTCGCCTTCTTCCAGCAAATAGTCGGGGTTGGAATTCGGACGAATTTTGAGCGCACCTCGATGAAAAGTCTGCATGGCCAGCAACCCTCCTGGACGGACGGCCGCGCGCAGCCATGGCCATAGCCGACGATCCAGAAAATAAAAACAGGTGACGCAGTCGAAAGCATTCGCCGGCGGGCGCCATACATCCAGATCGGCGTGGATGAACGCCACGCGTTCGGAGACGCCCAGGCGTTCGGCGGCCTCCTGCGCCAACGCCAGCGCGGCGTCGCTCACATCGACGCCGACGGCGCGCCAACCGCGCTGTGCAAACCAGAGGACGGTTCCACCGGCGCCGCAGGCCAGGTCAAGCGCGGCGGGCGTTTCTCCGGTGCGACGACGCGCCGTCGCCACGTCGTCGACGATCTGTGCATGCGCCGCCAAAAACCGGTTGGGCTTGGCCTCGATCGGCGCATCGCCGCTCTGATAGCGTTCATTCCAGCGGGTGCGATCCTCCTGCGTCATGGGGCCAGCGTATCACTGCTGCGCCGGGAAAGCAAGCAGCGCACTCTGGCTTTTGGGGCCTGGCGCCTCGAGCGATTCGCCATTGGCGCAACGCAGGCAGGCTGGCGCCGTTCGGTTTGCTATCAGGTTGTCGAATCGCACTGTTTCTTCTACAATTAGGAAACATAGACTTCCAGATGCACACCTCAACAGGAAGGAAGGCCATGAGAACAATCGCCATGATTTTGGCCGGGGGCGAGGGCACGCGGCTTACGGTGCTCTCCGAGGAGCGCGCCAAACCGGCCGTGCCTTTCGCCGGTAAGTTCCGCATCATCGATTTCACGCTCAGCAACTGCGTCAACAGCGGCATCTACACGGTGGGTGTGTTGACGCAGTATCGCCCGCACAGCCTTCATGACCATATCGGCATCGGCAAGCCGTGGGACCTGGACCGCAGTCGCGGCGGCGTGCGCCTGTTGCAGCCCTATCAGGCGCGAAAGGGACAATATTGGTACGCAGGCACGGCGGACGCCATTTATCAGAACCTCAACTTTATCCATGAAAATCGCGCCGACAATGTGTTGATTCTGTCGGGCGATCACATCTACAAAATGGACTATCGTCCGCTGATCGACTATCACCTGGAAAAAGGAGCCGACCTGACCATCGCCGTGATGCCCGTGCCGCTCGAAGAGACGCATCGCTTCGGCATCATGGTGGTCAACGAGGAGCAGCGCATCATCGAATTTTATGAAAAACCCAAGGATCGAGACAAGGGCAACCTGGCTTCGATGGGCATTTACGTCTTCAACGCCAACACGCTCGAACGTCGGCTCAGCGAAGGGCGGCCGGAGAAGCCGCGCAACGACTTCGGCAAGGACGTCATTCCGGCCATGATCGCAGCGGGCGATCGCGTCTACGCCTACCGTTTCGAGGGATATTGGGTGGACGTCGGCACGATCGACGCCTACTGGTCGACCAGCATGGCGCTGCTGGGGCCTTCGCCTGCGCTCGATCTCTACACCGACAACTGGCCCATCCTCACCAAATCTGAGGAGCGGCCGCCGGTGAAAATCGGCCCGCAGGCCAAAATCGTCAACAGCATGATCTCCAACGGCTGCATCATCCGCGGGCTGGTGGTCAACAGTGTGCTCAGCCCGGGCGTCTATGTCAGCCCGGGCGCAGTGGTGCAGGACAGCGTCGTCATGAACGACACCTGGGTGGGCCCCGGCGCCCGGCTGGATTGCGTCGTGATCGACAAAAAAGTGGTGGTGGGTGCAGGCGCCATCGTCGGCGTGGGCAACAAAGAGACGCCCAACGAACAGATGCCGGATCGACTTTTCGCAGGCATCACCGTCGTGGGCAAGGGCGCTTACATCCCAGACGGCGCTCAGATCGGCCGCAATGTGTTGATCAACAGCAGACGGGACGAGTCGGATTTTCCACCGGATAGAATTGTACCGGACGGCAAGACGATCTAGTTTTTAAGACCCATTTCTGTGCAAGGGGCGCAGCGGCGGCGCTGTTCGCTCCTCACAGTTGTTCCAGCGAGGTGAACGTATGGCAAACGCCTTTGCAATGATCATGGCCGGCGGCTCCAGCGAAGAGCTCAGCGTCCTGACCGAGGTGCGCGCCGAAGCCGCCGTGCCTTTCGGCGGCAAGTTCCGCATCATCGATTTCCCGCTCAGCAACTGCGTCAACAGCGGCATTTTCAATGTGGCGATCCTCACGCAATACAAGCCGCGCAGTCTCAACGATCACATCGGCATCGGCAAACCGTGGGATCTCGATCGCGCCCAAGGCGGCGTGCGGCTGTTGCAACCCTATCGCGGCGGGCGCTACGGCGACTGGCAGAAGGGCACGGCGGACGCCGTGCGTCGCAACCTCGATTTCGTCGCCCAACAGGATGAGGAGCATGTTTTGATCCTGGCCGGCGACCACATTTACCTGATGGACTATCGCCCGATGCTGCGCCAACATATCCAAAGCAACGCCGACCTGACGGTGGCCGTGCGCCGGGTCAACCCGCACGAGACGCATCGCTTCGGCATCGTCACGCTTGGCCCCGACGACCGCATCGTCGACTTTCGCGAAAAGCCCAAACGCTCGCGCGAGACGCTCGCCTCGATGGGCATCTATGTCTTCCGCAAGAATTTGCTGATGGAAACGCTCCAGGCGCACGAAGAGTATCTTGACTTCGGCAGAGACGTGCTGCCCGCCATGATCGCTCAGGGATGGTGTGTGCGCGCCTATGCGTTCCCGGGCTACTGGGCCGACGTCGGCAACGTCCAGGCGTACTGGGAGGCCAACATGAGCCTGCTGGCCGAAGACCCGGCGCTCAACCTCTACGATCCGGACTGGGTGGTGCACACGCGCAGCGAGGAGCGGGCGCCGGTCAAAATTGGAGGCAACGCGCAGGTTGGCGGCAGCTTGATCTCCAATGGCTGCTGGGTAGACGGCGTCGTCGAGCGTAGCATCCTTTCGCCGGGTGTTCGCGTAGCCGAAGGCGCGGTTGTCCGCGACAGCGTAGTGTTGGCCGACACGATCATCGAGGCGGGCGCCGTCGTCGATCGCTGCGTCATCGACAAGCGCGTGCACATCGGCGCAGGTGCGCGCGTCGGCGACGGCGACGACAACACCGCCAACAAAGCCATGCCATCCGTGCTCAACACCGGCCTTACATTGGTGGGTGAGCACTCGGTCATTCCAGAAGGGATGGTGATCGGCCGCAACGTTGTGATTCACCCCGAAAGCACGGAGAAAGACTTCGGCAGGCGCAAAAAAGTCCCCAGCGGCGCCGACATTGGGGTGAGTCTACGATGACGATTTGAATTGAACCGGCGTTTTTGATCTGCGCCCGTTTTGGCTGTGCGGCGGGAAAGTCTTTGCCAGAAAAAAGAAGAGAGGCGACGGCCGGATTTGAACCGGCGATCGGGGTTTTGCAGACCCCTGCCTTACCACTTGGCTACGTCGCCATATTATATTAAGGGTAACAAGCGAACGAGGAAATGTCAAATTTGAAGGGCAAAAGGCAAGATGGCGAAGCTGGAATGGCGGGATGAAGAGCTGTACTGCGCTCGTTGTGGGATCTCTTTCCTGTGGACGCAGGAGGAACAAAGACAACCCGATGCCGTTGCGCCTCGCTACTGTCCGGGCTGCCGCCAGATCATGCCTGCGCCGGGGCGTGAGCGCGGGTTGGTGAAATGGTTTCACCGACGCAAACAATATGGATTTATCGTTCGCGCCCGGAAACCGGAAATTTATGTGCATCGCAACGCAGTGCGGGGAAAGCGCCTCCCCCGCCCGGGCGATCTGGTGGAGTTCACCGTTCAGGAGGGTGAGCGCGGCGTCCAGGCTACAGACGTCCGGCTGCTCGTCGTGAACGAGCCATCCTCTTGAAACATTTCATTTCACTGCAACCGCATTGCAACTCCTCTTCTGCAAGATAGATGCAACTGGACGTTGTTCCCCTGCAACGTCCCCTCGCACATGGTTCGTCCGGTGTGCAAGTTTGTTCAGTTTCAAAGCCGGCGCCGAGAACCGAGAGTTTGCATCACGTTCAAAGCAGGAGGAGAAAAAGCCATGCACGAGCAGAATCTTGCCGCACAGATGACCCAGGAATGGACGACATTGCAGCGATGGGCCGGCATTGAACGCCCTTACACCGCAGAGCAGGTGCTGCGGCTACGGGGCAGCTTCATGATCGAATATACGCTCGCAAGCATGGGCGCCGAGCGGCTCTGGAGCCTGCTGCACAGTGAGCCGTTCATCCGCGCCCTGGGCGCTCTGACAGGCAACCAGGCCGTGCAGATGGTGCAGGCCGGTCTGAAAGCGATTTATGTCAGCGGTTGGCAGGTGGCGGGGGACAACAACACGGCGGGCGAAACATACCCGGACCAGAGCCTCTATCCGGTCGACAGCGTGCCCACGCTGGTGCGGCGCATCAATAAGGCGCTGCAGCGCGCCGATCAGATCGACCATATGAATGGCCAGCATGGCCGCTACTGGATGGCGCCGATCGTCGCCGACGCCGAATCTGGCTTTGGCGGTGCGCTCAATTCCTACGAGCTGATGCGCGCCATGATCGAGGCAGGGGCGGCCGGCGTCCATTTCGAGGATCAGCTCTCTTCGGCCAAAAAATGCGGCCACATGGGCGGCAAGGTGCTGGTGCCAATGCGCGAGTTTATCCACAAGCTGGTGGCCGCGCGCCTGGCGGCCGATGTGATGGGGACGCCGACGCTCTTGATTGCCCGCACCGACGCCGATTCGGCGCAGCTGATCACCAGCGACATCGATCCCCGCGACCAGCCGTTCATCGTCGGTCGAGACCGCACCTTTGAAGGCTTTTACTCCATCAAGGGCGGCATCGAGTACGCCATCGAGCGCGGGCGGGCGTATGCGCCCTACGCCGATCTGATCTGGTGTGAAACCTCCAGACCGGACCTCGGCGAAGCGCGCGAGTTCGCCCAGGGCATCCATGAAAAATTCCCGGGCAAGATGCTGGCCTACAACTGCTCGCCTTCCTTCAACTGGCGCCGCAACCTCGACGAAAAGACCATCGCGAACTTCCAGGAGCGGTTGGGGGAGATGGGCTACAAATTCCAGTTCGTCACGCTGGCGGGCTTCCACTCGCTCAACAGCGCCATGTTCGAGCTGGCGCGCGCCTATCGAGACGAAGGCATGGCCGCCTACACGCGCCTCCAGGAGAAAGAATTCGCCATGGAGCGCGAGTTCGGCTTCACCGCCGTCAAACACCAGACTTTTGTCGGCGCCGGCTATTTCGATGAAGTGCAATTGACGGTCACCGGCGGCGCCGCCTCCACCACCGCGCTCAGCGGCTCTACGGAAGAGGAGCAGTTCGTCTCCGTCCACTGAAATGCGTAACAGCGCCTACAGCCGAAGCGCCTTCGATGTTTATGCAAGCCGACCGCAAGCCCACAGTAGGTGGGCTTGCGGCAATTGGGAGCGATGTCATGCAGGAAGGGGGACAGGCGTACAGGGCGATCGAAAATAAACCATGCTATCCTTAAATGGAGGGTGAAAATTGCGCGCCTCGAAGACGAGGCGGACGGACATGCGCCTCAAGCGGGCGCCTGCAATGGCTGATCAAAGGAGATTGCGCCATGACCAAATTTCGCATCCTGGTTCCGAACGACGGCTCCACCTTTTGCCGCCACATCTATCCACACCTGATTAAATTTTTCCCGCCTGAACGTGCTGAACTGATTTTGCTGCGCGTGGGCGCTCCGCCGGAAGGACACACACCGCTTCCTCCTCGGCCCACGGGCTACGACGTCGCCATCACGACGTTCGCCTCGGAGCGCGATGTGACGCTGGCGCGCCACCCGATCTACGCCAGCCAGGAATGGGAAAGCGCAGTGGCGGAAGTGCGCAGCGAGCTGGCGGGCGACGTTCATCTGCTGCGAGAGGCGGGATATGAAGTCGACGTCGAAGTGCGCTTTGGCGATCGAGGAGAAGAGATCGTCAAGTTTGTGGAACACCATCCGATCGACCTGATTGCAATGACCACACACTGGCGCACCGGTCTTCAGAAGCTCATCTTCGGCAGCGTCGCCCAATATGTGGTCGCTCGCGTTAACAAGCCGGTTTTGATGGTGCGCCCTCATGGCGAGGAGCAGGTTGAGGAGTGATGCAGACGTCGAAGGGGCGATCTGAAGACCGCCCCTCTCTCATTGCCCTATTGAGTCTGGCGATCCTTGAAAAGTAAAAGGACCGCTTCTCCTCTGCACATAGTCCATTCCCCATAAAAAATTATCCGGCTGCAGCCACGCCGACCCTCCGTCGAGCGTGCAATTATACGAAGAGCGTCGACATGCGCTCTTCTTGCACGAGCGCCTTCATTTCCTCGTCGGTTGGGCGACGTTCGAAGCGAGCAGCGGCGTCTAGCACTTTGGGCAAGAGGCGAATGTCTCCCACCGTGTTGAGGAAAATGCCCGGTCGACCAAGCACCCAGTGCACGGCCAGGTCGATGGAACGCTGGCTCTCTAGAGGTTGATACCAGACAGGGCTCGTGCGCTCCGCCGTCGCCCACGGGCCGCGCGTGATCGCCTTGATCGTCTGCACGGCGACGTTGCGCTCCTGGCAAAGTTTCAACAGTAACTCAAAATCATGTTCATAGACTTCGTCTTGCATCACCACATAGTTGTAGGGCAACAAGACCGAGTCGAAATCGAAGCGCTGAAGGCTACGACGATGCATGGCTGCCACAGTGCGGCCATGCCCGGTGACGCCGATGAAGCGCACCAGCCCTTGCTCGCGCGCTTCGATGCAGGCCTCCAGGGCGCCACCCGGCCCCATCGCCACGTCCCACTCGTCGGGATGCACAAGGTTGTGAAGCTGAATCAGGTCGACCGAATCGACGCGCAGGCGCTCCAGAGAGCGATGAATCTCATCTCGCGCAGCTGCGTAAGTGCGCTGGCCAGTTTTGGTCGCCAGAAAGAACTCCTTGCGGTGACGGTCCATCCAGGGGCCAATGCGCAGCTCTGAGTCGCCGTAGGAGGCCGCCGTGTCGATATGGTTCACGCCGTATTCCAACAGCAGATCGAGCGTGCGGTCGGCTTCCGCCTGTGAAACGGAAGCCAGCGCAACTGCGCCGAAAATTGTGACTGTGCTCATATGGCCGGTGCGTCCGAACATCCGTTTTTCGATCGGTTTATGCGTTGTCATGTAAGCCTCCCTTTTTCTCTTTGCCGAGCTATGAAAAATTTCCGATCGGTGACGTCAACCGCAGCGGCGCCAAAGCCAGAGCAAAAAGCCACAGCAATGGCGCGTTTCGAATCTATTATACGCCTGACCCTGATCTTTTGTCAGGTCTGTCTAAGAGCGCCAGGTGTGGATTCGATTTTTGCGTTGGACAAACGGTTGCTCTGTGCTAGAATAGCTGTCGGGAGCTTTGCAGTACATTGCAGCGCCTTCTCCATACGCCCGGTTTTGGGATAAAACGGGGCATCCATCCAGAGATTCATCATTTGAGACGAACGAAAATTAAAACAAGGAGGCTTCCTCATGCAGAACAGACGGCTGGCGCTTTTGCTCTCCATGCTGTTGATTCTGTCCACTGTGCTCACCGGCTGTATGGCGCGCCCGGGGCAGGGCAATCTGGCCGCCTCTGCGCCGCCCGATGCGCTGGTGGTGGATATTCCGGCGATTGCACTGGTCTACGATGAACAGGGTCAGGTTTCCTTGAAAGGAATCGACCTTTCTGCATTAGGCATTGAGCTGGATGCGCTGGCGCGCACACCGGAGCAGATCGCACTCGTGAGAAGGGCCGGCGTGCGCAGCGCATTTGTAGACCTGGGGCCGAATGGTCTTGCCATCTACGCCAACGGCAGGCCAATGTTGACGATGGACTGGAATGCAGAGACGCTGCAGTCCTTGGGCGCGGTGCTGGAGATCGTCGGCGTCGACAACGCCGATACATTGGTGAAGGTGTTGCCGTTGGCGCGCAACATGAGCCTGGGCGTAGCGTTCCTTTTCCCCGGCGCGGGCGACAATCCCACCCTGGTTGGGCCGGCGCCCGATCGGGCGGCTCTGCAGGCCAGCGTGCAGGCTGCGGTGTCGCAGGTGCTGGGAGAGCTGGGAATTCCCCCATTTGCAGCCGGTCTGTTGGGAGCTCTAGGGCCTCTGACGATTCGCTATGATGCGGCAGGCACGGCGACGCTGGAAGGGCTGGGAATGATCGCCGGCTTCCTGCCTCCCGACGCTCTCGCAGGCCTGAACCTGAACGCCGAGCAGATGGAGCAGGTCGCCGAACTCGGCATTCAGTCGATCAACGTGCAGACCAGGCCGGAAGGGCTGGCCATCACCCTAAACGGCAATCCGCTGCCGCTGATCCGCTGGGATAGCGGCCAAATGGCCAATCTGGTGGAGCTGGGATTGGACGGCGGCGTGCTCCCTGTTCTCACCGGCGCCGACCCCGAATCGCTCGATGCGCTTCGCCAGATCGGCAAGTTCGCCCCGATCTTGCAAACGACGCCGCTCAATATCTCGGTTGTTTTTCCCGAGTAAAAGCGCTTCCGTATCTTGGGGGTGGTGCAACTCTCTCTGCGCACCACCCCGATTTTTTGCCTCCCTCTCCGTCGCTCATCTAGCTTCCTGCGACCATCTCTTGATCCACCACTCCCCATTTACAAATAGGAGCATACTCACCGAACAAAATTTATTTTTAACCTAGACTAAACCTGTACAATCTGTTACAGGAGCAAATAATGAACGACACTTTGGCCATACATGAAGCTGAACGGAATACAACTAAACGCAGCGATCGGGTGTATCCGATTCTGGTGCTGGCCGCCACACTGGCTACGATTCTGGTCAACGGACTGGCCACGACTCTGCCGCTCAACGGGCAAAGCACAGGCGAGATTTCCGATCGATTTCCCTCGCTGTTTACACCTGCCGGCTACGTCTTTTCAATTTGGGGCGTCATCTATCTGGGGCTGATCAGCTACGCCGTCTATCAGGCGCTTCCCGCGCAGCGCACGAACTCTCGGCTGCGCAGCATCCGCTGGCCCTATCTTATCAGTGCAGCCGCCAACTCGACCTGGATCTTTTTCTGGCACTACAACCAGTTCATGTTGAGTCTGGTGGCGATGGCAACGTTGCTGGCAAGCCTCATCCTGATCTATTGGCGCCTGACAAGCGCTCCTGGCTCGGCCTCGAAAGCGGAACGCTGGGTCGTCGACGTCCCTTTTAGCATTTATCTCGGATGGATCACAGTGGCGACAGTCGCCAATGTCGCCATCGTCCTGCTCGATGCGCAGTGGAGTGGGGAGCCGCTATCTCCGGCGTTTTGGGCCTTGCTGATGATCATTGTCGCCGGCGTCCTTGGCGTCATTTTTTCCTGGAAAGCGTGCGACCTGGCCTATGTAGCTGTGTTAATCTGGGCCCTGATCGGCATTGCAGTGAAGCAAAACGCCACCCCCGTCGTAGCGTGGGGAGCGCTGACCGTTGCGGGTCTGTTGGCGCTCATCGCAACGGCCATCTGGGTGCAGAGTCGCAAAGCGCATGTAAAGCCGCCGGGCTGAAGGCAATCCGTAGCGTAGCTCGCAGCTACGCTTTCTTGCATTCTCCAAGACCTTGCGGGGCATCGAGAACGTGCGGCTGAGAGCCGCACCTACAAGGAAACCGGCGCCTTTGCGTTTGTTATAAATCTAGAGCTTCTCGAAAACAAAGCCAACTGCGTAAGGTGAGTTATATCAACACAAAGCCTACTTGAAACCTATCATCATTTTTGAATGAGGACTTGCTATGAAACAAAAAATTATCGTCATCGGCAGTGGATTCGGCGGATTGGGCGTCGCTGCGCGGTTGGCGGCGCGCGGACATGACGTCACGCTCTTCGAGAAGCGGGACAAACTCGGCGGCCGCGCCTACACCTACGAGATCAACGGCTTTAAGTTCGACGGCGGCCCGACGGTGATCACAGCGCCCTGGCTCTTCGATGAGATTTGGGAGCTGGCCGGTCGCCGTCGCGAAGATTACTTCAAGCTGGTGCAACTTGATCCGTTCTACAAGATTTTCGACCACACCGGCCGCTCCTTCAGCTATAACGGCGACCATGAGTATATTCTGCAGCAGATCGAACGCTGGAACCCGCGCGATAAGGAGGGCTACACGCGCTTCATGGCCACCACGAAAGAGATTTTCGAAACGGGCATGGGGCTGATCGACAAACCTTTCCTTCATTTCACCGACATGCTGCGCGTGGTTCCCGACCTGATTCGCCTGCAGTCCTATCGAAGCGTCTACGGGTACGTGAGCCAATTTATCGAGGATGAGTTTCTGCGCCGCTGCTTCACCTTCCATCCTCTCTTGATCGGCGGCAACCCACTCGACGCCGCCTCGCTCTATGTGCTGATTCACTATTTAGAGCGAGAGTGGGGCATCCATTATGCGCTGGGCGGCACGGGCGCCATCGTTGATGCGTTCGGCCGTCTGCTTCAGGAGCTTGGCGTCCAGGTGCATCTCAACGCTGAGGTGCAGGAAATTTTAACCGACGGTGGACGCGTCAACGGGGTACGTCTGGCAAGCGGAGAGATCTATGCAGCCGACGCCGTCGTCTCCAATGCTGATGTGGCATGGACCTACCTCAATTTAATTCCAAAAGAGCATCGCCGCAGAAACAGCGACCGCTGGGTGAAGAGCAAGAAATACAGCATGTCGCTTTTCGTCATCTATTTCGGCACGAAGAAGCGCTACAACACCGGCACGCCGCTGGCGCATCACAACATTCTCTTGAGCAAGCGGTACAAGGGGCTTTTGCGCGAGATTTTCGCCGAGCAGGACCTGCCGGAAGATTTTTCTCTTTATCTGCACATGCCGACCATGACCGACCCTGGCATGGCGCCGGAAGGATGCGAAACCTTCTATGTGCTTTCGCCGGTGCCCAACCTGAACGCTCGCGTGGACTGGAGCGTCCAGGCCAAACCCTATCGCGACGCCATCATGCAGTTCCTAGAGGACAACTACCTGCCCGATCTGCAGCAGAACATCATCGCCGAGCATTATATCGATCCGCTACATTTCCAAGACACGCTCAACAGCTATCTGGGAGCGGCTTTCTCGGTGGCGCCGACTTTGTTGCAGTCAGCGTGGTTCCGCCCGCACAATCGCTCGGAGGACTTTGAGAATCTGTATTTCGTCGGCGCCGGCACACATCCGGGCGCCGGGCTGCCGGGCGTGCTCTCTTCGGCCAAAATCGTGGATGGCTTGCTCAATCCGAGCGCCGTCAAAGAACCGGTTCGGAGGCTCAGCGCATCGATGGCCGCTGCGTAGGTGCGCCGGAACTGCTCATCCTACGTTTACGCCGAATTCGTAGACCAGGCGACCGCCGAACCAGCCTGTCGCTGCGATGAGGAGGGCGCCTGCGATCGCCAACAACGCAACCCACCAGCGCGCAGCGGCGTCGTCGAGCAGATCTTCGGTCGATACGCCGCTGCGCATGCGCTGCTGGCGCGCTCGGGCGCTGCGGTAGGTCCAGCCTCGATAGAGCCAAAAACCATAGAGCGTCAGCGTCGCCAGCCCGCTCCAGATGTGAAAGTTGAGCACGGCGCGATAGGGCGCCTGCGGCGGCAAGTATGCCTGCGCAAGCAGCCCTGTCAGCACGGCGACGCCTCCGCCAATCCAGCCCAGGACAAGCAGCATCCAGATCGTAGGCTTCAAATTCAGCGCCGGTCGACGAAATAAATGGAGAAGCGTCAGCGCGCTGGCGAGCAGCAAAAAGGCGATCGGGAAATGAACGGTGGCGGGGTGAAGATGGGTGAAATTCATGGCGCTCCTCGTCGATCTCTTGAAAGATGCACAGGCCGCAGTGCATCGTCGATTCGACCTGTGCCAATCTAGCCTCTGTCACAACGGCAGAAGCGTACCCAAATCTTTTCATTCAGGCAAAAAATCGGCGAAGAGCAATGGCTGGGAAACGTGCGCAACAGAGAGAGGATATTCACCGGTGTATCAACGTTTAAAGATTCGACTGTTGCGCAACAGCTGGGCGTTGATGGCGACAATGATTGTGCTCAGTGACATGAGCCCTGCGCCTAACGCCGGCGTCAGATGGACGCCCCAGGGCGCCAGGAGGCCGGCGGCGAGCGGCAAGGCAATTATGTTGTACCCGGCGGCCCACCATAAATTCTGCACCATTTTGCGATAACTGGCCCGGCTGAGCGCAATCACCTTGACGACATCGAACGGGTTGCTTTTCACGAGGATAATGCCCGCCGACTCGATGGCTACGTCGGTTCCGGCGCCGACGGCGATGCCCACGTCGGCCTGCACAAGCGCCGGCGCATCGTTGACGCCATCTCCCACCATCGCCACCCGTTTTTGATGGCGCTGAAACTTCATGACCACTTGAACCTTCTGCTCCGGCAGCACTTCGGCGAACACATGGTCGACGTTCAACTCGGCGGCCACCGCCTCTGCGACGGCTCGACTGTCGCCCGTTAACAGGGCGACTTCAAGCCCCATCTGCTGAAGAGAACGAACTGCCTCCTTGCTCTCTGGGCGAATCACATCCGCCACCGAAAGAACGGCGACCACCTGCCGCTCCACTATCAAATATATGGCCGACTGCGCCTTCTGGCCGGCCTCCGCAGCAAATGCGCTCAGCGCTTCAGGAACGACGACACTTAGTGATTCCAACAATTGCGGCCCTCCGATAAAAACCGTCTTGCCGGCGATGGAAGCCTGTACACCCCTTCCTTTGAGCGCAGTGAACCCAGAGGCCATCGGCAGCGTCAGGTTGCGGGCCTGCGCTTCGGCTCGAATCGCCTGTGCAATCAAATGCTCGGAGTCCCCTTCCGCAGCGGCGGCGATGGCGAGCGCCTCTTCCTCCGTCCACCCATCGGCAGTGCGAACACCGGTCACGCCGAACCTGCCTTCCGTCACTGTCCCAGTTTTGTCGAAGATCACAACGTCCAGATTGCGCGCTGCCTCGAGCGCCAGCCGATTGCGCACGAGGATGCCATTGGCGGCGCCGAGAGAGGTTGTGATTGCCACAACGAGCGGGACGGCCAATCCTAAAGCATGGGGACAGGAAATCACCAGCACGGTGACCACCCTTTCAATCGTTTTCAGATGGAAGCCCGAGGCCAATGTCCAGCCGACGGCGGTCAACGCCGCCACGAGCAAGGCGATATAGAAAAGCCAGCCTGCCGCCCGATCGGCAAGCACTTGCGTTCTAGATTTGGATTGTTGCGCCTGCTCCACCAGCCGCATGATGTTGGCCAACGCTGTCTCGTCGCCTGTAGCCGTGACGCGCACGCGCAGACTGCCATCCCCGTTGATCGTGCCTGCGATCACCTTATCTCCAGGCCGTTTTTTCACGGGTTTGGATTCGCCCGTCAGCATCGCTTCATTGACTGCCGACTCGCCTTCGATGACCTCGCCATCAACGGGAATGCTGGCGCCTGGCCGGACCAAGACCCGGTCGCCTGCGCGCAGGGATGCAATAGGCACAGTTTCTGGAACGCCATCCGGTCGAAGGCGCTCGGCGGTGTCCGGCAGCAACTTGACCAGTTCATCCAGGGCGCGTGAGGCCTGGCGCACGGAGCGCATTTCCAGCCAGTGCCCCAAAAGCATGATGTCGATCAGGGTGACGAGCTCCCAGAAAAAGCTCTCTCCAAAACCGCCGAATTCTACGACGAGGCTGTAAATAAAAGCGACGGAGATCGCAAGCGAGATGAGCGCCATCATGCCCGGCTTGCGGTTCTTTAGCTCCGGAATCGCCATCTGTAAAAAGGGGACGCCGCCGTACCCAAAGACGACGACCGAGAACAACAGCGGAATCCATTTGCTGCCGGGGAAAGCGGGCGCGCTCCATCCCAGCCACTGTTGCACCATTTCGCTGTAAAGAATAACAGGGATGCTGAGTGCAAGGCACCACCAGAAGCGCCTGCGGAACAACGCCTCATGGCCGGTGTGATCGATATGCCCCCGATGAATTTTGGGGGCGGCCTGGGACGTCGTATGGTCGTGCGTTATGGGCATGCCTCGCCTATGCGGAGACGTGACCGGCGAGTGCGTGGAAGGTGCAGCGTGTGACGCATGGCGCCCATGCGCAGGATCGGAAGGATTTGAATGATGCATGGCTTTTCCTCACTGATTTGCGCTCATCACAGTGATCCACCATTGATACCGGCGCTCTTCTTCCCCCCACCGACTTTTCATGAAGGTCAGGACCGCCTCGATCTCTTCATCGGTGAGTTGTCCCCTGAACGCAGGCATACGAGAATTTCGAGCCGGATCGCCGCCATTGCGCGTAATCGCAATCAGTACAGAGTCTGGATGGTGCCAGGTGTGACCGCTGCTATCGTGAGGTGGGGCAGGCAATGAACCATCCGGCAGAGGAACTCGCCAGTTAGCCGCCCCCTCTAAATTGACGCCATGACATGCAGCGCAATGCTGAGCATAAAGCTGCTCTCCTTGAACAATTGCAGATGCATCCAGCGCAGGCGGCGGCGGAACGGTCACGCCGTTGATCGTGACAGGTTGACCGGCTTCAGGAGAGCTGTCTTCCCTCTCTACGGAGGGATTTTTCTGGAAATAAAGCGCAGACGCAAGGAGCGCGGCCGTCGCCAGCAACACAAGGGCGAAAACCGAAAATGAGGGAATCTGCAAAGGATTCTTCCGCGCGTTTTTGCGTCTCTGGAATTTACCGGGTAGTTTGGCTCCGCGTTTCATGGTTGGATTGTCTGCGCATTCCAAAACGATCCAGCGAAGGGAATAAGGTGAAGGCGACAGCCCAGGCTGCCAGCATGCCTGTCAACAACCTTACCCACCAGTTGAAGGTTCCTAAATGATCGCCGGCGTAAAATCCGGGAAAACGGTTCAATGTGAGAGCCGCCAGCCATGCATTGGTGTTGCGAAATCCCTCGGTGGAAGCAGGGCCAAAGAGCGCGTCATTCAAGGCATGGGAGACTCCGTCAATTGCCAGCGGGAACAGCGCCAATAGAAGCACTTTCAGGGGCAGAGGATGAAGAGCGATCCGACGCGATAACCATGCATACACCAATCCAAAGATAGGCGTCATTGTGTAAAATGCAATCATGCGGTCGCTCCAGGCGACCTTCCATCCCATTGTTTCGTTTCCGATAAATTGCCGCATATTCTCCGGCGTCAGCGTCGGAGCCACTTGCCGGATTTCAGAGAGTGTATAGGTGAGTTTTTCCCCAAAGAAAAACCAGCTTCGTTGCGGCAATTGATGACAGAAAAGCGCATAGAATCGATAGAAACCCTCTCCAACACCATTCCAGCCTAGATGCATGGCAACAGGCGCCGCGAAAGGGAGCAGCGCAAAAGACAGCATCACCAACAGAACCGGCGTGGAAAGGGCGCAAGGGGCCCTGTCGTTCCTTCCCACAGCCTTGCGCCTCTCACCAGCCTCGAGTTGAAAGACAGATGACATCACGGATCGAGCACGGAGCGACGAACGCATCATTGACTCAGGGTTGCGCGCATCTCGAGATATTCTTCTTTGGAAATCTCTCCTCGCGCATAGCGCGCTTGGAGAATTTCCAGCGCCGACTCGTTGCGCTGCGCAACTCGACTTTCACCCGTGTTTTCATTGCGACCTGTGGCGGAAAGCCGCACAAGCCAGACGATCAACAAAATCACTGCAACGGTGAAGCCAACCATCAGCAGCCATCCAAACCACATGCCGCTCCACCCCCAAGGCCCCATCATCATCGTAAAACCTCCATGACATGGCATAACAAAACCTCCTGCTTTTCAGCATACGCTTCATTTGTGAAGCAAATGTGAAGCAGGTGCGAAGAGCAATGAAATTGCGCCTATCTTCATATTTGCTTCACAACTTTGTGCAGAAATATTTGTGCAGAAATAAAGATCAAGACGGCGCCCAGAAAGGCGCCGCTGAAGCTCTTTGCGAAAGTTTGTTATGATGAGGCTAGGGAGAACGACATGTCCGAAAACGTTTCACTGCACCGCCGCAGCCTGTTGACCCGTCGCCAGTTTTTGCTTTACAGCGGGCTGGGCGCGGCTGCGCTGAGTTTGAGCGCCTGCGCCGCTCCACCGTTGCCTGCCGCCCTCCCTCCGACGCCCACAACGCCACAGACGGCGGCTGCTTCTACTGCGGCAAAGAGTGTGGACCTGGCGTTTCGCCTCACCGTCAAGGCGGCGGAGGTCCCGATCTTCGCAGGAAGCCCCACGCGCGTGCTCACCTACGTCGGCGAGGTGCTGGAAGGCGCGCCAGACGCTGTTACGAATCTGCCCGACTCTTACCTGGGGCCGATCGTGCGGGCGACGCGCGGACAGCGCGTGCGCGTGTATGTCCACAACACCCTGAGCGAACCGACCAATATTCACTGGCATGGGCTGATCGTGCCGGCGGAGATGGATGGCCATCCTTCACGGTTGATCGAACCCGGCCAGGAGGCCATCTATGAATTTGAGGTGCGCACTCGCCCGGGAACCTACTGGTTCCACCCCCATCCTCACGAGCGCACGGCGGAACAGGCTTATCGCGGCCTGGCGGGGCTTTTCATCGTCACAGACGCACAAGAGGCTGCGCTCGGCTTGCCCGCCGGCGCACAGGAGCTGCCGCTCATTCTCCAGGATCGCCGCTTTGACCGCAACCACCAACTCGTGTACATCGCCGCCGGGATGGCGGGCATGATGGAGCAGATGATGGGTTTCCTTGGCGAAGAAATTCTGGTCAACGGCCGCCCTAACGCCGCATTCTCCGTCGCCACCCGCCCCTATCGCCTGCGCATTCTCAACGGCTCCAACGCACGCATCTATAAGCTGGCCTGGAGCGACGGCGCGCCGATGATCGTCATCGGCGGGGACGGCGGCCTGCTCGAACGTCCGCTCACTTATCCCTACGTCATGCTTTCGCCCGGCGAACGCGTGGAGCTGTGGGCCGACTTCAGCCAGCGCAAGGCGGGAGAGGAGGTGAAACTGATCAGCCTGCCCTTTGAGGGCGTGGAAGCAGGGCCGATGCAGATGATGATGGCGCCGGAGCCGCTGCCCAACGGCGCGGCGTTCGAGATCGCAGCCTTCCACATCGCCGAAGCGGTCGATGCCCCTCTGGCTCTGCCGGAGCAACTTCTTCCATTTGAGCGTCTCTCCCTGGTCGACGCCGTCAACGCCGACCACCCGCGCACCTTCATCTTTGCAATGGATGATCAGATGAATTGGACTATCAACGGGCGACGCTTTGAAATGGACGTCGTTGCGGACGATGAAAAGGTGCGCTTCGGCGCAACCGAAGTGTGGGAGCTGATCAATGTCATGGACGCGCCTGTCGCCGCTTCTAACGCCATGCACCATGGCGCCCACATGCAGCACGGCGGCGCCGACGCCATGGGCGGCATGATGGCCGGCATGAAAGACTTCATGGCGCACCCGGTGCACGTGCACGGCGTGCATTTCCAGGTGCTCGACCGCAGCGTCGATGACGCACAGCGTCGCGGTTGGGAGACGGTCAACGAAGGGTTGCTGGACAGCGGTTGGAAGGATACGATATTGCTCATGCCGGGCGAGCGCGTGCGCATCCTCGTGCGCTTCGACGGCTATCGCGGCGTCTACCTGTTGCACTGTCATAACCTGGAGCACGAAGACAGCGGCATGATGCGCAATTTTGAAATTGTATGACAGAAAGAAGCCTCACGCCCGCCGTGATCCTGGTCATCGAGGACGACCGGCAGATTCGTCGCGTGGTGCAGGGGTATTTGGAGCAGGCGGGCCATCGCGTCCTGACGGCGTCGGATGGCGAAACAGGGCTTGCGCTCGCTTTCCACGAGAAGCCCAATCTGATCGTGCTCGATCTGATGCTGCCCGGGATCAGTGGATGGGAGATCACCCAACGCCTGCGCCGCAGTCGCGACCCTGCGCTTGCCACCGTCTACATCATCATGCTCACCGCGCGCGTGGAGGAAGCCGATCGAGTGCAGGGTTTAAGCATCGGCGCAGACGATTACGTCGTCAAGCCGTTCAGCCCGCGCGAGCTGACCGCGCGCGTCGAGGCCGCCCTGCGCCGGCTCGACCAGACGGCTTTAACCGCCGGGGCGCAGACGCTTGTGCACGGAGAACTGCGCCTCGATCCCGTGCATCGCACTGTGACGTTGGAAGGCGTGGCGCTTGACCTCACAGCTGCTGAGTTCGATTTGCTCTACGCGCTCATGCGCCGGCCCGGGCGGCCGTTCACCCGCAACGAGCTGCTCGATGTGCTTCAGGCCGGGGGCGTCGGCGGCGAGGATGCCTTCCCTCGCACCATCGATGCACACATCAAGAATTTGCGGCGCAAGCTAGGCGATTCGGGCCGACGCAATCGTTTCATCGAGACCGTCCACGGCGTCGGCTATCGGTTGACCAGGAGCTGAACGGCGATGCTGAATCGTCTCTGGTTTCGTCTAACCGCCGCCTTTGCGTTGATCATTTTCATCGGCATGACGGCCACCGTCTGGCTGAGCAGCAGCGCCGCGGCCACGCAGTTCGAGCATTTCATGGTGGGCGCGCAGATGGTGCGCCCTGCAGCCATGCAAGAGGCGCTCAGTCGCTATTACGCCGATCGGCAAAGCTGGGAGGGACTCGACGCTGCGTTAGGGCGACTGGTGCGCAAGGCGTCGGATGGCCCCATGATCGGCGTGTTTGGCGTTATGATGGGCATGCCTTCCAACCGCATCCAGGTATTGGATCGCGACGGTCGGGTCGTCGCCGACTCTGCAGGCGAGCCAGGAGGGGCGCCCCTTGTCGAGCCGCCGCTGCAACGCTGGCCGATCCTTTCCAACAACGTCGAGGTGGGGACGCTGGTGGTGGAAGGCGCGCTGATGGGCGCCCTCAGCGGCGAGCCAAAGATGCTCATCGAAATGATCACGCGCACCGTCTTCGTCGCCGCGCTGATTGCTGCTGCGACGGCGCTGGGATTGGGCGCCTTGCTCATGCGTCAGATTACGCTTCCGCTCAGTCAGTTGACGCGCGCGGCGCAACGCATCGCCGCCGGCGACCTGAGCGCCCGCGCGCCGGTGCGCAGCAACGACGAGATCGGCGAGTTGACCCGCGTCTTCAACCGGATGGCGGCTTCGCTGGAGGCGCAAGAGACGCTCCGACGCAACCTGATGGCCGACATCGCCCACGAGCTGCGCACGCCGCTCGCCGGCGTGCAGGGCGCCATTGAGGCGATGTTAGACGGCGTCTTCCCCGCCGATGCGCAGAATCTGGAGGCGCTCCACGCCGAGACGCTGCTGCTGAGTCGCCTGGTCGACGACCTGCGCACCCTCGCCAACGCAGAGGCAGGGCAGCTCCGCCTCGAGCCAAGCCGCATCGATCTGGTGGAAGTGATCTGCGCACTGGTGAACACCCTCCACCCGCGCGCCCAGGAACATCACATCTCTGTGCGCGTGGAGGCGCCGTCGCAGCCGGTGTGGGTTGAGGCGGACGCCTCGCGCATTCAACAAATTCTGCACAATCTGCTCGACAACGCCCTCCGCCATGCCCCTGACCACGGCAACGTTGTCGTGCGCCTCTGCGTCGCTCAGGGGCATGTCATTTTGACGGTGACGGACAATGGAGCGGGAATTTCCGCAGAAGACCTACCCCATGTGTTCGACCGGTTCTATCGAGGCGATCCTTCTCGCAGTCGCACCACAGGCGGCGCGGGCTTGGGGCTGGCGATCGTTCGCAAGCTGGTCGAAGCGCATGGCGGCCACATCTGGGTGGATAGCCCTGCGCCTGGAAGCGACCGCGGGGCGGAGTTTGGCGTATGGCTGCCGGTGAAAGGCAACCAAAGCTGACGCCGCTTTCCTATGTTTTTTCCTAATCGGAATCGTTGCTCCACAACATTCCGCCGCCCCTTCTTCGCCGATCCCGTTTATCACCCCATCCTCTACGGCTTCTGATCGGCCCCGAGGACTACAGCGCTCCCTCCTCCCCTTCTCCCAGCCTTGGGAGAGGGGGCAGGGGGTGAGAGCCTGCATGGGCCTGCCGAGGATGTGCGGCTGGGAGCCGCACCTACGGAAGAGCGTCGTGGTGGCGTATTTCGTAGGCGCTGCTCGTAGCAGCGCTTCGCCGGTTCATCCCGTATCTTGGGGGCCTGCCGAGGATGTGCGGCTGGGAGCCGCACCTACGGAAGAGCGTCGTGGTGGCGTATTTCGTAGGCGCTGCTCGTAGCAGCGCTTCGCCGGTTAGCCAAGCCCTTGGCGCTCCCTTCTCCCCCTCTCCCAGCCTTGGGAGAGGGGGCAGGGGGTGAGGGCCCACCTCGTTCCGCCGAAGGATTTCTGTGAAGATTTTTCGATGGGAAGCGCTGTCAATGAACAAATAGGTTCACAGACGCTTAATCTCCCTTTCATTTCTCTGTTACATCTTTCCCGTATCATGAGTGTAGGCAGGTAAGCGCAGATGAAAGAAATCATACAGCCCTACGCCGACAAACCTGTTATATCCAGTATGTGCGTCATGCGTTGATTTCTGTGTGAGCATCTTGAGAACGCACATACTTTCTCCTGTTTCATTCAGCGTGGATAAGATTAGCCCTGCTGTGGAACGGAAAAGAGGAGTTTATGGTCAAAATTTCGCCTTCTGAAATCACGCCAGAGCACGTCTACCTGAACCGACGCAAATTTATGGCGGCCGCCGGCGCAGCTGTGGGGTCGCTGGCGCTTGCCGCCTGTTCTGCGGCGCCGCTCACCGGCCGTGGCGCCACTATCGTGGAGGATAAACCGCCGGCGGCCCCAGTGCGACGCGCAGAGAATTTGCCGCCCGCCCTTGCACACGCCGAACCAACCGCCGGCGCCGACCGGGACGAACTGGGCGATCCGCTGAATAAGTTCGAGGAAATCACCAATTACAACAACTTCTATGAATTCAGCACGAACAAAGAGGCCGTGGCTGTCGAAGCCGCAAAATTTAACCCTTATCCCTGGCAGGTGGAGGTGACAGGCCTGGTCAACAACCCGTTCGTGATCGACATCGACGACATCTACAAACGCTACACGCAAGAAGAACGCATCTACCGCCTGCGCTGCGTCGAAGCGTGGTCGATGGTGATTCCCTGGGTGGGCTTTCCGCTGGCGTCGCTGCTGAAAGACGCCGACCCCAAATCTGCGGCGAAATATGTTAAATTTGTCACGGTCTATCGTCCGGAGGAGATGCGCGGCCAGCGCATGAACATCCTGGAGTGGCCGTATCAGGAGGGATTGCGCCTCGATGAAGCCATGCATCCGCTGACAATTCTCGCCACCGGCATGTACGGCAAGCCGCTCACCAACCAGCAGGGCGCGCCCATTCGCCTGGTGGTGCCGTGGAAGTACGGCTTCAAAAGCATCAAATCCATCGTCACCATCGAGCTCACCGAGGAGATGCCGGCCACGACGTGGAGCACGGCGGCGCCGCACGAATACGGCTTTTACGCCAACGTCAACCCCACCGTCGATCATCCGCGCTGGTCGCAGGCTTCAGAGCGGCGCATCGGTGAGCTCGGGCGCCGACCGACGTTGATGTTCAACGGCTACGCAGAGGAGGTGGCCTATCTCTACGAAGGCATGGATCTGCGGCGGAATTACTGAACCCTATCCCGTATGTTGTCGAGTGCACGACAAAGGGTGAAAAGCGCCTGCATCGCCTTTGCGGCGTTTCTGCGCAGAGAGGGCTTCTGGTGGGCGGTGACGCTGGCAGCGCTGACGCCGCTCTTCTGGCTCCTCTGGCGCGCTGCGAGCGGCGACCTCGGCGTCGATCCGGTCAACACGATCAACAATGTGACCGGTCGCGCCGCCATGATCGCACTCTTCCTGAGCCTCGCCTGCACGCCCTTGAGCACGATGTTCGGGTTTCACAGGGCGTTGACCGTCCGCAAGTCTCTGGGGCTAATCGCCTTTTTTTACGCTTCCCTGCACCTCTTGAATTTCGTTGGATTGGATTACGGCCTGAATCTAGAGCTGATTGTGCGAGACGCTCTCCTGAGCAAGCCCTACATCCTTGCCGGCAGCCTGGCGTTTCTGTTGCTGCTTCCCTTGGCCCTTACTTCGACGCGTGGATGGATGAGACGACTGGGCAAGCGCTGGAAGCGCTTGCATCGTCTCGTCTATGTGGCGGGGGCGTTGGCGGTGTTGCACTTCCTTTGGCAGGCGAAGGCCCCCGAACGTTGGGAGCCGATGATCTACGGAGCGCTGCTGAGCCTTTTGCTGGTGGTGCGCATTCCTCGCATTCGACGTAGCCTTTCTATCCGCTCAACTCAGGCTGTAAAGAATGCCGCGCGAGCGAATCGCACCTGGCAACCATCGGAGTGAACGGAGCCTGCTTTGTTCGCGCACGCGGCGGCGCCGCTCGCCCTCATTTTTTCTCGTTTTGTCGATGCTGGTTCAGCGCCGTCACCTTTTCATTGAGCTGGCTGATCTTGCGGCTCAACTCCTCAATCTCGCTTTTATTGGGCACATTCAAGCGCGTCAGGATGGTCTCGACGCTTTCCTCCAGGCTGCTCGCCGCTTTGCGCGTCGGTTCATTGTGGGCGCTCGCAGCTTCCGCCTCGCGCCTGGCGCGTCGTGCGCGCAGCTCCTCGATCATGCGCTGGAGGTCCGCCTCCGCCACTTCTCCACGCTCGACCAGCTTCGTCAGGATCTCGTTTGCCTCGTCCATGGTCAAAGCCACGGCGCCGAGGCTCGACAGCAGCACCTTGCGCACCAGGAGGTACAGATTTGCGCTTTGCACAATCAGTTCATTGCGAACATCGATGATCGCTTCACGGGCCTGCTCGCCAATTCCTTTTTTTTCTTCCTCTGCCATAGCTATTCTTGACCTCTGGCTTGTGGATGTTCTGCACTGCCGGCGCGGCGTCCAACGGCCACGCCTTTGTCTGCGTTGAAAACAAAAGGCGGCGGTTGCAAGATCGGCGCAATCTCGGCAATGTGCGCCGATGTTGTAGCGTCGCGCTGACCATTGTATGTTGTCGGGATTCTGGCGCAATTCTGATTGGATGTTCGAGGCGCGTAGGAGAAAATTGAGCGAGGAGAGCCTCGATGAAAGGTCAGGGCTGCGTTTGAACGGTCACCAGTGGACGCAGCCGGTTGACCGTGGCCGGCCCGATGCCGGGCACGCGCTCCAACTCGTCGATCGTTGTGTAGGGGCGGTTGTCGATAATAGCCTGGGCTTTGCTAGGTCCGATGCCGGGGAGCGACTCCAATTCGGTGCGCGTCGCCGTGTTGAGATCGATCAACCCCTGCGAAACCGATTCAACGCCTATCGAGCGCGTCGCCGGCGTCGGAGTCGGCAGCAGGCCGGAGAGTCCGACCGGCGCCCCCACAGCGCCTTGCTCGCCTATCGCCAACACATGCACCTGGGCGGCGTCGAAGAGCCGCGCCGCCAGGTTGATGCGGGCAGAGTCTGCGTCTTCGCGCAGCCCGCCTGCTGCAGCGACGGCGTCTGCAACGCGCGCCTCTGGAGGCAACGTAAAGACGCCGGGAGCGTTGACTGCGCCGCTGACGTAGACTGCAATCGGCCCCGGCGTCGGCGTGGGGGTGAACGTGGCGGTCGGCGCAGGCGTGGGAGGCGGCATGATTTGAATCGGGGGAGGTTCAGGGCGGCGCAGCGCTAGAAAGCCAACGCCGGAAAGCGTAAAGGCGGTCAGCAACCCCAGAAGGTAAGGTAAAAATATGGCGCGCAACGGAGAGGTCGCTTGCGGTTGTGCGGGCTGGGAAAACCGTTCTGCGCCGCCTGAGAAAGCATCCGTAGACCGAGATGAAAGCGACATTGCACCCTTCCCCACGATGAAGACGGTGATGTCGCAATTTTTGCGGTTTCGACAGCCTTGCGTCAACGGCCATTTGTCGCATCAGAAGGCGAGAGGCTGCTTGCGGATGCGTTGCAAGGTTTCCTGCGCCAGAATCATCAGCGCCTCATCGTCACCGGGAGGATGGCTCAGGCCGGCGCGCACATCGCGGTAATAGCGCTCCAACGGCAACGCCCGCGTCAGCCCGACGCCGCCGACGGTGCGCAGGCAGTGGTCAACCGCCTCGACGGCATGGTTGGTCGTCGTCACCTTCGCAATTGCGAGTGAGGACGCCAGGTCGCTGCGACGGTCAGGATGGCGCGCCCACTGTTCAGCGGTGTAATAGAGCTGTGTACGCGCTGTGTGCAGCAGCAGCGCCGCCTGCCCCAAACGGCGTTGCACGCTCTCCAGCGTGGCAATGGGGCGGCCAAGCGCGGTGGGAGTGCGTTCGAGTGCGTACTGCGCGGCGACGTCTAGCGCAGCCGCCGCAACGCCCAGGTAGACGGCGCTGACGCCAAGGGTGAACCAGGCGTTGCCGCCGCCTTTCGTCGCCCCGGGCGCAGAGCGCCCGATCAAGGCGTGAGGGGGCGCCTCGACGCTGCGCAGCGCCACCGTATGGCTGCCGGTCGTGCGCATGCCGAGGGCGTCCCAGGGCTCGTCAACCTGGAAGCGCGCGTCGACGGCGACGAGGAAACGGCCAACTTCACCGCTGCCATCTTCGAGCGCAGCGGAAATGACGGCGTAATCGAGCACGGGGAACATGCTGGCGAAGCTCTTGCAGCCGTCGATCACCCATCCCGCAACTTTTCCGTCGGGCGCGTAGCGAGGCCGGGCGATTGTCTGAGGGCGTCCGCCGCGGCTGGGGCTGCCCAGGTTCGGTTCGGTCGCCAGCGCATTGACCAGCGCGCCGCGTTCAACCGCCGCCTTGCAAAGGCTGGCGAAGAGCTCTGGCGGCCAGTCTCCCTTCTCTGCGGCGGAGCCGATGGTTTGCAGGTGCATGACAAAGCTCAACGCGGTGCTGCCGTCGCCCTTCGCCAGTTGCTCCGTCACGAGGATCGTCTCCAGCAGATCGGCTCCCCATCCGCCATATTCGACCGGCACGGGCAGCGCCGGCAGACCGGCGGCGCGTATCTCGGCGAAATTTTCATAGGGGAACGCTCCGGTGCGATCCTGTTCGGCCGCGCGCATAGCAAAATTATTTGCAAGCTTTTCTGCGATTGCCAGAAATTGCTCCTGTCGTTGCGTCATCGGGAAATGCATTTGCCGTCTCCCTGCTTCTCTGCTTCATTCCTGTCCTGAAGTCAATCAAAGATGCGGAAATCGCGCAGCGTCTGCTCATATTCGTTGAGATAGAGCCGCGCAATGGCTGCATCGGCCACCACTACGTAGAGATCGTGCGAAAAGACCGACGTGTTGTACCAGTTGAAGCTGCCCTCCAGCACGATCCGTTCGTCCACAACGCAATACTTGGAGTGGATCGGGCAGTAGGGAACCGGTTGATCGTACCGTCCATAGGCCAGCAACACGGGCACGCCGGCCTTTTTGAGCCGATACACCGCAGGCAGGAGGGGGCGACGCAGCTCCTCCTGCATGGAAATCTCCACGCTGGGGTCTCCCTGGCGCGCCAGATGGCCGTTGAGCAGCAGTTGGACATCCACCCCGCGCTGTTTGGCCCGGATCAGCGCGTCGACGACGCTGTCATGGTGTTCGCCCACCATCTCCCCTAACAGAAACAGGCAGATTCGAATCGAGCGCTGCGCCCGGTTGATTTCAGAGAGGATGGCGTGATGCGGGCGATAATATTTGCCGTTGGGCAGCGTCTGCCTGCCAAAGGTGTATAAGAGGTTAAAGCGGCTGAGCGGATCGATCTGATATTTTTGAATGACGCCCCCGCGGATGCTCTGAAAAATGTTGTCGAACAAGGTCCCCAGCGCTGCGCAGCGAAAGGTCATGCCCGACTCCCAGTTGGCCCCCCAGCGATCGAAGGTGATGTTGAACGAGCCTAAAATGGCGTCTTCCTGCCCGAAGAGGATAAATTTGTTGTGCATGTCAGGCGCCACCTCGATCAGGGGGTGCTTCGGCGTGCAGAAGACGCCCAACAGCTCCATGCCCGAGCGTTTGAGGCGCAGATAGTTGACGGAGTTCGTCAACGTCATCTTGCGCCAGTCCACCTGCGCCTGCACCTCCACTCCCTGCGACATGGCGTAGAGCAAGTGGTTGACGAAATCGGCGTCGTCGATGCAGTCCACGCACACTTTGATGGTCTCCCGACGATCCGGCGCACTCCGTTTGCGGGCGATGGCGGCGTCAATCTGGTCGTGAATGTAGCGCTTCGGGTGATAGGGGTGATGGGGCAGCCCTTTGGTGAACTTCGGCACGATATTGAGCGCATCGAAATTCTGGTTGATTCAGTCGACGTTGCGCTGCAACGTTGCCGCATCCAGCTCATACGTGCGCCATCGGTTCGGGGTGGCGTACAGATCGGTGATGCGTCGGCGCTGATGCTGGTCGTTGTCGAAGTCCGGACCATCGAAAAAAATGTACTCCAACTTCGACGGGATGGAGCGCTCGTGCAGGTGGACGATGTAGGAAAATTTGACGCAGGTCACCCGTCCATATGTGGCGGGAAAGGGATGGATGAAAAAATCGCGCGTCACGCGTCGATGCGAGTTCCACGTCTCTCGATAGGGATCGGTGTCGACGATGAAATGTTCAACGATGCCGTCGCTGCGATAGACTTTGAGCAGCACTTTGATGTTGAGTTCTGAGCCCCAGCGCACGTCAAAACGGATCTTTCCCCAGCGCAAATAAAACAGTTCCTTGAACTCGTTCCGTTTTGCGAACGGGACGCCCAGTTCCCCATCGATGGGCGTGGCGTACTCTTCAGCGAATTCCATACGCGGTGAGCATCTCCATCAAACCGGCTCGAACTCCACCAGAAACCCCTCGTGATCCGAGACGCGCCCGTAAACATTGTCTGTGAACAAGCGTTGCGCTGCGACAGGGCGCAATTTGCTGTTGCGCTTCATCAAAATGAAGTCGATGCGTCTGTCCTCCTCCATGCGTCGCGCCCCGTCGTCTCGCGGATGCCGAAAGATGGCGTCGAAGGCGCTCCGATCGGCAATCTTCAGAAACTGATCTTCAAAATCGCTCTGTTCGACGATGTATGCGTAGCCAGGAGAGCCGACGCGCACGTTGAAATCGCCGCAGAGCAGCGTAGCGGCGACGTGGCGTGTGTGTCGCTGCTCGGCCCACTCGCAAAGGGCGTCGAACTGCGTGCGGAAGCCTTGCTCCCACCAGCTCAGATGCACGGAGAAAATGTTGAGCAAACCAAAGCCGGGCGCATGAATTTGCCCCATCAACACTTTGCGACTGTGAATATCGTAGATATCCTGCGATTCAGAGACGTAGCGCGCCTCGGTGCGCATAAAAGGATAGCGGCTTAAAATGGCGACGCCCTCGCGATAGCGCTCAAACCCCCGGTGAGACCAATCGACCGCCATGTAATACGGCTGGGGAAGTTGCGCATGGATGATGCGCGCCGTGTTGGAAGCCCAGTCGCCGGCGCCATCGTTCCAATGTTCGGCCACCTCCTGCAAACAGACGACGTCGATCTTCAACTGTCGGATCGCCTGCGCAACCGTCGCCAGCTTGGCC
Organism: uncultured Caldilinea sp.; assembly: GCF_937128415.1. Classification (GTDB taxonomy): domain Bacteria; phylum Chloroflexota; class Anaerolineae; order Caldilineales; family Caldilineaceae; genus Caldilinea. The sequence continues at coordinate 58,045 of NZ_CAKZMJ010000034.1, forward strand.
ATCTGATTCTCTTCTTGATAGCAATGCAGGTTGAGGATCATCACCTTGAGGGAGTCGCGTTTGGCGACGTAGTTGACGCCCAGGTTGTTGTCCCACTGCTCTTTGCCGTCGATGACGGCGCGGATCGCATATTCAACGCGAAACGCATCGCGTACGCGCAGCCGCGCTGTCCAGACGCCGACGCCGTACTGATTGGGATTGCGCGCGTTGCTCAGCTCCTCTCGATCCCAGTAGCGCCTGGAGAAGGTGCACTTTGTGCGTCGTTTACTCTTCCAACCGTCTGTGCTCCACTCGATGGCCACCTCGGCGGCGCGGCCTCGCACCGCCACCGCCACAGGAAGCGTCTGCTGCTCTGGACGCACATGCGGAGAGAAATCGAGATGCGCCACAGGATGACGCTCGCCGAGCAGAACGCCACAGTCAGCCTCCAACGCGTAGGTGCGCCCTCCGTTATTTTCCCAGTGCTCGCGCCCCTGCTGGCTGACGTACAGCACGAACTGAACGTTGCCCGGCAGCGAGCGTTTCTCCGTCAGCGCAACCTCGACGTCGGCGCGCCAGACCTCCCGCCCCTCGCCGGTGGGCGCCATATAGCGAGCCGGGGTGTCCCGCCACTCGCCGTCCTCCCCTCGCCAGCGCACGGCAACCTGCTTGGCGTAGGCGTGATTTTCCACCAACAGGACAAACGTCAGGCGCTGCCTGGGGATTCCCTGGCGGCGCGAGATGACGTTTGAAGCATAAAACAGCTCAATCACAAGCTGATCCCTTCCTGATCGTCGATAATACAAAAGAAAATTGTACCAGAAGAAACGTCTTTCGACGAAGCGCCCGCCGCCCTTCTTCCTTTTCTATCCTGGTCAACGCGCCAGGCGCATCGCTGTGCGCATGGATGTGGTCATCTAACGGAAGACGTGTTACACTTTGAGCAATGTTTCCGCTCGATGGTCACTGATCAAAAGATGAACCCGTTTGCTGTTGAAGGAGCCGGAGAATGAGCGAGCGCAAGATTCGTGTATTGGTGGCTAAGCCCGGCCTTGACGGCCACGATCGCGGCGCCAAGGTGGTGGCGCGCATGTTGCGCGATGCAGGCTTCGAGGTAATCTACACCGGCATCCGACAGACGCCGCAGATGATCGCCGAAGCGGCGCTGCAGGAAGACGTCGACGTCGTCGGACTGAGCATTCTGAGCGGAGCGCACATGACCCTGTGCCCCAAAGTGGTCGAACTCTTGCGCGCCCAGGGGCAGGACAATGTGCTGGTCATCGTCGGCGGCATCATCCCTGAAGAAGACGTCGAGAAACTCAAAGCCGCCGGCGTCGCCGCCGTCTTTGGCCCAGGCACCCCCAGTCAAGAGTACGTCAATTTCATTCGCAACAACGTCAAGGTTCCGGCCTGAATGAGCGCAGTCGAAACGATTCAGCGTCCTTCCATCGCCGCCTTGGTGGAGGGTGTGCTCAACGGCCACCGCCTGCACCTGGCGCGCGCGATTTCGCGCGTTGAAAATCAGGAGAACGACGCAGGCGAGTTGCTGGCGGCGCTCTATCCGCACTGCGGCCGCGCCCACATCATCGGCGTCACCGGCGCGCCGGGCACCGGGAAGTCGACGCTCGTCACCGCACTGGCGCAGAGTTACCGCAACGCCGGCCTGACCGTCGGCATCGTGGCTATCGACCCCACCAGCCCCTTCACCGGCGGAGCGCTGCTCGGCGATCGCGTGCGCATGCGCTCGCTGGCGGGCGACGCCGGCGTCTTTGTCCGCAGCATGGCGACGCGGGGCAGCCTCGGCGGCCTGAGCAAAACCACCGGCGACGTCGTCACGGTGCTCGACGCCGCCGGCTTTGAGCGCATCCTTGTGGAGACCGTCGGCGTTGGCCAGGCGGAGGTGGAGATCGCCAGCACCGCCCATACCACGCTCGTCGTCGAAGCGCCGGGGTTGGGCGATGAGGTGCAGGCGATCAAAGCCGGCATTCTGGAAATCGCCGACATCCTGGTCGTCAACAAGGCCGATCGACCCGGCGCCGACCGCACGATCCGCGCCCTGGAAATGATGCTCGAGATCGAGGGCGACGGCGCTCGCTATGTGCGTCATCACGGGCAGTTGCTGCGCGTGGAGTCTCCGCTCGAAGGCGATGAAGAGGCGAGGTGGAAAGTCATCGTCATGAAGACCGTGGCGACCGAAGGAAGCGGCGTCGAAGCGCTGCGGCAGCGCATTGACGCTCACCGCCGCTGGCTGCTTGAATCGGGAGAGATGGCGCTGCGCGAACAACTGCGCATCGCCCATACGCTGGAAAACATCCTGCGCGCCGAATTGAATCGACGCATTGCCTCTCGCATCCGTCCCGGCAACCTCGAGGAATTGATGGAGCGCATCCGCCGACGCGAGATCGATCCCTATTCCGCCGCCGCCGATTTACTGGCGCATCTGTAAGCCCTAAGCTTCGCTCCATTGTTTGCCGGACTGGGCGATCCCTTTCGCCAGCGCCACGACCGCCTCCGGGCCGTCCAGCGCAATCAGCAAGGGCAGCGTCCCTTCGACGCCGTGCACGGTGTGCCAGAGGCTGCGCTGACTGTCCGCCTGCCACACCCCGAGCAGGAAAGCCTCCAGCGCAGAACGAACGGTGGAAGGGTCGCCGCTGTTGACCTCGCCGGCCCTCGGCGCCTGTAAGAACGTCGCCAGCTCCGACGCCAGCAGGCGAGAAAGGTTGGCCAGGCGCGAGGCGTGTTTCTCACCGCTGCCTCCTCCCATCGCTCGCTGATAAAGCGGCAGCACGCTCAACGCCTGCTCGACGCGGCCGGCGGCCAGTAAAGGCGCCAGCAGATTCTCCGTCAGGAAGTTGAAGAGCGCCTCCCCATCCAGCAGACGGGGCGCCCAGGTCAGCAACGCGTGGATCTGTTGCTGCACGGCTTTGGGCGTCTGCGCATCCTGCTGCAGCAGCGCGCGCAGACGCAGCCCCTGGTTGCGCAGATCGTCGTCGCTCCATTTGCGGCCCAGGCGATTGCGCAACCCACGCCAGAAGCCGCCCGGCTCTTCCCAGGCGTCGAGCACCGCCAGCGCCTGCGCAGGCTCGCGCCGTTCCAGAAAAAGCTCGGCCAACCCCCAAATCAGCGCTCGCGCCGGATTGCGGCCGGGATAAGAGCGCACCCACGCCAGCCCTTTGGCGATCTGCTCTTGGGCCAGCGCCGGCTCATCGACGGCCAGCAGGCCGCGCACCAGGCCGATGTAGCCCTCCGCCTTGGTGGGATCGCCGGGCGGGATCGACTCGACGACCTCGACTGCGTACTTGATGGCGCCGAGCTCGACCAGGGTCGCGGCGGCGCCCGCCGCCGTCCAACCGTCGCTCTTGGCGCCGAGCAACACCAGTCGATTCGCCAGCTCGATGCGGTGTTCGCGCGGCATCGTGCGCACCGGCATGGCTCGCACCGCCTCCTGGATGGTGTACACCAGAAAATCGACGTCTGCGTCGGCGGTGGGGCGCTTGACCTGGCGCAGGACGTTTTGATCGGCTTTCCGCAGAGAAAGGCCGCTTTCGCGCCGCGCGGCCTGGATATTCGCAATCGCCGTCAATTGATTCAGCACCTCGTCGCTGGCGCCCGCCTGCGCCAACGCAATCGTGGTCAGTCGTCGTGCATGCAGGCTGGTCAGAGCGGTGTGGCGGAATGCATTCACGCCATGCTTCAATAATCGCGCAGGGCGAGAAGCGGCGGGGCTTGCGCGCAGATGTTCGCCGGCCATGCTGGTCACAGCCAGCACAAACTGGGCGCCGGCGTCGCCGTAGCGGCGCAGCGCGTGCGTGATGAGCGCAACGGTGAGCGGATGGGGAGGCAGCTTCACGATCGTTTCGCTCAGCACCTGACGCTGCTCCGGCATGACGATGGGGCGCTCCCATGGCTCAACGAACTGGTCGAGCCGTTCTAGCAACGTGAAAGCTCGCTGCGCCTCACCGATGGCGGCCGCCGTCGCCGCCGCGTACAAAAGCTGCTCGCGAACCAGCGCACTGTCACGCTCCGGGGCTTCTCTGTGCGTCTCGGCCGCCATCAACTGAGGGTGCAGGCTTGCCAGCTCCTGTCGGATCAAGTTGGCCAGCCCCAACTTGCGGTCGATCTGCCGGGAGAGGCGATAGAGCGCCTGCACCGGCGCCAGCGGCTGACGCGACGCCGCCATGTGCGCCACGGTCAAGGCTTCCGTGCCGGCCCCGGCGTCGGCCAGCGCTTCCCAACATTTTTGCAGCAGCCACGAATCAGGCTGATAAACCGCGCGTTCTTCGATTTGAAGGGGGGCGTCCTGCCGATTTTTCGCCGCAGCAATCAGCCGTTCCAGAGCGCTCTGCACCAGCGCGCTGCGTTCCACGCGGCTCGCCGACGTCGATGTCGAAAGCTGCGTTCGTTTGGAATTGAGCAGGCTTGTCATGGGCGGAAGGTCAAAAGAGGAGATGGAAAAGCGTTGCAACAATCAGCAGGACGAGGGCCACGGCGAAAAGCCAAAGGCCGATGCGCTGCGCTCGTTGCGCCCACAGCGTCCGTTCGCCGTGAAGGATATGCTGTTCAGCCCCACGCTCCAGCCATTGGGGATTTTGGTGGGCGGCGCCCTGCACATGAGCCAACCACCACGCTCGATGACAATAGGCCCACAGGCCAATTTCGCTCGCCCGCACAAGCGAGCGGCTCTTCTCCGTCATCCGCGCTCCTCCTCCTCAAAGGGCGCCTGGGGCAAGCTTGCCTCGGCGATAGAAATATCGACGCCCGTATAGCGCGCCAGGTTCTGCTCAAAGCTGAGCAGCGCGCTGCGCATCTGCTCCTGCCGGATGGCCATCGTCAGATCACCGCGCGTGCGCTCAACGACGCTGCGCAACACATCGGTGTGACGCCGCAGCCCATCGGTGACGGCGTCGGGAAAGTCGACGGTCACCAGATGGCTGTACACCTCATCCATGAACTCCAGAAAGCGCTCCGCCTCGTCCACCTGACCGCGACGCACCAGGTCGAGCACGAAACGTCGCATTTCGGTGGCAGCCTCGCTCATGCCGCGCAGATAGGTGGCGCCGGTGACATAAAGATCGCCCGGCGTCGGGAACGGCAACCCGCGCGCGACGGCGTTGACCAGATACGCCTCGACCAACTCTTTGAGCGCGTCCTGGGTGTAGCCCGTGTAGTAGAGCATCGGATGCGCAGCGATGGCCTCCACCATTGCCTTCGCTTCTGTGCGCGCCTGCTCCAGCAGCGCATCCGCCTCCGTCCATTCATGGCGATGAATGGCGCGGATGCTGAGCGCGCACGAACGCGTCAAGGCGCGGCTGCGTGCCAGGGTGGCATCGCGCAGGTCGTTGAGCGTCGTCAGCTCCTGGCGAATGCTTTCGACAATCTCGGTCAACGAATCGGTCACAGGTCTGTCCCCCTTTGTTTTTTCGCCAGTGTACGTCGGCGCGGTGGTGATTATACCGAAAAAAGCAGGCTATCGGCGAATCGCCCATCGCAAATGTGCATCCGTTGCGCGCTTGATCTTGTTTCGATGCAGCGTTTTGCTCCATTTTCCGCTATGATAGAGAACAACGCCATCACAACGAGAGGAGATCAAAACCATGCGCCTGATCAGCGTCAACATCGGACAAAGACGGCTGCTACGCACAGCCGGGTTTTCAGAAGAGACCGGCATCTTCAAAACGCCGATCTCGACGCCGGCGGAAATCACGCCGCTCGGCCTGGTAGGCGATGTGGTGGCCGATCAAGAGCATCACGGCGGCCTTGATCAGGCGGTCTACCTCTATGGCGAACCGGATTACGCGTGGTGGTCTGTGCAATTAGGCTATGAGCTGGCGCCGGGAACCTTTGGCGAAAATTTGACCATCAGCGGGCTGGAGAGCGCGGCTCTCCACATCGGCGACATTTTGCAGGTGGGCGAGGCGAGGCTTCAGGTGACTGCGGCGCGCATCCCCTGCGCAACGCTCGCTGCGCGCATGGGGGATCCTGGCTTCGTCAAACGCTTCCGCGCGGCGGAACGTCCTGGCGCCTACTGTCGCGTCCTGCAACCCGGTGTGGTGCGCGTCGGCGACGCCGTAACGCTGGAGCCCTACCCGGGCGTCGCCGTCACCGTGGCGGAGATGTTTCGGGCCTTCTACAATCCTCGGCCCGAGGCCGAGAGCATCCGCCGCCTCCTCGAAACGCCGCTGGCCGAGCGGGCGCGCGCCGCGCTGGAGGAGAAATAGCAGCGCTGCGTCGGTTCACCAAATCCCCGACGCTCCCTCCTTCCCCTCTACCAGCATTGGGAGAGGGGGCCGGGGGGTGAGGGGCCCGCCCGAGAACCGAATAACCTCTTCATCCTTCTCAGCGTCGTCGAGGCAGTGCGCCTGACAAAAAGAAGAGCGCCTGGAAAAAAGGCGCTCCTCCTTCGGCTGAGACCTTCCTGAAGCTCAGAAAGGTATGTCCTCTTCGCTCATGCCAGCGCTTTCGGCGGCGCTGCCGGCCGCAACCGGAGCTTCCATGCCTTCGCCGCGTGGGGAGAGGAAGCGAATGTCCTGGGCCGTCACCTCCAGCGAGGCGCGCGGCTGTCCTTCTCGGTCGATGTATGCCTGTGGCTCTTCCAAGGTTCCCACGACCAACACCTTGCTGCCTTTGGTCAGATACTGGCTGGCGGTCTCGGCAAGTTTTCTCCACGCCGTGACGCGGAACCAGAGCGTTTTCTCCTGCGGCTGACCATCCTGTCCCGTCCAGCGGCGATTGACGGCGACGGTGAAACTCGTGACCGGCACACCGCTCGGCGTGTACCGCATTTCTGGATCGCGGCCCAGATTGCCGATCAATGTAATCTGCTGATACATGACGTACTCCTTTGCATGGGGCGAATCTATGATTGCCGAAAAAGACGGGGGCAATTGCGCATTATCCTACATTGTAACCGCACTTCTGTCGTGCGTCAAAAATCCGAACCTGAGATCGGAACATTTGTTCGTTTTTCGGCGCGCTCGTTCAAATAGAGGGAAAGCCGCTCGGCAAGCGCTTTTCGGGAAGTTTTTAACAAAATAATTCATAACCACCGTAGCAGCGAAGGTGCGGCTCTCAGCCGCACGTCCTCGACGGCTCGCAAGTGCAGGCCCTCACCCCCTGGCCCCCTCTCCCAGCATGGGAGAGAGGAAGAAGGGAGCACCGTAGCTGTGGCTCTCAGCTGCAGTTTCCAACACACAGCCATGTCCTGAGAGAATCTCGCCGGCTGCGCACCTCTGTTGGACGATTGGGGCCATATTTGTTTTTTCGCACCAAGGGGCGACTGGACAGAGCGTCGCGGCCATGCCATAATGACGACTCAGCGCTCTTGCAACAATGCAACCAAAAGGATTCAGCGCAAACAGAGAGGCCAGCTCCATGAACCTGGCAACAGTGCAGGCGTATCTTGCCGATCAGCAAATCGACGGTTGGCTGCTGTATGATTTTCGCGGCTCCAACCCGGTGGCCCTGTACGTCGCCGGCTTGAAGACCAGCGGCTCGCGACGGTGGTTTCTCTGGATTCCGGCGCAAGGCGAGCCGCGCTGGCTGATCCACGCCATCGAAGGGAGCACCTTCCGCTCCGTTCGCCGCGAGCTGGCGGGGGAGGTTCTCACCTACGCCGGCTGGCGCGAGCTGGAGGCAAAGCTGGCGACGTTGGTTCGTTCGCCGCGCGGAAGCGCACAGCGCATCGCCATGGAGTATAGCCCCTTCAACGCCATTCCCTATGTCAGCCTGGTCGATGCAGGCATGAAGGAGCTGGTCGAACGCGTCACTGCCGCGCAGATTGTCTCTAGCGCCGATCTGGTGCAGCTTGCCCAGGCGGTTTTGAGCGAAGCCCAGATCGCCAGCCATCGACGCGCGGCGGCGGTTTGCCTTGCCGCCAAAGACGCAGCCTTCGCGTTTCTGCGCGCGCGTCTTGCCTCTGGAGAGACCCCCACAGAGTATGCAGTGCAGCAATTCATCGTGGACTTTCTCCGGGCCAGGGGCATGGAGTTCGACCACCCGGCCATCGTCGCCGTCAACGGCAACGCCGCCGATCCACACTATGCGCCTACAGAGGAGACGCATGCACCCATTGGCCCAGGCGACATGGTGTTGATCGACCTTTGGGCGCGCGAGACGCAGACGCCGCTCGACTGTTACGCCGACATCACATGGTGCGCCTACTGCGGCGCAGAGCCGCCGGCCAAAGCCAGAGAAATTTTCTCTGTGGTGGCGCAAGGCCGCGACGCCGCCGTGCGCTTCATGCAGGAGCGGCTGGCTGCGGGCGAGCCTCTGCATGGATATGAGGTCGATGACGTCTGCCGCGGCGTGATTGCGGCGGCGGGCTACGGCGACGCCTTTTTTCACCGCACCGGCCACAGCCTGGGCGTCACGACGCACTACAACGGCGTCAACATCGACAACCTGGAGACGCAGGACCGCCGCCGTCTGATTCCGGGCGTCTTGTTCACCATTGAACCCGGCATCTATCTGCCGGGGTTTGACTTCGACGACAGCGGTCGTCACCTGGGGCTGGGAATCCGCAGCGAGATCAATTGCCTGGCGACGGAGCGCGGAATTGAGACGACGACGCTGCCGCTGCAAACCGAAATGATTGCATTGATGGCGTGAAAACGAATCGCAGAGAGAGATGATGCAAAAGAAACAATTCGACGCACCGCCTCGACGCGTCGCCCTTTTCGTCACCTGCATGGTCGATATGATCTACCCTGAGGTCGGCATGGCGACGGTGGAGCTATTGGAGCGGTGCGGGGTGGAAGTGGTCTTTCCTTTCGAGCAGACCTGTTGTGGGCAGCCGGCCTTCAACTCCGGCTTCTGGGAAGAAGCGCGTCCTCTGGCGCGGCGCTTCATCGACATTTTCGAGCCGCTTGTGCGCAGCGGCGAGGTCGACGCCGTGGTGGCGCCCAGCGGCAGCTGCACCACCATGACCAGCCATTTCTACAGTCTGCTCTTGCAAGATGAGCCTGAATACCGCGCGCGCGCCGAGTTTTTGGGAGCGGCGACGTTCGAGTTGACCGAGTTTCTCGTCGACGTGCTCGGCGTTGAGGAATTCGGCGCGCGCTGCGAAGGAAAGCTGACCTATCACGCCTGTTGCCACCTGTTGCGCGAGCTAGGGATCGACCGCCAGCCGCGCGCGTTGCTCCGCCGCGTGGAGGGCGCCGAAAGGGTCGAACTGCCGGGCGCTGAAGAATGTTGCGGCTTCGGCGGCCTCTTCGCCATCAAAAACAGCGAAATCAGCGTCGCCATGGGTCAGCGCAAGGTGCAAAACATCGTCAAAAGCGGCGCCGACGTCGTGGCGCTGTGCGACGTGAGCTGCATGACGCACATCAACGGCCTGTTGAGCCGGCAAGGACATCGCTGTCGCGCCGTGCATATCGCCCAGGTACTCGCCAGCCAAATCGAGGTGACGCCCTCGCCTCCTCAGGAGCAAGAATCCAGGCCGTCCTCCGCGCCTCCGCGGCGCTGGCAGGATGTCGGGCGCTAGGCGCATTCGATTGCCCTAGCGAGGTCATCGCCTCCGACGCGACGCCCCGTCCCCATCTCTGCGCCGCAATTCGTCGTAACTTCCGCGCCTCCTATACGTCTTCACTGCTAAAGAAACAGGCGCTTTCTCCATCGACGCGCTTCAAAGCTTTCCGTAGCAGTTCAACGACCTTGACAGGAGGCATCATCCATGGCGGAGCTTATCAAAGTCTCAGGACAGTCTCGATCGACAGCGGTGGCCGGCGCCATTGCCGGCGTCATGCGCGAGCACGGCTATGCAGAAATCCAGGCCATCGGCGCCAGCGCCATCAATCAGGCGATCAAAGCCGTCACCATCGCTCGCGGATATCTTGAGCAGGACGGAATCGATCTGGTCTTAGTGCCGAGTTTCATCGACGTTGAAATCGAAGGGAGCGAGCGCACGGCCGTGCGCTTCGCCGTGTTTCGCCGTCCCCCGGCGCTCCATGCCCCAAGCAACGGCAAGGTGACAGGCCACCCTGCAGCGGTGCGCTGAGATGCCAAAAAGCCACCTGCACAGCGCCGAAACGAACACAAAAAGAGAGATGAAGCAACGCTTCACCCCTCTTTTTGCATCAGTCGGCTTCGTTTAGTTCTCGCCTTCGGAGCGTCCGCGAGGGCGGCGGCGTCTGCGGCGTCGCCGGAGGGAGGACTCCCCGCCGCTCTGGCTCTCGCCGGAAGACTTCTCGGCGTCTGCAAGGGCGCGCTGTTCTCCCTCTTTGGCCGCTTTCCGTCGCGCCATTTCTGCGCGTATTCTGGCGTTGTCCTCTTCGGCGCTGGCGCGGCGCTTGACGGTGCAGCCGCCGCAGGTGCTGCAACCGGATCCACCGGCGGACTTTGTGCTGATCAGCTCGGAAACCGCCACCTCCACCAGCGCCTGATTCTCCAACATCACGGTCACCGTCTCTTTGAGCGGATGAATGTGACGCACGCGACCGGCGCCGTGAGGGGTCAACACCTCTGCGTTCAGCTTGGGCATCTTTTTGTTTTGCTCTCGGTAGAGCTCGTCCTCGTAGGAAAGACAGCACAACAGACGCCCACAGACGCCGCTGATTTCATCCGGGTTCAGCGGCAGCTGTTGATTTTTCGCCATACGAATGCTGACCGGCGTGAACTCGCGCAGCCAGCTCGTGCAGCAAAGCTGACGTCCGCACTTGCCCACGCCATCGAGCAACTTGGCCTCGTCGCGCACGCCGATCTGGCGCATCTCGATGCGCGTGCGGAAGACCCTGGCCAGGTCTCGCACCAGGCTGCGAAAGTCCACGCGCTCCTCCGAGGCGAAGTAGACCAGCAATCGTCCCCCGTCGAAGCTGTATTCACAGCGGATCAGCTTGATGTTCAGATTGTGCTCTTTGGCCTTGACTTTGCAGATCGCCAGCGCCTCCTGCTCTTTGTGGAGCCACAGGTCGCGTTGCACCAAATCCCACGCCGAAGCCTTGCGCAACACGCGCTTCATTTCGCCGACCACTTCCTCTGCGCCGATCTGATGGGGCGGCTGCACCACCTGCCCCACTTCAGGCCCGCGCGCGGTGTCCACGACGACATAATCCTGCGGCCCCAGGTCGAGCATGTGAGCGGCGTCGAAGTGATAGATCTTTGTAACCGGCTTAAATTGCACTCCTACTACGATTGGCATATGGATATTTCTCCTTGTGAGCCGACCTCTGAGCAGAGCATCGGCGTGATCTATGTAAACAAGCGGTCGGCGCGTCACCGCCGCCCCTTGCTTGTCGCCTTTTCTCGAAGTCTACATTGACGACTGCAACAGCTTCGCCACCCCGGGATGCTCGACGCCAGGCGCTTCCCTCTATGCTTCTAGCCGCGGCAATTTGAGCATCAAGACATCCAGCGCAAGCCGGGTATTGACCGTGTGGCGCAAATAGCCTTCGACCTGTTTCAGGGTCGCCAGATAGGCGCGAATCGAATGCGAAGAAATGCTCTCTGCATGGCGTCTGATCTGATCCGTCTGGTCGACGTTGCTGCAGGCCTCGCCTTGCGCCATCTGGGCCAACAGCACATCGCGCCACCAGCTCATCCAGATTTCGAGCATGGCGAACATCTGCTGGGGGTCGCGCTGCGCCGCCAGCTCGCCGGCAAAGCGCAGCCGTTCGACGCGGTCGGCGGCGAGCAGACGCCAGAGTGTCTCCAGATGGCGCATGCGCTCCTCGCGCAGCGCCGGGTTGCGCAACTGCTCGACCGCCCACCCTAAACGCCCGCCGGCGAGTCGCGCCAGCAGCTCCGCCTCCTCCTTTGAAGCTCCCCATCTGCGCTGCAAGGCGTCGGCAATGAGAGCCCGGTCCAGCGGGCGCAGCTCCATCACCTGACAACGGCTGACGATCGTAGGCAACACGGCGGCGCGGTCAAGCGCAGTCACGAGCAGCGTCACATGCGGGGGAGGCTCTTCCAACGTTTTGAGAATTTTGTTGGCGAAGGTCGCATTCGCCAGATGCATATCTTGAATCACAATGACTTTGCGTCCACTTTCCATTGGGCGCAAGGCCACGTCGCGGATCAAGGCTTCCGCCTGCTCGGCGCGCAATTCGCCTTTTCGCCTGTCGACGACAAGCTCCTTCTCGGCCTTTGCCGTTGGTTGCAACAGACGAAAATCCGGATGGCTGTCAGACGCCATCAACCGGCAGGCCCGACAGCGATGGCACGGGGCATGCGTTGGATCCTGGCAAAGCAGCGCGCCGGCGAACGCACGCGCAAAAGTCGTCTTCCCGATCTGAGGCGGACCGAGCAAAAGATAGGCATGGCTCAGGCGGGAGCCGTTTCCCGCTGCATCTTCTGTGCGCAAAGCGCGTTGCAGCAGCCGGGAAGCCCACGCGTGACCGTACACAGGCCACTCGCCTGGCGCAAGGTCAGGGAACGAAGTCGTCATAACGCTATGGATTGTACCATACTGCGCGTCTTTTGAGATGCGGCAATCTCAAGAAATCTGCGATGGGAGGCGAAGGGGGAGCCGAAAGCGCGAAGCAAGTCGGGATGGTGACATGATGAGGTTCACGATTGCTGAGGGTTACGGAAAAGCTCGTATTGACAGAGCTCAGCGCGCAGGTCTATCTTAAGTTGTGAAAAGATTCTGATAACAGAGGCTTTGAATCCGCTCATTCTGCGGAAAAATTCCGCAAATGCCACGTAAAGTATAGGTATTTAACCCAAGTTGCCACCTATAGGTGGAAGATAGAAAAGATGGAGGAAGCCAAGACAAAGAGAATGGTCTTGAGTTCGAAGCCATCGGCAGTGACAGCATGAATATGTTTCGGCAGCAGGCGCTCTATCTGGCTACCAGCAGTTTCGACTCGTTTGCGATAGTGTGCGAGTAGGAAAGTCATCCACGGCTCCCGAGGTCGTTTTGAGTTGGCTTTACGCATCGGCAAGAGCAGGCGATCGCAGTCAGCCATGACATCTTCAATGTGGTAGACGTTATAGGCTTTGTCGCCGACAATCCAGGAGTGAGGTGGAAGGTCGAAGTCAAACTGCTCGAGCGCAGAAGCATCGCTGAAGGCGCCAGGTGACAAGAAAAACTCGACAGGGACCCCATCTTTGGTGACGACCAGATGAATCTTGAGTCCATAGAAGTAGCGCTTCTTGCTGGCTTGATAGCCGCGATAAGTCTCATCTCGATAGAGCTTGCAGCGACGAATCCGATAATTGTCACAAACGATGACCGGTAGACTGTCAATGATATAGATGTTGTCTTCGTTGTGCTCTTTGGCCCTATCGCCCAACAAGCGAAACAGCATCACGAACTGGTGTTGCACTCGTTTGAGACGTCGACAGAAGCGACTACGGCTGATATTCTCCTTGATATAGCCTTGTTCATACAAGAGCAGGCGTGCCATGGCTTGATTGCCGCTGAAGTACATCGCCGCGACTATCGCAATTGTCATGATCTCGGCGTCACTCAGCACGCATTGCGGGTCATCTCGGTGATGTTGCCATTTCAGCAAATCGTCGCACAAGCAGTATACGAGTATAATGTTGGTGTCCATGGAGTTCTCCGTTGCCTGTCTTGGTTTGCAGACCTGTACAGTAACGGAACTCCATGACATTTTCAACTCACCCTCAAGGTAGCAACTTGGATTATTTATGGATTCCGTCTAAAGAATCTAAATCCGGAATCCGTTTAATCGATAGTTGGGCGGCAGCCTATACACATCCCAACCATTGGAGGTGCGTTCCATGAAAACCTACAAACTCATATCTGCCCAGGTCCTTCGAGCGACTATCACGATCCTTATCCTCCTTACCATCTTCAGTTGGTCAAAGCCAGCGCAGGCAGTGAATATCACCGTCACGACAACGAACGATGAGCTGAACACAGATGGCGATTGCTCGCTGCGTGAAGCCATTCAAGCCGTCAACGTTCGCGCTGGCGTAGATGCCTGTCTCGCCGGAACCGGTAACGATGTCATTATGCTGCCCGCTGGAATGTACACGCTGAGCCTGGCAGGCGGGAATGAGAACGACAACGCTACCGGTGACCTGGATGTCTTCCCCATCTCTTCCCTTGGCGGCACAGTAGAGCTTCAAGGCGCCGGCGCTGCCACAACCATCATTGACGGCGGCGGAATTGATCGCGTGCTGAGTCTGCTCCGATCGGACAGTACCCTGATCGTGCGTAATGTGACGATCCGCAACGGCCAGTTGACCGATCAGCCGGGCGCCGGCATCCTGAGTTGGGGCGCACTCGAATTGCGCAATGTGATTATCGAGAACAATGTCGTCAACGGAACAAGCTCCAGCGCCACTGGCGGCGGCTTTTGCATTGGCTGTGGGCCAGGCACGGGCAGCGGGGTGCTGGAGCAGGTGATCATTCGCAACAATCAAGCCGATCGCGGCGGCGGAGTCTTTAGCAACCGACCGCTGACCATTGCCGCCTCCAGCATCATCAGCAATACCGCAAGGGCCGGCGGGGCGATCGAAAACTATGGTGACCTTTCTCTCGTGAACAGTACGATCAGCGGCAACACGGCGACAAACAACATCGGCGGGATCAGGCACTATGCTAATTCTTTATCCGTCCTCAACAGCACAATCGCCTATAACCAGCGTGGGGGCGTCTCCGCGTCGGCGTCGCTCACCCTGAAAAACACTATCATTGCCTACAACACCGGCAGCGGATGGAACAATTGCAACGGAAGCGGGGCGGTCGCTTCTCAGGGTTACAACCTGAGCAATGACTCCACGTGTGGGGCTTGGTTCACGGCAAGCGGAGATCTCAACAATGTTGATCCACTGTTGGGACCCTTGCAAAACAACGGCGGCTCGACGCCAACCCATGCCTTGCCGCTCGGATCTCCCGCCGTGAATGCAGGAACGAATGCAGGGTGCCCCGCGACTGACCAGCGTGGCGTCTCCCGTCCTCAAGGCGGCAGATGCGATATTGGAGCGTTTGAGGTGGTTTTCTTGTACTTGCCTCTTGTGCTCCGATAGCCAGGAGATGCCGCCCAACCCGCCGTTAGGCCGCCGTGTGCGTGACCGAATCTGCAATCGGAGCGCATGTACAAGTAAATTAGAAGTGCAAAATGAAATGCTTACTGAGCATCACGGGAGGGTTATTGGGTTTGCTGACGTTAGGGGCGCTGGCCGTCGCCCTTGCCCTCACTTTGGGAGAACTGCGGCGAGACGCAGCGCCGGTGTCTTTTCAATCCCCGGTTGAGACGCCGACATGGTCACTCTATCCCCCACCGATAACACCTGCTCCTAGCCCGCCGACGATGCCGGCGCCGCCTTGTACGTTTGTGGGGCGCCCCGCGCTTGTCGAACCCGATCCATCTTTGGAGGCTCACCAGTTCTCCGAACCGCGTACGGTGTTGACCCATACCTTGGCCATTGGCATCGTCGGGTGGTTGCCGGATAATCAGCATCTGCTCATCACTCGTCTACTTCCTGACCAGGCCCAAGAGTCTATCGAGGTGTTCAACATACACACCGGTGAGGTGCGACGATATGGAGAACGGCACAGCTTGCCCGGTAAGCCGGTGTGGTTAGCAGCCCACCAAGCCGTCGCCTTTGCCGATGTTGCCCCGGATCAGCAGGTGGTGTTGCGCGTCAGCCGGGGCGAGAGGGGGGCGATAGAGACTCTGGTGTCCGGCCTGGCGTCTTCTTTTTTGGCAGCCAGTCCGGACGGTAGCCAAGTAGTCTTTTTTACCCAAGCGGCTCCGGAACGGCCGGAGGTCCTGGACGTGGCCACGGCTCAACGGCAAACCTTTCCGGCCTTGCCTCTAACGCTGTGGCAGGACTTATCGACTCTGGGGCAGGTATATGGGCCAGAGCCGTATCAAGCCGTCTGGTCTCCATCAGGGAACCAGATTGCTTTTTACAACGACACCGGTTTTTATTTAATCGATTGGTCTTCCGGACAAACCTGCGAGGTGAATCTCGGCTTCGAAGAGAGTGAAGCTCAATATGGTAAGCAGTGGGCCATCTATATCCAGTGGAGTCCCGATGGACGCTATATAGGTGCACTAACCACCATTGGAGATCGGCCTGTCTCTTTCGTTGATTTAACATTGATGGATACGAATACCGGTGAACGGCGAGCATTATCACCGGGTCCAGATGTTGAATATGTGTACGACTTTACTTGGGCTCCCAATAGTTATCAGCTTATTGCGCTGGCACAAGCCGAGATCACTCAGGGGCGTCCTATACAAAAATTGTATCTCGTGGATGTGCAAACAGGACTTTCCCAGTCGGTTATGCCTCATAACGTCTTTGGAGGCGGGGCGATCGAGGGTTGGCAATTAGCATGGTCACCGGATGGACAAACTCTGGCCGTGAAATGTCCCGCTTGGCTTGCAACTGAACCCACCATTGTCGAGGACCACATATGCGCAATCCCGGTTACCCGCAAGCCATAAGGAGAGATGCATGATGCGAGGTACATGTTTCAATTGTTCGATTCTTTTGCTCATCATCGGGCTCTGGAGCATGATTCTCCCAAAAGGATCCGCTGCTCCTATAAGTTCATTCACACCTCCCACGAACATCACGGTGCGAATGTATAGATTGTTCAGCGGGGGAGGTTCAACAGGTGTTTTGTGCTCCTCTAATGACACCTCGTATGGCTGTACGGCATTCATCGGCGATTCCAGCCGTGCCTACCCGTATGGCTCCAATAACCCGGTCAATATCCCTATTGAGACCGATTACCTCTTGGATGTAGTGCCCAAAGAGGTCAGCGTAGCAGCGTTCCACCTCACCGCTATTCAAGCGCAAGCGATTGCCGCTCGTTCCTACGCCTA
This sequence comes from uncultured Caldilinea sp., assembly GCF_937128415.1. GTDB lineage: Bacteria > Chloroflexota > Anaerolineae > Caldilineales > Caldilineaceae > Caldilinea. Next base: position 74,775 of record NZ_CAKZMJ010000034.1, read on the forward strand.
TTGGCATATCCGTCAGGGAAGCGCTATCAACAACTCTACTCAGTTCCAAGTCTTTGTCCCTTATACTTTTGAAGCCCTTCCTTCGACCACCTTCCCGGACAACCCAAGCAACCCGTGCGCCAGTAGCAACCTCAACAACAATCAGCGCATTGTGTGCAATGCAGTTGCCCCTCGTTATTACATCGCCTACGGCGCCTACCCCGACGATGACCTACCTGCCTTCACCGAATACTTCGCCGACATTCGCAACCGCACGGTCAGCGGCGGACAGCCCTACCCGATCGCCGTAGATAACCCTATTAGCTCTCACCCGGATATCGTGAATGAGGGTCATGGCCATGGCATGAGCCAGAAAGGAGCCAGCCACTGGGCGCGAGGCAACCTCAGCTTCAACATCAACCGGGATTTAGGCGCCTGGAGCGTGCGCTGGGAGCGGGCTGAGCAGATCCTGGTGCACTACTACACGGGCGTCCACATCCGTGATGCGGGCAACAACAATGCTTTGCTCACCCCGTCCTATCGCTGGAACCCCTTGCAGATCAACTGGGGCACGTCTGACAACCGTCCCCCTGCGATGTCTCGCGGCGGGACATCACCATCTCGGTGGGGGTGCAAAACACGGGCGTTTCTGACTGGACGTGCGGCTATCCCAACTTCAATTATGCTCTCCGGTGTCGCTGGGCCAAGGCCGGTTTTGGAGAGGTCACAGGCAGCGGTTCGGCCTCGGTGTGTGGGACGCCCAAGGGGGATCCTTCCCCGACGGTGAACCTGACGATCCAGAACATTCCCAACTGGGGGCCTGGAGCTTACACCCTTCGTTTCGACATCTATGTGACCTCCGCTAATGGGAACTTCTGGTTCAGCGAGCAGGGATGGCGCACGTATAACGTTAGCGTGTGTGTGGATGGTCCGTGTAAAGGGTTCATTCCAGCTGTGCTGAAGGATTCTCCGTAAAGGCGGCCTAACGGCGCGGCGGACTGCCGTCCGCATGCAGGCCTTGCTTGCTGCGCTCGCGGCGGCCTAACCGGCGGTTGCAGCCAACCCCTTGCCGTGCTGGGGTGCGCCCGACTTCCGCCGAGGGCGGCGGGAAGATGGGCGCACCCCAAAAAGAAAAGGCGCTGCGATTGCCTTGCAGCGCCTGAAATTTTCAGCCCCAGGCCAGTCTGTTGCGTCTAACAAAATGCGCAAATCGGGCGCAAAATTCCCCAATGATGAGGCGGTTGTCACCGATGTATATCGACTTGACGCCTCAAGATGGATGGCGTCACGAAGTGCGCAATTGCCCTGCCTGTAGGCGCAACTTGTTGACGCCAAAAGTTAGCGGATTTCCACCTGCGCGCCTTCGGCCTCCAGCTTGGCCTTGGCGTCCGCCGCCACTTCCTTGCTGACGCCGGAGAGAATCGTCGAGCCGGCGGTCTCGACCACATCCTTGGCCTCTTTCAGACCCAGGTTGGTCAGCGCGCGCACGACTTTGATGACATTGATCTTCTTCTCGCCGGCGGATTTCAGGATCACGTCGAACTCGGTCTTCTCTTCGACGGGCGCGGCTTCTGCGGCGGCGGCAGCGCCTGCACCGGGCAAGGCGGCCATGGCGACCGGCGCCGCGGCGCTGACGCCCCACTTCTCTTCCAACATCTTGACGAGCTGAGAAGCCTCCAGCAAGGTCAGGCTGTCCAACTGTTCGACGATTGCTTGCAAATCGGCCATTTTGTAAATCCTCCTATGTTCAATCTCAATTTTTCTACAAAATCGGTGCGCTCTTCAAACCTCTGAACAATGCCGGCGCGCTGCACTGTCCAGGCTTCAGAACTACGCCGCTTCCTGTTGCTTCTCGACGTAGGCATTCAACACACGCGCCAGGCTGGAGCCGGGTGCATGGATCATCTGCACCAGCTGGCGGGCCGGCGCGCTGATCACGCCGAGCAACATGGCGCGCGTCTGCTCCTTGGTGGGCAGATCGGAGAGCGCTTCGGCGTCCTTGGCGTCCAGGACGGAGTTTTCCAGCAAGGCGCCGGTGATTTCGACCGCCTTGTTGTCTTTGATCCATCCTTTGAGCGCAGTGACGCTCTTGGCGATATCCTCGCCGCAGAAGACCACGGCGTTGGCGCCCTTCAGCAAGGCTTCAGGCGCCACCCGGTCGCTCTCCTTGAGCGCAAGCGCCAGGAGCGTATTCTTGACGACCGCATAGGTCGCGTTGGTCTCCTTCAGCTTGTTGCGCAGCGAGCGCCCTTGCGCAACGGTGATGCCCTGATAATTGGTGAAGACCAGCGCCGAAGAATTGGCGATGAGCTCCTTGTAGCGGGCGACCAGTTCTTCCTTTTTCTGACGGTTGATAGCCAAACGACATCCCCCCTTTCCATCGAAAATTTTTTAATCGCACCAAACAAAACGCCCTTCCGCTGATGCAGAAGGGCGCAGAGCAAGGCAAATTCTTGTGCACAGAGCCACGTGCAAAAAGAATTTATCGTCCTTTCGCCTCGGCAGGCTGACCGGCGAGCCGGCCATTTACACTTGCACCTGCTGTCTTCAGCATCAGACAGGACAATCTGTCCGTTCGATTCCCAAAGCAACAGTATAAGGACTTTTTCCTGATCGAACAAATTTTGCGGCGAACGGCACGCATTAATTGCTTTTTGCCTTCTCATCGAGAAGCGCCTGGATCTCGCTGCGGTCGAACCGGTAGCGCTCCCGGCAGAAATGGCATTCGATCACCGCTTCCCCTTCCGCCAGCAGTTCTTCCAGCTCTTGGGCGCTGAGGACTTTCAACGCCTGGCGGGAGCGTTCCCGACTGCACTCACAGCGGAATTGCAGCGCACGCACCTCCAACACGTCATAGTCGTCATGCGCACTGAACAGGGTGGCGAGGATGGATTGGGGAGTTTCGCCGTTGCTCAACAGCGCATCGAGCGAGGGGAGGTCATCCAAACGCTCCGCCATCTGGCGCAGTTTTTCCAGGTCTCCGCCCGGCATCAGCTGCAGCAACAACCCGCCGGCCACCCGCAACACGCCGTCCGCATCCACCGGCGCGCTGATTTCCACCACAGAAGGCACCTGTTCCGACATGATCAGATAGTAGGTCAGATCGACGTCGAGTCGTCCGGTCTGCAACGGCACGACGCTTTCATAGAGATCCTTCAGCTGAAGGTCTTTGATGACCGTGAGCTGTCCCTGCTGTCCGATCAATTCGGCCACCTTGTCGGCGTCGATGGGAGGGGCCATGGCGACGTCAGGGTGTTCGATGTAGCCGCGCAGGTGACCGTAGCTGTCCGATTCGACGATCATTTTGCCCAGAGGGCCGTCTCCTTCGATTTTGAGTCCAACGCGCTGCTGCACTTTCAGCAATGCCCCCAGTAAAGCGACGCCGGTCAATCCATAGCCAAGCGCAGCCGTGGCCGCCGGCGACGCGTTGTGGCGCTGCGCCACCTTCAAAACGACGCCCGTGGTCAGACAGGCCAGGCCGCGGATGCCGCTTTTCTTTGTCAGCGCGCGTACGAGATAGTTTTCCACAAGAGGCTCTCCTTCCTGGCTATCCGCCTCGTTGATTGTGTTTTCAATCTCTACCTTTTTCGACAAAAGAGCGGAGCCGCGGCTCCGCTCTTTGTTTTTCTATCGGTTGTCATTCCTGCCCCTGAAGGCTGACAGCCTCGCCTCAGGCGGCGTCGGCTTTCAACGCCATCGTGGCGCCCAGGTCGGCCTTGACGCCGGGGCTCATCGTGCTGGTCAGGGTGATGCGCTGAATATAATTGCCTTTTAGGGTGGCGGGCTTGGCGGCCAGCACCGCTTCCATCAGCGCGCCGAGATTTTGGAGCAACTTTTCGGCTGGGAAGCTGCTCTTGCCGATCGGCACATGGATGTTCGCCGTTTTATCGACGCGAAATTCGACGCGCCCGCGGCGCAGCTCATCGATCACGCGCGGCAGGTCTTCCGCCGGGACGATGGTGCCCGTCTTGGGGCTGGGCATCAGGCCGCGCGGGCCGAGCACCTTACCGAGGCGACCGACCACGCGCATCATGTCCGGCGTCGCCAGCACCACATCGAAATCGGTCCAGCCCTTCATAATCTGTTCGGCCAGGTCTTCGGCGCCCACATAATCGGCGCCCGCCTCGCGCGCCAGCGCCTGCCCTTCCGGATTGGCGAAGACCAGAATGCGCACGGTGCGGCCTGTGCCGTTGGGCAGCGCCACCACGCCGCGCACCTGTTGGTCGGCGTGACGCGGATCGACGCCCATGCGCATGTGGACTTCCACCGTCTCGTCGAACTTGGCGTTGGCCATCTCTTTGACAAGCTCAATCGCCTCTTTGGGAGGATACGCCTTGGTGCGATCTACTTTCTGTTTTAATGCCAAATATCGTTTGCTGTGTTTTGCCATGGTTCACTCCTTTGTGGTGATAACGGGCCAATGACCCTCCCACACTGTTTGTCCGCTTTAATCCACCACTGTAACGCCCATGCTGCGCGCGGTGCCTTCCACCATGCGCATGGCGCTCTCCAGGCTGACGCCCTCGAGATCTTTCATCTTGATCTCGGCGATCTCGCGCACCTGCGCTCGGGTGATCTTGCCGACTTTGTTCTTATTAGGCTCGCCGCTGCCTTTGGGGATGCCGGCCGCCTTTTTAATCAAATCGGCGGCGGGCGGCGTCTTGAGCACAAAGGTGAAAGAGCCGTCGGTGAAGATGCTGATTTCAACCGGAATCACCTGGCCGATCTGCCCCTGGGTGCGGGCATTGTACTCCTTGCAGAAGGCCATGATGTTGACGCCCTGCGGACCGAGCGCGGTGCCAACAGGCGGCGCCGGGTTTGCTTTCCCGGCGGGAAGCTGGAGTTTTACAATTGCTTTTAGTTTTTTCGCCATTTGTCGCTCCTTCTGAGACTGGTGAACGCCTTGGCTCGAGTGGCGATCGAGCTTCAGCTCCCAGACTCAGCCATAAATAAAAATTTACTCAACCGTTATTAACGACGCACGCTATCTCATCGAATCATCGACGCTGTCAGAAGCGAGCGACCCTCTTTTGCGATGGCTCAGGCGTCGCGCGCCAACTGAACAAAATCCACCTCAACCGGCGTCTCGCGGTTGAAGAAACTGACGAGCACCCTCGCCTTGCCTTTGTCTGGAAAAATGTCGTCGACCACGCCTGTGAACTCGGCGAACGGGCCGCTCAGGATGCGCACATGCTCCCCGCGCTGAAAACTGACCTTGATGCGAGGTGCATCCGACTCGATGCGCTTCATGATTTTGTCGACTTCTTCCTGGCTGAGCGGCGTCGGCTTGTTGCCCATCCCGACGAAGCCGGTCACCCCTGGGCTGTTGCGCACGACGTACCAGCTGTCTTCGGTCATGATCATGTGGACCAGGATATAGCCAGGGAAGACGCGGCGCTCGACCTCTCGACGCACGCCATTTCGTATCTCGATTTCGGTTTCCGTCGGCACAACCACTTCCAGAATCTGGTCGGTCATCCCCATCGATTCGGCGCGGTGCTCGATGTTTTTCTTCACCTTGTTCTCCATGCCGGAGTAACTGTGAACGACGTACCATTGCGCCTGAGGCTTTTCTTCCGCCGTTGCAGACTCGTCGGCGACAACCGGCTGTTCGGTTTGCATTTCGCCCGAAGGCTGCTTCGGTTTCGGTTGTTCGGCCATTTTCGCCTCCCCTGCTCGCTCTTGCAAGCCTTCAATCGTCTCGCGCAGATTACCCCGCTGTTCCCCGGATCAGCAGACCGATGATGAATCCGAACAATGAATCCACACCAAACAGAACGATGGTCGCAATGATCGTCACCACGAAGACAATCGCAGACAGCCTCAGACCTTCTTCACGGGTCGGCCATGTGACTTTCGCGATTTCAGCGCGCGTATCCTTCAAATAACGGACGATGCGATTCTCCGGCTTGGGCGTTACAGCAGATTTCGTCATATGTGCCCTCGAATCAATTGAATCGAACCTTATCCGAAAACGACCACCGGGCGTTACGCTCCGGTGGTCAGATTCAGGCAGGCGAGGCAGGACTCGAACCCGCAACCTGCGGTTTTGGAGACCGCTGCTCTGCCAATTGAGCTACTCGCCTGTGAAGCAGACTGCCAGAACTCTCAGTTTGCAAACATCCATTTTACAATAGAGTCAGACAGTCTGCAAGAAATTTACTTGACGATTTCGGTGATGACGCCTGCGCCGACGGTGCGACCGCCCTCGCGGATGGCGAAGCGGCTGCCTGTCT
>NZ_CAKZMJ010000035.1 GCF_937128415.1 uncultured Caldilinea sp.
ATGCCCAGGTCCGCCTCCAGGTCGAGATCAAGGTCGAGCATGTCCTGCGGATAGCCCGTCTTCTCGGCGACGACTGCGAGCACCTTCGTCACGACTGGGTCGGAGGCCGAAGGGGACGCTTCTGCACCCTGCGGCGGAGGCGACGGAGCAACTTCTTCCCTCGCTCCGCCCTCCTCGGCCTTCGCCTCTCCCAGGTCGGGGCGCATCTTGCGCACAAAGTCGATCACGCTCTGCAACGTCGGATAGTCGCGCAGGTTCAAACCTTCCTGGAAGGGGATGCCGAACTTCTCACGAATGGCAGCGAAAGTTTCCGCCTGCTTGACGGTGTCGATGCCCAGGTCCGCCTCCAGGTCGAGATCAAGGTCGAGCATGTCCTGCGGATAGCCGGTCTTGGCCGCCACGACTTCCAGCACCTGATCCACGACCGGGTCGGCAGATGGAGCCTGGACGGGCTGCAGCGCGACCGGCGCAACGATCGGTTCAGGCAGAACAACAGGAGCCGGAGACGGCGCTGCAATCGACGGTGCAGCCGGCTCGGCAGTCTGCAGGGTCGGGACCTGTGGCGCCGGTTCAAACGCAGGGGGAGGCGGCGCAGGTTTTGAGGGAGCAGGGGGCGCCGGTTTCGACGGAGCAGAAACAACAGGCGCAGCCCCGTCGCCTCTTGCCACGCGTTCCTCCGCTCTGCCGAGTGCTTCGCCCCTCACCGCTGCGGCCACCGCCGGCATGGGCAGCGGGCGATATTCGTTGATCAAGCCGTCGCCGGGCGCCGCTGCGCGCAAGGTGGGGCCGGTTCCGTAGCGCCATGCGCTGGGCGCCGGCGAACGAACAGGCTGCCCCTGCGCTGCAATGCGCAGCACGCGCTTGACAACCTCGGTTCGGGCATGGTCATAGCCGCTGACGTCATCCAACCAGCGTTGATAGCGCGCCTTGTCGTCGATGCGGTCGTGGCCGCCTGGGATGCGCCGGAGCAGCGTCATGGCAATCTGTGAGCCAAAACCCGCCGAGAGATGCAGCGCGTATTGCACCGGATAGCGGCCGCCGCGGCTCAAGTTGAGCACGCCTAGCTCCGGGTCGACCTCTTTAAAGTTCGGCACAGGCGGCACGATGCCGTACTCCAAAATCTTGACGGCGATCACATCCTCGACGCCGGCGCCCATCGGATGGCCGGTGAAGCCCTTGGTGTTGCAGACGACGATCTCGTTGGCCGCTTCGGCGAAAGTGTTGCGTAAGGCCATAACCTCAGCCGAGGCGCTGCCGCCGCGCGCGGGCGTGAAGGTCTCATGCGAGATGAAGGCCATCTGCGGCGCCATGACGTACCGATTGAGGCCAAAGCGGCGCTCCGCCGCCGTGACCAGCCGGTTCATGACGTCGGAGATATGCGACACATCGAGCCGCGTGCCGTGATAGGCGCTGTTGGCGGTCTCGCTGCTCAGCAGCTCGGCGATGCCGCGCATGCCGCGCTCGCGCACGGCGTCCTCGCTCTCGATCACCAGCGCACAGGCGCCCATGCCGAGCAGCGTGCCATGGCGACGCCGGTCGAAGGGCAGCGCCGCCTCGTCGACTTTATCGTCGGTGGCGGCGGCGCCCGTCGCCAGGAAGCCGGCGCCGACCCAGCCCATCAGATTTTCGCTGGTCACATCGTCTGCACCGATCACGATCACGCGGCGACAGCGTCCGTCGCGGATCCAATCCTCGGCCAGCGCTATCGCCTGGGCGGTGCTGGCGCAGGCGGCGTTGACATGCGTGTTCGGCCCGCGCGCGCCGATGTACTCCGCAAACTGACTGTGCCCCATGGCCAGGATGCGGAAAATGAAGCGACGGTCGAATTCATAGGGGTGGCGCTCCAACTCGTTGCGCAGTTCGCCGATGCGCCGCATGATCTCGCGCAGCGTGGTCGGATCGCTGGCATACTGACGCAAGTCCTCAAGCATGGCAAGCTGCCGGCGGCGGTTCTCCCACTCATAATAGCGGCGGAACTCCTCGGCCATGCGGTCGCCGCCGGGGAAGGCGCTGGCGAAGATGACGCCCGTCTCGTCGCGCAGGGCCTCGGGCAAGAGCCAGCGATCGGGCAGATAGGTGCCCTTGCTCGTGGGCCGGTAGGTCTGCACCAGCGGGATGCCCGCCTCGCGCAGCGCGTCCAGTCCGGCGGCCATGGCGAGCTGCGTCGTGATGTCGAGCGCCTCAATCAGCTTCTCCGGAACGCCGTACTCTTCGGCGAGATTGAAGTAGCCGCCGCGACCGGCGAGCTTGATCACCTCATCGGTGTCTTCGATCACCTCGAAATGGCCGCTGCCGTCCTCGCCTTTCACCAGCCGGGTGATGCGCTTGTTCGCCATCTCCTTGCGGAAGCGCTCTGGAATGAGGTCGACGAATTGCTCCCCGCGCAGGATGCGCAGCGCGTTCTCCGGGTCCATCACCGATTTGTTGGCGCCAGGCAGCCCCAGCCCTGTGCCGGTGATGACGACCGAGCCGGCGGGCGTCTCATTGCGATCGTAGTTCGAGGGCGATGGGCGAGGAGCGAAGGACGCAGCGCCGGTCGCCAACTGTTGCAGCGCCTGCATCAACGCCTGCCCCAGCGCGTTATTGGAATCGATGGTTGACTGTGGCATAGGTGCACTTTCCTTCATCGTTGCCTGAACTGGAGCGGACGTCGTGACGATGACAGGCGCAGGCTCGACCCGTCTCTCACTTCCGGCGGCTCGCTCCATCGCTCCGTATCCGGCTGCATAAAGTCCGCACAGCGCCTGATTGAAACTTTCGAGTTCGCCGGTTTTAGGGTGATTGGTGAGCAATGACCAGACGTCAGGTTGATCGCCCAACACATCGTCGACGAACCCCTTGAGCGCGCGCTTCGGCCCGACTTCAACAAAGCAACGCACTCCTTCGCGATGCATCGTCTCCAGCCCTTTGACCCACTGCACAGGCGAGGCAATCTGGCGTTCCAGGATGTCTTTGATCTCCTCCACGCCGGTCGGATAAAGCTCGCCGGTGACGTTGGCGACGAGCGGAATCCGGGGCGAAGAGATGCTCAGGCGATCCAGCACCTTGCGCAGCGGCTTGCTGGCCGGCGCCACGATCCGGGTGTGGAACGCGTGGCTGACGGGGATGCGCACGGCGCGGTAGCCTTTTTTCTCAAAGCGTTGGATGGCCTGCTCCACCGCCTTACTGGCGCCGCCCACCACGCACTGGTTATAGCTGTTGATGTTGGCGGCGACGACGTAGCCGTCCACCTCTCGCAGCGTTTCTTCGATGACGGGGAGCGGCGCCATGACCGCCGCCATCCAGCCGTTGTCCTCCACGCTGACGCGCGTCATCTCGGCCCCGCGCGCGGCCGCCGCCTCAAGCGCGTGGGCGAAGGGCATGACGCCGGCTGCGATCAACGCTGCATACTCGCCGAGCGAGTGCCCCATCACCATGTCCGGCTCGAAGCCGTACTCGGCGAGCAGCCTGTACAACGCCGTGTCCATCGTCAGCATGGCCGGCTGAGTGATCGCCGTCTGCATCAACGCCAGTTCGGCCTGTTTGACGGCTTGCGGGTCGCTGCTGTCCACGAAAATGTAGCTGGTCAGCGGCCGGCCCAAAATCGGCGTCATCACCTCGTCAGCCTCCTTGAAGACCTGCGCGACCACCGGCTCGCGTTCGGCAAGCAGACGCCCCATGTTCACATACTGGCTGCCCTGGCCGGGGAAGAGGTAACCGAGCTTGCCCGGCTTCGGCCCGCCGCCGCGAAAGATGCCCTGACCTTGCAGCGCTTTCCACGCCTGCACATTGTCGAACCCTGCGGCCTTGCGCGCTTTCTGAATGCGATCCAACAGCTCCTCATGCGTCCCAAAATCGATAAAGAGGCGTTCAGGCGCGGCGAGATCGGCCTTGGGAGGCAGCTCGCGCTCAGGGGTCCAGCCCGCCTCCACGCGGCGGAAGATGTCATCCAGCTTGTCCTTGAGCTCTGTAGGGGTGTGCGCGCCGATGGAGAGAATGCCACGCAGAGGTTTCTTGTGCATAGAATGACCTGTCGTAGGTTGGGCTGCAGTCTGGGCGGAAGAAGATGCAGAGTGGCTGAGCGTTGACGTCTCCACCCTCTGCTGTTCCCCGTTGGCCTTCGCCGCAGCAAAAATTTTCGGTTCAGGTTTCAACATGCCGGGCACGTACTCTTCGAGCACGATGTGGAAGTTGGTGCCGCCAAAGCCGTAGGCGCTGACGCCGGCGCGGCGGGGAAAATTCTTAGGCTGCTCCCACGCCATCGGCTCGTGAATCAGGAAGAAAGGCGTGCTGGCGAAATCGATGTTGGGGTTGGGGGTGCGGGCGTTCAGCGTCGGCGGCAACACCTTGTGATAGATCGCCATCGTCGCCTTCAAGAGGCCGGCCGCACCCGCGCCCGCCTTCAGATGGCCGATGTTGCTCTTCGCCGAGCCTAGCCCGATGCTGCCGCGCGGCGCGCCGCCGAAGACTTTGGTCAGGCTTTCCACCTCGACGACGTCGCCCACGCGGGTGCTGGTGCCGTGCGCCTCGACCAGGGTTGCCGTAGCCGGATCAAGGCCGGCGTTCTCCCAGGCGCGCACCGCCGAGAGCACCTGGCCCTGAGGATTGGGAGCCGTGATGCCCTTGCCCTTGCCGTCGCTCGAGGCGCCGACGCCGCGAATGACGGCGTAGATTTTGTCGCCGTCGCGTTCGGCGTCGGAAAGGCGCTTGAGCAGGAAGGCGGCCGAGCCCTCGCCCATGACGAAGCCGTCGGCGCCTTCGCCAAAGGGGCGGCTGCCCGTTGCGCTCAGCGCGCCGATCTTGCAGAACTTCACAAAGACGACCGGGCCCATGTTGCGGTCAACGCCGCCCGTGATCACCGCATCGACGTGACGCTCGACCAGCAGCTCGAACGCTGCATCGATGGCTGCAAAGGAAGAGGCGCAGGCGGCGTCGGTGATGAAGTTTGGCCCGCGCAGGTTAAAGATATTGGCGACGCGTCCGGCGACGATGTTGGGCAGCTCGCCGGGCATCGAGTCCTCGGTGATCGGCGGCAACGTCGCATCCAATCGCTGATGCCATTGCCGAAGAATCGCCTCGCGCTTGGCGGCGGGCAGTGCAGCGAACTCCGGCGCGGCCTCCAGCGCATGCATGAACTCCGGAAAAGCCACGCGCTGCTGCGTGATGTAGTGCAACTCTCCCCCCATCGCCGTGCCCAGGATCACGCCGGTGCGCTCGGTGTCGAGCGGACGATTGGGGTAGCCGTAGTCGCTCAGCGCCTCATCGGCGATGCTCACCGCCCACTGCTGACCTTCGTCCATCGCCGCCGCCACTTTGGGCGGAATGCGATACCTCTTCCAGTCGAACTGATAACCGCGCACCCACCCGCCGATCTTGGAATAGGTTTTGTCCGGCGCCGTCGGATCCGGATCATAATAGTCGGCGATGCTCCAGCGGTCGGGCGGCGTTTCCGTGATGCAGTAACGCTTGTGGATGATGTTTTGCCAGAAGGCCGGCGCGTTCAACGCGTCAGGAAGAATTGCGCCGAGGCCGACGATCGCGATTGCTCGGTCGGAGCTTGGATTGGGCATTGGGTCCTCCTTTGTCAACACAAAACCAGAAAACAGGAGATAAGCGGCGAAAGCTTCAGTGCATCAGTTCTCCCGCTCTCCACCTCCCCCGCTCTCCACCTCTCCCGCTCTCCACCTCTCCCGCTCTCCACCTCTCCCGCTCTCCACCTCTCCCGCTCTCCACCTCTCCCGCTCTCCACCTCTCCCGCTCTCC
>NZ_CAKZMJ010000036.1 GCF_937128415.1 uncultured Caldilinea sp.
CGCTCCTCGGTGCGCTTCTGCGCCTGCGCCAACTCCTCGACTCGCTCCTCGGTGCGCTTCTGCGCCTGCGCCAACTCCTCGACTCGCTCCTCGGTGCGCTTCTGCGCCTGCGCCAACTCTTCGACGACAAGCTCCAGCCGGGTCAGCCGCTCCTCCGACCGTTTCTGGGCCTGCGCCAACTCCTCGACTCGCTCCTCGGTGCGCTTCTGCGCCTGCGCCAACTCCTCGACGACGCGCTCCAGCCGAGTCAGCCGCTCCTCCGACCGTTTCTGCGCCTGCGCCAGCTCGGCCACCGCTGCGCTCAACGCCTCAAAATCCTGGCGACGCACCGCATACTGCTCGCGCATGTCCCGCTGAAGCGTCTCGATGAGCTCCAGCATAGGGTACTGGATATCCTGGGGAAGTTTACGAATAATCGACGCGTAGGTCATTTTCTTTTTGCCAGAGCAAATGATGCGCGATGGTACTGGCGCCCTGTATGCGCAACTCCTCGCTGCGCTTCCTCGAATTCGCCAAGACCTTGTGGTCCAATCGAGAACTTATGGCCGGGAGCCACACCCGCTGCCTGCCAACGATTTACTCAATCCGCTCTATCGATTGCCAGGTTCAACAGCGTAACTTCTATAACAAAGCGCACCTTTTTGTCCATTATAACCCGGTCGAGGTTTCTCAGAAAAATTGTTCGTCCCTCTCCTCAGCCTCCTGCAGCAATCCAACAAGATGCAAACAACTTGCTTTCACGCTCAGGTGGAAAGAGCGCCTTGCTCCAACAGGTTGCGCACCGCCGCCAACGAAGGCTCAACTGCGTGCGCCGCTCCGGCGACCTCCATGGCTGCGCGCACATCCTTCAGGCCGCTGCCGGTGTTGATGACGACAATCGTTTCCTCTTTGTGCACCAATCCATCCCGGCGCGCCTGTAAAAGACCTGCATAGGCTGCGGCGCCGGCGGGTTCGGCGAAGACGGCGCCGAACCGCGCCAGCGGCAAGATCGCCTGTAGAATCGCCTCGTCCTCCACCAGGACAAATGCGCCGCCGGTCTGACGCACTGCGTTCAGCGCCTTGATCGGGTCGCGCGGAGCGTCGACGCTGATGCTGTCGGCGCGCGTGGCGGCGCGCACAGGCTCTGGAATTTCTGCACCGCTGCGCCAGGCGTTGTACAGAGCCGGGCTGCGCGCAGATTGCACGCCAAAGAGGCGCGGCATTCGGTCGATCCATCCCAGCGTCAACAGATCCTTGAACCCCTTGTGCACACCGCCGATGATGCACCCGTCTCCGACCGAAACAAAGACCGCATCGGGCGCCTTCATCGGAGCTTTCGCCTCGGTCTGTTCGGCGAGCTGCAGCGCAATCTCATACGAAACGGTCTTCTTCCCTTCGGTCATGTAGGGATTGTAACCGGTGCTGCGATTATACCAGCCGAACTCCAGGCACGCCTTGGTGCAAAGGTCGAACGCCTCGTCATAGCTCCCGTTCACCGCCAGCACGATGCTGCCGTAGACGAGGAGCTGTGCGACTTTGGCCGGCGGCGCGCTCTGGGGCACGAAGATCACCGTGCGTTGTCCTGCGGCGGCGGCCAGGGCCGCAAGCGCAGCCGCAGCGTTGCCGGTGCTGGCCGTCGCCACGATCGGGCGAGACTCCGCCTGTGCGCGCGCCACTGCGATCGCCGACGCTCGGTCTTTAAATGAGGCGCTGGGGTTGCGGCCGTCATCCTTGATCCAAAGATTGGGAAGACCCGTTTCATGGCGCAGTCGCGGGACAGAGAGGAGCGGAGTGCCTCCTACCGGCAAGGGCGGCAAACTCTGGCGGCCAGCGATGGGGAGCAGCGGCCAAAAGCGGCCGATCGATGGATCTGAGTCCAGGCGCATCCGTTCGGGATCGGTGACGCGAGCGATCGCTGTGTAGTCATACGAGACATCCAGGGTGCCCAGGTCGCTGCCGCGATTGGAGCGGCAGGGACACACGTACTCGATTGCGCCTGGCGCATACTCTTTGCCACAACGCAGACAGCGCAATGTTTTGACGAAATATGGCTCAATCAATTCAGAGCGCACTGACTCTTGACCCATCGCGGCCTCCAATTCAATATGAATATAACTTGACGCTTTGCAAGCAAATCGTTAAGACAATCTTCCTCGCACCGTTTTACACTGCAATCAAATGCAATCAAAATTAAAAAGCTCAATTCCGCATCGATTATAGCGCAACGCCCCACTCTTTGAGGGTGTAAACGTCCCTTTGCCGGAGGTGCGCCGCAATTGGTATGAAAACAATAGACATTTTGCGACATCTGTGGGATAATCCCAGTGAATTTGTTTGAGAGAAGGGAGAAAGTGTGCATGGCAAAGTCTGGACGGTATCCAAGTTATACGACGTGCGTCGCCCGCGCGCTGAGCGCCTCGACGGAACCGCTCTCGATCGACGCCTTGCTCTTGACGGTGAGTCGTGAGCGCCCGCTCGGGAAAGGGGCTCGCCACGAGATTTATCGGGCGATTCGAAAGTTGTATCAGGCTGTGCCGGTGGCGCCAAGTCAGTTCGGTTGGCTGTCGCATCTTCTGCAATACAGCACATTCCGCCATCAACTGACAGCCGAAGAAGTGCGGCGCGGCTATTTGCTGCTGGATGAGCTGGAGCATGCCGTCTTTTTCCCGCAATTCTTTCAGGACCATCGCGCAGACGTGCGCCGCATCACCGTCGAGTTGATGGGTGGTCCGACGCTGGCTGCTGAGCTGGCCGTCGAACGGAAGATCTGGTCGCTGCGTCTGGGCGTAGAATTTGCCGAATGGATCGATGCGCTGGGCGGGCAGAGCCAGGACGATATCTTAATCCTGGTTCAGGATGCGGTGGAAGGGCGCTACATGATGCGCCTTCAGCCTCGCGAGAGCCGCGACGAGGCCGCCATCCGCGAACAGAACATCCGGCTTGCGATGGCGGCGGAGGAGCTGGTGGCTTCTTCTCGTCGCTCCGACAAAGTCATGCCGGTTTGGGAGCTTGCCGCTCTTTTGATCGGCCGCAATCTCTATCGGGGCCCGATTCCGCCCGACGACTTGCACATGGTGCTTCATCAATATAGCGCACTGCGCCTCTCTGAGGATGGTTCTGGCTATCTGCTTGACCCGCGCGGCGCCGTCAAAAAGACGAAAATGATGGCTGTTCGCAATCCCACCAGCCCGGAGCGTCGTTCGCCTGATCAATCGGAAGACGCGCTGGTCGATTTCGACGCCATCCTTTCTGCGTCAGAATTCAAATTCGACGATCCAGACGCATGGCTCGATAATGACGAGGAGTTCTTCGACATGGAGAGCGAAGAGGACACCTGTCCCGACTATGAATCGTACCTGGCGGCGCACCGCATGGCCGAGGGAACGGAAGAGGCGCTTTCCCATTCTGACTATCACTTGCTCGAGGCGGAGCTTGAGATGCTGCTTGGGCTGGAGCAGGAATTTGGCTACTTGCTGCCCGAGCAAAGCAAGCGCGTCGACGATCTGGCTGAACGCCTCTTCATCGATCTAGAGTCCTTTCGCTCTGAAATTGAGGATTACGAAGACGATGAGGACGATGGATTTGATGAGTCCGACGACGGCGCATGGTTCTGGAAGAATTGATCTCTTTTCCATTAACTAGAGCCTGTGCTTCATCCGCTTCGCCGCATTTCTCCGTTCGTCTAGTTGAACAGACCACAGGCGCTTCTTGTGGTCTGTTCTTCTTTTGATTCAATAGCTTTCATGAACAAGCCGGTCAACTGCCGTTTCTTTTACGGCGATTATTTTCGAGGCAAAAACAAAGAGGAATGCCGGCTGCTCGCCGCCAACCCGGAAAATAAAATCGCTTGGAAGCGCAGTCACTGTGATTCCTGTCCGGTTCCGGAGATACTGATTTCCAGCAATAGCCGCGAGTTGGCGCTTGAAGCGACGATCGTCAGAAAGTTCTTGCGTAGTCAGGTGGAGGTGACCTTCGCCGTCTGCACCAGGCATATGATAGAGCTTTCCGATCCACGCTATTGTCCCCGGTGCGCGGCGGAGCAGAACCAACGCGAGGGAGAAGACGCATGAAACGGGCCTTTGTGCTGAGCGGCGGCGGTTCCTTGGGCGCCATGCAGATCGGCGCATTGCGTCTGTTGCTGGAAAAGAATATCACGCCCGACATCGTCGTCGGCTGCTCCGCCGGCGCTCTGAACGCTTCCTTTCTGGCCATCGCCCCGACTCTCGGCGAGATCGAGCGGGCGGAACAGGTGTGGCGCAACGTCACCACCGATCGCGTCTATCCGGGTTCAAAGCTTCAGGTTTTCTGGCGCCTGATCACCGGCCAGGACAGTCTGTACGACAATCGCCGTTTCTACGCCTTTCTGCAGGAGAGCGGCTGCTCGCCCTCTCTCACCTTTGGCGACCTCCGCGGCGCCCGCCTGTACGTGACCGCCATGCATCTGACCACCGGCAGGCTGCACGTCTTCGGCGACAACCCGCATGACCTCGTGCTCGACGCTCTGATGGCCAGCACAGCCCTGACGCCGCTGCATCCACCCTGGGAGATCAACGGCGAGCGCTATGTGGATGGCGGCACGGTGACACCGCTGCCGCTGCGCGTAGCCCTGGAGCGAGGCGCCACAGAGATCTATGCCCTGCATCTGCATCGACCCAACGCCGAACCCTTGCAAAAGCGGCTGCGCGGAGTTGCAGACCATATCAATCACGCCGTCTCCACCATGCTGCGTCAGCAGGCCGATCACGACCTCCATCTGGCGGAGGCGGCGCGCCGCGTGCGTCTGCACTATCTTCCCTTATGGACGGACGACCCGATCGAGCCGACGGACTTCAGTCACTCGGCCGCCTTGATCGAGCAGGGCTACGAGCGCGCGGCGGCGCTCATGCAGAAAGGGGATTCCGCCACACTGGTGAATGGCGAGACGGCCGGCGCACCCTGGTGGCGCCAATGGATGCATCTCTTCCTGGGTCAACAGCGGCGCAACCAGATGAGCAAGGCGTAAAATTACATTTCCAACGGTTTGCCCGCTTTGATCACCGCCGCCACGAGGTTATCTCCCAGCCAGTAGGCCAGATGACGATAATCAGGCGCATCGACGACCAGCAGATCCGCCTGCTTTCCGACTTCCAGCGAGCCGAGGCGGTCGCCCAGGCCGAGGGCGTGCGCCGCGTTGAGGGTGACGGCGTTGAGCGCCTCCGCAGGCGTGAGCCGCTGATAGCGACAGGCGATCGCCATCACCAGCGGCAGGGAGAGGATCGGTGCAGAACCGGGGTTGAAGTCGGTCGCCAGCGCAACCGCCGCGCCCGCCTCCACCCAACGACGCGCCTGAGCAAAATGATGGCTGCCCAGGTGGAAATTGACGCCCGGCAACAGCACTGCGATCGTCTGCGAAGCCGCCAGCGCCGCCATCTCTTCCGGCGGCGTTGCGTCCAGATGGTCGGCGGAGATGGCGTCAAGCTCGGCAGCCAGTCGTGCGCCGCCGAGCGAAACGAACTCATCGGCGTGAATTTTGGGACGCAACCCGATCTTCAGACCGGCCTCCAACACCCGCCGCGACTGAGCGAGATCGAAAACGCCTTGTTCACAAAAGACGTCGTTGAACACAGGAACGCCGAGTGCGTTGAAAAGCGAAGCGTTGCGCCATGCCGCCACCGCCGGCAACATCTCCTCACAGACCAATGCAATATAACCGTCCGGGTCGCCGATGAACTCCGGCGGCAACGCATGCGCGCCCAGAAAGGTGGGAACGATATCTTGCGGCGCGGCGACGGCCAACTGCTCGATGGCCGCCAGAATTTTCAGCT
Source organism: uncultured Caldilinea sp. (assembly GCF_937128415.1). Lineage (GTDB taxonomy): Bacteria > Chloroflexota > Anaerolineae > Caldilineales > Caldilineaceae > Caldilinea. The sequence goes on from NZ_CAKZMJ010000036.1 coordinate 5,784, forward strand.
CGCCAGCTGTGTCCAGGCCATACCCGCTCTTGATCTCAACCGTCGTCGTGCCCAGGCGCGCCATGGCGTAGAGACGGCGCCGCCCCAGCGCCACCAGTTCGTCGAGCGAAGCCGCACGCGTGGCGCGCATGGTCGAGAGGATGCCTCCACCTGCGGCCAGCAGCTCCTGATAGGAAGCGCCGGCCAGCTTACGCTCGAACTCGTCGACGCGATCGCCGGCGAACACCAGATGCGTGTGGCAGTCCACAAAGCCCGGACAGATGATCTTGCCGGCGACGTCCATATGAACGCGGCTGCGAAAGCGGCTTTGCAGCTCCGCCGTGGGCCCAACCGCTGCAATTCGCCCATCGTCGACGGCGACTGCGCCGCGCTCGATAACCCCAGCATCCGCCAGAGCGGCGCCCCGTTTTGGCCCTGGACCTGCACAGGTGACCACCTGCGCGGCGTTCACCAGCAAGAGATCGACAATTTCGGTCATGGCGTCTCCCTTATGCGTCGAGCATGGCGTCCACTTCCAGCAGAGCGGCCAACAGCGCGCGACCAGCGTTGATGCAATCGTGCGGCTGCGTCCACTCCTCCGGCGCATGGCTGACGCCCTGCTCGCTGGGCGCAAAGATCATGGCGTAGGGACAGATCGCCGCCAGGTTCATGGCGTCGTGGCCGGCGCCGCTGGGCAGGCGCATCGTGCGCAGACCCAGCGCCTTGCAGCCTCGTTCGATGGCCGCCATTAGATTCGGGTCGGCCAGGACCGGCTCCTTACGATGGCCAAAATGCAGCCTTCCCTCGCAGCGCGCCGCCTCCGCCGCCAGAATCGTCTCCACCCGATCGAGCACAGCGTCGTCCAGCCCGCGAATCTCGACGTCCAGCGTCACGCGGCCGGGGACCACGTTGGGCGCATTGGGATGCACCTCGATCCGCCCCACCGTGCCGACGATGCCATGCGCCACCGCAGCATCGCGCACTGCGAGGATGAACGGCGCAGCCATCACCAGCGCATCGCGACGACGCGCCATGTCCGTCGTGCCGGCGTGGTTGGCCTGCCCCTGGAAGTGAACGTAATAGCGCCGGATGCCGACGATGCCCTCCACAACGCCGATTGGAACGCCGGCGCACGCCAATCGCTCTCCTTGTTCGATGTGCAATTCCAAAAACGCGGCAATGGGCATGGGTGGACGATTGGCGATCATGGCGGCGACGTCGAAGCCACGGTCGGCGAGCAGGGCGGCGGTCGAGCGGCCGTCCCAGCCCGGCCCGTCGAGGGCCGTCTGCGTCAACCCGCCGACGAAGGAGAGACTGCCGGTGGGGCTGGCGCTGGTGGTCGCCTCCTCGGCGGCGAAGTCGATCAGCAACAGCGGATGGCGCAGTTGGACGTCCTGGCTGCGCAGCGTGCGCACGCAGGCAAGCCCGGCCAGCACGCCGAGCGCACCGTCGAACTTGCCGCCGCCGGGCACGCTGTCGGTGTGCGAACCGATCGCTAAGGCGGGCAACGCCTCGCCGCCGGGCAGATAGCCGATGACGTTGCCCGCCGGATCGATCCACGCCTGCATTCCCAGCGCCTGCATCTGCGCCAGCACCCATCGCCGCGCCTCGAGATCAGTGTCGCTGTAAGCCATGCGCTGCAACCCTGCTCCAGGCTTCCACCCGATGGCGCCGAGCGCGTCGAGTTCGGCCAGCAGCTGCTCGCCGTCGAAAGCAGCAACCAATGAGCGAATTCTTTCAGGTTTAATATTATGTAAATTATTTAAGGACACCCCGTCCTCCATTCCCGTAGGCGCTGCTCGTAGCTGCGCCTCCTCAGATTACCCAAGACCTTGCGTATCATGATCAGATGCTCGCCAATCCGAGCGCAATGCGCCCGCGCTCTTTATCCACACTCGCCACTTCCACCTCGATCACATCGCCGACGCTCAGCCGCTCGCCCACCGGCAGCTGCGAACGATGCAACAACCCATCCTGCTTGACGCCGATGTCCACAAACGCGCCGAAGTCAACGACGTTGCGCACCACGCCGCGCAGCCGCATGCCGACGACGAGGTCCTCCATGGAAAGCACGTCGCTGCGCAGGATGGGAGGCGGCGCGTCCTGGCGCGGATCGCGGCCAGGACGCACGATTTGCTCCAGAATGTCGGCCAGCGTCGGCTCGCCGCAGCCAAGCTCCTGCGCCAGCGCAGGCAACGGCTTGCGCTCCAGCAACGCATCCAGCGCCGCCTGCCGCTCTGCGACCGGTGCGCGCATGTCGACGCCCGCCAGCTTGAGCACCCGCCGCGCCGTGGCGTAGCTTTCCGGATGAATGGCGCTGGCGTCGAGCGGTTCTTCGCCGTTGCGCACGCGCAAGAAGCCCGCCGCCTGCTCGAAGGCTTTCGGCCCCAGGCCGGCGACCTTCTTCAGCGCCGCGCGCGTGGGAAAGGGGCCATGTTCGTTGCGGTGCGCCACGATGCTCGCCGCCAGCTTCGGCCCGACGCCGGCCACGTAGGTCAGCAGCGCAGGCGAGGCGGTGTTGACGTCTACGCCCACCTGGTTGACGACGCTCTCCACCACGCCGTCGAGCGCAACGGCCAGGGCTTTCTGGTCAACGTCGTGCTGGTAGAGTCCGACGCCGATCGATTTGGGATCGATCTTGACCAGCTCGGCCAGCGGATCGAGCACGCGGCGCGCAATGGAGACCGCGCCGCGCATGCTCACGTCGAGATCGGGCAGCTCGGCGCGGGCGAGCGGGCTGGCGCTGTAGACGCTGGCGCCGGCTTCGTTGACGATAAGATAGCGAAGGGACGGCGCTCCCGACCCACGCAGATCGGTGCGGCCGCCGTTGTGTTGCGCCTCTTCCCATTGTCGGATCAACTCGGCGACCAGATGCTCTGTCTCTCGAGACGCCGTGCCGTTGCCGATGGCGATCAGCGTCGCCCGATGGCGTCGAACCAGATCGGCGAGCAACGCCAGCGCCTCGCGGCGTTGATGCTGCGGCGGATGCGGATAGAGGGTGGCCGTCTCCAGGAGCTTGCCGGAAGGATCGACGACCGCCACTTTGCAGCCGGTGCGATAGCCCGGATCGACGCCGATGACGACATGCCCCGCCAGCGGCGGCTGGGTGAGCAGACCACGCAGGTTGGCGGCGAAGACGCGGATGGCGTGCGTCTCGGCCATTTCCGTCAAGGCGTTGCGCACATCGCGCTCAATGGCGGGCAACAACAGCCGTTTGGCCGCATCCTCGGTCGCCAGCCGGAGCTGCTCCGCCCACGGCGAGAGCGGATGATCGGGGAAGACCTTGTGAATCGCCTGCCGCCAGTCGCGCTCCGGAATCTCGACGCGCACACGCAGCACTTTCTGCCGCTCACCACGGTTGATAGCCAACACCTGATAAGGCTTGAGCCGGTCGATGCGACAGGTGAAGTCGTAATAGAGCGCATAGACGCCCTTCTCATCGACGGCGTCCTCGATGCGCGCAGCGGCAAGGGTGGCGAAACGCATCGCCTTGTCGCGCGTCTGGCGACGCACTTCGGCGTCGTCGCTGATCGTCTCGGCGACGATGTCGCGAGCGCCGGCCAGCGCGTCTTCGACGGTGGGAACGGCGTCGCTCACAAACGGCTGCGCAGCGCTTTCGGGAGTCTCGCCTCTGCGCGGCTGCGCCAGGATAAGATCGGCCAGCGGCTGCAGACCCCGTTCCCTGGCGATGCCGGCGCGCGTGCGGCGCTTCGGGCGATAGGGCTGATACAGGTCTTCAAGCGCGGTCATCGTCTCGGCGGCGAGAATCTGCTCCTCCAGCGCGGGCGCAAGCTTGCCCTGCTCGCGGATGGAGGAGAGGATCGTCTCGCGGCGTTCATCAAGGTTGCGCAGCGAGGTCAACGTCTGTTCGATGGCGCGCAGTTGCTCTTCATCCAGCCCGCCGGTGGCCTCCTTGCGATAGCGGGCGATGAACGGCAATGTTGCACCTTCGTCGAGCAGTTGAACGGCGGCGGCGACGCTGCGCTCCGGCAGGTTGAGCTTCGCCGCAATACGGGCGGGATAAGAATTCGGATTCGCAGACATGGTCGTTATGGACAGATTCCCTCAGGCAAACGATGGCATCGGTGATTCATTGCAAACGGTTTGTATTTGTAGTGATGCAGTAACGCAAAGGCGCAAAGATCCAAAGACGCAAGAAGGATTTTCGCACAAAGGCGCAAAATTGTCAGAGAAAGGGTATTGACATGCGCTCCTAAAGAGGTTGTATAATCTGGGAGGAACACGTCAGCCGCTCTTTCCTTCCCATTGCACAATCGTCTGTTCCTCAAAGGAGAAGCCCCACCATGAAGCCCAGCAGATTTATCCATCTTCTATTGTTGATCACCATATTGCTCTCTTTTACGCCGCTGGCAGAGGCTGCGCCGGCGACGCCGCAGGCGCTGCAACAAGAGTCGCCGGAGAACGACGCAAGCGCACGGTTGTATTTACCGGCCGTTCAGACCGCCGCAGTTTCCGCATCGACCCTCTTCTCCGCCTCGCACACGCCCGCGCCCACCAGCGTGACGGTGGCCGGCAGCTTTCAGAGCGAGCTGGGCTGTCCTGGCGACTGGCAGCCGGAGTGCACGGTCACCTGGTTGACCTTCGACGCCAACGACGACGTGTGGCAGGGAGCCTTTCCGATTCCGGCCGGCGCCTGGGAATACAAAGCGGCGCTCAACGGCGGTTGGGACGAGAACTACGGCGCCAACGCCCAACGCAATGGCCCCAACATTCCGCTGACGCTCGCAGAAGCCGCCTCCGTCAAGTTCTACTATGACCACAAGACACACTGGATCACCGACAACCGCAACAGCGTCATCGCCACCGTCCCCGGCTCCTTCCAGAGCGAAATCGGCTGTCCGGGCGACTGGCAGCCCGACTGTCTGCGCTCGTGGCTGCAAGACCCGGACGCCGACGGCGTCTACACCTTCAGCACGAGCCAAATTCCGCCGGGCGACTACGAAGCGAAGGTCGCCATCAATGAAAGCTGGGATGAAAACTATGGCCAGGGCGGCGTCCCAGGCGGCCCCAACATTCCCTTCAGCGTGCCCGCCAATGCCACAGTGCACTTCAGCTACAGCCATATCACCAGGCTGCTCACCATCAGCGTGCAGACGGGCGAATCTGCGCCGGACAACAACGTCGAGTATTTCGGCCTGGGCCACAACTCGCACGACACCCTCTATCGCACCCCCTTCGGGGCCGTCAACCCCGGCGATACGGTGACGCTGCGCTTCCGCACCTACGCCAACGACGTGACCGGCGTGCGCATGCGCGTCTGGAGCACCGCCGCCAACGCGCAGTCGTTCATCAACATGGAGCGCGTGGCGAGCGGCGTCTCTTGCTACGACCCGGCGCAGGAGGACAGACGCTGCGACTTCTGGCAGGCGACGCTCACGCCTGACGTCCCCACCACGCTCTACTATCGTTTCATCGTCCAGGATGGAACGGCCACGGCCTACTACGACGACGATGATTTCCGCAACGGCGGCTGGGGCGAGGCGCGGCCAAGCCTGCGCGACAACAGCTACGCCATCACCGTCTTCGACCCCGACTTCCAACCCATCCCCTGGATGCAGAACGCTGTCGTTTACCAAATCTTCCCGGATCGCTTCCGCGATGGCCGCGCCAACAACAACCCCAAAGGCAACGAGCCGCGCTACGGCTATCCGCCCGAACCGCTCGACCAGATCATCGTCAAACGGTGGGGCGACCTGCCTGAAGGCTACTGCCGACACTATCAGTCGCCGGCGCAACCCTGCACCGAGGGCCCGCGCGGCCGCGACTACTTCGGCGGCGACCTGCGCGGCGTCATGCAGCGCCTCCAATATCTGAAGGCGCTCGGCGTCACCGTCATCTACTTGAACCCGATCTTCGAGGCCGGCTCCAACCACGCCTACGACACGCAGGACTATTACCAGATCGACAAATTTTTCGGCGACAATCAGGAGTTCCAGCAACTGGTGCGTCTGGCCGAGCAACAGGGCATCCGCATCGTGCTCGACGGCGTCTTCAATCACGTCTCATCCGACAGCCCCTATTTCGACCGCTATCGCCGCTTCGCCACCCTCGGCGCCTGCGAGAGCGTCGATTCGCCCTATCGCGCCTGGTTCACCTTCCGACCTCAGGCGGGCGGCCCGTGCGCCGGGCCAGATGGCCCCAACACCATGACCTACGACGCCTGGTTCGGCTTCGACAGCCTGCCCGTGTTGAACAAGTACAACCCCGAGGTGCGCAACCTGATCTACAACGCGCCGAACGCCGTAGCGCGCTATTGGCTCAACCTGGGCGCAGCCGGTTGGCGGCTCGACGTGATGGGCGATCCTTCCTTCCCACCGGACTTCTGGCCGGCCTTCCGCCAGGCGGTGAAGGCAACCCGGCCCGACGCGCCGATCATCGGCGAGCTGTGGAAGAAGTTCGAGGTACTGCCCAAAGTGCTGGGCGACACCGCCGACACCGCCATGAACTATCGCTTCCGCAACGCCATTCTCGGCTTCTTTGGCCGCGTCGACGACAAGGGCTTCCCCGACGACGGCCAGAGCGACCAGCCGCCCAGCCTCTTCGCCGAAAAGCTGATCTCGGTGCGCGAGGACACTCCCGACGCCGCCTATTACACGATGCTCAACTTGCTGAGCAGCCACGACACGCAGCGCATCCTCTGGGCGCTGACGCCGGGCGCGCGCAACCGCGAGGAACGCGAATTCAACGCCGCCAACGTCGCCGAAGGCAAGCGTCGCCTGATGCTGGCGGCCGCGGTGCAGATGACCCTTCCCGGCGCGCCCACCATCTACTACGGCGACGAGATCGGTCTCACCGGCGACGATGACCCCGATGACCGTCGCACCTTCCCATGGAGCGGCGTCGGCCCGGCGGGCGCCGGCGGCGACCCGTTGCTCTTCCGCCATTTTGCCGCACTCACCCACCTGCGCCGTCAGAACCCGGTCTTCCGCTACGGCGAGCTGAGCTTTCTGCTCACCGACGACGTCAACCGCACGCTGGCCTACTTGATGCGCACGCCTGACCAAGGCGCCGTGGTGGCCATCAACCGCAATACGACGCCGCAGACGCTGGCCGTTCCCCTCGACGGTCGCCTGCCCGCCAACGTTGCGCTCTACGATGCGCTCAACCGCGTGCCGCAGTTGCCGCCGACGGTCTACACAGCCTCGGACGGCGTGCTCACCCTGAGCATGCCCGCCATGAGCGCGCTGGTGCTCCTGCCCATGCCTGGCCAGGATTTGGTTGCGCCCGCCGCGCCCGCCAATCTCACGGCGACGGCCGGCGACCGCCAGGTCACGCTCGCCTGGAGCCCGGTGAGCGACGCCGCAACCTATCGCATCTATCGCAGCCCGGTCACCGGCGGCGGCTACGTCCTGGTCGGCGAGACGACGGGAACGAGCTATGTCGACGCCGGCCTGGAAAACGCCAGAATCTACTACTACGTGGTGAAGGCGGTCGACGCTGCGGGCAACGTGGGCGCAGCCTCGAATGAAGCGTCGGATGTACCCAGCTACCCGATCGGCTGGGCCAATCTCCAGTGGCCGCCGACCATGGAGCACACGATCAGCACGGTCAACCGCACGCCGACCGCCTACGGTCAGGTCTGGATCGACGGCGTCACCAACCAGCCCGGCCCCACTCCCGGCCTGCAGGCGCAGCTCGGCTTTGGCCCGGCGGGCAGCAACCCGGCGAGCGACGCCGGCTGGTCGTGGGTGGACGCCGTCTTCAACGTCGATGTGGGCAACAACGACGAGTTTATGGCCAGCCTGCTGCCCGACGCCGTGGGCAGCTATGACTACGTCTATCGCTACAGCACCAACGGCGGGCGCACCTGGCTCTACGCCGACCTCAACGGTCCGGTTCCAACCGGCGCGGCGCCTTCCAACCCAGGCCGATTGACGGTCAACCTTAGCGGCGACGCAACCCCGCCTTCGACGCCGGTCAACCTGCGCGTGCTGAGCGGCTCGCCCGCAGGCATCGAGCTGGCATGGGACGCCTCGACCGATGATGTGGCCGTGCACGGCTATGAGGTGCGGCGCAGCGACGCCTCGGGCGGCCCCTATACGACGCTGGCGCTCGTGGTCGGCGCAACGACCTACACGGACGCCGCTGTGGAGGAAAACCGCAGCTACTTCTACGTCGTGCGCGCAGTGGACACCTCCTTCAACCGCTCCGCCGACTCCAACGAAGTGCAGGGGACGGCTGCGCTGCGCACGGTGAGCGTGACCTTCAACGTCGCCACGCCGGCGACGACGCCCGCCGGCGCCACAGTCTACATTGCGGGCACGCTCAACCGCCTCGACGGCGGCTTGCCGGAATGGAACCCCGGCGGCGTCAGCATGACGCAGATCGGCCCCAACGCATGGAGCATCACCCTCACCGGTAAAGAGGGCGTGCAGATCGAGTACAAATACACCCTTGGCTCCTGGGACTTCGTGGAGAAGGGCGCTGCATGCGAGGAGCTTGCCAATCGGCAGCTCACCCTCGCCTATGGAGCCAACGGCCAACAGACGGTGAATGACGCGGTGCTCAACTGGCGCAACATCGCGCCGTGCGGCAACTGAGCAAACCTCCCTTGGATGCGCTGGCTGCCTTCAGAGGTTGTGTGCTTCTGAGGGCAGCCAGCATTGCTTTCTGGCGCCCGACGAAAAGCACCCGCAGGCGCATGTAGGTTTGGCCTCCACTTGGACCCTTCTCCGCAAAGAAACACTGACAAGCCGCCATGTCCGGCTGGCGGCCACAATGCCCAGGTGCAGCGCAATTCGGCTTCCGTCCGAACGCCCCTCTCAGGGCGTAGAAGCGCTTTGCAAATTCCCTCAGCGGCGGATCTTGCCCGGCAACAGATAAGGATAGGTGCGCCCGCGCCAGCGGTGCAGCTTTCGGTCGATGCGTCGCGCCGCCAGGTAGAAGCGCCAGATAAAGGCGTCTTCCCGGTAGTAGGCGTCAATCTCGCGTCGTTGCAACGGTTCGATTGGAAAAGGTTGCTCGGCGAAGAAGCGATTCGCTCGCTCGATCCAAGACGGGATCAGGTCGGGGCGGCCTTCCTTATGGAGATTGGCGATGAGGTCAATGACAATGCGGCGCAGGTCATAGTAGCGGTCGAGCACATCTTGCAAAAAGAAACGGCGCAGCGCCCAGCGCAGAAAGGAGGGCGCGCTGCGCAGAAAGAGCTCGGCGTTCAACTGCTCGACGCCTGCCCGCCGCATCAACGGCGTCGTGATGTCGAAGTAGCAGAGCGCCGACGGCGCATCCATCGCCTCGCCTATGATCGCCCAGTTGGAGATCTGGCCGTCGATGCCTAGCGCCCACGCTCCCGCCTGACATTGGTTGTAGCGCGCCACCTTTGCGATCTCGCGCAGTGCGCTTTCCAGGAGGCGTCCGGCGCCGTCTGCGTCCGCCGTCTGCACGCGCCGGTTGCCGATGGCGTCCCCCGGCAGGCGCCGTTGCACGAGATAGAGCACGTGGTGCGCGCCGCAACGCTGCTTCAACTGCACCAGACGACTCGGCGCCACCGTCAGCCCCGCTTCGGTCAGCGCCTCGATGTAACGTGCGAAGGCGCGGCGATACCCCTCGATCTCCGCCTCGCTGAGAAACATCGGCATGCGCTTATAGGCCAGCCCATCGTCGCCAATGGCGAGCACTGCGCTGATTTCGCCGTAGCCGAGCACCTGCGGCGGAATGGCGCTGCGCTCCAGATGCGCCAGGTTCAGCCCGGCCTCAAATTGTTCAAGGCGCTCTATATCTACAGGAAGTTGTTCGTTCATGGGGAGCGTGTTTCTATTTCGTGTTTTGTGCGAGCGCGTTGCGTGTTTCAATAACGCACGCAACACGCATCACGCAACACCCATCACCCACTGCGCAACATCACGGCCACCTGCGCCAGGGCGGCGTCGACGCGCTGAAGCAGCTCATTCGCCAGCGGGCGCTCGATGATCAGCGGAGGCAAAAACTGCGCCACGCGCGTGTCATTGGCAGCGTAGATCGACAGGAAGCCGTTGTCATAGGCTGCTTTCGTGAAAAGCGGGCCGCACGCAGGATGCACCATCTCGATGCCCATCATCAGCCCCTTTTGGCGCAGGCCGACGAGCACGCCGGCGTGACGGCGCTGCAGATCGACGAAACCGTCGGCGAAGACCTGCGCCATGGCCTGCACGTGCGCCAGGAAAGCCGGGTCGGCGCTGATCTCCAGCACCTTCAGCGCCACCGGGCAGCCGACCTCGGCGCCGCCGAAGGTGGAAATGTGGATGAACGGATCGGCGTGGAAGACGCGCTCCAGTTCTTTGCGCATCATGGTCGCCGCCATCGGATAGAGGCCGCCGGACAACCCCTTGCCGAGCAACAACATGTCGGGGACAATGTCGAAATGCTCATACGCCCACAGGCGACCGGTGCGCCCGAGGCCGGCCTGAATTTCGTCGAGGATCAACAGCGCGCCGTGCGCGTCGCAAAGGCGCCGCACCTGCGGAAGATACGCCGGCGCAGGGATCGGCATACCCAGCGTCGCCGGGATCGTCTCCAGGATCACAGCGGCGGCGTCTTCCACTTCGGCGGCCAGCGCGTCGACGTCATTGAAAGGAACCTGCACAAAACCGGGGGCGCGGGGGCCGAAGGGCGCAAAGTACTTCTCGTCCCCTGTAAACAGCGCAAAGCCGGTGTGACCGTGATAGCCGCCGCTGGCCGAAACGATCTTCTGTCGCCCCGTGTAGCCGCGCGCCACCTTGATCGCCAGGTCGGTCGCCTCGCCGCCGCCGACGGCGAAGACGGTGTACGTCAACCCCGGCGCCAGCTCGGCGAGCCGCGCGGCCAGGCGCGCCCGCGGTTCGCTGAGGAGATGATGGTTGCCGATGTCAAGCGTCTGCGCGCTTTCGATCAGCGCCTGCACAACGGCGGGGTGACGATGGCCAAGGTTGAAGACGCCGCCGTTGCAGTGGCAGTTGATGAGCCGCTTCTCGCCGTCGATGTCCCAGATGTACGGCCCCTCGCGGCGGCCCATGACAAACTCGATGCCCGCCCGGCGAAAAAAGGCCGCCTTGCCGGAGGAGACATGACGGGCGAATCGATCGATGACGGCGGATTTGTCTGTCGACATGGAGATTCCGTATTCACTGAATCCAATTCTCTGTCTTCCGTCTCACCCATTGCTGGCGAGCAATGTAGGGCAGGAAGATATTCGACATTATGGATCGCATGTCATGAATTCGTCAACGCATTATGTTCATTTTCCTTAGCAAATCATCTTTTCAATTGCACCATATCTTGCATTCCTCTAAACATCCCTGAGATTTGTTTGAATCTATTGACAAACAAACAAAAATAGCGTAGTATACAAACAAAATCAAACAACCCGACTTTCAATAACCATGCTTGCCGAAGAAAGACAACAGCAGATTTTGCTCACCTTGCACGAGCGCGGCGTCGTGTCGGTTGCTGAGCTGTGCGAACAACTGGGTGCGTCGGATATGACGATCCGCCGCGACCTGCTCGCTTTGGAGAGTAAAGGGCTATTGCGCAGGGTGCACGGAGGTGCGGTGAGCGTGCGCGACCGCAGCTATGAGCCTCCCTTTCTCGTGCGAAGTCGGCAACAGGCGGCGGAAAAAGCGCGCATCGCCGACGCAGCGCTCGCCTGCATCCAGGATGGCGACAGCATTGCGCTCGACGTCGGCACGACGACGCTGGAGATCGCCAGGCGGCTTGGCCGTTTTCACAACCTGACCATCGTCACGCCGAGCCTGCACATCGCCAACTTGCTGGCCAGCCGCCCGGGGAATCGCGTCATCGTCGCCGGCGGCGTCCTTCGCTATGGAGAGCTCTCGCTGGTCGGAAATTTTGCCGAGCGCATCTTTCAGGAGTTGTTCGTCGACAAGCTCTTCCTGGGCATCGCCGGCGTCGATCTGGAGGCCGGCCTGACCGAATACAACCTGGAGGACGCGCAGGTGAAGCGGGCGATGCTACGTTCGGCCAAGGAGTGCATCGTCGTGGCGGACGCCACCAAATTCGGCAACGTGGCCTTCGCCGCCGTAGCGCCCCTCAGCGCCGTTCATAAGCTCATCACCGACGCTGCGGCGGATGCAGGGATGGTGCAGCGGATTCGAGAACAGGGCGTCGAGGTGATCCTGGCATGAGGAGAACCTGCGGCTGCGAGCCGCAGCGCCGACGCTCTCTTCCCCCCTCTCCCACCCTTGGGAGAGGGGGCAGGGGGTGAGGGCCTTCCCACGGGTCTGCCGAGAACCTGCGGCTGCGAGCCGCAGCTACGGTGAAATCCGGGTGTGTTTGCGTAGCCGCAGCGCCGACGCTCTCCACCCCCTCTCCCATCCTTGGGAGAGGGGCAGGGGGTGAGGGCCGTCTCCCCCTCTCCCGCCCTTGGGAGAGGGGGCAGGGGGTGAGGGCCTTCCCACGGGTCTGCCGAGAACCTGCGGCTGCGAGCCGCAGCTACGGTGAAATCCGGGTGTGTTTGCGTAGCCGCAGCGCCGACGCTCTCCACCCCCTCTCCCATCCTTGGGAGAGGGGCAGGGGGTGAGGGCTGCTGCTGAGTCATTTTTCAATCAACATTAGAAAAGGACAGGACAAGTAATGTTGCTGAAAGAACTATTCGGCGTCGAAAAACCGGTGATTGCCATGACGCACTTCCCTCCGCTGCCCGGCACACCGCTGTACGACGAAAAGAAAGGCGTGGAGGGAATCCTGGAATCCGTTGCATCGGACGCCCGCATTCTGCTCGATGCGGGCGTGGACGCCCTGCTCTTTTGTAACGAGGGCGACCGTCCCTACGCGCTGAAGGCGGACTTCGAGGCGGTGGCGGTGATGGCGCGCGTGATCGCCGAAGTGGCGCCCAAGGATCGCCCCTTCGGCGTCGATTTCCTTTGGGACGCCAGGGCGCCGCTCGCCATCGCTCTGGCGACGGGCGCATCCTTCGTGCGCGAGGTCTTCACCGGCGTCTATGAGAGCGACATGGGGCTGTGGAACACCGACGCCGCCGCCCTGCTGCGCTATCGCCGTCAGATCGGCGCCAACCACGTGCGCGTTTTCTACAACGTCACGCCGGAGTTCGCCTCCCCGCTAGGAAGCCGCACGGTCGGGCAGAGGGCGCGTAGCGCAGTCGTCTCCTCGCTGGCGGACGCCATCCTGGTCTCCGGCGCCATGGCGGGCGCCGAGCCGGGCATCGACGCGCTGCGCGAAGCGAAGGAGGCCGTCGCCGATCTGGCGCCCGTGCTGCTCAACACCGGCGCGCGGGCCGACAACATCGCCCGCTATCTGGAGGTGGCCGACGGCGTGATCGTCGGCTCCAGCCTCAAGGTGGATGGCTACACCTGGAATCCGGTGGACCCGGAGCGGGTGCGCGTCTTCATGGACAAGGTGCGCGCCGTGCGTGCAGGGCTTGCCTGATTCAGGCGGCCATTCCTGTGGCATTGGGAGGGCAAGGATGGTTCTGCTGGGCATTGACATTGGCACCACCGCCACCAAAGTCATCGCGATCGATGCAGAAGGGCGTCTCCTGGCGGAGACCGAACGCCCCAGCGCGCTGCGCTCGCCGCAGCCCGGCTGGGCTGAGGAGGACGCAGAAGAGTGGTGGACCAATGTCTGTGCGGCCGTTCCCGCATGCCTGCGCTCTGCGCAAGTGAACGCAGAAGAAGTGGCCGCCGTGGGCGTCAGCGGCATGACGCCCGCCCTCGTGCTGCTCGATGCGCAGGGACGCGTCGTGCGCCCTTCCATCCAGCAGAACGACGCACGGGCGGTGAAGGAAATTGAGGAGTTCCGCAGCCGGACGGAGGAGAAGGACATCCTGCAGCGCACCGGCAGCGCCATCACGCAGCAGAGCATCGGGCCGAAGCTTCTCTGGCTGCGCCGGCATGAGCCGGAAACGATGGCGCAGGCCGTCCGCGTGATGGGCTCCTATGACTTCATCGCCCATCGCCTGACCGGCGCCTTCTCGATCGAACGCAACTGGGCGCTGGAAAGCGGCCTGTTCGATCTGCACACCGAAGATTGGGACGATGAGCTGTTGGCGCTTTCCACCATTTCGCGAACTTGGCTGGCCGCCCCGCGCTGGCCTGCCGAGATCGTCGGCGAGGTGACAAAGGACGCCGCCGACGACACCGGTCTAAAGGCCGGAACGCCTGTCGTCGCCGGCAGCGCCGACCATGTCGCCTCGGCTTTTTCCGCCGGCTTGAAGGCGGGGGGAGACTTGCTTGTCAAGCTGGGCGGCGCCGGCGACATCTTGTACTGCGTCTCCGAGCCGATCATCGACGCTCGTCTTTTCCTCGACTATCATGTCATCCCCGGCCTCTATCTGGTGAACGGCTGCATGGCCGCCAGCGGCAGCATCATCAAATGGTTTCGCAACGCCTTCGCACCCGAGACCGACTATGCTGCGCTCGACGCCGAGGCTGCTGCGCTGCCGCCCGGCGCCGAGGGGCTGGTGTTGCTGCCCTATTTTCTCGGCGAGAAGACGCCGCTGCACGACCCGCTGGCGCGCGGCACCGTAGTGGGGCTCACGCTCAGTCACACGCGGGCGCATCTTTTCCGAGCCATCCTGGAGGGGATCGGCTACGGCTTCTGTCACCATCTGGAGGTGCTGGCCGAGCGTGGACTGCGCGCCACGCGCGCACGCGTGACGAACGGCGGCGCGCGCTCCATGCTCTGGAAGCAGATCACGGCAGACGTATTGGGCCTGCCGCTGGAACAGATCGCCCGTCATCCAGGCTCGTCGCTGGGCGCCGCTTTCGTGGCGGGGATGGGCGTCGGCGCTTTTCGACGGTGGGAAGAGATCGAGCGTTACATCCAGATCGAGGGTGTGGTCGAGCCGAATCTAACCAACCATGCTCGCTATCGGGAATTCTTTCACCTGTATCGAGCCATCTACGAAGCGCTGAAGGATGTCTACCCTCGCCTGGCGGGTCTAGCTTCGTAAATTCTGATTGTCTGATTGTTTGTCACTCGATCGCAATCTTCTGGAAAGCCCTCGAGCTTTCCAGGAGAACAGCAGCAAAGGCGGACGACTATGCGACTGAAGGGAAAAAGGATCGCCATCACCGGCGCCGGTTCGGGAATCGGCAAAGCGACGGCTCTGGCGCTGGCGCGAGAAGGCGCAGCGCTGGCCGTGACGGACTTCAACATGGAATGGGCGCAGCAGACGGCCTCGGAAATTCGCGCGCAAGAAGGCGAGGCGACGGCGTGGCGGCTCGATGTGACCGACCAGGCCGAGGCGGAGCGCGTGCTGCAGGCGATCCTCGACCGGTATGGCCGGCTCGACGTCTGGGTCAACAACGCCGGCGTCTCGACCATGAACCGTTTCGTCGACCTCACGGAACGGGACTGGGACTACAACATGAACGTCAATGCCAAGGGCGTCTTCCTCTGCAGCCAGGTCGCCGCCCGGCGCATGATCGCCCAGGGAGGCGGCAAGATCATCAACGTCGCCTCGATGGCGGGCAAACGGGGCAACGCGCCCTTCCTGGCCCATTACGTCGCCAGCAAATTCGCCGTCATCGGCCTGACCCAGGCAATGGCGGGCGAGCTGGCGCCCTATGGAATCACCGTCAACGCCGTCTGTCCCGGCTACGTGCGCACCTCCATGCAAGAGCGAGAGGTGGAATGGGAAGCGCAGCTGCGCGGCGTTGCGCCCGAGGAAGTGCGCGCTCTGTACATCCAGGACACGCCGCTGCGACGCCTCGAAACGCCCGAAGACGTGGCGAAGGTGATCGTCTTTCTGGCCTCGGAGGACGCAGATTTCATCACAGGGGAGGCGATCAACGTCAACGGCGGCGCGTGGATGGATTGAAGCTAGCAAGGGGCCTTCCATGGGCGATATTGTGTTGCGCCTGAACAACGTCGGCAAACGCTTCGGAAAAATCAGAGCGGTTGACGGATTTAACCTTCTCGTGGAGCAAGGAGAATTCGTCTCTTTCCTTGGCCCCTCTGGCTGCGGCAAGACGACCGTATTGCGTTGTATCGCCGGTTTTGAGCAACCGGATGAAGGTGAAATTTACTTCCGTGAGCGCAACATAAACTCATTGCCTCCAGAAATGCGGGATGTTGGGATGGTCTTTCAGTCCTACGCCCTGTTTCCAAACATGACAGTCGCGGAAAACATTGCGTTTCCGCTCAAGATAAAAGGTCGGCCTCGACATGAACGGCAGGAAAAAGTTGCCGAACTGCTCAATCTGGTTCAACTGCCAGGTCTTGAGCACCGATACCCTAGTCAGTTATCTGGAGGGCAGCAACAGAGGGTGGCCCTTGCCCGTGCGCTTGCAAAACAGCCGGCAATCCTGTTGCTTGATGAACCTCTGTCTGCGCTGGATGCCAAGATTCGAGAAGAACTGCGCAATGAAATTCGCAGCATTCAGAAAAAACTTGGCCTCACCGCCATCTATGTGACCCATGACCAGGAAGAGGCGCTTTCGATTTCAGACCGGGTGGTCGTCATGGACCGAGGTGTCATTCAACAGGTGGGAAGCCCCATCGAGATTTATCGTCATCCTAAAAATCTCTTCGTTGCCACTTTTGTAGGAGTGATGAACCTCTTCCCAGGCAGGATCGTGGACAAAGGTGTTTTCCGCTGGCAGTCTAGTCTATTTCGGGTATCGAATGCAGAAAAACACACCGGCCACCAGGAGGCTTATCTGGCGGTGCGTCCTGAATCGATCAAAATCTTTTCTCCGCAAGAAACGAGTGAGTCCCTGCCTAGCAATTTACTGGAGGGGGTAATCGATATGCTCACATTTTTGGGCGCTAATGTACGCGTCACTGTTCGTTGTCAGGGTGACTTCATTTTACGCGCCAATCTAACCGCTGAAGCTGCCGACCGTCTCGAAACCGGCCAACAGGTGCTTGCGACGTTTTCTCCAGAATCAGCCTTCTTGATTCTGTCATAACTCAAATTCTTTGTTTCGTTTCAGGCAACTAAGGTGAATCAGGAGAAAGGAGCAGACAGATGAACCGTCGGATGATTCAGGTGATCGGCGTAATGATGGCAGCCCTATTGCTTTTAGCGGCATGTGCGCCAGTCGCAGCGCCCCCATCAGCGCTGCAAACTGCGCCCCCAAGCGAAGGCGAAGATTTGGAGTCTTTAGCGCGCGCCGAAGGAGGGGTGATCAACACCTACGGCATGCCAGAAGTCTGGGCGAACTACGGGGAGATATTTGGCGAGTTTCAGCGTCGCTATGGAATCGTTCAACAAGACATTGACATGGGATCTTCGGTCGTGCTTTCTCGTATGACAGAGGAAAACGCCAGTAAGAATGATGTTGCCGATCTCAAACCTTCCTTTGCCGCCAAGCTGGCCGAAGCTGGGCTCACAATGGATTATAAAGTGAGCTGCTGGGATGAATTGCCGGAGGGACAGAAAGGGATCGGTGCGAACGGATCCGTCTGGCAGGCTGCGTACAAGGGAACACTCGGATGGATCGTTAACACCAACATCGTGAAAGAGCCGCCTCGAAGCTGGAAAGAGCTGAATAACCCTGCGTTCAAGGGACTTGTCAGCTATTTGGATCCCCGTGCAACAGGCACCGGCGTCAACACAGTGGAGGCGGTTTCGTATGCCGTTTCTGGCGATCCCTATAACTACAAAGCAGGCTCAGAATTTTTGGCGGAGCTCCACAAGGCGGGCATCATCGCCTCGGTTGATCCCAAAGTCGATGTCAGCAAATTCCAGCGAGGCGAGGTCGCTATCCTGATCAATTTTGACTACAATCTCCTGCAGTGGAAGAAAGACCTTGGCGTGCCTGCGGAAGTGATCATCCCGCTTGATGGGACGATTGCTTCCGGCGGCGGCGTCATTGCTGCACGTAATGCACCCCATCCGAACACAGCCAAACTCTTCCTCGAATTTCTCCTGTGCGGAGATGGGCAGAAGCTTTACGCAAAAGCGTACGTGTCCCCTATTAATCCGTCAGTGGAAATCCCCGAGGAAGTTGCAGCGGAATTCCCGCCGCAGGAACAGTACGCAAACGTAAGCTTTATCGACTATGCACGGGATGCCGAAATTTCTGAAGACCTGAAGGCAACCTGGGCGGCCCTCACCGGCGCCAGCGAGTGACGAGAGGGTAGGCGAGCGGGAAGTGAACTTCCCGCTCGCCACCCCACACAGCCTATCAGCTACTTAGAAAAGAGCTAAAATTTTGTTTGTACTCCGAGTCGCTTTGTACCAAAAGGCGCCTCACTAACAGGAGATTTAGATAGGCCATGAAGCACCGAGTAGAGCACCTATTTTTGGCGCCATTTTTGTTGTTCCTGGCCTTTTTTGAACTATATCCACTGACCAATATGGCTGTTCGGAGTTTTCTCGATGAAACGTCACAGGCCTTTACGCTGCGCTACTATCTGAATGTCTTTACACAGCCTCACTATGTCACCGCAATACGGAATAGCCTACTCTTCGCCTCAGCCTGCAGTCTGGTTGGCGCAGTTGCCGGAACATTTGTTGGTTATATTGCAGTCACACTTCCCAGAAATCAACGAAACTTTCTTCTCTCGCTGTATTCTTTGCCTTTGACCCTCTCTGGTCTGGTGGTTGCGTTTGCATTTATCGTGCTTCTCGGCAGAAATGGCGTACTGAATTTGATTGTGCAGCGTCTTTTCAGTCTTCCGCGAGACTTTTATTTTGACATCTACTCATGGCCAGGTTTGGTGGTTGTCTATTCTTTTTACCAGGTTCCTCTCATGACGCTCACAATGGCAGCGGTGTTTGAGAATCTGGATCGCAGCCTGCTGGAGGCATCGCGTAATCTGGGCGCCAAACCTTGGCAGACATGGCGATATATCATCATTCCGATCCTTGCGCCAGGCTTTCTCGCCGGGCTCAGCATTCAGTTGGCCGGTATGTTGGGCGCATTCGGTACTGTGCTGGCTTTAGTGGGCGGCGCCAAAAATCTGCTCTCGATTCAAATTTACTATCACACATCGGAGTCTACGTATAACTTACCTCAGGCGGCGGCTTTGTCAATCACACTGATCATCCTAATCGGCTGCGTCCTTTATGCATTGAGTCGAATGGAAAAGAAACTGCGACCTGGGGGATAAACAATGCTAAAACGCCTGCTCTTTTTGTTCTTGATTAGTTTTATTGTTGTGCCCCTATGCATGCCGGTCATCTTTTCATTCAGTCTTTTCTGGCAAGATATCTTTCCACAAGGATTTACTTTGCAGTGGTATGAGGCGATCCTCACCAGACCTCGAACGTATTCCGCCTTACTCACTTCGCTTGTGGTTGCATTCGCCGCTGTTTCCATCACTCTCCTCATTTCTGCACCCGCTGCGTATGCACTGAATCGCATGGACACTCCTTTTGGCCGTTGGATTCGAGACACCGCTCCGATTTTGACATTAATTTTTCCGCCAGTGACTGTAGGAACAGCGCTAGTCCTGGCGTTCTCCCGCCCACCTTTAATGTTGAGCGGAAACGTCTGGATGGTGATCATTGCCCATTCGTTGATCGGACTGCCCTTCATGTTTCGCAATACACTGGCCTCTTTCCGAACACTGAACGAAAGACTGTTATCGGAGGCGGCGGCAAGCCTGGGCGCTAATCTCTGGCAGCGGTTGGTTTATGTAATTATTCCAAACGTGATGCCGGGCATTCTCGTCGGTGCACTGGTAGTTTTTGCCATCTCGATCGGAGAGTTTGAAGTGACCAGTATGGTGGCCGGCTTCACAGGACAGACGCTCCCTCTGCAATTGTTTCAGCAGATACGGAATGACATGCGCATCGCCAGCGCCATTTCCTCATTCCTGGTCTACAATTCTCTGCTTTCCTTTATTGCAATTTCCTACCTGAGCGCCCAGATACGCGGCGGGCCAGATAGACGCGCCGCCTGAGCCATTCCCAGGTTATATTTCGTTCATGCGTGCTAGAGTCTGAACCAAAAGAGGTGAAACATGAAAACGCAACTTCGATCAATTTACAAGCTTTTCGCCCCCTGGCTCCTGGTCGTTGCACTTGTTCTGAGCGCCTGCGCGCCGATGACTGCACCGGCGCAGCCCCCCTCTGCGCAGCCGGTCACGCTCACCGTCATCATGGAGCAGGTGCCGGACTATGACATCGTGGCGGAGCTGACGAAGCGCTTCGAGGCGGAGCATCCCGACGTGCGCATCCGCTTCGACCCCATGCCCTATGACGCCATGCGCGACAAGATTCTAACCTCGTTCCTGGCGCCCCAGGCCACTTACGACGTCATCATCGTCGACAATCCCTGGATGGACGAGTTCGCCAAGGCGGGCTTCCTGGCCCCGCTCGATGACTACATAGCAGCACAGGAAGGGTACAACCTGCAGGATTTCGTCGAGCCGCTGCGCGCCATCGGCGAGGTGGACGGTCAACTCTACGGCGTCCCCTATTACAACTACGCGCTGGGCCTGATCGTGCGGCAAGACCTGTTCGACGACCCCTCCAATCAGGAGAAATTCCAGGCCGAGTATGGACGTCCGCTCACAATTCCCACCACGCTGGAGGAGTATCTGGAGGTCGGACAATTCTTCATGGCGCAGGGGATTTACGGCGCAGCCATGCAGCCCCAGCGCGGCTACAAGGTCTTTGAAGAGTGGAAAAACTGGCTCTACGCCGCAGGCGGCAATCTGATGGACGCCGAGGGTAACGTCATCCTCGACAACGAGGCGGGGCAAAAGGCGCTGGAGATGTACATTGAGATGTACAAGACCGCTGCGCCGCCCAACTCGCTGAACTGGGGTTTCGACGAGGCGCTGCGCGCCATGGCGGCCGGCGAGGCGGCGACGATGCTCTCGTACAACTGGATGCTGCCCACGCTCAACAAGGCCGACGGGCCGGCCGGCGACCTGGCGGGCGCCTTTGCGCTCTATGAGCCGCCGGGCGGCAAAGCGGTGCTCGGCGCATGGCACTGGGCGATCCCGGCCAACACGGCGAACAAGGACGCCGCCTGGCGCTACATCGGCTGGCTCACCTCGCCGGCTGTGGACAAAGAGCGCGTCATCCTGGGCGGCGCGCCGATCCGCACCAGCGTCATGAACGACCCGGAAGTCTGGGAAAAGGGGTTCGGCCGCGAGTACTACGAAACGGTGCTGCGCATTTTGGAAGACGCCGAGCCGCTGGCGCGCGGGCAGAGCGCCGAGGAGATCATCAACGAGGTCGGCACCTACCTCAACAGCGCAGTCGCCGGTGAGATGAGCGTCGCCGAAGCGTTGAGCGCCGCCGCCGCCAAGGTGCGCGAGATCCTGGCCCGTTCCTAGAAGGAGGAGGGGGCTTGCGGCCCCCTCTCCTCCACAGCCGCTCCGTTGATGAAACCATGATCCCTTTCAAATACCGACTTCTCCTGCCCATGGCCGTGACGCTGGCCGCAGTGCTCATCTACCCTTTGCTCTTTTCGCTGTGGGCCTCGCTGCATGACTACCGGCTCACCGCGGTGGGCGACGTGCGATGGGTGGGGTTGGAGCACTATGCGGCGCTGGCGACGAATCGCTCCTTTTGGAACGCTATGCGCAACACCGTTATCTTTGTGGCGGTAGCCGTCGGGCTGGAGTTTGCGCTTGGCTTCCTGTTGGCGATCCTGCTCCATCGCGCCACCCCTTTCCGCCACGTCTTTCGAGCGCTGCTGCTCACGCCCGCCTTCATCACGCCCATCGCTGTGGGGTTGATCTTCCGCTTCCTGCTCAACTCACAGTTGGGCGTCATCCCGCATCTGCTGCGCAGCGTCGGCGTGGATGTTGACTGGTTTGGCCCCAACCTGGCGCTGTTCAGCCTCGCCCTCATCGACGTCTGGCAATGGACGCCCTTCATGATGCTGCTCCTGCTCGCCGGGTTGGAGGCGCTGCCGCCGGAGCCGTTTGAGGCTGCGCGCGTCGATGGCGCCACCGGCTGGCAAGCGCTGCGCCATATCACCTTCCCCCTCATGCGGCCGGTGATCCTGGCCAGCCTCCTGATCCGCATGTTGGACGCCTTCAAGGTGTATGAATACGTCTACGCCATCACGCGCGGAGGGCCGGGCGAAAGCACCGAGACGATCCAGTACCACATCTATCGCGTCGGCTTTCTGTACTACCGCGCCGGAGAGGCCGCAGCGATGGCGTATGTTTTGATGGCGGTCATTCTCCTCTTTGTCGTCGTGCTCTTTTATGTTGTGCGCAGGGAGGCGACCTCGTGAAATTTCGCCGTTATGCAGGCGACGCTGCGGCGTTGTTCATTCTCTGCGCAGCGCTCGTCGCCGTCTTCTTTCCCTATATGTTCATCCTGATCGCATCCTTGAAGGACGCAGCGGCGATCAACCGCCCGTTGGACTGGGGCTTCACGCCGACCCTGGCCAACTGGGCGGCGGTGGTGCGCTCCGACATCCCCCGGCAGGCGTGGAACAGCCTGGTCGTCGGCGCGTTGACGGCCGCCATCTCGCTGGCAACCGGAGCGCCGGCCGCCTATGCCTTCTCCCGTTTCCGCGTCGGCGGCGACGCAGCCAGATTCGTCGTGCTCTCCGCGCAGATGTTGCCGCCTGCGGTGCTGATCGTGCCGCTCTTCTTGCTGATGTACAACATTCGCCTGCTCAACACCCTCTGGGCAGTGACGGCCGCGCACCTGACCTTCATCCTCCCCTTCGTCGTCTGGTTTCTAATCGGCTTTTTCGACGACATCCCGCGCGACCTCGAAGAGCAGGCGATGGTGGATGGCTGCACGCAATGGCAGGCGTTCTATCGCGTGCTGCTGCCGACCGCCCGACCGGGACTGGGAGCAGCGGCCCTCTTTGCCTTCATTCTCTCTTGGAACGACCTGTTCTACGCGCTGTTGCTCAGCGGAGGGGACAGCCGCACCTTGCCGGTGGGCGTCGCCGGCTACTGGACTTTTCGCGGGGTGGAGCTAGGACAGATGTCCGCCGCCATTCTGCTTTCGATCACACCGATGATCGTCTTATCGTTTCTCGTGCAGCGCTATCTGGTGCGCGGTTTCGGAGGAGGGATCGTCAAAGGATGAATCCGCTCGATGTGGCGTTGGAGGCGGCGTACGCCGCCGGGGAGCTGCTGCGCGAAGGATGGCGACGGGGAGGGTTCGCCGTCGAGCAGAAGAGCGCACAAGAGCTTGTCACCGAATATGACCGGCGCTGCGAAGCGCTCATCGTTGACATCCTGCAGAAAACGTTTCCGGCCTACGCCATCCTCGGCGAGGAGGGCGTCGCCAGCAAGGGGACGCAGGCGCAGGTTCGCTGGATCATCGACCCACTCGACGGCACCACGAACTTTGCGCGGGGCTATCCGCTGTTCGGCGTCTCGATTGCGCTGGAACACAGCGGAGAGGTGGTCGTAGGCGTCGTCTACAACCCGCTCGCCGATGAATGCTTCGCAGCCGAGAAAGGCGCAGGCGCCGCGCTCAATCAGAAGCCGATCTGCGTGGCGTCCACCTCTTCCCTGGCCGCCGCAGTCGTCGCCTCTGGCTTTCCTTACGACGCCTGGACAAGCGCCAACGACAACACCGACCTGTGGAGAATTATGGTCAAACGGGCGTTGACGGTGCGCTGCGACGGTGCAGCGGCGCTCGACCTGTGCGCCGTGGCCTGCGGTCGCTTCGACGCCTACTGGGAGCACGGCCTCGCTGCCTGGGACATCGCCGCCGGCGCGTTGATCGCGCAGGAAGCCGGGGCGCTTGTGACCGATTACCGAGGAGGCGATGCGTTTCTGCGTCGAGGCGAAGTGATTGCAGCGCCGGCGGCGCTGCACGCCGAGATTGTGGCGCTCTTGGGGTAGCGACGGCGCTCCTGCCCCCTCTCCCACCCTTGGGAGAGGGGGCCAGGGGGTGAGGGCCTTCCCCACGGGGCTGCCGAGCACCTGCGGCTGCGAGCCGCAGCTACGGTGAAATTCAGGTGCATTTGCAGGGGTGAGGGCCATCCCCCCTCTCCCACTCTTGGGAGAGGGGGCCAGGGGGTGAGGGCCATCCCCACGGGGCTGCCGAGCACCTGCGGCTGCGAGCAGCAGCTACGAGGAAATTCGGCGCTCTCCACCCCCTCTCCCACTCTTGGGAGAGGGGGCCAGGGGGTGAGGGCCAT
This sequence comes from uncultured Caldilinea sp., assembly GCF_937128415.1. Classification (GTDB taxonomy): domain Bacteria; phylum Chloroflexota; class Anaerolineae; order Caldilineales; family Caldilineaceae; genus Caldilinea. The sequence continues at coordinate 29,753 of NZ_CAKZMJ010000036.1, forward strand.
CCCCACGGGGCTGCCGAGCACCTGCGGCTGCGAGCCGCAGCTACGGTGAAATTCAGGTGCATTTGCAGGGGTGAGGGCCATCCCCCCTCTCCCACCCTTGGGAGAGGGGGCCAGGGGGTGAGGGCCTTCCCCACGGGGCTGCCGAGCACCTGCGGCTGCGAGCTGCAGCTACGGTGAAATTCGGGTGCATTTGCAGGGGTGAGGGCCATCCCCCCTCTCCCACCCTTGGGAGAGGGGGCCAGGGGTGAGGGCCCACCTGCAGCGACGATGAAACCTACACGATCGCATCCATTGGCGCGCCGGCTTCGCGGTTGAAGCTGGCCCAGGCGCGGGCATACAAAAACGGCAAGCGTCTCGTCGAGGGCAGCGCGGCGATGCGCGTCAGCCAACGCTCTTCTGCAGCCAGGGCGCGACGGAATCCCTCTTCGACGATCCGCCGCCGTCGCTCTAGCGACGCATCGCAGTAGGCCAGCGCCTCTTCAAGCAGCTCCTGCTCCAGCGCCGCCCGCTCCTCTTGGATCACCGCAATGCGACGCGGATAATCGCGCAGGATGGAGCGATGGAGCCGTTCGTGCCGCCAGAAGAGCGAATGCGGGTCATAGACGCCGGTGGGCGCGGGGCCGACGCTCTCCGGCAGGGGCGTGTCGACCCACAGCGGTTTGAAGATGCTTGTGCAAGGGGCAGCGGTCCCGGTGACGAAGAGCAGCGAACAACGGGGATGCAGATAGGCGACGAGCGAGCCGGTCGTCTGGCTGCGGCGCACCGGGCCATAGCCGGCGTGCATGCAGACGGTGGCGCCCGTCAACCCCTGTGCAGGCGACCAATCCGGGCCGGCCTCCGGCGCATGGAGACGCAGCGCAGCCATCATCGAGGCGGGGGTAGCGCGTCCGCCGACGCTGTGCAGCGCCGCCGTGGTCGCAGCGCAACGCTTATGTGCATCGCTGAAGCGCGTGTACAGGAAGTCGGAATAGGCGCGGCTGAAGTTGAACTCCGCTTCCGACCGACACCATCCCCGTCCGATCGCATGCCTGACCAGGTCGGGCGATGCCATGTCCCACTCGTTGCCCAGCGTGATGGCGTTGGAGATCGAGTAGCCGCCCTGCACGCGCTTCGCCGCCCAGCGCTTGCCGACCGTCTCCAATACCCAGGCGTCCGTTGGATCGGCGATCAGAAAGCTGTTGTGGTAGTAGAGGCGCCGTTGAAAGCCGCAGTTGCCGCCCTGGCCATATTGCTCCAGCAGCGCCGTGATCACCTCCACCGCCTCCCGCGCCGTGGCCGCCCGCTCCAACCCCAGGCGCAGCAGGTCCATGCCAAGCAACCGCTCCTCTTTTTCATATGGCTCTCGTGTAAAAAGCGCCTCATTGCCGATGGCGACGCCGTGCTCGTTGACGCCCATCTCTGCGCCCCAAATCCAGAAGGGCTTGGCCAGCGCCACGGCGTAGGTGTGCGCAGCCTGTTCGATCTCGATGTAGGTGCAGCGCACGCGGCTGCCCGGCGCATGGTCGAGGGCTGGGACCACCATGAGATGGTGCGCCTCGTTTGGCTCCCGATCGGAGTTTTTGGCGAAGAGCGCGACGCCATCCGCCGTCGCCTCCGGCGTCATCACCAGCGTGTCGCACATGGCGCGTTCACCTCCATTCGCACAGCGTCTCTAGATAGGCCGCCGAGCCGTCGCGCAGCCAGCCGTCGAGTTGGGCCACCTCCTTGAGCTGCTGCCCGCGCAGCCGCGGGACGGCCACGAACGCACAGTCGAAGCCGGGCAACGTGGTCATGTCGCCCCAGAGCTTCTCGAACTGCGTCACCGGATAGACATCCTCCTGACCCTTGCCCCAACGTTTTTTCACGTCTTTGAGCGTGACATACGTAGGCATCCTGGCCGCCACGCTGCGCACCGCCGCAGCCACCTTCTCTTCGTGGGCGAGATCGCTGCGCGTCAACCCGAAGGCGACGAGGAGACGGTCGAGATCGATCCAATAGGTGGCCGAATTGTAGTAGGTCAGGTTAAACTCAATCTCCTCGCGCGGCATGGCCAGCCCTTCCACCAGCCGGAGCCGCCCATCGACGCGCGCCAGGCCGCCGCCGCGGTCGTCAATGCGCCGCGTGATGACCTCGGTCGTCATCGCTGCGCCGCGGTCGATATGCCAGCCCAGCAACGTCGGATCGACGTCGGCGCCCAGGGTGTCGATGTTGTGCACCATCAGCCAGCGCAATTGGGGTCGATCCTCCAGCAACTGCGCCAATACGCCGTTGCGCAGCAGGTTCGGAATTTCATACCAGTGCCCGACCGGGTGCAGGCACTGGAGAGGCGCGTTGTCGGTGTAGTCCGATCCTTCGCCCATCTGCTGCGCCCACTGGATCAGCGCAGCGTGCAAACTTTCGCGCACCTTCTGCGCCTGCTCGTCGAGCAGCTGCTGCGGCGTCTCCTCCCAGGCGAAGCGCAGATCGCGCGCCATCGGCACCAGCCGCAGACCGACGGCCCGCCCGGGTGAAAGCAGCAGCGGGCCTGTATAGCCGTAGTTCTGTTCGCGGCGCAGGAATTCGGCGATCGGCTCATGCGTGAGGTAGCTGGTGGTGACGATGTGCACAAGCGGCGCACCGGCCAGGCGGCTGATGCGACGGCTTTTGGCCAGATGCACCTCGATGAAGTTGCGATGTTTGCCGCCGATGCGCGCAAAAGGATTGAGCGCCTTGACCACGCCGGCGCCCTTTGTCCAGCGGCTGCCTGCCCCGCCCGCCAGCGTGACCACCGCCGCTGCGCCTGCAGCCAGCGCCTCCAGACCGATCTGCTGCAGCCTGGCCCGCTCCGTTTCCGAAAGGCGCGCAATGTCGTTCACATCGTCGGCTGCGACGTCTTCGATGACGGTGCGCACGGGCAGGCGGTTCTGCGCCAGCCCGATGCGCCCGCTGCGCAGGTCGGCGCGAATCTGTTCATGCTGGATGCGGTCGAAGCCGTTGGCTTCGAGCAAGGCGGCGAGGCTCTGCTGACGGTCGATCCCCTGCTCGCGCGGCGGCAGCAACTGATCGAAAAGCGCCTGCACCATGCCCGCCAGGGCCGGCTGCGTGCGCGCGGCGGCGCCGAAGGCCTCCAGCTCGGCGCGACGGAAGGGCGACAGGCTGCGCTGCTCGTGGCGAATCAACGCCGGCGCGGTCAACATGTAATAGCCTGCCGGCATCAGCGCCTGCTCGCCCGTGCAAAGCTCCGCCCACGTCCCGCGCTCGTTGATGGCGAAGTCATAGACCACCGGCTCCATGGCGAACGGCGCGGCGCGCTCCAGATCGCGCTTGACCGCCCGCATCGTCTCCTCGAGCCAGCCTTGCGCTTCAGGCTTGCGCCGCGGGTCGAAGAGAAAGCCCATGCCGCCGCCCGCCATGCCGCCCAGCATCCAAAAGCCCCAGAAGTCGTCGCCGAAGGCGGCGCGGGCGCGGTCGATCAGCGTTTCGGTGTAGAGATTGCTCGCCCAGGGGATGATGGTCTGTATCGGGCCGCGGAAGTTGCGCTCCGTGCCCTGGCCGATCCCGCGGATGTCCCCGCGTCGCAGGAGGTCGGTGAGTTGGTCAAAGATGCGCATCGCCTCCTGCCGGCCTGCCCATTCGGCCTCGCTGCGCAGCAGATACTTCTCGGTCACCATCTCCAAAATGGGGCCGACGTCCTGCGCCATGCCGCCGTGCACAAGCACCAGGCTCTCCTGGAGTCGCCGTCGCGTCTCCGGCGTTACGACATCGGGGCCGAGGATCGTGTGGCGCGGCAGCAGCCGCCCGCGCGAAACGCCGTATTCCGGGTCGCCTTCGCCGGCCTCTACGCCCTCGATCAGCTTGACGCCGGGCCAGACGCCGCCGGAATCCTGCCAGCCGCCGCCGGAGCCGCCAAGCCATTCGCCCAGAATGGCGCGCGCCGCCACCACGCGACGCTCCTCTTCGGTGAGCGGGCCGGTGAGCGACTGCGCCTGGCCTGTGGCGCGCATGCAGACCGCAATCAACGAGGCGAGCAATGTGGTCGAAACCGCCAGCCGCGAGCCTTTGGGAATGCCGTTGACCTGGCTGACCAGCTCGATGCCGTAGCCAGGCCGAATCATCCGCGCCAGCAGGTCGGCGAGCGACTGGCCGGAGCCTTCGACGCCGGGCGGGACGATGCCCGAGGCGATGACCGCCGCCTTGAGCAGCCCCAGATAATCTCGGGCGAAGTCGAACACCTCGGCCAGCGAGCTGATTTCGGCGATGGCGCCCAGGTCGACGCTGACCAGGCGGAGGATGGGCTGGTCGATCACTCGAAAAAAGCTCTCCACCGGCGGCCTGGGTCGGCCATCGCTCTGCCCGCGCACCGCCAGGTCAATGGAGATATTGAGCACGCGCGCGCCTTCCGGGTAATCCATGCCCAGAAAGAAGATGTCGCTCCAGCCGCTGTGGCTGAGATCCATGCGCACAGGCGTGGCTTCGTGAAGGATGGGGAACAAATGCGCAGATTGGTGAGGGGGAGGCGCTGCAGAGGAAGGCGTCGTCCGATCTTTCCGGCTCGTTGCGGCCCCATTCCCCCAGTTCCCCACGTTCATGTAAAGCTCCTCGCGCACGCGCAACGGTTGATCCGCCGGATGGCCGATGCGGAACATCCACTGGTTGCCGCGCGCGGAGCGGACGCTGCGTCGCACCTGATTGGCAAGCGTCTGAAAGCCAAGGCGGCGGTAGGCCTCGGCCAGCGCGCTGGCGGAGCCGTCGCTGAGGGGAACGGCCAGGAAGAGATCGATCGCCTCCTCGAAGCGCCGTTTGAGCAAGTTGTCATAGCCCTCAAAAGGAATCCAGCCGCCCGGCTGCAGCTCCGGTCTTTGCGGCAGGTGAAAACGATAGATGGCGTACAGGAAGAAGAGGGCGCGCACGCGCTCGTAGAGATTTTCGCTGCGCCGGCGAAAGGCGTCCAGCGCAGCGCATTCGGCGCGCAGCTCATCGAACGAGGCGCGGCGGCAAAACGCGTCCAACGAACGATTGCGCACCTGCGGGTCTTGCGCAGTGATGATTTGAATCAGTTGGCTCATGATAACGGCGGCGGATCAAGTCGATGAAAGATAAGATTCATGGATTCACTTCAAGCAAATGAATTGTAGCGCAAGCGAAATACAACCTCCAACTTCCCCCGCTGAAAGCCTCACCCGTCCTACTCCTGTCTATGAACGCAAGAAGCGCGCCTTGAGCTGTTCTCCGCAAAAAATCAGGCTTCGCCTTCTTCGATGGCCAGAATGCGGTCCAGGCGAAAGGTCAGCACCCGACCTGCGTTGTAGCAGTAGGCGCGCAGATAAAGGCTCCCGCGTCGCGTTTCGATCCAGTGCGGCTCGACGCGGCGCCGGGTCGTCAGGTTGCGTCCGGCGCTGACGTAGGTGAGCAGCAGCGAGGCCCGACGAGCGATGGCGGTTTCCAGACGTCCACGCCACTGCTCCGGGTCGGCGGGCGACGGCGGCGGGGTGAACGGCAGCGCGTCGAGCAGATCGGCCAGGTGCTCCAGAAGCGCCGCCTGCTGCGCCTGCACTGCGGCCTGCTGCAGCGGCGTCAGTTGCGCAAAGAGGGCGTCCAGCGCGCGATGGGAAAGGGGCGCAGGCAGCGGCAGGAAGCGACCGAGCCGTTGATAGAGGCGGCCGGCCAGCCAGAGCGCTGCGGCGTCATTGGCCGCAACCTCTCGCTCCGTCGGCAGATCGAGCGCCGCAGGAAGCCCCGCCTTGCGCAGGCAGCTTTGCAACACCTCTGCATCTCCACGCCAGACGGCAGCGGTCGGCGACAGAACTTCCACCAGCCAGCGCTGCGCATCGCCGTCCTGGACAAGTTGCGCAAGCTGCTCCGGGCGTCGCGTGCGCAGGATCGGCAGCAGCGTGGCCGTGACCTGATCGCCCGCCTCCCACCAGGCATGCAGTCGGGCGATCTCCTCCGTATGCAAAGGCAATCCCAGCAGGCGCAGCGCATGCCAAAGATGCGCCAGTCCATGGCCCTGGACGGCGGCTGCGGCCATGCTCTCCGGCGTAAAACGGGCCAAAGAGAAAACGGAAGCGGACGCATCCTCCTCTACGTCGGTTGCAGCGTTCTGAGGCGCTGCGCCGTGCATCGCTTGCAGATCTTCGCTGAAGAGAGCGATACGCGCCTGCGCCGAAGAAGAGGCGCACCAGGCGAACCGCAGCGTAAGGGATCGCTCGTCTTGGGAAGGCGACCACCCTGCAGCAGCGGCTTCGCCGGAAGACCATGGAGATGCGCTCAAGAGGAGCCGACCCTGAGCAAGGAGTTGATGACCAACGTCGGTGAGGGCGAAATGTTCTGTATCGAGCGGCGCCACGACGCCAAGCAGATGGAAGACTGTCTCCAGCAGCAGGCGCAGGCTGCGTTCGACGTCGCCGAACGTATGGAAATGGGTGGTGAAAAAAGTGACCGGTAGAGTAGGATCGACTGACCACGCATCGGCCAGCCTCTGCGCTGTGAATGCGCCGGACAGGCGGGCCATGCATGCAGCGAGCGCGCGTCGAGCAGCGATTCCCCATCGTGCGTCCGGTTGCAAATAGGCGCTGCGTTCTCGTTCATCATCCCCATCCTGGAGCCATGCCTCCCAAAGCATGGTAAGTTGTTCGGTCGGCGACAGCTCCAGCCAACGCCAGCCGAGGACGGTGACCTCCGGCGCGATCAGGTTAGCGTGGCGCGCCAGAAACCAGAGTGTGCGTAGAAGGGGCGACTGTTTATGAGAGCGTAGAGAGGCTGATGCTTCCTGTGGGCGCAATCGAGCATAAAGCTGGCGGGCGGAATTGGGCCTCAGCCAGCGCCCCTGTAGCAGCTGCGGCTCTCGTTGCTGAAGCCAGAAGCAGAACATCTGCACAAAATCGAAAAGCGGCTGACGTGGATCGAGCTGAAACGGAGCGCTTGACGCAGGGGCCTCGTGCAGCGGGGCCAGCCCAGGCAGCGGAAGGACGCGCAAACGTGCGGCGGAGAAGGGGACGCCTCCTTCGGCGGCATGAAGCAGCCCGGAAAGAAAGAGCTGCTCCGCCACCGAGTGGGGAGGAGCGAGATCGGATAAGGAACGCAGCCCGCCATATTCGGCCAGAAAAAGCGCAGCGGGTAGCTCGGGCGTGCGACGCAGACGGTCGTATGCGCTGCGGAAGGCTGCAGAGGCGCATTGGAAGCATCGCTGAACTTCCACCGGATCGCTCCAATGTGCGGCAATGGCGGCCACCCAGCCTTCTTTGCGGTTGCGCGCTTCTCCGCGCAAGCCGACGCCAAGGAAGTCGCCGATGCGGCGCAACGCGTCGTAAGGCAACGCTGACAGCCAAGCAGTCTGCGCAAGGTAAAGCTCGTCGAAAGTCAATGGCCACCGTCTCCTGGCTCACGCATCCTGCACAGACGGCGCCGCCCTGTTCGGCGCATCATGCGCCAGAGGCAGCTTGAAAACTTTCAAATGGAGCACTGTGCGCTCCTCGCCTTCGACTTCAACCTGCTTAAAACCCGGCACAACGGCGAGATCGAAACCATCCTCGGCTACGTAGCTGCGCGCAATCGTCACCGCCTTGATCGCTTGATTGACCGCACTGGCGCCGATGGCTTGAATCTCGGCGCATCCTCGCTCGCGCATCATCCCCGCAATTGCGCCCGCCACCGCACTGGTTCGTGATTGCGCTGAGACCTTGATAGCAACGCTCATCATGACTCTCCCGATGTACAAACGCCGATGGAGGCAGAAACCACTGCTGCAGAAAGCGGCCGCTTCCGCAGGAGCGGCTCTGCATTGTTCTTCGGTTGTCAGTTCTCGACTCTGTTTGTACAGGGGTGGACGTTGATGCAGCGTTGATGGTGGGAGACCCACCCTGGGGCGACGGAGGTGCAGCGCGGACGAGCGGAAGTCATCGCCCTCTAGAACATGTCAAGCTGTCTTTTGCCCAAAAGCGCTTCTTTACCCGCACTCCTCCGCCAGCGCCGTCTCCATCGCCTGCAGGAGATAGACGAGCGACGTGGCGCCGGGATCCGCATGCCCCAGGCTGCGCTCGCCCAGTTTGGCGGAGCGCCCCCGTTTGGCGACCATCTCCCGCGTGGCTGCAGCGCCGGCCTGTGCAGCAGGCAAGGCCGCCCGCCACGCCGCCAGCAGCGGTTGGTCGGCGGGCTGCGCCGCCAACGCATCGACGAAAGGCTTCAGCGCATCCACCAGCGTTTTATCGCCCGGCTGCGCCTTGCCGAGCCGCATGACCATCGACAGGCCGGCCTGCAGCGCCTTCGTCGCCGTCGCCGTGTCGAAAGGTCCATCGTCGAGGACGCGGCCTGCACTGGAAAGCAACGCGCCGATCAATGCGCCGGAGGCGCCGCCGCTGGCGTCGCTGAACGCAGCGCCGGCTTCGATCAGCAGCCGGCCGGCGCCGTCCGACATTTTTTCCACGGCGGCATTGGCGGCGCGCAGCCCGCGCACCATCGTGGCGCCGTGGTCGCCGTCGCCTGCGGCGGCGTCGAGTCGGCCTAATTCTTCCTCATGAGCGGTGATGACCTCCAACGCCAACGCCAGCCAGCGGCGCACCACAGCTACAGCGATTTCCGATGAACCCATAAATCCATCCTCAGCAGTTGATGTAAGCCGCCGAAGCGCACGGGGCGTCCAACAAGGGGGTCAGCTCCTCGTCGAGCCAGCAGAGCGTCAGGGAGCAGCCGGCCATGTCGAGCGAAGTGACCATTTCGTTGACGATCGGCTTGTAGGGCGAAAGTCCTTCGGCCAGCAGGCGGCGATGCACGTCCTTGTAGAGCACGAACATTTCTTCGTACTGGGTGGCGCCCAGGCCGTTGAGCAACACCGCCACCGTCGATCCGGCGTCGGGCGGCGCGTCGGCGAGCAGTGCGTCCAGCAACAGGTCGGCGATCTCGCGCGCCGGTCGCATGTGGCTGGATTGTACGCCCGGCTCGCCGTGCACGCCCAAGCCCAGCTCCATGCGGCCGGGTTCGACGGTGAAGAGCGGCGCCGATTGCCCAGGAAGGGTGCAGCCGCCAAAGGCTACGCCAAAGGAGCGCGTGCGTGCGTTGGCCTTGCGCGCCAGCCGCTCGACCTCGTCGAGGCTGTCCCCGCGTGCAGCCGCAGCGCCTGCAATTTTGAAGACAAAAAAGTCGCCCGCGATGCCGCGGCGCTCGTCCTCCTGCCCGCGCGGGGCGGAGGCGACGTCGTCGGTGACGCGCACGGTGCGCACGTCGATCCCCTCCTCCTGGCAGCGCAGCTCCGCCATGTCGAAGTTGAGCACGTCGCCGCTGTAGTTGCCGTAGCAGTAGAGCACGCCGGCGTCGCTCGCCACCGCCTTGGTGACGCGATAGACCTGCTCCGCCGAAGGGGCCGCAAAGACGTTGCCCATCACCGCCGCAGCCGCCAACCCAGGCCCGACGTAGCCGCAAAAAGCCGGGTAGTGGCCGGAGCCGCCGCCGATCACGAGCGCCACCTTGCCCGGCCGCGGCGCATCGAGCGCCATTACGCCGGAGGCGCCGGGCACGCGGCGGACGAAGCGGCCATAGGCGGCCACAAAGCCTTCGATCAACTCTTCACGGAAATCGGCCGGATCGTTGTAGAGTTTGGTCATTGCGCCTCCTCCTCCCTGGAGATGCTTCGTATTGGAGATTCTTAGGAGCAACCGCCGTCGGTTGATGACCGACGTCTGGCGTCAGGCCACGCTTCCGGCGTGACATCCCGACCGCGGCTGAGAGCCGCAGCTACGATAATTGCCCAGTTGTTTTGTTAAAAACCATCGTTCGGCGCTGCGTCCTTCTCTGCTTCCCCCGCTACACCCGTATAAATGCAGCCACCTCTGGATTCCGCCGCAAGGCTTCGAGGTCGGCGGCGGTGGGAAGCTGTGGACGGTCGCGGCGCGCGTTGACGATGCAGAGGAAGCCCAACGGCTCATCGCCCGCCGGCTGAAACTGATGCCACGTCATGGGAGGCACCAGGATCAGATCGTAGAGGCGAATGTCATGCACTGCATCGCCGACCAGGACGCGGCCTTCGCCGCGCACGACCATGACGGCGTGCTCGTGTTCGTGCCGCTCCAGCGTGGAATAGCCCCCCGGCGCCACCTCGAAGTAACGCCACTGAAACTCCATCCCCTCACCTTCAAAAAGGGTCTGTCGGGTGACGTGGCGAAAGGTCGTCGTTCCATCCTGCTTGTATTCGAGCACCGGCGTGCCTTCCCAACGGCATTCGCCCAAATGCGCGCGGAAGATCATGCGACAAATCCTTTCTGCACATTTTCGACGAAGACGCGGCTGCGCTCCAGGAGCGCGTCGCCCGCTATGTACAGGCTGCCGCCGATCAACAGGATCACATCCCTGCCGTAAACGTCGAGCATCTCCTGCACGCGATCCACCTGCATGCCGCCGGCGGGCACAGGGAAGGCCGCCTTGACCTCGCCCCAGGGGCGGCGCAGGTTCTCCGCCAGCGTTTTGCAGGTCTGCTGGCTGTAGCTGAAGCGCCCGCCGTAGTTGGGATAGATGACGGCGTCGGCGCCGAAAAGGCGGAAAATTTTGCCGAAGAGCAGCTCCGGGGCAATGCGCAGCGCGCCGCCGAAGGCCGGATGCGCCAGGATCGCCATGCCGGAATTGTCGGCGGCCAGCTCGTGCATCAGCGCCATGCCCACCAGCATCGGCTCCACCATGACGACGCGCACGCCCAGTTCACGGCAGATGCGCACCTGATCCGCAATCTGACGCGGGGAGCCGATCAAGTTGGGGACGTAGCAGCAGCGCCGACCGGTCTCTGCATTGACCTGTTCGACGGCGGCCTGGCAGCGCGCCACCCGCTCTGCGAAGGGCGAAAAGGACTGATTCGCCAGCCCATGGTCGTCTTTGATCAGATCAATCCCGGCGCGTGCGAAGACGCGGCAAAGGTCGGCGAGCTGGGCGCTGGAAAGCCCCTGCGGTTTGAGCGCCGTGCAGGTGAGCGCTCGCGCTTCGGCGCCAAGCAATGCGCGCAGCCCCGTCACGCCGAAGCGAGGGCCCACGAAGGCCGAAAGCATTTCGTCCGGCATGACGACGTCGACGAGCAAGACATCTTCCTGGAGCGAGGTGTTGCCGAACAGCATGTTCAGGAGCTGCGCCGGCTCGTCGCCGGTGGTGACGCGCGCCAGCCGGATCGCCACCTCAAACAGATTGTCGCCGAGCGGTGCGATCGATTCGACGCGGGCCAGGATGTTCTCGACGATGTGCGGATCGCGCACCGCCGCGCGCGGCAGCTCCACGCTCTGCTCCAGGGCGATGGCTTCGGCGCGGCCTGCAATCTCTTTGGGAGTGGAACGGACGTGATAGATGACAGAAAAAGCGTCTTGCACGGTGACTTTCCTTTGGACTCATTGCGTCATCGGCAGCGGTGTGGCCGAGCGCATGAAGGCGATGGTGTGCTCGAGATCGACGATGCCGGCGTCGGAGCCAAGGCCCGTGGCCACGAGCGCAGCCGCAGCGGAGCCAAGCCGGCCGGCCTCCTCCAAACTCCAGCCCATCCCCAACCCCACGATAAAGCCTGCGCAGTAGGCGTCGCCGCAGCCGGTGGTGTCCACCACCGGAACCCGATAGGCGGGCAGGCGAATCTCACAGATTTCGCCATTTTCTCGGTAGGCGATGCTGCTGCCCTCGGCGCCCATCTTGAAGACGGTGTGCTTCGCCCCTCGCTCCAGGAAAAAGGCGATCACCTCGCGGCGGTCGTGGAGTTTGCACATCATGCGCGCCTCGTCGAGGCCGGGCATGAAGTAGTCGATGTAGGGCAGACATGGCTCGATGAGGTCGAGCAGATCGGGGCGGTCGATGGCGACCAGGTCAAAGGTGGTGGTGACGCCTTTGGATTTGGCGAATTTGAGCACCTCCACCGTAGGCGGGCCGTCAAAGCGCGGCATGAGCGACGTGCCGCCGACGTGCAATACATCGGCCTCGGCGATGACGTCGAAGTCGATGTCATCGAGCGTGAGCGCGCCGTTGGCGCCGGGCACGTGCAGCGCAGGACGCTCGCCGTTGGGACGGATCGGCAACATGGTGGCCGAGGTCTGCACGCCCTCCTTGCGACGCAGATAGCGCGTCTCGATGCCGTAGTGCTGCATCGTGGAGACGACGAAGTTGCCCAGCTCATCTTTGCCCAGCGCGCCCATGGCGATCACGCGCGCGCCCAGTTTGGCCAAATCGACGCTCGCGCCGGCCGCCGTCCCTGCGACGGTGATGCGGATTTCTTCCAGCAGATCGACGTTCTGTCCATCAGGGATGCGCGTGACCGGCCTTCCGAGAATGTCGACGATGTGGATTCCCAGACTCACGACGGTGGTCATGGCTCGCTCTCCATCCTTTTTGCTGCAAGTTCTGTTTGCTCAACGTCGCTAAGATAGGCTTCGATCTCTTCGGCGGAGCTCATCTCCAGCGTCAGGGCGGCGATGCGCTTCGCCTCGGCCATGTCGAGGCGACGAATGCGCTCTTTGACGAGAGGAATCGCCGCCGGACTCATGCTCAGCGCGTCGATCCCTAGGCCGATCAGGAGCGCCGTCGCTTTTGGATCGCCCGCCATCTCGCCACAGAGGCTGACTTTGATCCCGGCGGCGCGACCGGCCTCCACAGTTTCGCGGATGGCGCGCAGCACTGCAGGCTGGTAGGCGCTCACCAGGTTGGCCACGGCTGCATTGTCGCGATCCGCAGCCATGATGTACTGGGCGAGATCGTTGGTGCCGATGCTGAAGAAGTCCACCAGCCGCGCCAAATGGTCGGCGATCAACACCGCCGACGGCGTCTCGATCATGACCCCGCGCTGCAGGTCTTCATCGAACGGCAGCCCCTCCGCCTGCAGCTCGGCGCAGATCTCGTCGATCAGGGCGTCCACCATCACCAGCTCCTCCCAACGGCTCACCATCGGGAACATGACGCGCACCGGATAGTCGGCTGCGGCGCGCAGGATGGCGCGCATCTGCGGGCGAAAAAGGCCGGGATGGTCGAGGCAGTAACGCAGGCCGCGCTGGCCCAAAAATGGATTCGGTTCATGCGGCTGGCGCAAATAGGGCAATGGCTTGTCGCCGCCGACGTCGAGCGTGCGGATGACCAGCGGCCTGCCGTCCAACCGTCGTGCGGCGTCCCGGTAGATTTCCAGTTGCTCCTCCTCAGAAGGAGGCGCTTCGCGTTCAAAGTAGAGGAATTCGGTGCGAAAGAGGCCGACGCCTTCGGCGCCGTTCAGGAGTGCGGTTTCCAGCTCGCCGGGCAGATTAATATTGGCGGCCACTTCGATCGTTTCGCCGCTGCGCAGACGGGCGGGCGCCTGTGCGCGCTTGCGCGACTCGCTGCGCTCCGTCAGCCAACGCTCCCGTCGCTGACGCAGCTGCTCGATCGTCTGGGCATCGGGCGCAAGCCATACGTGGCCGGCGCCGCCGTCCAATCCCACGATCTGTCCGTCGGCGATCGTCAGCGCCACTGCGCCGACGCCGGTCACGGCTGGGATGCCGAGCGAACGCGCCAGAATGGCGCCGTGGCCGGTGACGCCCCCCTCCGCCGTGATGATGCCGAGCACGCGGCCTGCGGGCAGCCGCGCCACGTCAGATGGTCTGAGGTCCGTCGCCACCAGGATGGCCGGCTCCGGCGGGTCGAACAACAGGGCGTCCGCCGGAACGCCGGCCAGATGGCGCAGCACGCGCTGGCCGGCGTCGAGCACGTCCTCCGCGCGGCGCGCCAGATAGGGATCATCCAGCGCGCGGTAGCGCGCCACCACTGCGCGCAAGGCCAGGTTCCAGGCGCTGGCGGCGTCAAGGCGACGCAGCTCGATCGCTTCTTCGGCGGCGTCGAGCAAATCTCTGTCGCCGATCATCAACATCTGAGCGTCGAAGATGCCCGCTTCCGCCGCGCCGACGCGACGGGTGGTCTCCGCGCGCAACGTGCGCAGTTGTTCCATAACGGCGGCCACCGCTTCGCGCAGCCGCTGGCGCTCGGCTGCAGTGTCGGCGACCACCCCCTCTTCAAGCTCGATCGCCGGCGCGCGCAAATGAAAAGCGGGGCCGACGGCGACGCCTTCGGAGGCGGGCGCGCCCACCACCACATCGCCTTCCTCCGACACAGCGGCCGCAATGATCTCCGTCGGCTCGGTCACCTCGATCGGGTCGCCGAAATTGTCCAGCGCCAGCGCCTCGATCGCCTCAATGACGGCGGAGGCGTCGGGGCCGGAGGCGCGCACGACCAGCACGTCGTGCTGACGCACGCCGAGCGTCACCAGCCGGTTGAGGCTGGTGGCGGGCACGGTGCGGCCGTCGTGGGTGAGGGTCACGCGGGCGTCGTACTGGGCGACCAGCGTGACCAATCGCGCCGCCGGCCGGGCGTGCAGGCCGAGCTGATTCGGCACAACGATGGTCAGTTCCACGCTCTCTCGATCGGCCTGCTCTGGAGCCGCCTCTGCGAGGGGGACCGCTGCAGGCAGGAGATGCTGCCAGCTTGCAAGCTGTTCGATCTTCGGCGCAAGCGCATCGCGCGCCTCGGCGTAGACTTCGGCCAGCGAGCCGCCGATTTTGGCGCGCACTGCAGCGGCCAGCGCGCCTTCCACCAGCGGCGCTTCGCAGAGATGAACCCGGCTGCGCATTGCTTCGGGCAACAGGTCGAACGCAGCCTCGGCGCTCATGATGGCGCTGCCCAAATCCATCAACACCAGCACGTCGCTCACCTCGGGGCGGATGAGCAGCGACTCGATGGCCGCCGCCACTTTGGCCGGGTCGGTGCCGATCGGCGCGTCAGGGATGTCGGTGCCGCCGGCCACGGCGATCGCTGCGCCGCCCTGCACCACCTGTTCGACCAGCTCGCGCACCCCTTCGGCGAGCTGCGCGCTATGGGAGACAATCACCAGACCGATCATGCTTGTTTTGCATCCTCATCGGCGAGTGCGTCCGCCAACGCACGCAGGATCAGATAGGTCGACGTAGCGCCCGGGTCCTGATGGCCGATGCTGCGCTCGCCCAGGTAGCTGGCGCGGCCTTTGCGCGCCTGCATCGGGATCGTAGCGCGCATGCCCGCCTCTGCGGCGGCGGCCGTGGCGCACAAGGCCGCCGGCAGGGGCTGTCCCGCCGCCAGCGCCTCCTTCAGCGCATCGACCGCAGGCGTCCAGGCGTCGATCATGGTTTTATCTCCTGGCTCGGCGCGCCCACGCTGCACAATGCCGTCGCGCCCCGCCTCCAATACCGCCAGCAGCTCGGCGGGCGTCAACGCCTGACGGTCGCCTGCAACGTTGGCGGCTTTGAGGAAGAAGTTGCCGTAGAGCATGCCGCTGGCGCCCCCTACGGTCGACATCAGCGTCATGCCTGCGCTCTTGAACATCGGGCCGAGCGGCTGTCCGGGCTGCGCCGCCAGCTTCTGGACGACGGCGGCGAAGCCGCGCGCGATGTTGACGCCGTGATCGGCGTCGCCGATGGCGGCGTCCAGCTCCGTAAGATACCCCTTGTTTTCTTCAAGCACATCGGCCGCCCTTTGCAGCCATGCCTCCATATCTGCTGTTGTGATCATCATATTCCCCATCGCAGCGCTGGCGTCTTCACCGGTGCGTCCCAGAGGCGCACCATTTCATCATCGACGCGCGTCAACGTGATTGAGCAGCCTTGCATCTCCAGCGAAGTAATATACGCGCCGATCAGGTTGCGCACAATCACAATGTTGCGCTCTTTGCAGATCATCGCCAGTCGACGGTAGACGGTGTACAGCTCCGAGACGGGCGTGCCGCCCATGCTGTTGACGAAGGCGATCACGCGATCGCCGGCGCGGAAAGGTTCGCTGGTCAGGCTCACCTCGGCCCAGTCGCCGGTCATCGGGTCAAAGGAGCGCACCGTGCGCGTGTACGGCCCATCGTTGAGGATCTCTTCGGCGAGCAGCGTCGTGATGGCGTCGGCGTCGATGATCGGGATGCGGCGTTGTCCTGGCTCGCCGTGGATGCCGATGCCGATCTCGATCTCGTGCTCGCCGAGGTCAAAGGTCGGCTTGCCCGCCGAAGGCGTCGTGCAGGAGGTCAGCGCCATGCCCATCGAACGGCAGTTGACGCTGACGCGCTGCGCCAGCTCGGCGGCCTGCGCCAGCGAGTAGCCCGCCTCGACGGCGGCGCCGGCGATCTTCTCGACGATCACGGTGCCGCCGACCCCACGGCGCCCGGCTGTGTAGAGGCTGTCCTTCACCGCCACATCGTCGTCGACCAACACCGTGCGCACGGCGACGCCTTCGCCATGCAGCAGCTCGGCGGCCGTCTCAAAACTGAGCACGTCGCCGGTGTAGTTCTTCACGATCAACAGCACGCCGGCGCCGCCGTTGACCTCCATGCCGCAGGCGAAAATTTGATCCGGCGTCGGCGAGGTGAAAATCTCGCCCGGGCAGGCGCCGTCCAACATGCCATAGCCGACGAAACCGCCGTGCAGCGGTTCGTGGCCGCTGCCCCCGCCGGAGACGACGGCGACCTTGCCGGCCACCGGTGCATCGGCGCGCACGATGTATTTGGGCTCCAGGGAAACGCGCAGGAGGTCGGGATGGGCGAGCGCCATGCCCTCCATCTGTTCACGCACGACGGCGTCTACAGCGTTGATCAGTTTCTTCATGGGCGGCTCCATCAAGAAGTCATGGTGTTGGAAGTCACGGTGTTGGAAGTCACGGTGTCGGGTGAAGCGATTCATCGACTGCATGCTGCAAGGCGACGCCGGGTTTGTGCCCATCGGCGCCGAACAGGGTGACGCGCTCCAGCGGAACGTGCACCCACGCCTCCTGCGTCAGGGTTCGGCCGACGTCCGCTGCAACTTTCGCCTTGAGCACGAAATCGGCGACTTGCAGGGCGACCAGCTGCTGGCCGCCGACGACGATCGCCCGGCTCAGCACGCGCGCCGGGACGGCGTCGGAACGGGGGGCCGGGTAGACGCGCACATGCTCCGGTCGAACGCCGAGCGTCAACGGGCCGGCGGCCCTTCCATCGAGGCGCAGCGGGCGCGCAAAGAGCGGGCTTGTAAAGGCTCCTTGTTGGCTCCCATTGACAAAATTTTCGATGAAGTTCATGCCCGGATTGCCCAGGAACCAGCCGCCGAAGACGTCGTTGGGGCGATCATACAACTCGCGCGGGGGCGCATACTGGACGATTCGGCCATCCTTCATCAACGCGATCTGATCGGCGAGCGTCATCGCCTCGGTCTGATCGTGGGTGACGTAGAGGATGGTCTGTTTGAGTCGCGTCACCAACTCTTTGAGCGCCCGCTTCAGTTGCAGCTTGGAAGAGATGTCCACGTTGGTGATGGGCTCGTCGAAGAGGATGATCTGAGGGCGCCGCGCCACCGCGCGCGCCACCGCCACTTTCTGGCGCGTGCCGTTGTCGAGCTCCTCGATGGAGGCGTCGACGGCGTGACGCATCTCCAGCAGATCGACCACCTCATCGATGCGACGGTCGATCTCCGCCTTGCTCAGCTTCTCGGCGCGCAGCGGCAGCTCGATGTTCTCGCGCACGTTGCTGCCGCGGTAGACCACCGGATATTGGAAAACCATGCCGATGTTGCGGGCGCGCGTGGAAAGTTTCGTCACGCAGCGGTCGCCGAAATAGACCTCCCCACGCGTGGGCGTCTCCAGCCCGGCGATCATACGCATGAGCGTGGTCTTGCCGCAGCCCGAAGGCCCCAGCAGACAGGTCGTCGAGCCGGCGGGGAAGGTGATGGTCAGGTCATCGACGGCGACGACGCTGCCGAATTCTTTGCGAAGGTTCTCTACGCGAATGTCCAGCACAGGTTCACTCCGACACTTTGCAAACGCCGATGCGGCGTCCTTCTTGAAAGACCACCATCTGCTGCGGGGGAATGCTGATGCGCACAACTTGATCGATCTCCACGTGCTGTTGCGTCTGGTCGTCGCTGCGCAGCACGGTGGTGAGCACGACGCCGTTCACGTCCAGGTAGACGATCTCCTCGCCGCCCAGGTCCTCGCGCAACAGGACCTTCGCCTGATGGGTCAGCCAGCCGTCGGCGGGCGGCGCGCCGATGCGAATGTGCTCCGGCCGCACGCCGACCTGGACGTCGCCGAAGGGTTTTTCCGGTCGCTCGCCGTCGAACTTCATGCAGGCGAGGGGCGTCTCCACCAGCAGTTCACCGCTTTGTTGCCGCAACATGCCCGGCGTCAGGTTCGCCTGTGGAAAGGCGACGTGATGCATGGTCTGCACGCGCTGAGGGTTGGCGTAGAGCGCCTCCGGCGCGCCGCATTCGACGATCTCGCCGGCGTCGAGCACGGCGATCTTGCTGGCGAGCATGAGCGACTCGACGGCGTCCGAGGTCGTGTAGATGAAAGTGACCTTGAGCAGCTCCTGCGTGCGCTTGAGGTCGTCGATCAGGCGTTCGCGCAGCTTGAAGTCGAGGCCGACCAGCGGGTCGTCGAGCACGTAGATGTCGGTGCGCTTGATCAGGCCGCGCGCGATTGCCACGCGCTGCTTTTGGCCGCCGCTCAACTGGTCGGGCTTGCGATCGAGCAGGTCCTGGATGCCGAGCAGCCCGGCGACGCGCTGCACTTCCGGCTCGATCTCGGCCTTGGGCACGCGCGCCAGGTCGAGCGGATAGGAGATGTTCTGACGCACGGTGAAATGCGGGTAGAGGGCAAAGGATTGCGGCACGTAGCCGATGTTGCGCTCCCCGGCGGAAAGCTTGGAGACGTCGGCCCCGCGCAAGATCACGCGCCCCTGATCCGGCGCTTCCAGGCCGGTCAGCAGCCGCACGAGCACCGATTTTCCCGAAGCAGGCAGCCCAAAGACCACCATGAAATCGCCTGACTCAACGGTCAGGCTCACATCTTTCAAAACTTGTTTGCGGCCATAGCGTTTGGCCAGATTCTGCAATTCGACAGCAATCATGCGTCGCCCGTTTCTCGCTAGGTGTTGTCACCGCCCCAACGACGCCAACCACGGCGCCAGAGCGATGCTGATGGCGAAGATCAAAACGATCAGAGAGACAAACCAGAGATAAAGCAACGCCGAGCGCCTGAAATTGGCCGTCGGCGGGATGTTGCCGACGGCGATCTGGCTCAGCGCAGAGAGCACCAGCGAAACCAGGCCGATCTGGTAAAGACGCATGCTCACCTGCTGGCCGATCAGCACGATGCTGATCAACATCCACGCCACCAACACAGCCTGCAGCGTCGCAGCAAACGGACGTCTGGCGATGTTCATCTTACACCTCTCCGCGCACAGTGCCAAAGGTCATGCCGACCAGCAAATATTTCTGGAAGAGAAAGATCATTACGGTGGGCAGCAGGACGTAGCCGGTGGAAAGCGAGGCCACGAAGGCCCAGTCGATATTGCCGCCTGCGCTGACCAACCCCACCGCCAACGCGTAGGGGATCATCTGCGTGCCCGGCCCTCCCAAAATGAAATTGAGCAAAAACTCATTCCACACGAAGATCAGGTTGAAAATAAAGGCGGCGATCAGGCCCGGCCGCACCTGCGGCAACACGACGCGGAACATCACATGCAGGCGAGAGGCGCCGTTGACGAAGCCGGTCTCATCGTAGCGCGTGGAGACGCCGTCGATGAAGCCCTTGAGAATCCAAAGCGAAAAGGGGATGCTGAACATGGTGTAGAGCATCAGCACGCCGAACTGGTTGCGCCACTGAAAGGCGTTGAACATCTGGAAAATCGGCACGACGAAGGCGGCGGCCGGCACCATGCGCGTCGAGAGGATCAGAAACATCAAAAAATTGGTGGCGCGGAATTTATAGCGAGAGAGCGCATAGGCGGCCAGAAACGAGACCACGATCGCCAACGACACCGACGTGATCGACAGGTACAGGCTGTTGATGAAGTAGGGCACGGTGTTCGGCCTGGAGAGCATGTCGAGGATGTTGCTCAGCGTGGGCTGAAAGATAAACTTCGGCGGGACGGCCAGAATGTCGTTCGGCGTCTTGAACGAAGCCATCAAAATCCAGAAGACCGGCAGGAAGAAAAAGATCGCCACCAGCCATAAGATCAGGTAGTAGACGGCGGTGCGAGCACGCGTTGGTTGCATTTCACGCTCCTTCGCGATAGCGGCGCAGGTTGAGCACCCATAGATAGATGGACGTGAACGAAATTGCGATCAACAGCAAAATCACGGCCAGAGCCGATGAGAAGCCGATGTTCAGGCTGGCGAAGGCGTAACGGTAGAGCTTCAGCCCGATCAGCTCGGTGATGTTGCCCGGCCCGCCGTTGGTCATGAGGAAGACCAGGTCCGTCGTCTTGTAGGCGTCGATCGTGCGCAGCAAAACGCCCAGCATCAGGATGAACTTGCCATGCGGCCAGATCACGTGCCAGAGCCGCTGCCAGATGGACAGACGATCGACCTCCGCCGCCTCCAGCTCCGCTTTGGGCACAGAGCCAAGCGCCGCCAGCGTCATCAGGATCATGAACGGCGTCCACATCCAGATGTCGACGAAGAGCACGGCGCCGAAGGCCCAGTTGACGTTGGTGAGAAAATCGATCTTCGAGCCGGTGAGCAACTGCACGAAGTAATTGGCGACGCCGAAGGTCGGCTCGTAGATCAGCCGCCAGAAGAGGCCGGAGGCGACCGGCGTCACCACCATCGGCACGAAGAGCAAGGTCAGCGCCAACCGGCGCCCCGGCATGTGGCTGCTGCCCCAGAAGAGGAACCCTAACAGCACGCCTAACACCGTCTCGATGCCCACGGCCAGGACGACGAAAACAAAGGTGCGGCTGAAGGCGCTCCACAGATCGGCGTCATTGTAGATTTTGACGTAGTTGTCGATGGCGATGAAGCTCGGCGGCGCGGGCGACATCAGCGAATAGCTGTAGAAGCTCATCCCGATCATCCAGATGGTGGGGATGACGTTGAGCGCCACAAAGAAAAACAGAATGGGCAGCAGCAGCGCCAACGGAAAAAATCGGGACTCCTCGAAGGCGCGCAGCGGGCTGCGTCGACTGCGGGCGATCGCCTGCTCCCCTTGCTGGGCGATGTTGACTGTGCTCATATGGATTCTCAGACTGATTGGTTACATTTCATCGGCGCCGCCGACCTCCGCCTGGCGAAAACCGACCGGCCGCGGCGGCGCCAGATGACTCCGCCATTACATCAACGTCAGGTTGCGCAGCTCGTCCGGCGGCGGCGTCTGCGTTCGCCCCTTCTCAAAGAGCAACGCCTGCTGCCGACCGGCGATGTAGTCGAGCACGCGCTTCGGATCGGTGACCTGACCGGACGCATAGGCGCTGTAGGCTTCCTGTTGGATGGCGAGCAGCTCGGCGTATTCAGGCAGATGCCAGAAGTCGCGCGAGCGCCCTTCCTCCAGCATGTACTTGAAGGCGCGCGTGTAGGGCTTCAAGTCCTCGAAGCCGGGCGCGTTGACGCCTTTCTTGCTCCAGGGCAGGCCGCCCTTCTGCACGAACTCCGCCTGCGTGTCGTCCTGATACCACCATTTCAGGAAGTCGATGCAGACGCGCATATGATCGTCGTCGTTGAAGGCGTTGATCACCCAGGGCTGACCGCCCATGGCGCCGATCACCTTGCGTTCGCCGTCCGGGAAGATGAACTTCGGATGGGGCACGGCCAGCACTTTGCCCTCCAGCTCCGGCGGGATCATGAAGAGGCCGACGGCCAGCCAGTTGAAGGCGGAGAAGACCTTGCCCTGCGTGAAGAGATCGATCATCTCACCGATGCCGAAGTCGGGCGATCCCGGCGGCTGATATTTCTGCAGCGAAACGAAGTACTCCAGCTGCGCCGCGTTGGCGTCGGTGTTGAGCACGCCGACGACGTTGCCGGTGGTTTTGTCCCAGATGTCGCCGCCCGTGGCGTAGACGTAGGGATGATAGGCGCAGGAGAAGAAGTCATACTCCTTGCTGTATTGCGCCGCCGTGCCGTAGAAGTCTTGCTCCGGCCGCGTGAAGAACTCGAAGATCGGCTCCCACTCCTGCACGGTGAGCGGCTCCAGCTCTTCATAGGTGGTCGGCAACTTGCGGCCATATCTGGCCTCGAACGCCGCCTGCTCCGCCGGGTCTTCGAGCAAGTCCTTGCGCACGAAAAGCCCCTGCGTATCCGGCATCTGCGGGAAGCCCCACCGCTGGCCGGAGCCGTCGGGGTAAACCTGATAGGTCTCCACCACCAGGCTGGAGAACGGCTCGATGTCCAGCTCTGGATTGAGCGCGTAGACGTCGTCGGCCTTGACGATCCAGCCCGGCTCCGCCAGTGCGCCCAGCCACTGGCTGTCGGAGACGATCAGGTTGAACTCCTGCGAACGCGAGGCGAGCGTCGGCGCCACCTTCTGGAAGAGGGCGGCGAAGGGCGCCTCCGTCTTGCGCACCGTCACGGTGTAGCCGTACTTCTCTTTGGCCATCTCCGCAAACTTGGGGAACATTTCCACAGGAAGCTGGCTGGGCGGCCAACCGGCGATGACGGCCAGGCTCAATTCGAGCGTCTTGCCGCGCATTTCGTCGCCCACCGTGCCGGCGAGCGGACTCGTTCCGGCAGGACCCGGCGCACCCGCAGGCGCAGGCGCACCCGCCGGCGCACAGGCGACCAGCGCATTGCCGGCGACCGCCGCAACGCCGACGGCGGCCATGCCTTTGAGCAACTGACGCCGAGACAACGGAGTTTGGGAAAGACTCTTGTCGGACATGGTTGGATTGCCTCCTTTTTCCATCAACTGGATAGCCATTTATCGTTCCACGCAGGACGACGGAAGCGCTCTGCGCAGAGCACACAGAACAACGCTGGGGAGCTCCATTTCCAGGGTTCGATCCAAGAAGCGACTTCATGAACGCTTCTCAGATCGCCGTGTATCCTCCGTCGATCAGGATCGTCTCGCCCGTGATCAGGTCGGACGCCGGCGAGGCCAGAAAGAGGATCAGGTCGGCGACTTCCACCGGCTGACCAAAGCGGCGCAGCGGGATTTTGGCCAGCATCGGCTCGGCTTTGACAGGATCGCCCCACACCTGCGTGCCCATCGGCGTCAGGATCACCGTCGGCGCCACAGCGTTGACCTGCACGTTGTACGGCCCCCACTCCAGCGCCATCACCTTGGTGAGCATGTTGAGGCCGCCCTTCGAGGCGGCGTAGGAAGCATGGCCTTCGATGGCGACCACCCCCGCCTGCGAAGAGACGTTGATGATTTTGCCGCGGCGCTGCTCGATCATCTTGGGCGCCAGCGCCTGGGCCAGAAGATAGGGCGCGCGCAGGTTGACGGCGATCGTCTCCTCCCAGTCCGCCAACGGCGACTCCAGGATCGGCGCAATGCGCGCAATGCCCGCGTTGTTGACGAGAATATCGACTGTTCCAAACGCATCCAGGGCGGCCTGCGCAGCGTGCAACGGCCCTTCGGTCGTGCGCATGTCGGCTTCGATCACCACGCAGCGTCTGCCGGCGGCCTCAATCTGGGCAGCCGTCGCCTGCAACCCTTCCCGATCCCGGCCGACGATCGCCACATCTGCACCGGCCTGCGCCAGCACCACCGCCGCCTCTGCGCCAATGCCTTTGGAGCCGCCTGTCACCAACGCACGTCTTCCTGTCACAGCAAAACGCTCCAGTGGGTTTGTCATAGATCACCTCTTGCGTTTTATCGATGGGTGTTGATTCGGGTTGCGCTTTGTATGAGTGACGTCAGTTGCAAACACATTCATTGCGCCGGAATGAATGCACCGCGCAGCGCGCAAGCAAGCCTCGCGGCCAGAGGCGTCATCGCCAGAGACGTTCGGCAAGTGCGCACATATTTTCCACCAATGCACGGACGTGCAAGATGGTAACACAACCATGATGGGTTGTCAATTCGCTGAAAAACGGCCTCTTCGCCTCGAGTGTGCGCGGAGAGCGCGCAGGGTTGCTACGCTGCAGCCAGCAGCACGGCGGTCAGCTCCTCGTCGGTGAGGACAATAGGGTTCGCCTTCATGCTCGACGCTGCACGCGCCTTGGCGACCACCAGCGGAGCGTCGTCATTCTTAAAGCCATAGTGAGAAAGGGGCGGAATCTCGAAGGCGTTGACCAGCGAGCGCAGCCAGGCGATGGCGTCCTCGATGGTGGCGTCCGCGCCGCCGGTGAGTAAAACCGCCAGCTCGGCGTAGCGCGCCAGGGCCGGATGATTCGGCTGGCGTTGGCGCAAGGCGCGCACATTGGCGGCGCACACTTCGGGCAGCAAGGCGGCGCAGATGGCGCCATGCGGCGCGTGATACATGCCGCCGAAGGGGCCGGCGAAGCCGTGCACGGCGCCAAGGCCGGCGTTGGCAAGCGCCAAACCGCCGCAGAGGCTGGCGAAGGCCATATCGCGCCGCGCGGCGACGTTGCGCCCATCGCGCACGACGATCGGCAACGCACGGGCGGCGTGGCGCAGCCCCTCGCGACAGATGGCGTCGGTCAGTGGGTTGGCCCGGCTCGACACGAACGGCTCGATCAGTTGGGTGAGCGCATCCATGCCGGTGGCGGCGCTCACCGAGGGGGGAGCAGAATACGTGAGCTCCGGATCGACCAGCGCCACGCGCGGCAACATGGTGGCGCTGCGCACGCTCACCTTGACGCCATGCTGTGGGGAGGCGAGCACGGCGTTGCGCGTCACCTCGCTGCCGGTGCCCGCAGTGGTGGGAATGGCGATCACAGGCAGGGAGGGGTTCGTCAGCGGCTGCGCCTTGCCGATCACCTCCAGGTAATCAAAAACATCGCCCGGATTGGCGGCCAGGGCGGCGATCGCCTTCGCAGCGTCGATGGCGCTGCCGCCGCCGAAACCGATCACCAGTTCCGCCTTGCTGCGCTGCGCAGCCTCGACGCCGGCCACGGCGTCGGCGACGGTGGGTTCGCCGGCCACGCTGAAAACAGCCGCCTTGATTTCGGCGGCCTCGAGCAGATCGAACAGCGGCTGCGCACGCTCCGGGTGGGCGCCGGTTACAACCAGCGCGCGCTTGCCCAGAGCGCCTGCCAACGCGCCCACCTCCTGCAACGTCCCCTCGCCGAAGAGAATGCGTTGCGCAGTGGCGAATTCAAACTTAGACATCCGTTCCCCTTTCTAGTCCCGGACGTTGCCTGCAAAAAAAGAGTCCCACGGAAACTCAACGGGGGCGTCGTGACAGACGATGTCGATCATCTTCAACATCAAGGGGAGCGCGGCCCGATCGAGCACTCCCTGCGCCGTCAACGCCTCGACGGTGGAGCCGATGGCCTGGGCCAGCTGCGCACCTTCGATGGTCTCATCCGGCATGTACTCGCGTTTGGCGACCGAATAGGGGACGCCCTGTCCCAGATGCCAGCCCATGCGGCTGTTGCGGCCGCCCATGCTGGTCACGTACAGGTCGCCGGCGCCCGGAAGCGTGAAGACGCTGCGTCGCCGACCGCCCATAAAATCGACCATGTAGGCCGTTTCCCAGAGACCCTGTGCAAAGATGGCGGCGGAGAGGTTGTGCATCACGGCGTCGTTGGACGCTTTGCCCGCTTTCGCCAGCAGCCCCCCCACGCAGCCGACCGCCAGCGCATATAGGTTCTTGAGCGCCACGCAGGTTTCTACGCCCACCATGTCGGTGGATGTCCAGACGTGATAATAGCGCGTGCGCAGCATGGAGGCGGTGCGCTCGAGCAAGCCGGCGTCTTCACCCGTAATCACCACACAGGTGTCGCGCTCCGCCGCCAGCTCGCCCGCAATCGAAGGGCCGCCGATGGCCATCAATGGCGTGCGTTGCTGCTGCGACGGGGTGAGATGCATGCGCAGGCGATGAGGCAGGAGGTGCAGCCGCTCGCCGTCGCCGGCAAGCCCCTTAGTGAGGAAAAGCAGCGGCGTCCCTTCCGGCAAGACGGGCCGCAACATCTCGCCCGCCCAGTCTACCCCGAGCGAATTGACGCCGATGACGACGAGGTCGGCGTCTCGAATGACTTCGCCGAGCCGGTCGTACGTGTACGGCGCAACGCTGTCGCGAAGCCGGGTGCGCAGCCGCGGATGAACGCGCGTCTCATGGATTTCTTCGATGATGTCGGTGTCGAGATGGGTGCCCACCAGGCTGACCGCATGGCCGTTGTCGGCGAGCGGCATCGTGAACGCGCTGCCCATCACGCCGGCGCCAAGAACCACAACTTTTGCCATAATCAATTCCCTGTTCCGTATGGTGGATTGGAGTTTCTGTTGATTTCACCTCAGCGGGCGTCCGCCAACGCCAGCACGGCCTGGGCGGTCTGATCATCCGTGGCGAGCACGGTCATGTAGCGCCCGCGCAATGCGCCCAGGATCGACATCGCCTTAGGCAGACCGCGCGCCACGGCAATCACGCGCGGAATCTTGCGCAGGTCCGGCAGGTCGATCCCGATCACACGCGCGTTGATGTCGAACTGTTCAAAACGCCCGTGCACATCGAAAAAGCGTCCGACCGTTTCGCCGACGACGCCCTGCCTGCGCAGCTCCGCCAGGTCCTCCGGGCTCAAATGGCCGGCGCGCAGGAAGCTGGCGGCCTCCTCCTGCACGGTGCCGATGCCGGTGATGGCGAGGGCCACCGACCGCGCGCGCTGCAAGCCCTCTCGTACAGAGGGTTCGTTGAGCAGGAGATCGCGCAGCGCCGGCTGCTCCACCAGGGCGGGCGCATGCAGGTCGAAATAGCGGCCGCCCAGCTTGCTCGCCAACAGGCGCGCCAGGTCAGGGCCGTCGATGAGTGGGTTGGCTGCGCCAAGGCTGCCTAGAATCTGCACCACGTCGATCTGTCGACTGCGGTCTTCGCTGAGCGCGCTGATGGCGGCGTGCACGCCGGTTCCCCAGGCGATGCCGATGCAGGCGTGCGGCGGCAATTGGCCGAGCACCCGCTCCAAATAGCTGGCGGCCAGACGTCCGACGCCGGCCAGGCGCTCCTCGTCGCGCTGGTCGGGATTGGTGAGCAACACGTAGGCGTCGGTCAGGCCAAAGCGGTCAATCAGCGCCTGTTCCAACGCATACGCGCGATTGACCGGGCGATGGATGCGGATTTCGACGATGCCCAGGTCGCGCGCCTCTTTGATCATGCGCGAGACGCTGGAGCGCGAGGTCTCCAACCGGTCGGCGATCTGTTGCTGATTCTGACCAAGCTCATAGTACAAAGTGGCGACCGTCACCAGGAGGTCGGTGCGATCTCCACGGAGTTCATCGGGCGAATGGGTTGTTGCGTTACTCACAGGCAATCACCACCTTTGAAGCCAGACCTTGATGAGCAATTTCAAACGCTTTTGCGCCGTCCTCCAGGCTAAACACATGACTGACGGTTGTTTCCAAAGTGTACCTGGAGCGACGCAAAATCGCCAGTGCGCGAGGGAAAAGATCGGGCGTAGCAGAGTAGCTGCTGACCAGATTGATCTCGCGACGCCAAAGCTCCCAACCATCGACAGGAAACGCAGCGTCGGGCTTTGCGCCAAAGAGGAGCAGCGTCCCGCCGTCGCGCACGGAGCGCAAGGCCAGATCAAGCGTCGCACGCGTCCAGACGGTGAGGATCACGACGTCGACCCCGCGGCCTTCGGTGAGGTCGCGCATTGCGCTCGCCGCCTCTCGGTCATCGGCCAGGAAGCCCTGGGCGACGCCCCACGCTCTGGCCAGATCGAGCCTTTCCGGACGCACGTCCACGGCGAAGGTCGTCACGCTGCGGTCGGCCAGCAACGGCGCAAAGAGCAGCCCCACGGCGCCGACGCCGACGATCAAAGCGGCGTCGCCTTCGAGCAGCGAAACGCGGTCGAGCGCCCGCAGGCAGCAGGCCAGCGGCTCCATGAAGACGGCGCGCAGGTCGGGCATTTCCTCTGGCAGCGCAAGCAGCGTGTGTTGCACGTGCAGCGCCGAGGCGCGGATGCACTCGGCGAAGCCGCCGGGATCGATGTTGGTGCGTTTGAAGAGCGGGTCCATCGGGCCGCTGCCGCGGCGCGTGTAATGCGAGGCGAAATCCGGCGCGTGGTGCGCCAGGGCGACGCGCGTCCCCGGCTGCAGGGCGACGCCATCGCCCACCGCCTCCACCACGCCGACCACCTCATGCCCCAGATGGATCGGCCTGGGCGTCCCAGGCGAATACACTTTCATCAGGTCGGTGCCGCAGACGCCGCAGCAGCGCATGCGCACCAGCGCCTCTCCCGCCCCAATCGTTGGAATGGGCGCCTCCATGACTTCGACGACGCCTGGAGAGGGCGAATGCAACAGCTTCATGTCGGACCATGCTCCCCCTTTGTGTCTTCGCGCCTTGATGGTCGCCTACTTCGCACCCAGGGCGAATGCAGCAGCTTCATGTCGGACCATGCTCCCCCGCCAACTCGGTCAGGCGGTCGACCAGCGGCTGCACCGTTGGGAAGAGCGGCCGGTAGACCTCTCGATACAGACGATCGTAATGGGCCTGCACATCCGGCTGCGGGGTGAAGCGCTCCGCCGTGGCCGTCATGGCTTCGGCGGCGGCCTGCACGCTCGGATGCCAACCTGCTGCGGTGGCGGCCAGGATGCCTGCACCCAGGCAGGTGGCTTCGGTGGTGGTGGAGCGCAACACGGGCACGCCGGTCACGTCCGCTATGATCTGGCACCAGAGCCTGCTGCGGCTGCCGCCGCCCATGGTGATATATTCGCTGAAGCGTTGTCCCACCGCCGCCATCATGGCGTCGCCGACCAACCGCTGTTCATAGGCGATGCCTTCCAGGATGGCGCGGTAGAGATGTTCGCGCCCATGCGCGCCGGTCCAGCCGATCACGACGCCGGTTGCAGCCGGGTCCCAGTAAGGATTCATGACGTTATTCCAGTAGGGCACCAGCATCAAGCCTTGCGCCCCAGGCGGCAGTTTGGTCGCCGCCGCCTCGAGCTGTTCCTCCGGGCTGAGCGGCAGCCAGGTGTTGCGCAGGTCAGAGGCGAATTTTTCGACGAACCAGGCGATCGTATAGACGCCCCCGCGCAGCACATGCTCGGCGAAGTAATAGCCAGGGACCGGCGCCAGCAGGGTGCGAAAGGCGCGATCGCAGGGATAGTCGGCGCTGATCACGCCGCTCACCACCGCGGTGCCGAGGTTGAGATAGGCGCGGCCAGGCGTCACCGCATTGGCGCCCAGCCCGGCGCAGTGGCCGTCGCCGGCGCCGGCGATGACCGGCAGCCCTTCGGGCAACCCGGTCGCCTGCGCCGCCTCTGCGGTGAGATGGCCGATGACAGCCCCTGGCTCCACCAGATCGGCGAACTGATCGCAGCGCAGGCCCAGGGCCTGAATCAGCTCCTCCGCCCAGCGACGATTGACCATGTCGATCAAACCCATCGGATCGGCGCAGGAGAGGCTGGTGCGGAAATGGCCGGTGAGGCGGTGCACCAGGAAAGCGTGAACGTCGAGCAGCTTGTGCGCGCGGGCGACGACTTCCGGCTCGTTCTCCAACAGCCAGAGAATTTTGGGCAACGACTGCGTCATGGAGGGCGGCTTGCCCGTCAGCCGGTGCAAGGCGTCGCGGCCGAATCGTTGCTCCAGCTCGGCCACCTGCTTGCGGCTGCGCTCGTCGGACCAGAGGATGGCGTTGCGCAACGGTCGCCCTGCGCGATCGACGGGAACGAAAGTCTCGCGCTGATGGGTGATGCACATCGCCTCGATCTTCGCAGCGTTCACCTGGCCGGCGCACTCGCGCAGCGCCTTGCAGGCGCCCGCCCACCAATGCTCTGCGTCCTGTTCATGCCAGGAAGGGAAGGGTTGAAGCAAGGGGTAACTGGCGCGTCCTTCCGAGACGGCGCGACCGGCGCGATCCCAGGCGATCGCCTTGCACGCCGTCGTGCTGCTGTCGATGCCGATAACGAATGACTCCTGTCCTGGGGTTCCACCCATAGTTCTGTCCTTCCTATCGCATTTCCTGGCCGCCGTTGACGTTGATCGCCTGGCCGGTCATGTAGCTCGCCTGATCTGAGGCCAAAAACAACAATGCGTTGCACACATCGTCGTAGGTGCATGGCCGGCGCAACGGAACGGCGTCGATGTATTTCTGGCGCACTTCTGCTTCCGTGATCTGGAAACGCGCTGCGTACTGTTTGTACAACGAATTCACCCATAGCGGCGAATCGAGCAGATGGCCGGGGCAGATGGCGTTGACGCGAATTCCATATTCCGCCAGCTCAAGCGCCAGGCTCTGCGTCAGTCCGATGCCCGCCGCCTTGCTGGCGCAATAGGCGCCGTTGCCGAAGCTGCCGCGCAGGCCGGAGATGGAGTTGATCTGAATGATGACGCCCCTCCGCTGCGCCTTCATGACAGGAGCGACATATTTGGCGCACAGGAAGTAGCCGGTCAGGTTGACGTCGATCACGCGACGGAAACTGGCGCTGTCCAGCTCGGTCGCCTGACCGGCGATCACGACGCCGGCATTGGCGACGAGCAGATCGATGCGGCCCCAGGCGGCGACCGTCTGAGCGACCATCGCCGCCACATCTTCCTCCACCGTGACGTCAGCGTGCACGGCCAGGGCAGGGCGTCCGGTGAGTTGTTCCAGCTCCTGCGCTGTGGCGCGTGCGCTCTCGGCGTTGCGATCCACGACCGCCACCTGTGCGCCCGCCTCCGCCAGCCTTCGGCAGATCGCCTGTCCCAAGCCCTGGCCGCCACCGGTGACGATGGCGATTTGGTTATTCATGGGACCGGGACTTCCGGCGACCAGAGTGGGACGCGTCGCCGCGTGCGCATTGCACGTGACCGGGTTGCCTGCATCAGAACCTCAACTCAAGCGAACACAAAAAGACTATTTGAATTTCCGGCTTTTTGGGAGCAAGCAGAAAATAGCTGCACCTATCTTGCACATTTGTCCACAGTGTGGACAAACTTGCAAACAGCGTAGCACAGTCAATAGGGATTGTCAAGCGGGAAAATTGGGGACTGCAATTGCAACTCCGCGTTTCTGCAAGGATTGGGCGCCATCATCCCCTCGTCCCTTCCCCCAACAGGCGGTTCACGACCGTCAACAGCGGGCCGCGCTGCTCGAAGCCGCTTTCGCTGTAGTCGCTGGCGGCCAGGTAGATTTGCCGTCGCGTGCGCCGCACCAGGCCAAGGAGCAGACGACGCAACGTCTCCTGCCTCGCCCGATACTCGTCGCGATCGGTCCACGGTGCGGCGAGGGGCCAGCGCGAGGAGAGCACGTAGGGATGTGTGAGCGGCTGATAGAGGCGCTCCCACCAGCTTGTGGCGCCGATGTCCAGCCAAAATTGAATCTCCACGGGGCGGTTGCGCAGCAGGAAGGTGTAGGCAGGCGCCAGGAACACAGCGTCCTCCGGCGTGCGCCAGCCGGGCAGGTAGAGGGCGCCCAACGCGCCGCGCTCGGCAAGCTGCACGTAGTCGCGGCCGAGTCGAGCTGGATCGGGCGCCTCCGCACGCCCGCTCTCGAAGGTCCAGCGAAATTTGCGCGCCGACTCGACGAGCTGGCTCGCCACGCGCGCAGCGTCCCTGTCTTCATGAAAGCCGAAGCCCGGTTGGCTGAGCACTTCGCCGAAGAGCCGCGCAAAAAACTGGTCGAGCGGGGTCGGCTCCGTCTCGCTGCGATAGTCGTAAAGCCAGTTGCGCAGCCGGTCGTAGCGCTCGCCCACCGCATAGGTGATGCGCCGCCGCTCCGATTCGGGCAGCGACGCAAAGGCGCCCAACTCATTGTCCCGGCGTCGCGGAGGATAGACCCGCTCCGAGAGCAGGCTGGCGCGCACCGGGTCGAGCGACTCGATGGCGAGGGTGAGCGCCAGCGTCACGTCTGCGGGCAGAGGCGGCGTCCCCCAGAAAGGGTGCGCCAGCCGCGCCAGCGTCAACAACGTGCGCGCCGCCGGCTCATCCTGCAGCGCGCGGCTGGGGCGGTGCGTCGCCAGAGGGATGTTGCGACGCTCCAGCGCCATCTGCAGGCTGAAGCGCAACGCGTCGCTGACGAAGGGCGCCAGCACCGCGATCTCGCCGGGTGGAACGCCCTCCTGGTGCACCAGCCTGCCGATCTGCTCCGCCGTCCAGGCGATCATCTGCGGATAAAAGCGGAAGAGCTGGTCTGGAATGACGAGGGCGGGCGTCGCTGCAGGTTCAGACGTCGGCGGCGCAGGGATTCGACGCCGACTGTCGAAAAGGGCGTCAATGCGCTGCGACAGATGCCCAAGAGCAGGCGGCATAACGTGCGAACGCTCGAAGACGATCTCCTCCTCACAGAGGCGACGCAAAGTCTCCACGCCCACAGGGTCGGCGCCGAGAAAGGTGCGATAACCGGCGTCGCTGTCGACGATGATCAGGGCGCTTTCGAGCTGCGGCAGCCATTCGCCGATCAGGCGATGGGCGCTGAAGGTGTCCTCTTCCGCGTTGTCGTAGATTAAATGGCGGTGCGTCCGAAAAAGATGCGTGCGGCTCCATGGGTTGGTCAGGACGTGCTCGTTGAACAGCTGCACCTGCAGGCTGAAGTCGAGGAGCGTCTCCTGCAGACAGCGCTGACGGAATTGATGAGAGATGCGTCGCGCTGCGCGCAGAGCGTTGAGCCGAGCCGTGCGCTGCTCGCCTGGGGGAACCGCCAGCTCTAGCCGTTCATACGCCTCGTCGATGCTCAGCCCGTGCAGCGCCGCCTTGTTAAGGTTGTCGAGCACCTGGCTGACGATGCGCGGCCGTTCGACGCGCACGGCGTCAAAGGCCCCTTCCTCGATGGCGGCTTCCACCAGCGGCCCCATGTAATACTGGCTCGTCTCCAGCGTTAAAAACGTGGGTTCACGCGCAGGGTCGACGAAGCCGGCCACCGGCGCCAGCAGCGGCCAGTAGAGCTCGACGGCTTGCCGCGCCAGGCTGGCGAAGGTGGTCACGCGCACGAACGGCCCCGCCGGCAGGTCGGCGCTGCGCAGCGCCTCGTGATAGGGCGCAGCCAGCGAACGCTGCGGCAAGAGCACCAGGATGTCGTCCCCGCGCACGCGCTCCCTGCGCAGAAGTTGGCGCAGGTGCGCAATGGCCGCCGTCGTTTTGCCCGCTCCGAACGGCCCTGTGAGAAAACATTTTCGGTTCAGAGGCGCCAACGACATACTCATAGCAACGATCTCGTAGTAACATATCAAGTCAAACATGGAGCACAAAAGCGATGAACTCTCACGCAGCCACCAGGCCGCCGATCTTCTTCCGTCCCTCTTCTTTGCGCCTCTGTGGCTTCGCGTTCATGTGCATTTGTCTTAAGCGCTCCAGCCGTCGATTCAGCATGTTACCGTGAATTCAGGGGGAGGCCAAGATGCAAAGCTATTCAATTCCACTTGTGCCGGGGCCGGTCTCGGTGCCAGAAGCTGTGCGCGCCGCCTACGCCATCGATTATGGCAGCGCAGACCTGGAGGAGGAGTTTTTTGAGCTGTATGAACGTTGCGCACGCAAGCTGCAGACTGTTCTAGGCGCAAGTGCGCAGGTGACGATCCAGACGGGCGAGGGGATGCTCGCGCTGTGGGGCGCGCTCAAAAGCGTGGTGCGGCCGGGCGACCGCGTGCTGGCGGTGGGAACCGGCCTCTTCGGCTACGGCATCGGCGACATGGCGCGCCAGATCGGGGCCGAGGTGGAGGTCGTCGGCTTTGCCTTCGACCGCATTCTCGACCCGCAGCCGGTGCGCGAGGCGGCGCGACGCTTTCGCCCCAAGGTGGTCACCGCCGTGCACTGCGAGACGCCGAGCGGCACGCTCAACCCGCTCGAGGAGCTTGGGCAGATTTGTCAGGAAGTGGACGCATTGTTTTATGTCGACTTTGTCGCCAGCGGCGGCGGCGTCCCTGTCGAGGTCGATCGCTGCTCCATCGATCTGGGACTGCTCGGCAGCCAGAAAGCGCTGAGCCTGCCGCCCGATCTTGCAATGGTGACCGTGAGCGAGCGCGCCTGGCAGGCTGTGGCCGAAGTGAACTATGCGGGCTACGACGCGCTGGCGCCCTGGCGAGATGGCCCGGCGCAGCGGTATTTGCCGTACACGCACAACTGGAGCGCCCTGGCCGGCCTGGAAGCGTCGCTTGATCTGCTGTTGGCGGAAGGCATGGAGGCGGTCTATGCGCGTCATGCGGCGGTGGCGGAGCGTTGTCGCCGCGGCCTGGAGGCGCTGGGAATCCGGCTCTTCCCTGCCGAGGAGGCGTACAATTCGCCGACTGTGACCGCCGCCTATGTGCCCGAGGGTTGGAGCTGGCCTGAGTTCGATCGCGCGCTGCGCAGCTACGGCATGGCGGTGGGCGGCAACTACGGCGAGCTGGCGGGCAAGGTCTTTCGCATCGGCCACATGGGCAGCCAGGCCAACCTGGCGCTGGTGGAGCGCGGGCTTGAGGTCATCCGTCGCGTGCTTGCACAGAAAGGGTGAAGCGCATGGCTGCCTTCTTATTCTCCCTCGCCGCCGGTTTTCTCTTCTATGCGCAACAGATCACCCTCGCCGCCGCTGCGCTTTCCGAGGGCAGGCGCCGAGGCCCCGGCAGACTTCTGGCCATCTTCGCCGGCGCCATCGCCGGCGATGCGCTCTGGATGGCTGCGGCGCTGCTTCTGCTCTACGCCACGGCGGAATTGACGCCGTTGCGCGTCATTTTCACCCTCGTGGGCGCCTTTTTCTTCCTGCGGCTGGCGTTGGGCGCGCTGCTGGACGCCCGCCAGGGCGCTGCGCCTCGCCTCGACTTGAACGAAGGGCGACAAGACTTTCGCAGCGGCGTCAGGACCGGCTTCACCAATCCCTACGCGCTTGGCTTCTGGGTGGGCGTGAGTGCAGCGGCGCTTCTCTTCACCGCGCCGCCCGTGGATCCGTCAGACTATGCGCTGACTTTCATCGGCCTCGTCCTCGGCGCCGCGTTGTGGGGCTTATTGCTGCTTGGGCTGCTCCGGCTTGAGCCGCCTGCAATCACCCGCGCCTTCCGCATCCTCAATCTCCTCTGCGGCGTCGGGGCGGCGCTGCTCGGCGCCTTTGCGCTGGGGACGGCGCTCATCCAGTTCAACAGCGAAGGCTTAGTCTTCTGGCGCTGCCTCAATTGCTCGCTCACGGCGTAACGCTTCTGTAACACATCGGAATTAAAATCTGCCGGCGCCATTTCATGGCCTTTGGGATTGGCGAATGATTTTGGCAATTTGCCGGTATGCCTAAAACCTGCGGCTACGAGCTGCAGCAACGACAATCGCCAAACGATTTTGCGAAAAACCATCAGCCATTTTTTCGTTTTGAGCTTTAAGAAAACGTAAGCGATAATCGGAAAGGCGCAGCTACAATCCACGCCTCGCGCTCCAACGCGTCGCCATGGGGAATGGCTCTCCGCCTCTCTATCCACCGATCATTGATTTCATCTAACCTGA
The DNA here is from genome assembly GCF_937128415.1 of uncultured Caldilinea sp. Classification (GTDB taxonomy): domain Bacteria; phylum Chloroflexota; class Anaerolineae; order Caldilineales; family Caldilineaceae; genus Caldilinea. The sequence continues at coordinate 64,872 of NZ_CAKZMJ010000036.1, forward strand.
CATTCATCCAACAAGGAGCAAGCCAGTGTCAAAGTTTACCCCCTTATTACACCGAAATGCACCGCGCTGGAGCGCACTGCTGCTGGCGTTGGCTTTGCTTTGGGCGCTGACGACGCTGATCAGCGCGCCCGCCGCCCACGCAGCGACCATCACCGTCTGCCCGTCCGGAGGCGACCACCCTACGATTCAGGCGGCCGTCAACAACGCCTCGCCTGGAGATGTCATCGCCATCTGCGCAGGCGTCTACAACGAGAGCGTCGACCTTAGCCTGATGGGGTCGGCCATCTCCGGCCCAATGGGCAACCTGACCCTTCAGGCGAGCGGGCCGGTCACGATCGCGCCTGCCGCCGGCCCGGCCATCTGGATTAGCGCCCGCTTCGATGGAGACGTGACCTTAATCGACCTAGCGACGACCTCGCCCGACGCCAGCGCCATCGACCTCTTTGCGGACACGCACGACGCCATTGAAGTCAACGGCGCGATCACGGTCGCCAACGTGGTCGCTTTCCAGCCCGCCGTCTCCGGCATCCTGTTGCAGGCGCAGCAGTCCATCTTCGTCACCGGGACGCAAGCCATCAACGCCGGCGCCAGCGGCGTCGAGCTGGCTACCGACGCCGCGATCACGGTGACCAACAGCGCGGCGATCGGCAACGGCGACGTCGGCTTCTGGATCAGCGATCGCACCTTCGAGGAGCGTTGCAGCCTGACGCCTGTGCTGTTGCAGGGCGTGTTTGTGCAACAGAACGCCTTCAACGGCGTGCAAATTGGACGTTTTGATGGCTCCCTGGCGGTGAGGATGGTGGACAGTCAACTGCTCTTCAACGGCGGCAACGGAATGAATTACGTAGAGCCGCCTTTCTGCCCGCCGGTGGGACGCGTCGACATCGAAAACAGCGCAGCGATCGGCAACCTGGGCGAAGAGGGCGGCTTTTTCATCGGCGAGCCGCCGTTCGCCCGCCTCCATCGCGTCACGGCAAGACAGAACGCCAACGCCGGCGTCGCGATCCTCCCCACCTTCAGCGGTGGTCACCAGTACACTATCACCGGCTCGCTGATCCAGAGCAACACCGTCGGCGTGTTGTATGACGCGCGCACCCTCGAAGACCCGTACAGCTTCCCGAACACGCCGACGATCTTTGCGCAAAACGCCGTCTGCGAGAACCAGGAGGCGGGCATGGTCATGCTGGCCGATTCTTCCCTGTATACAGAGACGATTGCGGCGAAGGGGAGCTGGTGGGGCGCATTCAACGGGCCGACGCATCCCGCCAATCCTGCAGGGACGGGCGACAATGTGCGCGACGCAGCCACCTACGCCCCCGACCCTCCCAACGATCTCGAAGGCGGCTTCATCGACTTTGCACCGTGGATCGACCAAATCCACGTGAACGTCAGCCCAGGCCCGATTCAACCAGGCTTGCCTGTGACGATTCTTTTCCGACCGCAGGACAGCAGCGCAACCTGGCGATTGGCCGGCGGCCCCGGCTCGAACCTGGATGCGCCGCCGTTCACGCTTTCAGCCTCGAACGGGCAGCTTCAGGTGGGTGCAAGCCAGGGCGCCGTCGTACCAAGTTTTCTCAACGACGACGGCGAAATCGAAGCGATCTTTACGCCTGAACAACCCGGCGCAGCGACGGTGACCTTGCAGGGGCCCTGCAATCTCTCCATCATCCTTCCTTTTGAGGTGCAACAGACGCTTGCCATCGACAAAGCGCCGGCCTTCCAGTTCGTGCGCCTGGGCGAAGCGGCCACGTTCACGATCACCGTGGCGAACAGCGGCGCCATCACCCTGACCAACGCAGCGGTGACAGACGACCTGGCGCCTGCGTGCAGCGCCGCGCTGCCCAACCTGGCGCCCGGCGCATCCTACGCCTACACTTGCAGCGATGCGCCGGCCCTCAGCTACACCAACGTCGCCACTGTGACGGCGGAGACGCAGCCGACTATCGTCTCCCAGCAGGGAGACGACGCGGCCATGCAGGCGCAGGCGCTGCTCGCAGCAAGCAGCGCCGCCCAGGTGCAGGTCTTCAATCCCGGCCTGAGCGTGGTGAAAAGCGTGGGCCTCGATCCGGACGCCTGCGCAGCGCCTGGTGGACTGGTGACTGCGCCGGGGGCGCAGCTCTACTACTGTCTGACGCTCGTCAATACAGGGGATGTGACCTTTACAGCCCACACCATCGACGATCCTGCGCTGGGCGTCAACGGCTTTGTCCTCAATGCGCCGCTGGCGCCGGGCGCATCCCTGGCGATCACGCGCAGCTTGCTGCCTGCGCTCGGCCCGGTCGTGCTGGAGGAAGCGCTCGTGAACACTGCGGTGGCGACCTCCACAGCCCTTCTCGGCGGCGGTGTGCTGCCGCAGGTCGAGGCGCGCGCTTCGGCCGCGGGTCAGGTGGAAACGACAACTGCGCCGACCGCGCTGCCGCCGGAGGAGGAGCCTGTGCTCGGCGTCAGCCGCATCTACCTGCCGACCGTCGCCCGGTGATCGCTCAGGGAACGATCAGCACCTGACCGGGCTGGAGCAGGCTGCGTTCCGTCAGATTGTTGACGCGCAACATTTCTTGCCAGTCGACGCCGAGGCGCATGGCGATGGCGAAGACAGTGTCGCCGGTTCGCACGGTGTACGTGCGCGCCGGCGACGTCGCTTGTGTGGGCGTGACGTTGTCGGTTGAATTGGTGGAGGGCGCTCCGGCCTCCGTCGGAGGGATGACGAGCACCTGGCCGATCTGCAGGTAATCGCGTTCGCTGAGGTTGTTGGCGCGCAGCAGCGCCTGGAGAGAGACATTGTGACTCAGCGCAATCGCCAACGCCGTGTCGCCGCTGCGGACGACGTACTCTCGTCCAGACGTCGCCGCGACGCTCGTCGGCGTCGCGCTTTGGGCAGTGGGTTGTGAGGCGCCGGCCTCGGCGCTGTTGCGCGCGTCGACGCTGGCGGGGAGGATCAACTCCTGCCCGATTTGCAGCAGATCGAACTCGCGCAGGCCGTTGACCGCCGCCAGCTCCTGCCACGCAACGCCGTAGCGCAGCCCAATCGAGACCAGCGTATCGCCGGCGACGACGGTGTACCGTTGCCGGCCAGGGGCGACGTCAGCCACCTCCACAGGGCCGCCTACGCCGCCGGGCGAGGGCAGCCGCAACACCTGCCCGATCTGCAACAGATCGTTCTCTTTCAGATTGTTGGCGATGGCGATGTCCTGCCAGTCCAGTCCGTAGCGCACGGCGATGCCGGAGAGCGTGTCGCCCGGCGCCACCGTATACTCCATGCCGCCCGGGGGCACCTGTTGCACAGAACGTGCGCTCGTTGCGGAGCGCGCAGCCACAGAGACAGGCGGGCTTCCATCGGCGTTGCCGAAAACGGTGACGAACAGATAAAAACCGTTCGGCGCCTTGCCGGCGCCGACGCCGATGTCGTCCCAGTGGCCGCCGAGAATATTGACGCGATGAATCCAATCGTTCATCCACCAGACGATGGCGCGCTCCGGCGAGCGGACGGCCACCCAGTTCTCGCTGACCGAGCTGCTGCCATAGCCGACGCGGGCCGCACGCGTGCGCACGTTGCTGCCGTCGCTGCCGTAGTGCCCCCAGTTGCCGTTGGCGATGATGTCATCCACGTGACGTTGCGCCGCCAGCGTCAGCGCAGGGTCGAGGCGGAGGGGCGGCAGACCGTTGTCGATGCGCGCCTGGTTGACGTCGTTGAAAATCTGCTGCGCTTCCGCACTCAGTTGGACATCCTCCTGCGCGCGAAGCGGCGCAACGTGCAGGATTGCGCTGCAGAAAAGGGCCAACGTCACGAGGGTCCGCAAAATCATCGGGCGAGTTTGTGGGCGGAGCAGAGCTCCGCAAGGCGCTGAAGCCGAACGCATCATGCGGCCAGAATACCAGACAGTCCGTCCATCGAACAAACCCGCGCACTTTAAGGATTCCTTACCGAAATGTTTAGACCTGTATAACACTCGGATGGAGCCCGCCGGCATCGGCTTCGGCGCAAATCGCACCTGAGGACAAAATCAGATTGCCACAATCGCCAATTATGCTTATGCTTGGAAGCGCTGAGTCGATCATTTCGATCAAAAATAAGAAGGTTGCAAAGGAGAACGACCCGTGTCGCGCCCAATTGTCCCCGGCCCCACCTACGCCGAAATGCGCAATCCGATGCTGTTGCCTGCTGCGCTGCGCGCACGCGCCAACGCGGCCCGCGCTGACGAAACCGATCCGCTCAACCTCTTCAACATCAACTGGAAAAACACCGACGAAGAGGTGGAGAAGATCGTCCTGCCCAAGGAGCTGACGGGCGTTCCGGCCAACATCGTCGTGCTCAGCGGTCGCAACTTTCCCAGCGGCAGCATGAAAGTCGGCCCGGCCTACGCCACGCTCGCCGAACATGAAGCGCTCGAAGGGCTGCGGCCGGGCGAGCGCATCGTGGTCGGCCCCAGCACCGGCAACTTCGGCATCGGAACCGCCTACATCAGCATGTTGAAGGGTTACAAGGCGGTCGTCGTCATGCCCGACAACATGAGCAAGGAACGGTACGAACGCATCCGCAAATACAAAGGCGAACTCGACCTTACGCCCGGCACCGAATCCGATGTGATTCTGACCCTGGAGCGCACGCACAAGGAATATGTGAGCAAGCCCGACAGGTACGTGACGCTGGCGCAGTTCGAGCTGCTGCCCAACTATCGCTTCCATCGCCACGTGACCGGCAAGGCGGCGCTCGACGCCGTAAAGGGCGTCGGCAACGGTCGCATCGCCGCCTTCGCCAGTGCGCCGGGCAGCGCCGGCACGCTCGCCGCCGGCGACGCCATCAAGGCCGTCTACCCCGACGCCAAAATTGTGGCGCTGGAGCCGCGCGAATGCAGCACTCTCTACAATGGCGGGCAAGGCCAACATCGCATCGAAGGCATCGGCGACAAGATGGTGACGCTCATCCACAATGTCTTTAACACCGACCTGCTGATGCTCGTCCACGATGAGGACACCGTGCGCGGCATGGAGGTGATCCAGAGTGGAACACACATTTTGACCGATCGACTCGGCGTGCCCGGCGACGCCGCCTGCCAGCTCTGGGGGAAATTCGGGCCAAGCTGCATCTGCAACATCATCGGCGCCATCAAGACGGCGAAATATCTGGGCCTGGGGCCGGAGGACAACGTCGTCACCATCGCCACCGATTCCTACGACCGCTATCCTTCCGTAAGCGAAGCGCTCTACGAACGCAACGGCGGCAAGCCGACGGACGATCAGTTGGAGATGTGGGCCAAGAGCGTCTTCCTCGGCGCCAGCCTGGGAGAAATTATCGATCTCACCACGGGCGGCCACCATGAACGGCTGCAGCAGATGAAGCTCGACCTGTGGACGAAGTTCGGCTATAGCGCCGAATACATCCGACGCATGGCCGATCAGGAGTTTTGGGACGCCGAATATGAAAAAATCAAAGAAATTGATCCGATAATCGCCGAGGTGCGGGGCAATTTGCCCTGAGTGCGCGAAGAGATCGTTATTTCGATAAAAAGGAGCCATCTATGACAATCGCCGACGTGCTCAACACCAACGCCCAGAGCGTTGATCGCATCCTAAACGCCGGGCTGCCGGTGATGCTGGTCTTCTGGCGGGCCTCGACGCCGCTGACGCCTGCCCAGGAGCAAGAGCTAGAGGAGTTGGCGAAGCGCTACGCCGGACGCGCCATCCTGGCGCGCGTCAACGCGGACGAGGAGCCTGCCCTGGTGCAGCGCTTCCGCGTGGCGACTACGCCGCTCTATCTGCTTATCCGCAACGGCAAACCGGAACTGGCGCTGGCAAGCGAGGAAGCGCGGCGCAACGTGGCGGCCTGGCTGGCGCACTTCGTCGAGGGCAAGCCGCAGCCTACAACCGCCCAGCGGTCAGCCGCCGCCCAACAGCCAACTGGCCAGGCGGCGAGCGATGGCAAGCCCCTCATCTTGACCGACGCCAACTTCGATCAGACGATCCATCAGCCGAGGCCGGTGCTGGTCGATTTCTGGGCGCCCTGGTGCGGCCCTTGCCGCATGGTGGCGCCTTCGGTGGAAAAGCTGGCGCAAGAGTTCGCCGGCCGCGCCGTCGTCGGCAAGCTCAACGTCGACGAGAACCCGATGACCGCTCAGCGCTATCGGGTGATGAGCATCCCCACCCTGATCATTTTCAAGAACGGCCAACCCGTCGATCAGATCGTCGGCGCCCAGCCCTATGCGGTGTTGCAGCAGCGGCTGGCAAAGTTTGTTTAACGTCCAGGCGCATCAACGTTGTGATCCCTATGCACTTCGCCATTCGTCCATATCACCCCAGCGACTTCTGCGCGCTCTATCGCATCTGCCTGCAAACCGGCGACAGCGGGAAGGACGCCACCCGCCTTTTCCGCGATCCCGAGCTGCTAGGGCACATCTACGTCGGCCCCTACGCTGTGGCCGAGCCTGATCTTTGTTTTATGTTGACGGCGGACGGCGCGCCCTGCGGCTATGTGTTGGGCACGCGCGATTCGCACACCTTCGCCGATTGGTGCGAACGCGAGTGGTTTCCGGTGTTGCGCACCCGCTACCCACTGCCTGCAGCAGACGACCACTCCCCTGACGCCGAGGCGATCCGCGGCATTCATCACGGCTATCGGCCAGAGCCAGCCCTGCAAGATTATCCGGCGCATCTGCACATCGACCTTTTGCCGCATGCCCAAGGCCAGGGATGGGGGCGCCGCATGATCGAGACGTTCCTCGAGCGCTTGCAGACGTTGGGCGTCCCAGCCGTTCACCTTGGGGTGGGTCGGCGCAACACGCGCGCCATTCACTTCTACGAGCGTGTTGGCTTTCAGCGCGTCTTTGAAGGGGATGGATGGATCGGCTATGGCATGAAGCTCGAGGACTAAACGCTCGCTTCCATTTTGTGCTTGCGTCGATAACGGCGCACTTTCGCCACATTGCCACAGTCGCGCATGTCGCACCAGCGGCGGCTATGGTTTTTGCTGCGGTCGATGAAAAGCCAGCCGCAATGCTCGCCATCGCAAATGCGCACGCGCTCTAGCTCGCCGCCGGTCAACAGTTCCGCCGCAGAGTGCACGACAGGCCACAGGATCCGATCAAGACGCCCGGGGGATTCATCCCACTTCCAGATGTAGTACGGCGCGCCTGGCTCCAAACGAAGATGAGCATAGGTGGCGGCGACAGCCTCGTTCAAATACGTCAGATCGGCTGGCTCCGGCGCTGCGCCTTCGATGACGCGCAGAAAAATCCGAAACAGCGTCTCTCGCAGGTGAAGCGCCTGGCGAAGAGCTTCCTCAGCTTCGGCCGGTCGTTGCGCCGCCTCTCTCCGCAACGCCTCGATGCCTTCCTTCGGCAAGGCGCCCACCACCTCACCCCAGGTCAGCAGCTCTTCATACGTATGTAAACGTTCGTTTGGAGAGCCGGTGTCGCGAGCGCTGGCGGTGTTGGTGAAATCCAGACAAAGCGATCCCCCGACAGCTTTGAAATCCCCATGCACTTCATGCTGGCCTTCCATTCGTACATTTCCTCCTCGTCTTGATCTGTCTGTTTGATCTGTCTGTATGGCGTCCCTATCAACGGAACTGCTTCGCAAATTCTCGATCGAAATCGCGGCTCCCACTCTCGAATCGTGGAGATTGCGGATAGCGCAGACAAACTCATTGCAACTATCAATACTCATTGTAACTATCAATTTGCATATTGACAAGTTACAAAATACATGATACCATGTAACCATCTAAAATTAATTTTATAGTTACATGTTGCCGCACTGGCTACAGGGAAAAAGGGGGAAAGCGATGTGGAATCATCCGGGGTGGGAGTGGGAGATGCAGAAGGAACGGCACAATGAATTGCTGCGCGCTGCTGAGCAAGCCAGGCTGATTCGGCAGCTTCGGCAAACTGCTCCAAAAGAGGGTGCACGCGTTTCCGTGGTTTTATTCGTCTTGGCGCTGCTGGGCAAGGTGCTCGTTCGCATTGGAAGCTGGCTCGAAAGCCAAGGAACGCCGTTGGCGGAAGAGATGGAGCAGACATGCAATTGAGAGAGGCCGTAAGATGGTCGAACGTTGCAGAAGATTTAGAAGAGGCCGAGGAAAAATGGGAGGGTGAAATGGTCGAGATTCTCGCCGCGGCGATAACGGTGTTGGCGTTTGAATTGCTCGTATGGTTCTACGCCGTAGACAGCACGGATGGATTCGACAGCCTGGAATGGGAGCGTCGACGGAGATGGCGACAGAGGGAGTTTGATCAGTAGACTGGAAGCAGCCCACCTTCCTGTGACGCTCCCTGCGGCGGTTGCCGAAGAGCTGAGCGCAATTCCAAGAAGCCTTTCCCTTGCCTTGGGAGCTACCGTCTCGGCAACCGCAGATTGACTCGCCCCAGTCGCTGCACAGCCAGCAGCGCGCTGATGAGAATCAACCCGCCGCCAAGCCATTGCCAGAGCGTCAGCCGCTCCTGCAAGAAAAGAACCGACCAGGTCACGCTGAGCAAGGTCTCCACCGGCCCCAGCAACGACACCTGCGCGCCCCCGATGGCGCCGACTGCGGCAAAGAAGGCGAGACGCGCAATGTACGTGCTGACGATCGCCAGAGCGATGACGGCCAGCCAACCGCCCATCGACGGGGCGCTCCATGTCGCCCCGCGCAGCAGCCACCACCCCACCACGCACGCAGTCATCCACGCCGTGACATAGAAGGCCACCGTGCGCGTCGGGTAGGGCGCCAGCGTCCATTGCGTCAACGCCATCTGTAAAGAGAACAGAAAGGTCGCCAGCAGCGCCAGCGCAACGCCGACCCAGTTGACCTCCCCGCTCGGGCCGACCAGCAGATAGACGCCGCTCAACGCCAGGCCGAGACGCACCAGATGGCGTTGCGTCAGCTGCTCCCCGCGCAGCGCCAGCAGGCTCAGCACCATGGGCGGGCTCAGCGCCAGGATCATCGAGGCCAGCGACGCCTCCAGCAGGCCAAGCGCCACAAAAAAGAGCACCATGCCCGCGGCATTAACCGCCCCGACCAGCGCGCAGGCGGCCATGCCGCGCGGCGACAACCTCAACTTTCGCCAATCCAGCGCTCCCAGGGTGATCCCCAACAGGGCGGACGCTAAAATCATACGCGCCACGAGCAGCGCCACCGGATCGAAGCCATCGACGATGGCGTAACGCACCAGCGGCGGCGCCATGCTGAACGAAATTGTGGCGAAGATCGCCAACACCCAGCCGGTGTGAGCACGCCACCCCGCCTGCGCCCATTCGTGGAGACGGGCGCGCAGCCCGATGTGCGTTGAAGACATGATGAGGCTCGCTTCTCTGTGAAGTGAAGTTTGAAACAGCACCCAGATTGTACTATGCTCTGTTCGATTGCATACAATTGTCTCCCACGTCACGCTGGAGACGCGACCTCAACACAGAAAGGCGTCGCCATGGCATCTGCACGACCAACTTCCGATCATCTTCCAGGGCTTGTCGATATGCACTTCGATCTGCCGCTGGCGCTCTATGACCGCCGCGCCCAGCGCGGCCTGCTGCGAGATGAGTTCGTCCCCGAGCTGCGCGCCGGCGGCGTCGAGCTAATCGGCGCAGCGCTGTACATCGAGGAGAAATACCTGCCGGAAATGGCGCTGCGCGTGGCGTTGGATCAGGCGGCCCGGCTGCTCGAGGAGATCGAGCTTGCCGGCCAGGACGTAACCTTGTGTCGCAGCTACGCCGACATCGAAGGCGCCCGACGAGAAGGCAAGATCGGCGTCTTGCTCACCATGGAGGGCGTCGAGCCGCTGGGAACAGACCTGTATCTGTTGCGCGTCTTCTACGAGCTAGGGGTGCGCAGCGTCGGCCTGACGCACGCTCGACGCAACGCCGCAGGCGACGGCGGCGTCTTCGCGTCGGCAGGCTCCTCGCCTGCGGGCCTCAGCCCTTTTGGGAAGGCTTTGTTGAAGGAGTGTCAGCGGCTGGGCATCGTGATCGATCTGGCCCATCTCAACCCGGCGGGCGTCGACGACGCGCTGGCGCTGACCGATGGACCGGTGATTATTTCTCACACCAACCCACGGCGCTTTCACGACATCGAACGCAACACCGGCGATGCGCATATTCGCGCCGTCGGCGCACGCGGGGGCGTCGTTGGGATCAACGCCGTTCTGCTGAGCGCCGAAAAAGAGAAGGCGACGCTCGACCACTACATCGACCATATCGCCTATGTCGCCGACCTGGCGGGCATTGACGCAGTCGGCGTCGGCTTCGACTTTATTGAGTTCCTCTTCCGCTACTGGACGCCGGAGCAGCAGGCCGCTCTCGCCGCCAGCATGATTGAAGCGCACCAGCCGCCTGGGCTCACCAATCACAGCCACGCCTCCAATTTGCGACGGCGAATGCGGGAACGCGGTTTTCGCGCAGACGAGATCGAAAAGGTGCTGCGAGGCAACTGGCTGCGCGTGCTGCAGCAAGTGATCGGATGATTCACAGATCGAGATGAGCCGACGCCTCTCCTCGCCACACTTTGAAGGCGTGCGGGATGCGCGTGACATGGCCCGGGTCGAGATCGGTCGGCAGCTCCGCTTCCCGGAACCAACCGACGCCCAGCACCTCATGCGCGTGAGAGGCGGGCGCTTTCGGCTGCGTCGGAAGCGGGCGGCAGAGGACGACGAAATGGTACATATGATGTCGCGTCATACTGCCGCACAATCGCGAATCCCAGACGCCCGCCAACGCCACCGGTTCGCTCGCCACGCCGCTCTCTTCGAGCGCCTCGCGCGCTGCACCTTGCGCCGGCGTCTCGCCCACCTCGAGCGCGCCGCCGGGCAGCGCCCACAGCCCGTTGTCGGCGCGACGGATAAGGAGCAGCCGACCCTCCGCGTCGATGATGGCGGCGTCGGCGGTGCAGAAGGGCGTCACATGGGAGAAGACGCCGGCGCGCAACGGCTCCAACGCCTCCGGCGCCTGCCCGCCGGCATACGCCTGCATCTCCATCGCCAGCGTCTGCAAGGCGTGGTAGCGCTCCTGGTCATAGAGGGTCGGCGCAAAACGCAGGCCGGATGCAGCCATGTGCCGCAATGCGTCCGCCCACAGTGCAATCTGTTGCGCCGGTGAGAGGGTCATGACGCTCCGTTCGTTCGAGGATGATGGGCGCCGTGCGCCAGCTCGCGGCCCAGCGCAGCCACGCGCGCCAGGCCATCCTCGCCGCCGGCGGCCTTGACGAGCGCCGACCCGACGATGACCCCTTCGGCGATGCGGGCAACCGCCGCCGCCTGCGCGCCGTTGGCGATGCCGAAGCCGACGGCGAGAGGCAGGTCGGTGTGACGACGCACGCGCGCCACAAACTCGGCCAGGTCCGGCGGCAGCTCGCTGCGCGCGCCGGTGATGCCGGTCACGCTGACCAGGTAGATGAAGCCGGTGCAGTGGGAAGCTACGTAGCGGATGCGCTCCTCGGTGCTGGTCGGCGCCAGCAGGTAGACCGTCGCCAGGCCGGCCTGACGGCAGGCGGCCTCCAGCTCTCCCGCTTCCTCAGGCGGCAGGTCGGGCACGATCAGGCCGTCGACGCCGGCGGTGGCCGCGTCCTCCACAAAACGCTCCACGCCATAGGCGAAGATCGGGTTGTAGTAGCTCATGGCGCAGAAGGGCTGATCCACCCCCATGGCGCGCAGCTCGCGCACCATGGCCAGACAGTCCTTGACCGTGGTTCCCTGCATCAGCGCCGTATAGGTGGCGGTTTGGATCGTCGGCCCGTCGGCGAGCGGGTCGCTGTGCGGAATGCCGATCTCGAAGAGGTCGGCGCCGATTTCGCTCAGGGTGCGAATGATGTGCAACGTTTTCTGTCGATCCGGATAGCCCATCGCATGATAGGGCATAAAGGCGGCGCGGCCTTCCGCCCGACAACGACGAAAGACCGCTTCAATGCGTTCAAGGCCGGTCATAGTGCGCCAAGCTCTTTCATGATGGTGCCGAGGTCTTTGTCTCCGCGGCCGCTGAGGTTGACCAGAATGACTTCATCTTTGCTCATCTGTGGCGCCAGCTTGACCAGATGCGCAACGGCGTGGGCGCTCTCCAGCGCAGGGATGATGCCTTCCAGCCGGCTGAGCAGCCGCACGCCCTCGAGCGCCTCGTCGTCGGTGGCGTAGGTGTACTCGGTGCGTCCGAGGTCGCGCAGCCAGGCGTGCTCCGGCCCCACGCTGGCGTAGTCGAGGCCGGCGCTGATGCTGTGGGTCAGGGCGATCTGGCCATCTTCATCCTGGAGCACGTAGCTTTTCGTCCCCTGCAAGACGCCCAGACGGCCCAGCTTCGGGTCGGCGAAGCGAGCGGCGTGCTCGCCCCCTTCGATGCCGCGGCCGCCCGCCTCCACGCCGATCAGCCGCACGTGTTCGTATTCCAGGAAAGGATGAAAGATGCCGATGGCGTTCGAGCCGCCGCCGACGCAGGCGACGATGGCGTCGGGCAGGCGTCCAGGGCCGGTTTCGGGGTCGAGCATCTGGCGCAGCGCCTCGCGGCCGATGACGCTCTGGAAGTCGCGCACGATGGTCGGGTAGGGATGGGGGCCAAGCGCGCTGCCGAGCAGATAGTGCGTGTTGCGCACATTGGTCACCCAGTCGCGGATTGCCTCGTTGATGGCGTCCTTGAGCGTCTTGCTGCCGGAATCGACCCCGCGCACCTCTGCGCCGAGCAGCCGCATGCGATAGACGTTGGGCTCCTGCCGCGCCATATCGACCGTGCCCATGTAGACCACGCACTCGATGCCGAGCATGGCGGCGGCGGTGGCGGTGGCGACGCCGTGCTGGCCGGCGCCGGTTTCGGCCACAATGCGCGTCTTTTGCATCTTGCGTTTCATCAGCAGCGCCTGGCCCAGCGCGTTGTTGATCTTGTGTGCGCCGGTGTGGGCGAGGTCTTCGCGCTTGATGTAGATGCGCGGCCCGCCGAAGTATTCGGTCAATCGACGCGCGTAGGTGAGCGGCGTCGGTCGGCCTACGAAGGTGCGCAACAGATGATCGAGCTCGGCCTGGAACTCTTTGTCGTGTTTCGCCTTCAGGTAAACTTCCTCCAGCTCATCCAGGGCCGGCATGAGCGTTTCGGGCACGAACTTGCCGCCGTAGGGGCCGAAGTGGCCGGCTTCATCGGGCCAGGCTGTATAGTTCACCTTGGACTGCGTGACGGGAAGACTGGTCATTGAATTCACTCCGCTCGCGGTGATGGTGTGATCTTGCCTTTCGGCTATGAAAGTTCCCTGCATGCCCGCATGGGCGAAAATAGGCGATTGTTTCCTTGCTTATACACTGCTAGTATACTCAAAGTCGAATGGAAGTCACAGGGAGTAAACAGACAATTGTCGGAAACTTCCGCGGCCATCCACAAATCATAATCATCGTTAACAACGTTTTTACAAGGCCGAGGTAAGTTTGTTTCAGCAGCGTTGGAGGAAGGGCTCTTGTGAAAGGTTGTCAGCAGCGTAACGTCTATGAATAGCGCTTTGGAAGTGGCACTGGAGGAATCATGCTGCACAAATCTTCGCAATGGTTAATCACGATTTTGCTATTGTTCGCTTTCGTCATGCCGGCGCATGCAGCGCCTTTCGTCGATGAAATGAACGGAACGGCGTTGCAAAACGCTCCGAAACAGCAATGGGCTCGACCTGCCTCGCCTTCGCCGACGCGCCTCACCACCCGCGCGCCCAAAGCGAACGCGCAACGCAATCAGCCCGCCCCGCGCGTGATCGGCGAGACGAATCCGGGAGGAACGGAGCAAGCGATTTACATCGTGCAGTTGAGCGGGGCGCCGCTTGCCAGCTATCGCGGCGGCCTCGCGAATCTACCGGCCACCAGCCCCGCCGTCACCGGCCGCAGGCTCGACCTGCGCAGCGCCGAGGCGCGCGCCTACCTCGACCATCTTTCACAAGAGCAGCGCGCCGCGCTCGACGTCATTCAGCAAATTCTGGGACGCGCGGTGGAGGTGAAATTCACCTATCAGGTCGCCTTCAACGGCTTTGCCCTGGTCCTGACGCCGGTGGAGGCGGCGAAGCTGGCGAATGCGCCGGGCGTGGCGCGCCTCTATCGGGACTTTATCGACCAGGTGCACACGGACGCCGGCCCGGCCTGGATCGGCGCGCCGGCGATTTGGAGCGGCGCGCCGGCGACCAGAGGCGAAGGGATCGTCGTCGGCGTCATCGACACCGGCGTCAATCCTTATAGCCTCTCCTTCGCCAACGTCGGCGCAGACGGGCACGTGCACAGCAACCCGCGCGGCAAGTTCTACGGCGTCTGCGATCCCGCCAACGACGCTATCTACGATCCCTCTTTTCCCTGCAACAACAAGTTGATCGGCGCCTGGGATTTCGCAGACGTCTTCGAGACGCCTGACGGCCCCTATGACAACGACGGCCACGGCAGCCATACGGCCAGCACGGCGGCGGGCAACGTCGTCTTCGCCTCGGTCCTGGCGCCCACCTATGTGTACACCAATGTCATCTCCGGCGTGGCCCCGCGCGCCAACATCATCGCCTACGACGCCTGCGCCGGCTCCGCCTGCCCCGGCAGCTCGCTGCTGGCGGCGATCAACCAGGCGGTCGCCGACGGCGTCGACGTCATCAACTACTCGATCGGCGGCGGCTCGCGCGACCCATGGAACAGCCCCGACGCCCTGGCGATGTTGGCTGCGCTGGACGCGGGCGTGTACGTCTCGGTTTCGGCCGGCAATTCCGGCCCAAGCGCCGAGACCATCGGCTCGCCGTCGAATGCGCCCTGGGTCACCTCCGTGGCGGCGGCCACGCATCATCGCACCTTTGTCAACGGCCTGATCAATCTGGCCGGCGGCAACCTGGCGCCTCCGCCGAACATCACCGGTCAGGGCATGACCGGCCCGTATGGGCCTGCACGCATCGTGTACGCAGGCAACTACACCAGCACGTTGGGAGAGCCGGACCCTTATTGCCAGGCGCCCTTCCCGCTGGGGACGTTCAACGGCGAGATTGTGGTCTGCGATCGCGGCCTCGTCTCTCGCGTGGAAAAGAGCTACAACGTCGCCGCAGGCGGCGCAGGCGGCTTTGTCCTGGCCAATGACGCAACCAGCGGCGCCTCCCTGAATTCCGACGCCTACGCCATCCCCGGCGTGCACATCACTTATGCAGATGGCGTGGCGCTTAAGAACTGGATCGCCGGCGGCGGCGCAACTACAGCCGCCATCGCCGGCGCAACGCCCACCTTGAACCCGGCGTCTGGCGACGTTCTGGCGGCCTTCAGCTCGCGCGGGCCGGATGCGACCTCGCCATTCGTGTTGAAGCCGGACGTCACTGCGCCGGGCGTGGACATCATCGCCGCCATTCACACCGGCGGCAACTACGGGCTGCTCAGCGGCACGTCGATGGCTGCGCCGCACAACGCCGGTGCAGCGGCGCTCCTGCGCGCGCTCTTCCCCGGCTGGTCGCCCGCCGAGATTCGCTCCGCCTTGATGTTGACCTCCAAGTCCCCCGTGCTCAAGGAGGATGGCGCCACCGCCGGACAACCCTTCGACCGCGGCGCCGGTCGCATCGACGTGGCGCAGGCGGCGCGCACGGGCTTCGTCCTCGACGAAAGCGCACTGAACTTCTATCAGGCCAATCCCAACACCGGCGGCGACCCTCGCACTCTCAACCTCGCCAGCCTCAGCGACCCACAGTGCGTGGGCGTCTGCACCTGGACGCGCCCCCTCAAGAGCGTGCGCCCTACGGCGGAGAGCTACACGGTCAACGTCGCCGCGCCGGTGAGCATGACGCTCAGCGTGCAGCCCAGCGCCTTCACCTTGCCGGCTGGCGGAACGCAGGTGATCACCATCACGGCGAACGTAACCGCCGCCAACCTCAACGCCTGGATCTTCGGCGAGATTACGTTCGACGCAGCGAACCCGGCGATTGCGGATGGTCACATGCCGGTGGCCGTGTACACGCGCGGGGGCGCAGCGCCAGCCGGGCTTTCCGAAGTGGTCATCGACACGCGGCGTAGCCAGGGGATCGTCACACTGGAGGGCGTGCGCGCCATCCATACGTCGACGCTGACCAAGGCGCTTTATCTCGGCGCAACTCAAACGATCACCGGCTCTGTGGCTCAGGACCCGACGAACTTCGACCCCTTCGACGTTGAGAGCGGCGGCGTCTTCACCACACTCGTCTCGGTCGCCGATCCCCAGACTGCGCGACTGGCCTTCTCGATCGATAGCTCGACAGCGCCTGACCTGGACCTGTTTGTAGGCTTCGACCAGAACAACAACGGACAGCCGGACATTGAAGAACTGTTGTGCTTCAGCGCCTCGCCCTCCTGGGATGAATACTGTGTGCTCGACGACCCGACGCCGGGGAACTACTGGGCGATCGTGCAGAACTGGCAAGGCTCCGGCGCAGCGACCGATTCCTTCACGCTGACCGTGTCGCAAGTGAGCCGCAGCAATCAAAGCCCGGCGTTCACCGTGACGGGGCCTCCCGGCGCCACGCTCGGCGTCCCCTTTAACCTGCAACTGACGTGGAACTTCCCCGGCATGCAGGCGGGTGAAAGACGATTCGCCCTGCTCGAGGTGGGAACGAGCAACAGTCAACCCAACAACATCCTCTCGCTTCCGGTTATTTTGCGCAGGTTGCAAGACGACGTCACTGCGACTTCGGAAAGCCCCAACCTGGCGCAGGGCGGATATGTCTTGCCCGGAGAAGTAGTGACCCATACGCTGACGCTGCGACCTGAACGAAATGCACCGGGCCCGGTGAACTACACCATCACGGCGACGTTGCCCGCAGGCCAGACGTACATTCCGGGCAGCGCCGTGCTGGCCAGCAGCGCCTCCCAGGTGCAAATCGATCCGATCGTCAGCGGCAATCGGTTGATCTGGTCGCTTCCCAACGTGGCCACGACGCCTCGCTATATTATGAGCACCAATGACCCGAATCGGGCGGACTACAGCCCCGCCTGCGCCACCATTCTGGGCGACGCCTACGTCAGCCTCGGCGAGGTCGGCATTCCCTTGCTGCCTGGAGTGGAGGGCAACGGCAAGCGCTGGAACGTGGATGATTTCTTCGGCGGCGCCGGCCCATACGCCTTCTTCGGCCAGAACCATCCTGCGCTCTTCTTCACCGACGACGGCGTACTCTCGGTGGTGGGCTTCGACCCGGCGCTCACCGCTGGCGTGAATGCGCCTATCCCCACGCCGGCGGCGCCGAACGGCCTGATAGCTCCCGCCTGGGCGGATTTCAAGATCGTCTACGATGAGAACGCCGGCGCTGGCGTGCGCGTGGCCGGCGCCTACGGCGGCGCGCTGATGGTCGTGGAATACAATCGCCTTCAACGCAACGACGCCCAACCGGGCAGCCTGGATATGCAGGTTCACATGTGGCGGGAGGTTCTCCCAGACTTCCCGGAAATCGTCTTCGCCTACAACAACATTACGACGGCGTTGCCTTCGACGGTGACCGGCCTTGAGAACCTGGCGGGGTCTCAGGGGATCAGCTTCACCGATGCGCTCAGGAACGGACTGCTCATCTGCTTCGACTGGACGGTTGAGGAGATCACGCTCACCTATCGCACGCAGGTGAAGAACGACGCCGCGCTCGATTCGCTCCAGACGACGGTCATCGAAAGCGCGCTGAGCGCCCCGGGATTCGGCGTGCAGAGCTCCACCAGCGCTCTCTTTGTGACGGGCGTAGCGCTGAGCATGCGCATCGATGGGCCGAGCCGCGTCTTCACCGGCTCGCCGGTCACTTACACGCTGACGGTCGCCAACCGCGGCCCCGCCGCCGCCAACAATCTGACCGTGATGGCGGAAATGCCGGTCGGCTCACAACACGTGGCCGGCGGAAGCGTCTCCGGCGGCATCGTCTCCTTCTCCGTGCCGATGCTGGGGCCGGGCGCTACGACGCAGCTGCAGTACAGCGTGCGCCTGGATGAAAGCGTGGCGGCCGGTCAGGTCGGCGCAGCGTCGGCGCACTCGCCGGCCATCATCGGCGGCGGGCCGGCCGACCCGGGCGAGTATCCGTGGCAGGCGGCGCTGCTGCAGGCGAACACCGGTCAATGGTGGGGCTGCGGCGGCTCGCTGATCTCGCCGTCGTGGGTCGCCACGGCTGCACACTGCGTCTCCGAGGGTGGCTCCGTCGTCACTTCGCCATCGGCGCTGCATGTGGTGGTGGGCCGCCATGACCTCACCACCAACGCCGGGCAGCGCATCCCGGTCGCCGAGGTGCACGTGCATCCGAACTACAATCCGGTCACGTTCGACTCCGACATTGCGCTCCTGCGGCTGCGCTATCCGGCCACGTTGACGACGACGGTGCAGCCGATTGCGCTGGCCACGGCGGGGCATGCAGCGCTCTTTGCGCCGGGCGTGGAGGCGACGGTCACCGGCTGGGGCACGCGCACCGAAGGCGCGCTGGACTTCCCGAATGAACTTTATGAAGTGAACGTGCCGATCGTGGCGCAGGATATCTGCGCTTTCACCTATGCGGCGCAGGGCGCGCAGATCACGAACAATATGCTGTGCGCAGGGGTGCCCATCGGCGGCAAGGACGCCTGCCAGGGCGACAGCGGCGGCCCGCTGATCGTGCCGGACGGCGTCGGCGGCTTCAAGCTGGCGGGCGTCGTCAGCTGGGGCATCGGGTGCGCTCGCCCCGGCCTGCCCGGCGTCTACACACGCGTCGCCAATTTCATCGACTGGATCGAGCTCCAGCAGGACACGCTGACGACCGGTCGCTACATGGTGACGGACGGCACCAACCTGCCCGGCCACAGCTACGTGGGCGACGATCGGATCACGACCATCGTGCGCACGCTGCAGATGATGCTGCCCATCATCTCTCGCTGAGCGACGCAAACGAGCGCCTTCTCTCGTTGGGCTGCACGCCGGGAGAAGGCGCTCGTTCTTTCTGTCTCGTCCTTCATCTTCCTTGCTCTTCGCCTTTTTCGTCCTCCAGCCGGGGACGACACGCGCCGGTCACAGCATGCTCAATTGTGCGTTGGGAGGGGCGGGCGGCCACACTGGCAACGGGATGCGAGACGCCAGCAGATTTTGAAGGCGACGCAGGCTGGCGGGCGAATGCCCCTCGTAGGTGTTGTGCATGTAGCCGAAGACCTCCACGCCGCGCCGCGCCAACCGCTCGATGCGAGCCGCCCATTGTGCAAGTTGCTCATCGCGCAACACCTGCAATTCCCGATCTCCCTGGGGGCCGTTGCGGTCGTCGCCGATCCAACGGATGTAGGCAAACGAAGGAGCGCCTGCGCCGAGCAGCTCCAGCCACCCATCGAAAAGATCGCTGCTCTTTTCTCGATCGACCAGCGCCAACGCAAAGCCTCGTTCGGCGAGGAAGCGGGCGAACGCCAGCGTCATCAGGTCGGCGGCGCGCACCTCGACCGCCAGCCGTAGATCACTCGCCTCCTGCGCCAGCCAGTCGAGAAAGGCCGCCAGCGCGCGGCCGTACAACCTGCGCGTGAAATCAGGCGGAAATTGAAAGAGCGCAGGCGCCGCAGCGTCGCCCAGGGCGCGCAACGCATCCAAAAACGCTCGCGTCGGCGTCTCACAATCGACCAGCCGACGCTCATGGGTGATCAGGCGAGGCGCTTTGAGCGCATAGGTGAAACCCGGCTGTGCGCTTTCCACCCAGGCGAGCAACGTCGCCGGCGCCGGGATGGCGTAGAAGCTGGCGTTCACCTCCACGGTGTCGAACTGGCGGATGTAGTAGGCCAGATACTGCGTCTTGGGCAATTTTTCAGGGTAAAAGACCCCGCGCCAGCCATCGAACGTCCATGAAGAGGCGCCGAGATGGATCGGCGCCAATTTTTGTTCATTCTGCTGTAAATCAAGTTCGTTCATATCCACAATCTACGATCTCTCGTCGTCATACACAAATCGTCGCCAGCACTTTTTGTGCAAAACGCACATTGCACGGTTGCCGCCTCCCGCCTTATGATTCAAAAGCGGTTATACGCAACGGCGCATCCGGCAATGGGGCATCTTGAAAAACCTTTCACCATCATTTTGTTGTCATGGGAGTTTGTGTCAATGATTAAACGATTTGTTCACGCAGCATTGATTGGCGTACTGCTGAGTTTAATGGCGACCGCTGCATTTGCCCAAGATGGCGACGTCAGCGCAGCCGAGATCACGTACGCCATCAACAACTTCGCCCTGTTCATTTGCGCTGTGCTGGTGCTCTTCATGCAGGCGGGCTTTGCGTTGGTGGAGCTCGGCTTCAATTCTTCCAAAAATGTTGTGAACATCATGTTCAAAAACCTGCTCGACCTGGCAGCGGGCGTCATCGTCTTCTGGTTGGTCGGCTTTGGGCTGATGTACGGCGCAAGCGCATTGATCCCCGGCGTGCTCGCCTGGGGCGGCGTAGGGGTGAGTCAGGTTGGCTCCGATCTGGAGGGGCTGAATCCCCAGGTCGATTTCCTCTTCCAGGTGGCGTTTGCTGCGACGGCGGCGACGATCGTATCCGGCGCTGTGGCAGGCCGCATCAAGGTGAGCGCCTATTTGATCTACACCATCTTCATCACCGGTTTGATTTATCCTATCAGTGGGTTCTGGCAATGGGGCGGCGGCTGGCTGAGCGAGCTGGGCTTCCATGACTTTGCAGGTTCGCTGGTGGTGCATGCGGTGGGCGGTTTCGCCGGGCTGGCGGGCGCCATCGTGCTCGGCCCGCGCATCGGGCGCTTCGCCAAAGACTCGCCGAAGCACATGTTTGCGCCGCACAACTACGCCTTCGCCGGCCTGGGGGTCTTTATCCTCTGGATCGGTTGGTACGGCTTCAACCCCGGCAGCCAGCTTGCCTTTGTCGGCTCCGCCAACACCGACGCCGTGATGTTGATTGCCGTGAACACAACGCTTGCCGCTGGCGCAGGCGCAGTAGCCGCCATGCTTTTTACATGGTTTCTGATCAAGCGTCCCGACCTCGGGGCGACGCTCAACGGCGCGCTGGCGGGGCTGGTGGGCATCACGGCGAACTGCGACTCGGTCACCAATGCGTCCGCCATTTTGATCGGCGCCATCGCCGGCGTGATCATGGTGCTTGCAACCATCTTGCTTGAACGTTTGAAGATCGATGACCCGGTGGGCGCATGGCCGGTGCACGGCGCGGCCGGCATCTGGGGCGGTTTGGCCGCTGCGATCTTCGGTGGGCATTCACTGGTGGCGCAAATTATCGGCTCGATCGCCATTCCCGCCTGGGCCTTCCTCACCTGCTTCGCCCTCTTCTCCGCCCTCAAAGCGATCGGCCAACTGCGCGTCTCGCCTGAGGAGGAGGAGATCGGCCTGGACCTCACCGAGCACGGCACCGCCGCCTATTCGCTGACCGGCCTGGGCGTGCTCAGCAGCGACTGATTTCACCTGGTTTCCACCTCGTTTCAGGGCCGCTCCTGGATGCGTGTGTCCAGAAGCGGCCTTTGTTTTTTCCGTCGATCGATTACCCTCCAGGTGCGATTCGTGCTATGATGCAGCCTATGGACAGCGAACGAAGGCGCGTCATTCTGCTCTTCCTCG
>NZ_CAKZMJ010000037.1 GCF_937128415.1 uncultured Caldilinea sp.
GCGTCGGCGCGCGGGGTGCCGGCGAAGTCGCAGACGTTGAGCCGCGCCAGCGGGCCGACGCGATACATCCCGGCCGGGTAGTGCAGCGTTGAACGGCCCCCCTGCGCCTCGCGGATGGCGGCTGGCTTGTAATACGGGAACTTCAGATAGCTCCAAGGCTCCACCGCCTCGCCCAGGATTTCCCGAAAGCGCGCAGGAGGCAGCCCCGCCTCCAGAACCGCGCCGTCGCTGTCGACCACGCGCAGCAGCCCGTCGTAGTGCTCCAGGCCGCCGTCCGGCGTGACGAGGCCCATGTAGAGGCTGGGGAAGTTGCCGTACATCGCCTCTTCATCGCGGAAGTGGTCGAACGAATCTTTGAGCATGTCCAGCGCCAGGCCGACGATGTCGAACGCCTCCGGCAACATGCGGCGAATCTTGCTGCGGTTCTCATCGCTCAACGGCTCGCGCACGCCTCCCGGCACGACCCAGGCCGGATGTACGCTGCGACCGCCCAAGATTTCAATCACTTTCTGTCCAAAGCGGCGCAGGCGGATGCCGTTGCGCGCCACATCTGGATATTTCTCGACCAGCCCCATCAGATTGCGTTTGGCCGGGTCGGAATCCATGCCTAGCAGCAGATCGGGGCCGCTGAGGTGGAAGAAGCTGAGCGCGTGGCTTTGCACGATCTGCGCCCAGTTCATTAGGCGGCGCAGCTTGGCCGCCGTTGGGGGAATGTGGATGCCGAGAATGGCGTCGCCCGCCTTGGCGGAGGCCATCAGGTGACTGACGGGGCAGATGCCGCAGATGCGCGCCGTGATGCCCGGCATCTCCCAAAAGCTGCGCCCTTCACAGAATTTCTCGAAGCCGCGAAATTCCGTCACATGAAAGCGCGCGTCGGCGACCTGGCCATCTTCATCGAGATGGATGGTGATCTTGGCGTGCCCTTCGATGCGCGTGACGGGATCGATCAGGATTGTTTTGCTCATAATCCGCTCCATTAACCGAAGGTTCGCATTTCTGGTTCGAGCACGAGCGGCTCGCCGGCCAGCAACGCACTCACCGCCGCCCAGATGCGGTCAGGGTCGGGAGGGCAGCCCGGCAAAAAGGCGTCCACATGGATCACCTGGTGCAGCGGCAGGACTTTGGGCAGCAAGCGGGGCATGATCTCATCGCCGCCCGTCGGGTGGCGACCCGGCCCCTCGTGATAGACTGCTGTCAACACGTCGTCGACGCCGAGTTTGTTGCGCAGGCTGGGCACATTGCCCGTCACGGCGCAGTCGCCAAAGCTGACGACCAACCGGCTGCGGGCGCGAATTTCCTTCGCCAGCTTCAGGTTGTCGATGTTGGCGACGGCGCCTTCGACCAGCGTCACATCCACATTTTCGGGAAACTCCTTGGCGTCGGCGATAGGGCTGTAGACCAGCTCAATTTTATCGGCGAGGTCGATCAGCTTCTCGTCGAGGTCCAGAAAGCTCATGTGGCAGCCCGAACAGCCTCCGAGCCAGGCGGTGGCGAATCTTACTTTTGGCATAGGTCACTTCCCATTCTCGTAGGACCAGATCTTTTTCTCGCGCCCATCCAGAATCCAGCGCAGGAAGTTGTGCTGCTTTTCCATCTCCGCCACAGTGGCGCCCTTGCTGAAAAGCGCGCCGGTTGGGCAAACCTGAACGCACTTGCCGCAGCTTGTGCAGCTTTGGCTTGTCCCCCAGGGCTGATTGAGATCGGCGATCACGCGGCTGTTGACCCCGCGGCCCATGACGTCCCACACGTGGGCGCCTTCGATCTCGTCGCAGACGCGTACGCAGCGCGTGCAGAGAATGCAGCGGTTATGGTCGATCACGAAGCGTTCATGGCTGGCATCCATCGGCAGGTCGGGATTGAGATATTCATAGCGCACGTGATCCATGCCGATCTGGGCGGCCTCCCACTGAAGTTCACAGTGGCCGTTCATGACGCAGACGGCGCAGACGTGATTGCGTTCTGAAAAAAGCAGCTCCAGGATCATCCTGCGATACTTGACCAGCCGTTCGCTGTGGGTATGAACGACCATGCCCTCCTGCACCTGCGTCACGCACGCCGCCTGCAAGCGACCGGTGCCCTCCATCTCCACCATGCAGAGCCGACAGCCGCCGCGCTCGCTCAATCCATCCAGATGGCAGAGCGTCGGCACCTCGATGCCGCGCTCCTGGAGCACCGACAACAGCGTCTGTCCTTCCTGGGCGCTCACCAGTTCGTCGTTGATGGTTAAAGTTACAACGGACATACAGCTCGTCTCCTTTAGCGCTTATCCAATCTCCGGGTTTAGATGGCCGAAACTCTGAGATTGGAGCTTATGCATGCACCCACTCCGTCACCGGCGTCTTCTCCAGCGTGCAGACGCCCGCCGGGCAACGCCGCTCGCGGATATGCGCCTCGTATTCGTCCAGGAAGTATTGAATGGTGCTCAGCACCGGATTCGGCGCCGACTGACCGAGGCCGCACAGGCTGGTCTCTTTGACCATCACGCACAGCTCTTTGAGCGTCTCCAGGTCTTGCAGGGTTGCGCTGCCATCGGTGATGCGCTCGAGCAGGCGGTGCATCTGCACCGTTCCCACCCGGCAGGGGACGCACTTGCCGCAGCTTTCGTCCATGCAGAATTCCATGAAGAACTTGGCGACGTCCACCATGCACGAGTGTTCATCCATGATGATCAGCCCGCCCGACCCCATGATCGACCCGAGCGCCTTCAGGCTCTCGTAGTCGACCGGCGTATCGAGATATTGGGCAGGGATGCAGCCGCCCGACGGCCCACCCGTCTGAGCAGCCTTGAATGCCAGATCGTTGGGAATGCCGCCGCCGATATCGTAGACGATCTCGCGCAGGGTGATGCCCATCGGCACTTCGATCAAACCTGTGGTGGCGACCTTGCCGGCCAGGGCGAAGATTTTGGTGCCCTTGCTCTTCGCCGTGCCGATCGAGGCGAACCACTCGGCGCCGTTCTGAATGATGGGCGCAATGTTGCCGAAGGTCTCGACGTTGTTGATCAGCGTCGGCTTGCCCCACAGCCCGCTTTGCGCCGGATAAGGGGGACGCGGCGTCGGCTGCCCCCGGCGCCCCATGATCGAGGCCATCAGCGCCGTCTCCTCGCCGCAGACAAAGGCGCCGGCGCCGATGCGCACGTCGATGCGGAAGTTGAAGTTGCTGTCGAGGATGCGGCTGCCGAGCAGGCCGCGGCGCTCCGCCGTGCGGATGGCGCGCTCCAGCCGCTTGGCTGCAATCGGGTATTCGCCGCGCACATAGATGTAGCCCTGGTCGGCGCCGACGGCGTAGCCTGCGATCGCCATGCCCTCCAGCACGCGATGGGGGTCGGACTCCATGAGCGTGCGATCCATATACGCGCCGGGATCGCCTTCATCGCCGTTGGCGATGACATATTTTTTGTCCCCGCGCGCTTTGCGCACCATGTCCCACTTCAGGCCGGTCGGGTAGCCGGCGCCCCCGCGCCCGCGCAGGCCGCTGTTGATAATCTCGCGGCAGACCTCCTCGGGCGTCATCTCGCGCAGGGCGTGAGCCAGTGCGGCGTATCCGCCGCGCGCAACGTAATCCTCGAGCCGTTCAGGGTCGATCAGGCCGCTGTTGGAGAGCACGACCTTTTTCTGTTTGGCAAAAAAGGGCATGTCGCTCGGCAACAGCCGCGTGCGCAAGGGTTCGGGCAACTCTTCAGCGGGGGACGCTGCGCTGCGTGCATGATAAGTGACAAGCTGACGTCCGACTTCAGGAGAGACGTGCTCATAGATGAACTCGCCCTCGTCCTTGACCTGAACGGTCACCATCGGCCCGCGGCTGCACGGCCCCATGCAGCCGGTCGAGACGGCCTGCACTTCGGCGTCCAGCTCCCCCTCTTTGATCGCAGCGTTGATGGCGTCGTAGACGGCCGTAGCGCCCGATGAAAGGCAGGGTGTGCTGGCGCAGCAAAGGATGCGACAGCGAAACGCCTGTTGACGCTGAAGCTCGCGCTGGGCCAGGGCTTCAAGGTCAGATCGGTTCATGGATGCCTCCGTTTGTCACATGCACAGCGTCGCCGTTTGCAGAGGGTGCAGCCTCTGAGCGCTCCGTCAGAAGCAGTTGACGCACGCGCTCGAGCGTGCTTTCCGGCGTCTCGCGCCCCAGCACCTCGCCGTCGAGCACGAGGACAGGCGCCAGGCCGCAGGAGCCAAGGCAGCGCGCCGTGCTCAGGCTGAGGAGACCATCCGCAGTTGTGCCGCCCGGTTCGACATGGAACGCCTGCTGCAGCGCAGCTACGATTTCCGCCGCGCGTTTGACGTAGCAGGCGGTGCCCATGCAGACGATGCAAGTGTGCTTTCCCTGCGGTTTGAGCGTGAAGAAGTGGTAGAAGGTCGCCACGCCATAGACCCAGCTCAGCGGCAGCTTGAGTTGACGCGCCACGTAGATCAGCAGATCGTCGCTCAGGAAACCAAACGTTTCCTGCGCCGTGTGCAGCACCTCGATCAGCGCGTCCTGCTGATAGCTGAACCGCTTGAGCGTGCGGTCAATGAGGTTGAAGCGCGGGTCGCCGCTTGGATGTTCTCTCGCAGCCTGCGGCCTGGCGCGAGGCGGTGGACTGGTTTTGACTGACATACATCCCTCGCATTGCTAAAACGACGCCCAAGAGCGCCGCAGATTGACCGGCTCTGCGCCGGAAAGAGAATTTGTGACAGGAGCTTGTCTATTTCACCAACGTCTGATTCACCAGCATCTGACCCTCATAGGGTACAGGGAAGTGAACGATTTTGCCACAGGCGCAGGGTGAGATATTGTCCTGGACACACGAAGGACGCTTCTCCTGGTCAACTGACCAGGAACGATGCTCGTTATGGGAAGACCATGTTGGCCGCCGCCCAGAAACGCACGCCCAGGCGCTCCACCGGCTGCGTTGCGCCGGCTGCTTCCAGCCGGCGCAACGCAGCCATGACTTCTTCGGATGACCACAGATTGAGCGCCTGGATCAGCTGCGATTCGCTCATGGGATGGCGGGCCACGATGCCGACGATCGCCTCTTCTGGCGAGGCGTAGTCGTGCACATGAACGGAGTTGGTGAAAGGATGGACGACCTGGGCGATCGGCCCCAGGATGGCTTCGGCGCGCAACAGCCCCTCGGCGTCCGCCGGCTCGACCCATGGCTCGGCCGGCGGACGTTCGGGCAACACGATGTGCACCTGGTCCGGCTGAATCTGCGCCAGCGTTTTGGCGAGCGCTCGCAGCGCTTCTTCGTCGTCGTTCATGTGGCGAATCAGCATCACCTCGACCCAAAGCCGTCCTCTGTAGCGCGCCCGGAAGGCGGTCAGCCCCTCGATGAGCCGTTCAAAGGTGGTTTCCGGGTGCGGCCGATGGATGCGCCTGTACAGCTCGGCGGAGCCTGCGCTTACGGTTGGCATGACGACGTCGGCGGGCAGCAGGTCCTCCTGGACGTCGGCGCGATAGAGCAGTGCGCCGTTGGTGATCACCGCAACGGGGATGGCGGTGAGCGCCTTGACGCTGCGGATCAGCCAGCCCAGCCCGACGTGAAGCGTGGGCTCGCCCGAGCCGACGAAGGAGATAAAATCGATGTCGTCGGGATGATGCGCCAGCGCCTCTTTGATTTCCTCCAGGATCGCCTCGCGCGGGACATATTCCCGGCGTTCATTGGTGAGCGGCGTCGAGCGGCCAAGCTGGCAATAGACGCAGTTCCAGTTGCAGGTCTTGAGCGGAATGGGATCGACGCCTAGCGAACGCCCCAGTCGGCGCGACGGGACCGGACCGTAAACGTATTGCATATGCTGTTCTCAGGGACGCTCAATCCTGAGCGCGGATCAACAGCAACGGGCGGTCCGCCTTTTGCAGAATGCCGGCGGCCACGCTGCCGTAAAAGACGCGCGATAGCCCCGTGCGACCGTGGCTGGCCATGGCGATGAGGTCGGCCTGCTCGCGTTCGGCCACATCGAGAATGGTGCTCACAACCGGTCCGGTTTCCACCACCGCCTTCGCCTCGATCCCCTGCCCGCGCAATTCGCCTTCTTTGGCCGCCAGGTAGCTCTTGACTTCTTGCAACACGCGGTCAGCTGCTTCTTTGTCGACGTAAGGGACCATATCGTATGGGGTGACCATGGCCACGATCGGTTCGACCACCTGCAAAAGCACCACTTTGGCGTTATACTTGGTCGCCAACGAGACGACGTGAGGCAGAATCTTTTCGGCGCGAGGCGAACCGTCCAACGGCACGAGAATTGTCCTGTACATAGAGAGCCTCCTCAAGGTTCGTGTTTTTAGGGTTCGTGTTGGTCGACATCCGCAGCGCGGTGCATGCAGAGGTTATGCCGAGCGCCCTGGAAGATGGTCGTGAATATGATGGCGCACTGCGTACGCTGCAGCCTCGGCGCGCGAGGACAGGTCCAGTTTGGAGAGGATCGAGCTGACATAATTTCTGACCGTCTTTTCGCTGAGATAGATTCTTTCCGCAATTTCGCGATTGGTCAGCCCTTCGGTGATAAGCGCAAGGATGTTCAGCTCCTGCTCCGTCAGCGTGGCGAAGTATTCGTCTTCGGCGCGGCGCGCGCTTTCGCGCACGCGCTGAAAGACTTTCTGCGTGATGGCGGGGTCGAGCATCGATTCGCCGCGGCTCACGGTCTCCAGGGCGCGCACCAGGTCGTCGCTGCCGATCTGCTTGAGCACATAGCCGCTGGCGCCGGCGGCGATGGCGTCGAAAAGCACGTCGTCGTCCGCATGGGAGGTGAGCATGATGACTTTGGTCTCCGGGCGCGCGGCGATGATCTCGCGCGTCGCTTCGATGCCATTCTTGCCGGGCAGGCGAATGTCCATCACGACGACGTCGGGCTGCAGGCGCAGCGTCTGCTCCAGCGCCTCCTGGGCATCGCGCGCCTCGCCGATCACTTCAAAATGCGGATATCGGGAGAGCAGGGCTTTCAGTCCAAGGCGGACGATTTCATGATCGTCGACGAGCAAGATTCGGACATGCATAGGCTGTTGTTCGGTAAAGGATGACGGACGCCATGATGGATGATGATGATGGATGTTGGTCTCCACTGCCCGTTGTTGACAACGACGCTCGATGCCGTTTTCATTATAACATAGCGTCGACAAGGGCGGAGTTCCATAGAGAACGAATCAAAGGCAACGGTTGCATACATGATCAATCAAATCGACACGCGTTCCCTTCGCTGGCTTGGGGTGCTGGTTCCACTGACTTCATGGATTTTGTGGGCGATCGTGCGCACGTGGATCTGGGATCATCCCGTCTCGTGGCTGGCCACCTTGATCGAGCTGGCGATCATCGCCGTCGGCGCCACCCTCTTCGCCAACTGGGTGGCCGTGAATCTGGAGCGCCGCGAAGCGGAAATTCGTCGGCGCAGCGAGCATCTGGAGGCGCTGCGTCAGGCCAGTCTGGCGTTGACGACGGAGCTGGAGATTGGCAAGGTGTTGCAGCAGGTGGTCGATCAGAGCCGCAAGCTGGTCAACGCGCGCTACGGCGCGCTCGCCGTTTTGGGGCCGGACGGGCGCACGGTCGAACAGTTTTACACCTCCGGCCTCACTCCCGAATTTCATAGCCGACTGCCAAACCTTCCGAGCGGCGCCGGCGTGCTCGGCGTGATGAGCAAAGAAGGCCGTCCGATTCGATTGGCGGACATTCTGGCCGATCCGCGTTCCGTCGGCTTTCCGGAGGGGCACCCGCCGATGCGCACGCTGGTCGGCGTCCCGATCAGCTCGAAAGGCAAGGTGTACGGCAATCTTTACCTGGCCGACAAACGCATCTCGCTGCCCTCGGGCGGCGAGATCGACGGCGAATTCAGCGCCGAAGATCAGGAGCTGCTGTCCATGTTTGCGGTGCAGGCGGCGATCGCCGTGGAGAACGCTCAACTGTACCGTGAGAACCAGCAGATCGCCGTGCTGCGCGAGCGGGAGCGCATCGGCATGGACCTGCACGACGGCGTCATCCAGTCGATCTACGCCATCGGCCTGTTGCTCGATGACGCGCGCCACCGCATCGACACTTCGCCGGAGCAAACGCGCGAGGTGATCGGCGCCGCCATCAACGGTCTGAACGAGGTGATCGCCGACATCCGCAGCTACATTCAACATCTGCGCCCACAGCGCTTCCGCGGGCGCGACATCCGTCAGGGCTTGGAGGCGCTGGCGCAGGAGCTGCGCAATGACACGGCGCTCTCCGTCTCCGTGGAAATCGACGAGAGAGCCGCCAATGTCTGCACCGCCCGACAGGCCGATGAATTTCTTCATGTGGCCCAGGAGGCGCTGGCGAACGTGCGCAAACACGCCTCCGCCCGTCATGTGACGATTCAGTTCGGTTTTTACGAAGGGCTGCTGCAGTTGTGCATCGAGGATGACGGCGCCGGCATGGATCCCGATGCGGCGCGCCGCGCCCAAGGCAACGGTCTGCGCAATATGCGCGCGCGCGCCCGCGGGCTGCACGGCGAGTTCCGGTTGGAGAGCGCGCCCGGCGCCGGCGCTCGCCTCTCGGTCACTGCGCCCATCGAAAAGCGCGAAGGATGATCGACGCCGACGTGCGAGGCGCGCCGGCGTCGTTTGGACTTGTCGGCGATAGGGTGGAGACGTCGGCCTCGCAATGAACAACATCTGTCACCGCGTCAAGGTGACACCTGCCCCTGGTTTTTTTCGGTGGAGAATTCCATACTCTGACAGGAGAACGAGCATTTTGAGCGCCAGAGCACGCCTGGCCTTGCAATTTTCCGTGGCAATGCGCGCAACGGTGAAAGGGGTTTTGTGCCGTCGCCAGCCATCCTCACCGAACAACTCACCCGCACAGTCGGCGCCAAAACCATTGTAGACCGGGTCAATCTCTCGGTCTCGGCGGGCGTTATTTTCGGTTTGCTAGGGCCGATGGGCGCGGGAAAGACAACGTTGATCCGCCTGCTGCTTGGCCTTATCGAACCTGCGTACGGCGCGGCGTGGGTGCTGGGCTACAACGTGCGCACCAACGCGCACTCGATCCGGGCGCGTACAGGCGTGGTGTTGCAGTCGCCGGGCCTTTACGAGAATCTGACGGCGTTCGAGAATCTCGATCTCTTTGGGCGCATCTGGCATCTTCCTGCATTGGAACGCAACGAGCGCATTCGAGCCTTGTTGCGCCATCATGGTCTGTGGGAAAGGCGCAACGAACGCGTCGCCGACTG
This sequence comes from uncultured Caldilinea sp., assembly GCF_937128415.1. GTDB lineage: Bacteria > Chloroflexota > Anaerolineae > Caldilineales > Caldilineaceae > Caldilinea. Next base: position 9,162 of record NZ_CAKZMJ010000037.1, read on the forward strand.
GAGCCCCGGCATGAAGCACAAGCTCGCCATTCTGCGCGCACTGATGCATCGCCCCAAACTGTTGATGCTCGACGAACCGACTGGAGGGCTTGACGCCGTGGACCGGGAGCTTCTGCGGGCGGACTTGACCTCTCTGGCGCGCCAGGAAGGGGTGACCGTGTTGATCGCAACGCATGATCCGACGGAAGCGGCGCTGTGCGACGAGATTGCGATCATGCATCGGGGGCGCATCGTCGCCGCTGGAACACCGGATGCGATCGCGCGCATGCCGGTGGCGAGGCGTCGGGTGGTGATCGCCGGACGAGGTTTCACGCCGGAGCTGGTCGAGCTGGTGCAAAGCCGTCAAGACGTGACGCACGCTGCAATCGACGAACAAAACCGATTGGTTATCGAAGTTTCAGGCCAGGCCGCCTGCGCCGCCGTCGTGAATCTGCTGGTGGAGTCGGGCGCAGATGTGGACTCCGTCATGCGCTGCGATGACAACCTGGCGGCGGTCTATCGAGCGTTTGTGGAGGATGGACATGAGGCCAGACCTGTTGCGAGATAGCTGGGTGATTTTCGTCAAAGAGTGGCGAGAGTGGGGCGCTGCACGCGCGGTGTGGCCGGCGCTGGTTGCGCCGATCCTGGCGGGGGGCGCCGTCGCTCCGCATCTGCTGGGGCGCTTCGAGCGCGGCCCTCTCATGGTGGGCGTCCTGCTGGCCGGGTTGCCGCTCGTGCTCTCGGCCATCATGATCGCCGAATCGCTGGCGGGCGAGCGCGAACGGCGGACGCTGGAAACGTTGCTGGCTTCGCGTCTTTCGGAGCGGGCCATCTTGCTCGGGAAGATGAGCGCCGCCGTTTTGCTCGGCTGGATGCTTCTGCTGGCGGCGGCGGCGCCTGTGATCCTCCAGCAATGGCTTGCGCCCGCCGCTGGCTTTGAACAGCTCAATCCGGCGACCCTGGCATGGGGGCTGCTGGTTGTGGGCGCGCCTTGCGTCGTTCTGGCCGTGACGATAGGCGCATTGATAGCGCTCTACACCCCTGGCGCGCGCTTCGCCCTCTTTTTGACCACCGTGTTCGGCGGAGTGTTGGTGCTCATCGCCTTTGCGATGGTCTTCTGGCAACCGGACGGCTCCGATGAACTGCTGGTCAATTCCTTGACCATGGTCGGCCTTGCGGTTCTGACGCTCGATGTCACTTTGACCGCTCTGCTGTTGATTGCGGTGCGCCGTGAACGAATGATCATGACAAGTGGATAAGCAGGAAGGAGAAGCGTGAACCATGACAACCGAAACGAAAACTGCATGTCCGTTTTGTGGAATCCTCGCCGGCGTGGAGCCAGGAGTGATCGTCGCCCGCGATGAGGAGAAACAGTTCGCCCTGATCAAGAGCATCCATCCCGAAAGCGTCGTGCACTGGCTGGCCGTTCCTTTTGAGCATACGGAGAGCACCGAGCTGTATGAACGTCAAAACGCCGGGCGTTTTATCGACCTGTTTGAATGGGCTGTGATGCAGGCGAAACGGCTGGCGGTCGAGGAGCCGCACCTTGAAAAAGGATTCACCCTCAAGACGCATTTTGGCTCGTTCGAGACCATTCCGCACCCTAAGATTCATATCCTGGCCGTTGAATAATGCTTCTTGTGAGACAAACCGCTGCGCAGCGATAGGCCGATTTGGCGCACCCTGGCCGTCAAACGTATCATCAGCCTATGGCTGCGCATGTTCGCGTCTTCGTTATCTTCACCGCCGCCTATTTCCTTTCTTATTTTTATCGTTCCGCCAATGCGGTGATTGCGCCCGATCTGGCGCAGGAGCTTGCTCTGGATGCATCGCAGCTGGGCTTGATGACCGGCCTCTTTTTTGCGGCGTTTGCAGCGGTTCAGTTGCCGTTAGGAGTTGGGCTGGATCGATTGGGGCCGCGCTGGGTCACCTCGGCGTTAATGCTGGTCGGCGCAGCGGGCAGCTTGCTTTTCGCCTCTGCGCATAGCCTGGCTGCGCTTGCGCTCGGGCGGGCGCTGATCGGGGTGGGCATGGCGGGCGTCTTGATGGGCGCGCTGAAAGCATTCAGCCAGTGGTATTCGCCCCTTCGTTATCCGGCGCTCTCTGGGTTGCTGGTGGGCCTCGGTTCGGCGGGCGCACTGGCCGCGGCCACGCCGCTGGCTTGGTTAAACGAAACGGTGGGATGGCGCGCCGTCTTTGGCGTCGGCGCAGGAGCAGTCGCCGGTGTGGCCGCCGCCATTGCGCTGGGAACGCGCAACGCGCCGCCCGGCGTCCCTTGGCCCGGACAATCCGTCGATCTGCGGGCGCTGCAAACGGTGTTCGGCGATCTTCGTTTCTGGCGGATAGCGTTGTTGGTCTTTTTCACCAATGGGACGTTGCTGGCGTTTCAGGGGTTGTGGGCCGGGCCCTATCTCAACGACGTGTATGCAGCCGATGCGCTCACCCGCGGCAATGTCTTGCTGTGGCTCAGCGCAGGCGTCACGGTCGGTTTTCTGCTTTCCGGTTGGCTGAGCACACGGTTGGGCTTGGCGAACCTGGTGACTTTGGGCGCTGCGCTTTTCATTGCGACACAGGTTGCGCTGGCGTTGCATCCGCCGCCGGCGGTGATGGCGCCAGTGGGCGCGCTCTTTGGGCTGAGCGGCGGCCTCACAATCATGTTATTGGTGCAGCCGCGCTACGTGTTCCCTATCGCCGTCACGGGGCAGGCCACGACCGCCGTCAACCTTTTCGCCATCGGCGGCGCGGCGTTGGTGCAATGGTGGATGGGGCTGATCATCGGCCTCTTTCCCGGCGTCGACGCCCGCTATCCGCCCGAGGCCTACAGCGCAGCGCTGATGGCGATGGCCACCGGCACCGCCGCCATGCTCATGTTCTACTGGCCGATGCGCAGGAGCGCAGCATGACCGTCCCCGCCCTTTCCCCGGCGCCGCCGTCGTTGCGGCGCTATATCCACCTTTCGATCGCCGCAGCGATTTTGACCATCTCTCTGAAAGGGCTGGCGTACTATGTGACGGGCTCGGTCGGTCTGTTGTCCGATGCGCTGGAGTCGCTGGTGAACCTGGCGGCGGCGTTGTTGGCGCTTCTACTGCTCACCATCGCCGAGCGCCCGCCCGATGAAGAGCACGCCTATGGCCACAGCAAGGCGGAGTATTTTTCGAGCGCGGCCGAAGGCGCGCTCATTTTGCTGGCCGCCTACAGCATCATTGCAACCGCCATTCAGCGCATTCTGGAGCCCCAGCCGCTGGAAAACATCGGCGTCGGTCTGGTCATCTCGGTGATTGCTTCGGCGATCAACTTCGGCGTGGCGCGCGTGCTGATGCAGGCGGGGCGCCGCCACAACTCGATCACGTTGGAGGCGGACGCCCAACATCTGATGACCGACGTGTGGACCTCGGCGGGCGTGGTCATTGGCGTGATCGCAGTGGCGTTGACCGGTTGGCTGATCCTCGACCCGTTGATTGCGCTGGCGGTGGCCGCCAACATCATCTGGTCGGGCGTGCAGTTGATGCGTCGTTCTGCGTTGGGCTTGCTCGATTCGGCGATTCCCCAGGAGGAGCGGCGGCAAGTGGCGGAGATTCTCGACCGATACGCTCCGCAGGGAGTGCAGTATCACTCGCTGCGCACGCGTCAGGCGGGGCAACGCCGCTTCATTTCTGTGCATGTGTTGGTGCCGGGCAAATGGACGGTGCAGCGAGGCCACAATCTTCTTGAAGAGATCGAGCGCGACGTCCGCAACGCGCTGCCCGGCCCCACGACGATCCTCACACACCTGGAGCCGGTCGAAGACCCCGTTTCGATGGAGGACATCGAGATCGATCGCTGATCGGGCGCAGTTCTGGCCTGGATCGATGAACGATCCCTACAACCTTTTGACACCCCCGCAGGCGCGGCGCGTAGCCGCGTTCCTTCTGTCTCCTGTTCTCCAGAGCTGGCGAGGAGAGGCGGCTGGAAAGCCGCCCTCTACGATCTGTCTCTCGATGTCGCCTCTTCGAGCACGGCGCCGTCGGGGATGCGCAACGGCTCGCCCTCCGGCGCTTCGATGACGACCCTGCCTGCGACCGTCACGTTGGCGCCAAAGGTGACATCTCCGCGCACGGTCAGGCTGATGCAGCGGCGCAGCGAGGGCGCGCCGGCCGGGAAGCGCGCCTTCATGGCTTCATAGAGCAGGTAGTAGCGGTCATCGAGCGTCGCCACAGGCGGCGTCCCGTTGCATTCCGGCGCCAGCGAAAGCGTGTAATCTTCGTTGAGATGATACGCGTCCGACATCAGCACGAGCAGGTCGCTGTTTTTCTTCACCGGCGCGAAGCGGCTGCGCGGGACGCAGATCGCCTGCGCGCCCTCAAAAACGCCGATCGCAGAGCCCATCGCCGTCTCCAACTGATAGACCCGCGGGGTCGTCGGGTCGGTCGGATCGATCGGCTTTTCATTGCGAATCAACGGCAAGCCCAAGACGCCATGGCGACGCTCCAATGTCTCCGCCAGCGCGCGCAGGTTGATCCACAGGTTATTGGTGTTGAAGTAGCGATAGAGGTGAATATCCTGAAACTCAGCCTCCTCTTCGGGCGGACATTGCGCCGACTCGCGCAGGATCAGGCGGCCATCGCTGCTGCGCGCCAGGTGTCCGCCTTTGCGGTCGGCGGGCGTGCGCTGCGCCACCTCCATGAGGAACGGAATGCGATTGTGGGCGAAGTGACCCAGGATGGCGAGATCGAGCACTGCGCCCAGGTTGTCGACGTTGGAGACAAAGGCGTACTCGTAGCCCGCATCGAGCAAGGTGGAGAGCATGCCGCTGTCCATCAGGGCGGGATAAATGTCTCCGTGTCCAGGAGGGCACCACTCTTTTTCCGGGTCGGCGGGCCACTCTGCAGGCGACAGCGTTTCCTTCCAGACCTTTGGCTCCATATGTTGCATAAAGTCGAGCGGAACGCCCTGGATTTTGAGTTCAGGATAGGCCTCCAACGCCCGCAGGGTTGCGTCGCGTGTGTGAAAGCTGTTCATGAGCACCAGCGGGATCGAGACGTCGAAGCGCTTGCGCAGCGCCAGCACCTGACGCACGATGATGTCGAGGAAGGTGAGTTCGCCCTTGACCGGCAGCAAGGATTTGGGGCCGTCGATGCCCATGCTGGTGCCAAGCCCGCCATTGAGCTTCAGCACAAAGGCGCGCCGCAGCGCCTCTTCGCCTGCGCGCTGCAGCGATGCATCGAGTTCGTGGTAGGAGGGCAACGCTTCCACAGGTTGCGCTTCCTGGCGAGAGATATACCCGGTGGCGCCCTGCACGAGCTGCTCGTAATAAAAGCGAAAATTGTCGATGAATGTCTGGGAAAGTCCTGCGCTGCGCATCTTGCGCTCGAAGGCGGCGAAGGCAGACGCCGTTGTCTGATGGGTCGTCATGATCGCTTTGTTCCGATGGTTGTTTTGATTGGAGTGATGAATTGTCTTGAAGCAATGGCTTTTGATATATAGATGCAGCTTGCACGCTCAACCTTCACGCTCAACCTTGTTGTGTGCGGTTGTGATTTCACCATCCCACCGCACAGCCGTCCTTGCGCGGGTCGCTGCCGGCGATGAGGACGCCGGTCTCCGGGTTGCGCAGAATGATCTGCCCGCCGCCGAACAGCGAACGCGCAAAGCCGGTCACCGGCGCCAGATGATGGCCGCGCTGCGCCAGCTCGGCCAGGACGCCGAACTCCCACCCCTCCTCCACGTGCACTAGGCCGCCCGCTTCTGCTGCGCCCAATCCGGCTTCAGGCCCGGCCAGCGCCCAGCGCGGCATGTCGAGCGCCTGTTGCGGCGTCATGTGCAGATCGACCAGATGGATGACCATTTGCAGGTGGCCCTGCGGCTGCATATAGCCGCCCATCACGCCGAAACAGGCGTGAAGCGCGCCGGCGAACGGCCCTTCGCGATAAAGCGTCATCGCCGGGATGATCGTTTGATACGGACGTTTGTTCGGAGCCAGCGCATTCGGATGCGCCGGATCGAGCTGAAAGAGATTGGCGCGGTTTTGCAGGCTGACGCCGGTCCCCGGCACCACCAGGCCGCTGCCCGTCCCCATGTAGAGGCTATTGATAAAGCTGCATGCGTTGCCCTCGCCGTCCACCACGCTCAGGTAGACCGTGTCCGAGCCGGCCAGCGGCGTTCCGAAGGGGACATGCTGTGCAGCGCGCTGAGGGTCGATCCGCCGACGGCGCTGCGCGGCGTACTCCTTGCTCACCAGCCTGTCGAGCGGAATGGGATGCACGCGCGGGTCGCACACCCACTGCTGCGCATCGGCGAAGGCGAGCCGCATGGCTTCGATGCAGACATGCAGGCGGTCGGCGGGCGTCATGCGGGCAAGGTCATAGCCTTCGACCAGGTTGAGGGCGAGGATGGCGGCCAGTCCCTGGCCGTTGGGTGGACACTCATAGAGCCGCACCTCCCGATAGTCGGCCCAGATTGGTTCGTCCCAGGTGGATGTATGCGCAGCCATGTCGGCCGGCGTGATCCATCCGCCGTAGCGCTGGACGTGTTGGCTGAGTTTGTGGGCGAATTCCCCTTCATAGATGTAGCGTTTGCCTTCGGCGGCGACGCCGCGCAACGTTTCCGCCAGCGTGGGGATGCGCATGATCTCGCCCGGGCGCGGCGCACGGCCATCGATGAGCAGCTCGAAGCCGCTCGGTTGGGGTGGGCCGTTGTCAAGGTCGCCGCTTTGCCAGTCTGGGTCGCGGCGCAGCTTTTTCTCCTGTGTGCGCCAGGCGAGCGCGATCAGCTCGGACACCGGATAGCCGTGCTCGGCGGTCCAGATGGCGGGCTGGAGCACCTCGGCCAGGGACATGCGCCCGTGTCGCTCGAGCAGGTCAGACCAGCCGGCCACGGCGCCGGGGATGCTGACCGTGTGACCGGTGTAGGTTGGCATTTTCGTATAGCCGAGTTTGATGATTGCTTCGATGGAGGCGCCGGCGGGCGCGCGTCCGGAGCCGTTGAGGGCCGTCACTGCGCCGGTGCGGGCGTCGTAATAGAGCGCGAAGCAGTCGCCGCCGACGCCGGTGGAGATCGGCTCGACGACATTGAGCATGGCTGCAGTGGCGACGGCGGCGTCTGCGGCGTTGCCGCCGGCCTGCAGGATGGACAGACCGGCCTGTGCGGCGAGCGGCTGGCTGGTGGCGACCATGCCGCGCGTCGCCATCACGTTGCTGCGTCGAGAGCGAAAGGTTGGGTCGATCTTCATAGCGGCGCCCCCATGTCGCGGTTGCCGGCGCCTGCGCGTCGGGCGGCGCGGGCCGCCTCTTCTTTGTTGCGGTCGCGAATCACATAGACCAGAAAGACGATGTAAACCGGGATCGCCAGCAACGCCACCCATCGCCCTGTGGCGCCTGCTCCCAACGCGCCGAGAAACGCGCCGATGGCGAGCAGCGCCCACACCAACGAGTGGAAATAGCGCAGCACAATGTGCTCGCTCAGGCTGCGCGAGGTCAGTCGTCTCGGGCCGGGTTTGGGCCAGAAGAAATAGTAGCCCACGGCGATCGCCAGACAGAGAAGACCCCAGAAAATCAGTGGCACGCCTAGCAGTGTTTCAGTCCACATTCTCCTATCTGTCCCTTTGCGTCACCGCCGCAGTTGCGCTCGCATATAGGCAACAGCGTTCTCTCTTTGCAACATCAGTGAACATGAAATCACATCCTCACTGAAACGAGAAATCACTCATTCTAGAAAAGTTTGCTTTTCTTTCTTGTTGCTATTCTGGCGAAATGCGTTTTTTAGTTGTTTCGTTGATTCGAGAATGGTTTACTCTTATAATTTCTTTAAGATTTTGTAGGGTTCTATTTCTTGAAAAGGAGAAGAACATGAGACGCTCTCTACTTGCTCTGGCGGCCGTCTTGATCATCTGCATTGTACTGATCGGCGGCGTCTCCATGGTTTCAGCGTTTTTGGTGGAGCCAGGGACCAACACCTCACAGTCTACTGCAAATCCATTGACTCCAACCAATATCGTTGCGAATGAATTTTCGTCTCTGCAAAATCTTAGCTTATCGGAGGCGTCAGAAGCCACCGGCGTGGAGGCTGATTCCACCGGAATCTCTTATCAGTTGATAGGAAACGTCTCCGACTTGGCATCCAACGCCGAAAAACCGACTGAAAGCGTCGGGATGGCGTCGCCGAAAACCGAGGCGGCGCCCTTCGTCGTTGGGGTGCAAGATGTTTTTCTGTACGCCGGGCCGGATTTTGGCTCCGAACAGGTCGGCTCTCTGAAGGCGGGCAACGCAGTGCGCGCTCAGGCCTGCAATCCAGGTTGCACCTGGCTCCGACTTGACTCCAGCCGCTGGATTCCGAGCGAAGCGGTGGGGTCGCCTCCCGCCGGCCTGCCGATCGTCGACGCCGAGGCGACTCCGACGGCGACTGCGCCGGTCGTTTTCGTCTGGCCGACGGTGACCCCGACGCCGCTTCCTACGCCGACTGCGGAGTGGAGCGGTCCCCGCGCGAAAGAGTATGCGATTTTGCGGCGAGGGCCGGGCACTATCTACGACCGCGTGGGAGTGGCTGCTCCTGGCGCTCCGTTGCGCGTCACGGCGCAAAATCAGGCGGGAGATTGGTATCAGCTGGAAAATGGCGCATGGGTGGCCGCCTTTTTGTTGGATCAACGACCTGGCGAGTTGCCGGTCGCCGCAAATATTCCGCCCCGGCCTGCGGGCGCTCGCGATCTGGCGGTGACCTTCTCTTCTCCCTGGTATGCATGCATCCAGAGCATGAGCGCCTTCGCCAATGACGAGGGAGAGAACGTCCAACAGTGGGTGTATCGCAGCTTCCGAGTGACCCTGTCCATCGAAAACCTCAACACCACGCCGGTCTTGCCCGTCTACCGTCCAACGCGGTGGATCATCACGGATGGCGTCGTGGACTCCGTGGAGACGGTAAGCTGGCGTGCAAAAGATTCGAGGCCGGTGACCGAGCGTCAATCCATTCTGTACTATCAAGATGTCTCTCGCCCAGAAACCTGGTATTTGTTGTCATTGGGGCGGGAGCAGTGGGTGAAAGCTGTGGAGTTCGAGTGGAACGGCGAGGTGCACCGCGTCGAGTACACGCTGGACGAGGCCAGAAATCAACAAAATTATCGAGATTGTGGGCCTTCGAGAAACGGCTCGGATGGGTGAGAAACGGCCCGTTGTAGTATACTGGTGAACAGTGAATCGCATCCCTGTAGGAACGCCGTCAGCCGGGAGCCGCCATGAACTTCGACTTGACCGCCGAACAGCGCGAATTTAAGCGCATTGTGCATGACTTTGTCGAGAGAGAGGTGCGACCCCGCGCGCGCCACGTCGACGAAACGGGCGAGTTCAACTGGGACGCGGTGCGCAAGATGGGGCCGATGGGGATGCTGGGGTTGCAGGTTCCGGAGGAGTACGGCGGCGCAGGACTGGACGCCATCTGCGCCACTATCGCCATTGAGGAGCTGGGCTGGGGCTGCGGCTCGACTGCGCTGGCGATCTCGGCGCATAATCATCTGGGGCTTGGTCCCCTCGTGGACTTCGGCTCCGAGGCGCTCAAGCGACGTTGGTTGCCGCAGTTGGCGACCGGTCGCGGACGCCTCGCCTGTCTGGCGCTCACCGAGCCGGGCGCCGGCTCCGACCTGCAGGGAGGCGTGCGCACGCGTGCAGTGCGCGAGGGCGATGCGTGGGTGATCAACGGCGCTAAGATGTGGGCCACCAACGCCGGCATCGCCGACATCATCATTGCGCTCTGTCGCACCGACCCGGCCGGCGGCAGCCACAGTCTCAGCCAGATTTTGATTCCGACGGATGCGCCGGGGGTCATCATCGGCCCGCCCGAGAAAAAGATGGGGCTGAACGGCTCGCCGACGCATGCCGTGACCTTCGACAACGTGCGCGTGCCCGTCGAGAATCTGGTCGGAGAGGAAGGATTCGGCCTGCAACAGACGTTGGCGACCCTGAGCAAGGGGCGCATCAGCATCGGCGCGTTGGCGCTGGGCCTGGCGCAGGCCGCCTACGAGCGCGCGCTCGCCTACGCTAAGGAACGCCATGCCTTCGGCCAACCCATCGCCAACTTTCAGGCCATCCAGTTCATGCTGGCCGACGCCGCCACCGAGCTGCACGCAGCGCGCCTCCTGCTCTATCACGCCGCATGGCTTAAGGATCAAGGGCGGCCTTTCGCCACGGCGGCCGGCATGGCGAAGCTGTTCGCCACCGAAGTCAGCGAGCGCATCTGTCGCAACGCCATCCAGATTCACGGCGGCTATGGCTACAGCCGCGAGTATGAGGTCGAGCGCATGTATCGAGACACGCGGCTGATGTCGATCGGCGAAGGCACCAGCGAAATTCAACGCATGGTGATCGCACGCAGCATTTTGAAAGGCGAGAGCGTGTAAACGTAGAAGGTGTAAGATTGCAAACCGCCGTTGTGACGTAGGCGCAGCTCGTAGCTGCGCTTCCTTGAATGGCCCAAAATCTTGTGATTCGTCGAGGATGTGCGGCTGAGAGCCGCACCTACGGGAAAACGGCGTTGCGATCCGTCGAGGATGTGCAGCTGGGAGCCGCATCTATCTACCGAAGAACCGCCGTTGTGACGTGGGCGCAGCTCGTAGCTGCGCTTCCTTGAATGGCCCAAAATCTTGTGATTCGTCGAGGATGTGCGGCTGGGAGCCGCACCTACGGGAAAACGGCGTTGCGTGTTGATTTTATTTTTCGGATCGGAAGACGAAAATTTCTCCGATGAGGTTAGCAATTCTGGCCGACATCCACGGCAATCTACCCGCGTTGGAGGCTGTGCTCGCAGCGCTGGAGCAGATTCAGCCGGACTACGTCGTGGTCAACGGTGATTTAATCAACGGGGCGCCGTTCAGCGTCGAGGTTGTGGACTGTATTTGCTCGTTGGACTGGGTGGTGCTGCGCGGCAACCACGAGTTCTATCTGCTCGACCTGGGCACCCCGCGCGCAATTCCCGGCAGCGAGGACCCCACGCGTTGGGGGCAGCTTCACTGGTTGGCGGCGCGCATGCGACCCGAACAGATCGCCTATCTCGCCATGCTGCCGGACGAACGCACGCTCTATCTGCCCGGCACGCAACCCATCCGCATCACGCATGGGCTTCCCGGCCGCAACAAAGTCGGCCTTCACCCTGCCCAGTCCGACGAAGAGATCGCCGTTGCGTTGGGAGAAGTGCGTGAGCAGACGTTCGTGACGGCGCACACCCACGTTCAGATCGACCGCCATGTGCGTTGGCAGCCTACGCTGAACGGCGAATTGAGCGCCCATCCGCACGGCGACATGCAGATGCCCGCCGCCCCGCGCACCTGGCATGTGATCAACCCGGGCAGCGTCGGCCTGCCCTTGAATCAACGACCCACAGCCCAGTTCGCCGTGTTGGAAGCGGCGCACGACGCCGATGCGCCCGGCGGCTGGCGCGCGCGCCATTTCGACGTCGCCTACGACCGGCGTCCTGTCCTCGATGCGTTCAAGACCTCCGGCATGTTGGCGGCGGGCGGTGTGTTCTCGACGCTCTTTTACTGGGAAGTGGTGACGGCGGCGCCGGAGATCATCTACTTCTATCGCTGGGCTTACGAACGCGGCATGGACCCCGACCGCGATGGGCTGGAAGCGACGTTTGAGCGGTACGCCGTGGAGAGCGGGCGCCGTGATTTCGTTCGTCTGCATGATCCTCTCTACAATGGGGCGACAGGATGAAGCGCGTACGCCTGGCTTTTCTCGCCGATATTCACGGCAATTTGCCCGCGCTGGAGGCCGTCTTGCACGATCTGCGCAGTCAGGCGCCGGATCAGGTCTTTCTGGGCGGCGATCTGGTCAATCGCTGCCCCTGGAACAACGAGGTGATGGATCTGTTGGCCGACCTGGGGTGGCCTTCTGTCATCGGCAACCATGATCTGGTGGCGGCGCGCATCCACACGCCTTACAACCCGCCGCCCTTCACCGACCGTCAGCGCTATCGCTCGCTTTGGTGGACTGCCTCTACGCTGCATGAGCGCCATCTGCAGACGTTGCGACAGCTGCCTCCTGCGCGGCGCATCGACTTCAAGCCCTTTCCGCCGATTCGACTTTTCCATGGGACGCCGGAGAATATGTTCTTAGGGCTTTATCAGGAGATGAACGAGGCGACGATCGCTGCGTTGCTCAGGGGTGTGGCCGAAGCGGTGGTGGTGTGCGCCCACACGCATCGCCCGATGGCGCGGCGCACCGGCGGATGGACGATCTTCAACGGCGGCAGCGTGGGGTTGCCGTACAACGGCGACCCGCGCGCCCAGTATCTGCTCCTCGACGGCGTGGTGGAGCGCGGCGTTCATCGCTGGGAGCCCTGTTTTCGCCGCGTGGCGTATGACCACAGCGTGTTGCGCCCGGCCTATGAAGCGTCCGGAATGTTGGCGGCCACCGGCGCCGTCGGCGAGCTGCATCTGCTCACCGCGGAGACCGGTCAACCCTACAGCAGCGATTTTGGCATTTGGCTGCGCGAACAATCCGACGAAATCCGCAACGACCTCGATCGCGCGGTGCCGCTGTATCTGGCGCAGCACGCACCCGGAAAGTGGGCGTTTTCCGGCCTGCTCCGAGCCACTGCTTCCTGACGCCCCATGAATCTGCTCACGTTGAATCGCATCTCCAAACAATACGGCGAGCGGCTGCTCTTCCAGGAGGTCAGCTTGCTGGTCAATGAAGGCGACAGGATCGGGCTGATCGGCGTCAACGGCAGCGGGAAGAGCACCCTGCTCAAGATCGCCGCCGGCCTCGAAGCGCCCGACAGCGGCGAAGTGCTGACTCCGGGCGGCGTGCGCATCGAGCACCTTGCTCAGGAGCCTGAACTTGATGATCGCCTGACCGTGTTGGAGACAGTCTTCCGCAGCAGCTCTCCGCAAATGCAGTTGCTGCGCGCATACGAGCAGGTTGTGGCGCAGCTCGAACAGCGTCCGCAAGACCTACAGCTTCAGGAGTCGCTGCATCGCCTGAGCGCCGAAATGGATCGGTGCGACGGCTGGGTGGCCGAAGCCCATGCGCGCGCCATCCTGACCCGGCTCGGCGTGACCGATTTCACGGCGCGCGTCGGCGCGCTCAGCGGCGGTCAGCGCAAGCGCGTGGCGCTGGCGAGGGCGCTGATCGACCGCGCCGATCTGCTGATCCTCGACGAGCCGACCAACCACATCGACGCCGACGCCGTCGCCTGGCTGGAGGAGTATCTGGTCGCTGCGCCGGGCGCGCTGCTGATGGTGACGCACGACCGCTACTTTTTAGACCGCGTGGTGAACCGCATCGTCGCGCTGGATCGCCGCCAGCTGGTCAGTTATCCGGGCAACTACAGCGAATATCTGGCGGCTCGCATCGCCCGCCAGGAGCGGCTGGCTGCAGCCGAAGCCAAACGCCGCAATCTGCTGCGCCGCGAGCTGGAGTGGCTGCGCCGTCAACCGATGGCGCGCGGCACGAAGCAGAAGGCGCGCAAGCAGCGCGTCGAGGAGCTGATGCAGATTCAGCACGACAGCGGCGAGGATCGCGTGGCGATCGCACTGGCGTCGCGGCGGCTGGGGCGCAAGGTGCTGGACGCGCGCGGATTGGTCAAACGGTTCGGTGCGACGCCCGTCGTGAACGGCGTCGACCTCCGCCTCGAAGCCGGCGACCGCATCGGCATCGTGGGGCCAAACGGTGCGGGAAAAAGCACGTTGCTCGATCTGCTGGCGGGCAAACTGACTCCCGACGCCGGCGTCATCGAATGGGGCGAGACGGCGGCCATCGGCTACTATGACCAGCGCAGCGTCGACCTGCGCGACGATCTGCGCCTGCTTGAGTTCATCGAACAGGAAGCGCCGCTCATTCGCACCAAAACGGGCGAACGGGTTGAAGCAGCGCACATGCTCGAATGGTTCCTCTTCCCGCGCACGATGCACCAGGCGCGCATCGGCAGCCTGAGCGGCGGTGAGCGTCGGCGGCTTTATCTCTTGCGCACGCTGATCCATCAGCCCAATGTGCTGCTCCTCGACGAACCGACCAATGACCTTGACGTCGAAACGTTGACGGTGCTGGAGGAATTTCTCGATCACTTCAACGGCGCGCTCATCGTCGTCAGTCATGACCGTTATTTTCTGGATCGCACGGTCGATTTTCTGATCGCCATGGAGGAAGGACGGCTGGGGCCGCGCTATCCGACGCCGTATGAAACATTCGCACGTTTGCGAGCGGAGCATGCATCTCGTCCGAGGCAGATGGCAGGCGCCGCGGCGACGTCCAGACGCACTTCCCGGCGCACAGGGCTGACCTGGAAGGAGGCGCGCGACCTGGAGGCGCTGGAGGAGGAGATCGCCGGGCTGGAGGCGCAAAAAAACGCGCTGTTGGACGAAATCGCGCAGATCGGGGATAATTACGCGCGTCTCCGGGATCTCTCGATCCAGGTGACTGCACTTGATCAGAGGCTAGAAGCGGCTTTGGAACGCTGGTTTGAGCTCTCCGCCAGGGCCGAATTATGAGCAGACAGGTGCATGAGGGCCTCGCGCGCAACAGCGGTCTATCATCGATGCACACATCGCAACCATACAAGAGTCCAGAGGCAAGAGTCCATCATGCTTGCGGTTACCTGTTTTCAATGCGGTCACACCGTGGAAATCAGCCCGGACGCCGATCGTTGCGCCCTGTGCGGCGCCAACCTGCGCCGCCTGATCGACGTGCGCAGCGCCTCGCGCTACTTCTACACGCGCGCAGCCGAACTTTCTGCTCGAGGGGATGTGGGGGCGGCCCTGTATGAAGTGCGGCGCGGGCTGGCGTATCAGCCTACGTCTGAGCTGCACCTGCTTGGGGCGATCCTTTGCAAGCGCATGGGGCGGCTGGACGAAATGCGGCGTCACGTCGCCGCCATTCCGGTCGATGACGTGTTGCGAGGGGAAGCGGAGTGGCTGTTGCGCTCGAGCCAGGCGCGGCGGCGCGTCGCTGCGGGCGCACGCGCCGAGGAGGAATCGCCGCTTTCCGACGACGAGCTGTTGCCGTTGAGCATGGACGAAGTGCGCCCGACGTCACATTCAGTCCAGCGCCGTTCGGGGACGCGGACGGCGGCCTTCATCGTCGGGCTGGCGGCGGTGGGCGTCGTCGGCTGGGGACTCTGGCAAGCGTCGCCGGATTGGGCGGCGCGCTTGGGATTTCAGCCGACGCCGACGCTGCAGGCGTCCATCGGGGTGGACAGCGCACAGGGCGCCCCTGCGCAGCAGGTTGCACCGCCGGAGACGCCGCAAGAGACGCCGGCGCCGGAAAATTCTCCCACCCCCTTTGTCTCCCCCAACCTGGCGGAAGTCAATCTGGAGCCGCTGGCTGCAGCCAGCCTAGAGGCGCTGCTCGCCGGCGCCGCCTTCGATTTGAAAACGATCCTGATCGAGGCGCAGCGTCCCGAACTGGCGGAAACGGTCACCGGCCGGCTGGAGGGCGGTCGATTGGTTCTGGAGGGAACGGTGTCCAGCTTTGAAGAGCGCGAGGCGCTCGTGGCGCTGTTGGAGCGTCTGCCGACGGTGGAGGAGGTTTCGGCGGTCAATGTGCGGGTGCGCCCTCCCGCCACCTACACCGTCCAGGAGGGCGACACCTTATGGGGCATCTCGATGAAGTTATATGGGACGCCTGCTCGCGTGCAGGCGCTCTTCGAGGCGAACCGCGACGTTCTCCCATCGCCGGACGCCCTGCGCGTCGGCATGGTGTTGAAGACGCCGCCGATGGAATAGCCGACAACGGGCAATTTCTGGGGCTCGCCGCATCGACAGGTTTTGCGTTCTCTTTGCGATTGACGCTGCGCGGCGTCACCGCGTCGGATGCATCGGCATCACGACATGGAGGAACTCGTCCTCGCCGATGCCGAGCGGTCGAATCATGCCCGGTCGGGTCGGCTGCGTCGTCTCGATCACGACCTGCGGCTCTTCGATCTGGCTGAGCACGTCGATCAGGTATTTGGCGTTGAAGGAAATTTCCAGGTCCTCGCCTTCCACCATGGCGTCGAGTTCGTTGACGCTGTCGCCCATCTCGGCGCTGGTGGCCGCCAGGCTGACGTGGCCAGGATTGACGCCGTTGGCGGGCCGGATTTTGATGCGCACGATGTTGGCGTTGTCGCGCGCAAAGAGGTAGGCCACGCGCACCGCCTTGAGCAGGGCGGCGGTGTCTACAACCGTGCGCGTGTTGTAGGTTTTGGGAATGATGGCGCGGTAGTCGGGAAATCTGGCGTCGATCAGCTGGCTGACCAATTCAACGCGTTGGAAGGTGCCGCCTTTGCTTTCGCCGCTCTTGCCCCAAATCTGGAAAAGAATCTGGTTGCGCTCTTGCGTCACGAAGACCTGCACCGGCCGCGACTCGTCGGCGTCGGCGCTGATGCGCGCCAGCTCGCTCAGGCTGCGTGCAGGCACGATCACGGTGACCGGCGCGGCGGGCAGCCTGCCCTCGACGGCGGCGCTGCGCACGCTGAGGCGATAGCCGTCGGTGGCCGCCATCGTGAGCCGACCCTCTTTGAAGGTCACTTCGACGCCGGTGAGCGTGGGCCGGCTTTCGTCCGTCGACGCTGCAAAGACGACCTGATCGATCATCTTGCGCAGGCCGGCCGAGCCAAGCTCAATCTGCAGCGCTTCCATGTCGGCGTTGGCGGTGATCGTCTCGAACGTGGGAATGATGGGGAAGCTGGCGGCGTCGATGCCCTTCAGGTTCGCCTCGATCGAGGCGCAGCGCAGATGGAGCGTCTGCGTGCGCACGGCGAGCTCCATGTCGATGCGCTCCGGCGGCAGGCTATTGACGAATTCGGTGAGCAGCCGCGCCGGCACCGTGATCGACCCGGCGTCTTCGACTTTGGCGTCGATCCAGCAGATTACGCCGATTTCCAGGTTGGTGGCAGCCAGGCGAAGCTGGTTGTCGTTCGCTTCGATCAAGATGTTGCCCAACACCGGCATCGTGGAGCGCGAGGAGACTGCGCGTCCGACGATCGAAAGCCCTTTGGCCAGATGCTCTTGAAGACAGCTTACCCGCACAACGTCCTCCGCTTTTTTGAGTCACTTGGCGCCGTCCGGCGCTGCTGAGTGCATACGAATGCAAAACTCTGCAAGGCGGCGCTCTTTTCAGGGTTGGTCGCACTCTGCAGAAGAGGCATGATTGGCTCTGTGAATTGATTCTCTTGGATGCGTCGTTTGGTTTGTTCGTCCGATGAGAAGGTTTGGGTGGCAAGGCCGACCTTTCATCGTGGTTGAGGGCAGTATAGCATAGACGCTCAAAAAGGCGAAGGCGAGAGACGACGAAAAAGCGAGAAGTTCTTCAGGTTATGTTCTTTGCGCTTTGCCTTCTTGCGTAGACGAGGCCTTCATCTCGCTGCAAGGAAGTCGAATCCAGAAACGCGAGCCGTCGTCGAGATTCTCCACGCCGACCGTCCCGCCGTGCGCCTCGACGATTTCTTTTACAATGGCGAGGCCCAGCCCAGAACCGCCGGCGGTGCGCGCACGGTCGAGACGATAAAAGCGCTCCCAGATGCGTTCGCGCTCCGCCTCGGGGATGCCCGGGCCGTTGTCTCGGACGCTGAACTGCACCTCTCGGGAGTTTGCCAGGTGCTCCACGGCGAGCAGGACGCGTCCACCGGCGGGAGTGTGTTTGATGGCGTTGTCGAGCAGGTTCGCCAGCGCACGGCGCAATCGCGACGCGTCCGCCGTGATTGGAGGGCAGGAAGGCGAGGGCTTCCACTCCAGCGCGATCTGCGCAACTTCAGCCTGTGGTCGAAAACTTTCCACCATCTCTGCGCCGATTTCGTTCGGATCGACGGATTGCCAATGAAGGTGGAGCTGACCGCCCTCCAAGCGCGCCAGGTCGATCACTTCTTCCACCAGATGGCCGAGTCGCTGCGCCTCCTGGTGAATGACAAGTGCGGCGCGTTGCTGCGCCTCGGGCGTGGCGGCTGCGCCATCTAGCAGCGCCTGGCTGTAGCCCAGGATGCTCGTGAGCGGCGTCTTGAGGTCGTGGCTGACGTTGGCGACGAAGTCGCGCTGCGCCTGCTGCGTCTGTTGAACCCGGTCGGCCATCTGGTTGAAGCTGGTCGCCAGCGCGTGCACCTCGGCCAGCGAGACGCGGCTGACGTCGACGCGATAACTCAGGTCGCCATCGGCCAGGGCGCGTGTGCCGGCCATCAACGGCGCCAGGCCGCGCGTGACCGCGCTCGCCGTCCACCGGCTGAGCAGAAAGATGGCGGCGGCCAGGGTCAACAGCCCGCCCACCAACAATCCCTGCGGGAGCTCCGTGATCGGTTCCACGAGGGCGCGCAAGGGAGGCGGCTGCTGCTTCAACATCACCAGCATGAGATCGTTCCTGCGCACGGGCAAGAGCAGCGTCGAGACATAATGCCAGTTTGCGTTCTCGAGTGCGACCACGCCGCGGGTGACCTGGCCGGAGAAATTCATCGCAGCGCCGCGCATGCGTCGCAGGGGCGGTTCAAAGGCCTGCGCTTCTGCAGGCTGCCAGCGTTCTCCTTGCAGGCGCTCCTCAGAGTCGAAGACAATGGTTCCCTCAGGCTCCACGACGAGCAGAATGCGCACATCCTGGGCGGCGGCCTGGCTGCGGAGGTAGTTGAAGAAACGCTCCTCCGCTTCGCTGTCGCCGGTGAGCAGCAGCGTGGCGAAATTGTTGCGCGCCAGCGTGACGGTGGGTTGCAGCCCCTCGCTCATGCGGCGCAACATGGCCTCTGTGCGCAGCGGCGCCTGCAGCGCAAGCAAAATCAATGACGCCAGCAGGAGCACGGCCAGCGCCACCAGCATGTGTGTGAGAAAGAGGCGTTTCTGCAACGTGTTGAACAAACGGTTCACCTCTTTTCCACCTCGTCGTCTGCTTCCTCGACGGCGCGAGGTTCTTTGTCCTCTCCAGAAGATGGCCCGACAATTTTGTAGCCGACGCCCCACACGGTTTCGAGCGACACGTTGCTGTTGCGCAGCTCGCGACGCAAGGCGGCGATATGGACGTCGACGGTGCGCGTCTCGCCGGCGTAGTCATATCCCCACACATGGCTGAGCAGGCGCTCCCGCGTCAGCACAATGCCGGGATTTTCCATCAGGTAGTGCAGCAGATCGAATTCTTTGGTGCGCAGGTTGACCGGCTCATCGTTGACCAGGACGGTGCGTCGCGCCGGGTCCAACGTGACGTTGCCGAGGCGCAGCGGCGCAGCGGCTTCCTCTGCTTCGTTGGAGGGGTGAGTGCGGCGCAGGACTGCGCGCACGCGCGCCACCAGCTCGCGCGGGTTGTACGGTTTGGTGACATAATCGTCTGCCCCCAACTCCAGCCCCAGGATGCGGTCGATGTCCTCGGTGCGCGCCGTCAGCATGATGATGGGAATCTGGCTCTTGCGGCGCACTTCGCGACAGACGGTCCAGCCGTCGGTTCCGGGCAACATCAGGTCGAGCACCACCAGGTCTGGATGGTCGTTTTCGATGCGCGCCAGCGCTTCGGCGCCGGTGCGCGCCGTGATGACCCGATAGCCGGCGTTTTCCAGATACATGCGATTCAACTCAACGATGTTCGACTCATCGTCGACGACCAGAACGGTGACGGTCATGCACGCTTCCTTTCTCCTCAATTCTTACAAAAAAGTGTAAGGGCAAAGCGGGGTCATTGTAAAAAAAATGTAACTTCGTCTCGATTTCATTCTGTTCTTATTGCAGGGTGATGGTATAATCGTCGGTTGATATGTTCAAGTCGTTCACCAGGCGCACGGAGCCGCAATCGATGCAGGGCAGCGAAAGGAAATCTTTATGTCTGCGGTGACAACGCCTGGGAACGCATCGAAAGAAAATGAGCGCCTGCGGGCGTTGCGCCGTCTTGAGGAGGAAGTTGCGACCTGTCAGCGTTGTTTGTTGGCGCAAGGGCGCACGCACGCCGTTCCGGGCGAAGGCAACCTCAACGCCACGGTTCTGTTTATCGGCGAGGCGCCCGGCGCTGAGGAAGACCGATCGGGTCGCCCCTTCGTAGGGCGCAGTGGTCAATATTTGACCGAAGTGCTCGCCCGGTGCGGCGTGGCGCGCAGCGAGGTGTACATCACCAACATCGTCAAGTGTCGCCCGCCCGGCAACCGCGATCCCCTGCCCGATGAGCTGGCCGCATGTGAAGGGTATCTCCTGCGCCAGATTGAAATCATTCGTCCGCGCATCATTGTGACCCTTGGACGTCTCAGCATGCGGCGCTGGTTCCCGGAAGGCTCCATTACGCGGCTTCATGGTCGCACACGCGTGACTGAAGATGGGCGCGTGGTCGTGGCGATGTTTCACCCGGCTGCAGCGTTGCGCAACCCACAGTGGCGGGTCGCCTTCGAGCAGGACATGGCTCGCTTGCCGGCGCTGGTCGAGCGCGTGCGCGCAGCGGCGCAGCGCGGCGAGACGGTGTCGCCAGAAACGCTGCAAATTGACGCAATCGGCGATGGAAAATGCTGAGCGAGGGGAAATGCTGAGCCGTCGCTCGAATGGATTTGACGCACACAGGCTCGCGTGCTGAGAGCCTGTTTCGTATTAGGTTGAGAGAATTTTTTCCACATCATCAGAGGATAAGGAGCCTTTGAGAACAACATGACAACACAGGAATTGATACAAGAGTCCACTGCAGCCGCGCAGGCTGCACCCCTGTTGCGCGTCGTCCCCCTGGGAGGGCTAGGCGAGATCGGCAAGAACATGATGGTGCTGGAGTCCGACGGGAGTCTGCTGATCATCGACGCCGGCCTGATGTTTCCCACCAGCGAAATGCACGGCATCGACATCGTGATTCCCGACGCCTCCTATGTGATGGAGCGCATGGACAAGGTGCGCGGCATCGTGCTGACGCACGGACATGAGGATCACATCGGCGCGCTGCCTTATTTCATTGAACAGGGATTGCGTGCGCCGGTCTACGCCACGGCGCTGACGCAGGGCCTGTTGGAGGTGAAGCTCCGCGAGCAGAAGCTGATCAACGAGGTGGACCTACACACGATCACGGCGGATGATGTCCTGGATCTGTCGCCGTTCACGGTGGAATTTTTCCATACGACCCACAGCTTTCCCGACAGCGTCGGCGTTGCCGTGAAGACGCCGGCCGGTCGCGTCATTGCCACCAGCGACTATCGCTTTGACCCAACGCCGGCGGACGGTCGCCCCACCGAGGAGCATAAGCTGAAAAAATGGGGCGATGAGGGCGTCCTGCTTCTGCTGGCGGACAGCACCAACGCCGAGCGCAAAGGCTCCACCGCCAGCGAGGCGACTGTGGAGCAAATGCTGGAGGAGGTGATGAGCCAGGCGGAGGGTCGCGTGCTGATGGCCACCTTCGCCTCCAACCTGGGGCGAGTGCAGCAGATGATCAACGTGGCGCGCCGACACGGGCGGCGTCTGGGCGTGGTGGGGCGCAGCATGGTTAACAACGTGCGCATCGCTATCAAGCTCGGCTACCTGGACATCAAGGAGGACGATCTCCTCACGGCCGGCGAGATGGAGTCGCTTCCGGGCCGGGAGGTCGCCATCGTCGCCACGGGCAGCCAGGGCGAGCCGACCAGCGCCATGGTGCGCATGAGCATGGGGGAGCATCGCCAGCTCACGCTGCGCGAGGGCGACACGGTGATCCTCAGCGCTGTGCCCATCCCGGGCAACGAAGAATTGTTCAACCGCACGGTGGACAACCTCTTCCGCCAGGGCGTCAATGTGCTCTATCATGAGCTGGGCAACGTGCACGTCAGCGGTCACGGCGGCCAGGATGACTACTGGCATATGTTGGACCTGACGCGACCCAAATACTTCATCCCGGTGCACGGCGAGTATCGACACCTCGTTCTGCATGCGCGTCTGGCCGAACGCTGGGGATTGCCCAAGGATCACATTTTTGTCATCGAAGACGGGGAAACCGTCGAGTTCGGCGATTTTTCCGATTCCGGCGAGATCGAGGCGCGGCGCGGAGAGAAGCTGGAGGCCGGCCATGTGTACGTCGACGGCCTGGGCGTGGGCGACATCGGCAACGTTGTCCTGCGCGATCGCCGTCAGTTGAGCCAGGAAGGTTTTATTGTCTGCATCGTCGCCATCGACGAGTTCGACGGCGAGATCATTTACGGCCCAGAAATTGTCAGCCGCGGCTTTGTGTATATGCGAGAGCAGGAGGATCTGATTCGCCGCGCGGAAGAAGCCGTCTCCAAAGTGCTTAAGAAAAAGGCGCCGATCGCGGTGCTGGAGAACAAGATCAAGGATGCGCTCGGCGCTTTCGCTGCGCGAGAGATCGGGCGCAGGCCGATGATCCTGCCGATCGTGATCGAAGTGTAGGCAGAGCAGAAGATGTCCAGACCGGCGAAATACATTCCCTACTACGACGACATCGTCGAGGCGATGGCGACGCCCGGCTGCGCCTTCTGCAAGCTTCAGCAGCGCGCCGCCGAGCGATATCTGGACGCCTTTCTATGGGAGAGCGTCAACGATCCGAGGCTGCGGCGCGAGGTGAGCGCAGCGAGAGGGTTTTGCCGAGATCACGCCTGGCTGCTTGTGCGGCCAGGCGCTGCGCTCAGCGCCGCCATTATCTACAAAGACGTGGTGGACGCAGTGGCGAACGCCGTCCGGACGGCCGCCGTCGCCGAAAAGCGTTCGTTCTGGAAGCAGATGAAGTCGTTCTGGGGAGGAAACCCTGGCGATGAGGACCGCGTCGTGCGGACGCTTCAGCCGCAACAGCCGTGTCCGGTCTGTGTGAACGCCGCTGAAATTGAAGGCCACCTGTGCGCCACGGTGCTTGCCGCCATGAAACGCTCGGAGGATTTTCTGAGCCATTATCGGGCGTCTTCGGGGCTCTGTCTCGCCCATTTTGGCGCGCTGCTTGCTGCGACCTCCCAGCCTGCGCTGCGACGTCCCCTGATTGAGACGCAACTTGCGATCTGGGAGACGTTGCATGCGGAGCTGGCCGAATTCATCCGCAAGAACGACCATCGCTTCCGCGGGGAAACGTTCGGCGTGGAGCGAGATTCCTGGGAGCGAGCCATGGCGTTGACCTCGGGGCCGCAGCCTGCTGCGACGTCCTCTCGGGGAGGGCTCACCCAGACCGGATAGCTGCATTTACGGCGCTGGAGAGCAGCTTGCACTTTCACCACGCTTTCATGACGCGATGCGGTTCAGAATGATCTCGGCGATATCGAGCGCCGCTCGCGGCCGTCCCATCTTGGCGGCTTGCATCGCCATCTGTCGCAGACGCTCTGGCTCATCCAGCAACGAAAGTGTGGCCGTAGGTACGATTTCCGGCATGCGCAACTGCATGCCTGCGCCGGCCGCCACGACGAAATCGGCGTTCCATTCTTCTTGACCAGGAATAGGGTCAATTATGATCATCGGCGTGTTGCGCGCCAACACCTCGCTGACGATCAGTCCCCCGGACTTGCTGATCACCACGTCGCTCGCCACGATCAGATCGTCGACGTAATCGATCAACCCCACCTTGCGCAGCTCCATCTGCGGTCCGCTTTGCAGATCTTCCAACGAGGCCGCCAGCTCCCGGTTGCGGCCGGCCACCACCACGGCGCAGGATGGCTTGTCCGCCTCTTCCAACATGCGCTCAAGGAGCAGCCGCACTCGTTTCGGTTCGATCCCGCCGCCGAAGATGGCGATCACAGGACGGTCCAACGGCAGATCGCGCGCTCTGCGCATCTCCTCCGGCGTTTTAGGTGTCAACATCTCCAGGCGGACGGGAATGCCTGTCACGTGAACTCGCTCGGCGGGAACCCCGCGGCGCTGCAACACGTATCCGGTCTGCGGATGGGCGACGAAGTATCCCTCCACCTCGGGCGCAATCCAGGAGGCGTGAACCATGTAGTCGGTGACGACGACGAAGATCGGTTGGCGAATGCGCCCTTGTTGCTTAAGAAAGCTCACCGCCGCCAGCGGAAACTGTTGAGTGCAGACGATGGCGTCGGGTTTGGTGCGCTCAATAAATTTCGCCAGTCCGTGCAGGAATGGGGTGTAGAGGGCGTCGGTGAGCATGTTAGAGGTCATGGCGAAGGAAAGCTCATCGACGTCGGTCGATTCGTAGTAAATTTCATAGAGCAGCGGCGCCCGCTCGCTCAACCGTTCGTACAGCGTCGAGACGGCGCTGCGCAGCGGCTGGGCGATATGCTCGAAAATATCCTCCACCACCACGATATGCTGCGGGTCCAGATGACGAAACGCAGCAGCCAATGACTTCGATGCGCTCAGGTGGCCCGACCCGAACGGGGAATAAAAAATAAGGATGCGCGCCATACAGTACGCCTTTCTGGTAGACGATGAGACGACAATCCGCGGAATGGAACGGCGATCCCGTCCGCAGCGTTCATTCTGTGCATTATACGCCATCTATCACCTTGTAGGCGTCAACGTTCGATCAACGCTCGGGTTATACACTGAAGAGGCGAAGATGGCTGAAACGATTGTGAATCGGAACACTCAGATGAACAGGCGAAGACGCACCGTTGACATTGAGCTGATCATTTTACTGGTCGCCCTGATTCTGCTCTCCATCGCTGCGCAGTGGGTGAATCGCAACCTGAATCTGACCGAAGCCGATCTTCCGGCAGGAGAGCTGCGCCTTGCGCCCCCTCCTTCGCCTGAAGTTTTTGCAGATTTGTATGGAGCGCCGTCCCGCATTGACCCCTGACGCTGGCTTCCGCAGGTCACCGTTTCGGGTGTGACATCCCACTCATGCAGCAATTCAAGGAAGCGCTGCTACGAGCCGCGCCTATGCAACAACGCCGTTTTCCCGTAGGTGCGGCTCGCAGCCGCACATCCTCGATGGATCGCAACGCCGTTTTCCCGTAGGTGCGGCTCGCAGCCGCACGTCCCGATGGAGCGCAAGCTTTGGGGCGGTTTAAGGAAGCGCTGCTACGAGCAGCGCCTACAATATTTCCCTTCTTTGAATGAATTACAATCGGTTCCTGTATGATGAAATTTCGTCGCCGGGACGAGAGCGCGCAGAGGCTTTTATGGAAAACCCCGCGCCTTTGATGTACTTTTTCTTCAGCGCACCGCGCTCCCACCGGCAATCGGCGGAATGTGCGGAATGTATATAATGATGAAATGACGCAGACACTGCCAAAACTCTCTCATCCTTTCAGCCTTTCTTCCTCAGAGACGGCCCGGCGTCTGGTCGAGGCGCTCTGGCGCATCTATCGCCGACCGGAGCGACCGACCGCATGGGACGGCGGCGGCAATCTGCCCTGGAACGACCCGGCCTTCTCAGAGCGCATGCTCCGGGAGCACCTGGATGAATCGCATGGCGCAGCCTCGCGCAACAGCGCCGAGCGCAGCCTGCAGATCGAGTGGCTCTGGCAGCGGCTGGCGCTGGCTCCAGGCAGTCGCGTGCTCGACCTGACCTGCGGCCCCGGACTCTACGCCGTCCCTCTGGCCGAACGGGGCTGTTGCGTGACGGGCGTCGATTTTGCGCCGGCCTCGATTCGCTATGCGCGCGAGCTTGCCGCCCGCCAGGGCGTAGCCGAACGATGCACCTTCATCGAGAGCGACGTGCGCTCAGTTGCACTTGAGCCCGGCGCGTTTGACGCTGCGCTTTTTCTGTACGGCCAACTCGCCGTCTTTCCGCGGGAAGAGGCGGCGTCGCTTTTGCGTCGAATGGCGGAGGCGTTGCGGCCGGGCGGGGTTGCATGCATCGAGCTGCTCGATCAGGAGAAGGTGGACAAGACGCACAGCACGTGGTGGTTCACCGACGACACAGGATTGTGGGGCGACGCGCCTTTCCTCAGCCTGGGTGAACGCTTCTGGGACGAGGAGGCGGCGCTGTCGATGGAGCGCTACTACACCCTTCATCTGGAAAGTGGACAGCTCGACGAAATTCTGCTTTGCGACCAGACCTATGCAGTAGAGGAAATGAAGACGATGCTGGAGCAAGCGGGCTTTGCGGCGGTCTCTGTCTATCCCGCCTGGGATGGCCTTCCGCTGTACGATGCGGCGGAGTGGAACGTGTATCTGGCCTTCCGACGTTATGACGCAAAATAACACGGCAAAAGAGGTTCAATCGTGATGAGACGCGAAGCGCGCATTTGGAGCGAGGCGAAGGCTGCGGCGCAGGACGAGTTGGAGAAGCATCTGGAGCTTGCCTACGAGCGGGATTTCGAGAGCTTTGCTCGTCCACGGCTCATTTCACGGCGCTCGTTCATGTGGATGATCGGCGGGCTGCTCAGCACGGGCATGCTGGGAACGGGCTATGCGCGCTTTGTCGAGCCGGCGCGCATTCAGATCGACGAGATCACGCTGACCCTTGCGCACCTGCCGGAGCGTCTGGCGGGCAAGCGCATCGCCCAGATTTCGGATGTCCACGTCGGCGAATATTTCACCCCAGAGCAGGCGGCTGAAGCCTTTCAACGCGTCAATCGACTGGGCGTCGATTTGTTGATGTTGACCGGCGACTTCGCCACCGTGCGGGAGCGGGACCGGACGCTGCGTTTGCGTCGCCGCGAAGAGGCGCTCTTTTCCCTGATCGAGCCGCTGCGGTTGGTCGAGGTTCCGATGGTCGCCGCCGCCGGCAATCATGACCATTGGGGTGGGCTTGAGCCGGTGGCGCGCATGTTGCGCGAGGCGGGCGTGCGGCTCTTGCGCAACGAGGGCGTCGCGGTGGAGGATGGGCTGTGGTTGGCGGGCGTCGAGGATCTCTGGGGTGGGCGCCCCGATTTGGGCGCCGCGCTGCGCAATGCGCCGGCGCGCGCCGTCATTCTGCTTATGTCCCACTCTCCCGATTATTTCGACAATGTCTTGCGTCGCGAGGCGCCGGTGGCGGCGCAGTTCAGCGGACACACGCACGGCGGGCAGGTGCGGCTGCCGCGGCTGACACCGGGGCCAGACGGTCTCTACACCTATGCGCCTATCGTGCCCGAGTACGGCCAGCGCTATCCGATTGGACTGCGTCGCATCGGCGAGCGCTACGTCTACACCAACCGGGGGTTGGGCTGCTGGCCGATCCCATACCGGCTCAACTGCCCGCCGGAGATCACAGTCTTCACATTGCAGCCTGTGTAGGTTTTATGCTTTGCGTCTTTGTGGCTTCGTGGTTCATGACATGGCCGGAGAGGCGCAACTCGTAGCTGTATTTTCTTGAATCACCCAAAACCTTGCGGTCTATCGAGAACGCACGGTTACGGGCCGCACCTTCCATCATCGCCGCCGATTTGCTCAATCCCAAAAGCTGGGGGAAAGCCCTCACCCCCCGGCCCCCTCTCCCAAGGCTGGGAGAGGGGGAGAAGAGGAGCATCGTAGATTCTCTGGATTCACCGTAGCTGCGGCTGCAAGCCGCAGCTTCTGGCATACCACCCTCAGGCTTTGGATGAATCAAGGCTGCGCTACAGCTGGTCATTACCAAAACCCTGTGTTCGAGCCATCTCATCTCGGAGATTTTGTCAGGCGCGTGTAAGCGCTTTCGAGGCGTTCATGTGGTAGAGTATGCACATGAAAATTGTTCTGCCTGTGCATCATTTCCCGCCACGCTACTCTGCGGGCGCCGAGCTGTACACCTATCGGCTGGCGAAATGGCTTCAGGCGCACGGCCACGAGGTGGAAGTCGTCGCCATTGAAGACATTGAGAGCGGAGACGCGACGAAACTCGAGGCGACGCACGACCACCACCAGGGGATTCCGGTCTGGCGGCTCAGCTTCAATTTGCTCAAGGCGCCGCAGCGTGAATTGTGGGAATTCGACAACCCTCTGCTCGGCGAATGGTTTGAACGCTACTTTCAGCGTCAACGTCCCGACTTAGCGCATTTTCAGGCCGGCTATCTGATCGGCGCGGCGCCGATCTTTGCTGCGCAGCGCACAGGCGTGCCGGTTGTCTTGACGCTCCACGACTACTGGTATCTGTGCCCACAACATACATTGCAGCGCAGCGACGGCGGACTCTGTGCTGCGCCGCCGCAAAACCCGCTGGAATGTGCGCGTTGCCGTCTATGGAGTTACGAACCGTATCAACGACTGGGGCGGTGGCCGAAAGTGCGCACCATGGCGGCGAAGCTGCCCTGGCCCGCAGACGGCGAGCGGATGGCGCTGCGTCGCAAGCGGCTGCAGGCGGCGCTGGACGCCGTGGCGCAGGTGGTGGCGCTGTCGCAATTTATGGCCAGCCTTTTTGCGGAGCGCGTCGACCCCGAGCGTCTTGTCTTCTGCCGCACCGGCATCGACGTTGAACGATTTCGCAGCCGCACAGAGCGAGGCGCTGGCCCTGTGGTGCGCTTCGGATATGTGGGCCAGGTCGCCCCTCACAAAGGCGTGCATCTTTTGGTCGAAGCGTTTCAATCTCTGCGCGAGCGAGAACAGAAAATCGAACTGCACATCTGGGGGGGCGACGGAGGAAACCCAGCCTATGTGACCTCGCTGCAACAGAAAGCGGGAGAGGATCCGCGCGTTGTCTTTCATGGTCGCTTCAGCAACGACAGGCTGCCCGAGATTTTGGACGCCCTGGACTTTGTGGTGGTTCCCTCCATCTGGTACGAGAATTGTCCTTTGGCTATCCTGGAGGCGTACGCAGCGCATGCGCCCGTCGTCACCGCCGATCGGGGAGGCATGGCGGAGCTGGTCAACCATGGCGAGGACGGCCTGCATTTTCGCATGGGCGACGCCGCCGATCTGGCCAGAGTCTTGCAGCGCATTCTGGATGAGCCTGCACTCAGGACCCGGTTGCAACAAGGAGCGCGCATGCGTTCTATTCGCACTATCGAAGAGGAAATGCACCAATTGTTGAGCATCTATGAGACTGCCCGAATCGTCGGCCACAGAGCGCCCCACGCTATCTAGATTTTCCCGAATCGTTGCGCGTAATTCCGCCTTCGGCATGGCGGCGCACATGACCATCAAGGTGGTTTCGTTTATTTTCACGGTGCTCGTCATTCGCCGCCTGGGCGCTGAAGTCTACGGTCAGTATGCGGCGGTGCTCGCCTTTGGCGCCGTCTTCGTCTTCTTCGCCGATTTGGGCCTCAGCCCCTACACGGTGCGTCAAGTGGCGCGGCTGCGCGATCGGCCAGACGGCAAAGAAGAGATCGAGAAGCTCTTCGGCAGCGTGCTGGCGTTGCGCTTTCTGTTGTCGCTGGGCGCCGCCGTCGCCATCATCTCGACTGCCTGGCTGACCGGCCGGCCGATGGAGATGATCATTGGCGTCGCGCTGGGCACCATTGGGCTGGTTATCTACAGCGCGCAAGGCGCCGCCGAGGCGATCCTGGCCGGCCATGAACGCATCGACATCGCTGCGGGCGCGCAGGTGGCGCATCAGCTCACGTTCGTCGCGCTGGGGACGCTGGCGCTGCTCTTCGCCACCGGCTACTACGGGCTGATCTTCGCCAACCTGGCCGGCATCCTATTGATGACGATTCTCTGCTGGCAGGGGGTGCGACGACTGGGCGTGCGGCCGGCGATGCCGATCCCTTCCTGGTGGCTGCCGTTGCTGCGCGCCAGCATTCCCTTTGGCATCATCGGCTTCACGTTGGGGCTGTCCTACAAGTTCGACACCATTCTGCTCAACATTTACGCCGGCGACGTCGTGACCGGCTATTACAACTCAGCGTATAACCTCATCTTTTCGGTGCTGGTGATCTCGAATGTAGTCAACACCGCCCTCTATCCTTCGCTTGCGCGCCAGTCGGTGACGCATCCGGAGACTTTGCCCGCCATCCACGAACGCATGTTGCGCTATCTGCTCATGATTGCCCTGCCCATTGCCTTCGGCGGCTGGGCGCTGGCGCCGGAGATCATCGGCTTTCTCTACGGCGGCAAATACGCAGGGGCGGTGCTGCCGCTGTCGATCCTGATCTGGGTGGCGCCATTCATGTTCGTCACCGAGTTCTTGGGATATGTAATCGTGGTGAGTGGAGCGGAGCGTCGCGTGGCCTGGGCGATCACCGTCAGCACCACTATCAATGTGGCTTTGAACGCGCTGCTGATTCCAATCTATGGCGTGACGGCGGCGGCGCTGCTGACGGTGCTGACGGAGGCGGTGCTGCTCTCTCAGTACGCATGGGTGCTGCGCGCCAGGCTGCGCCATGTAAACTGGAGCTACGCCCTCTGGCGACCGGTTTTGGCGGCGGCGACGATGGGCGTGGTCGTCTATCTGATGCGCGCGCTCTATCTCCCGCTCGACGTTCTGATCGGCGCAGTGATCTATTTGGGTCTGTTACTCGCTCTGGGGGTGGTCGGCAGGCCAGAGTTTGAGTTGGTGCTGGGCCTGCGCCGTCGGCAGGCGAACTAGCCAGGCGCTGGACTTCACTTCGTCGCGTAATACACGCGCACCTGATGGGGTTCGTCGGGCGCCGCCGCCATGATCTTCAGCACCTGCGCGCCCACCTTCTCCAGACAGCGCACAATCTCCTGCTCTGGGATGAAGTGAACCTCCTGGGGATAGAGCTTGAGTCGATAGTAAAGCGTCGCCTCAGAGATTCCCAGCGCCTTCAGCAAGGCGTAGAGCCGACGACGAGGCTGAAGGCGATAAGGCGTTTTGATGTCATGGAGCGCGCTGAACACAATCAGCCCCTCTTTGCGCAGCACGCGGACGAATTCCTGCACAATGCAACGAACGACGCAGCGATCGGGGATGTGTTGCAAAACGCCCCAACTGTGCACCAGGTCGAAGGCGTCGTTCGGCAGCGCGGCCAACGCCTCCACGCTGCCCTGTGCAAATTGGGCGTCGGGCAAATCCTGGTGAATTTCCTGCGCTTTCTCGATCAACGCGTCGGCGATGTCGAGCCCTAAATAGTGGCGAAAGTGCGCCGGGAAACCGCGCGCCAGCCGTCCTACGCCGCAGCCGAAATCGAGCACGCGTTCCTTGGAGGATGGATGGCGAAGCGCTGCCGCATGCGAGAGGGTTTCGGCGACCTGTCGATCGCCGGTTTCGAGGAACGCCTCGATGTCCCACCGATTGAAGCGATTGGTTCCTGTCATCGCCCAGAATGGGTCGAGACTTCCCAGGTCGTTCCATTGTTCTCTGTTTCTGTCTAGCGCCATGGCGTCACCTCTCACACAGATCCGTCTCCGTTGTGGCTCGCCAAGATAGGCCCTCTTGGATTTTGGAAAAGGCTACACTGGCGAGCGAGACCCATTTGGTAAATTTTCTTCCAATTTGAGCTTGCATCGGTTGTCGCTCTCCAGAGAGAATGTGAGACTGTCAGCGAATCGCAAGCCAAAATCTTCGTCAGCCTATGTAAAATGAGAGTCAAAACGACAGCTCTGCTGGCGCCTGCTGCCGTGCACAAAGGAGATCGATGCTAATGGAAGAAAATCGACGCGTTGCCGTCCTGCATTGGTATGATGACGTCGATGACCTGGCGCAGACCGTGACCAGGGCGCTGACAGAGCTGGGCTATCGGCCGTTTGTCGCCCATTACACCAGCGAGGCGCTGGAGGGCGCCCACTTTCTGTTCACCTATGCGCCGTGGGGGCGTCTTCAGCGCGTGGCGGCGCAGCTCGCCAAGACGCCGCCGCAGAAGCGCCCGTTCTGGGTGCACTGGAGCACCGAAGATTGTCCGGACATCCGTTTGCCGGGCTGGGTGACCGTGCCTGTAGGACGGACGCTGGCCTGGTTGGATCGCTGGCAGGAGGCCGAGGGCCTGCAAGGCCGCCTCGCCCACACGGCTCCGCTGCGCTGGGTGAATCGGCGCTTTCATAAATTTCGCTATGTCGGCATCTATCATCACGCGCTCAACGCAGGATTGATGGGGTTGCTCGTCGAATATTCCAAAGTCTACGCCGATTATTACAATCGCGCAGGAATTCCGGCGCGCTACGCACAATGGGGGCTGCTCGACAATTCCCATAGAGGAGATCTGAGACTGGAACGGGATATTGACGTGCTGTGGATCGGCACGCGGCGCACGAAGCGACGCAGCAGGTTGCTCGACAAAGTGATGGGCGAGCTCGCCGCCTACGGCAAGCGCGTGCTTATTGTCGATGGCTCCGGCGGCCCTGTTTACGGCGAAGCGCGCACGTTGTTGCTCAATCGCGCCAAGATTATGCTCAATCTGTTGCCGACATGGTATGATTCGGCCCTGGCCTATCGCTGGCCGCTGGCCGCCGCCAACCGGGCCCTGCTGGTGACGGAAGACTCGCTGCCGCATGCGCCGGAATTTTTGCCGGGGGAGCATTATGTGGCGGCGCCGGCGTCACAACTGACGCCCACCATTCTGGACTATCTGGAGCATCCTGAAAAGCGAGAGCCGATCGTGGAGCGCGCGTATCAAACGGTGATACACGGTCATTCCATTGTGGACAGCGTGCGACAAATTATGCATTGGGCGGAGCAGGGACGACAGGCGGTCCGTCAGGCTATGCACCCTGCTCATAACGTACATCAACCGGTGCACACGTTCACCATCCCATATTTTGATGTCGATAAGAATCGGTATTGACGTTCGGTATCTTTCCCATAACCTGGTCGGCGGCGTTCACACCTACATCAGTCTGCTCGTTCCCGCCCTCATCGAACGGGCCAGCGGCGCCGAAATTTTTCTGTACGCCGATTCCAAGGCGCCTTTCGAGCTGGACGTCGCCGCCCTCCCGCCGCACGCGACGGTGCGCATCCTGCCCTATCGCAACGCGCTGTCTGCGCTCCGGCTCGATTTCACCCTGCGCAACGCCATGGCCGCCGACCGCATCGACGTGGCGCACTTTCCCGCCAATGTTGGCTTGGCGCCGGCGGGCGCGGTCAGCGTCCTCACCCTGCATGACGCCATCAACATCTTACCGCTGTGGGAAATCCTGAGCGGTCACGAAAAAACCCCGCGCACCATGGCGATGATGACCTATTTACACTTCCTTTCGACGCTTTCGGTGCGCCGCGCCGACGTGGTGGCGACGGTCTCCGAATCCGCCAGGCGAGAGATTCTGCGGCGCAGCGGCCTGCCTGAGGACCGCGTGATCGCCGTTCGCTATGGGCCGTCGCCGATCTTCCGACGCATCGAGGATCGCGCTGCGCTTGAAACGGTACGTACGCGGCTAAACGTGCAACGCCCTTTCCTGCTCGCCGACGCCATCAAAAATCCCGACGTCATTGCCCGCGCCTGGCGACGCCTGCCGGAGGAGCTGCGCGCAACCCATCAGATGCTTTTCTTCTCACGCGTCAGCGACCCGCCCGCGGCAGTCAAGGAAATGGTCGCTGCCGGCCAGGCGCAGGTGCTGATCCGTCCCAGCCGCAGCGATCTGGTCGCCTTGTACAACCTGGCGGAGGGGTTTCTGTTTCCGTCGCTCTACGAAGGGTTGGGGCTTCCGCCGTTGGAGGCGATGCGCTGCGGCGCGCCGGTGATCGCCTCCGATCGCGGCTCGATCCCAGAGGTGGTGGGCGACGCCGGCCTGCTTATCGACGCCGAGGACGATGCGGCGCTGGCGGCGCACATCACGCGGCTCTTGCAAGATCGCTCGTTTCACCAGGAGTTGCAGCGACGCGGCTTTGCCCGCGCCGAGGAGTTTAGCTGGCCCAAACCGGCCGATCGCATGCTGGACGTGTATCGTTACGCGCTGTCGCTGCCGCGCAAGGGCAGGCCGGCGCCCGCAACTGCGAGTTCATGACGATGGAAAATCGCACCGCCCCGCCGACAGTTTGGTGCATCGTGCTGGCCTACAACGGCGTCGAGCTGACGCTGGAGTGCCTTGCCACCCTGCGCAACCAGGATTACCCGAGCCTGCATCTGCTGGTGGTGGACAACGCCTCCACAGATGGCACCGCCGAGATTTTGCGTCAACAGGCGCCGGACGTGGAGCTTTTAGAGGCCCCCGAGAATCTGGGCTATGCGGGCGGCAACAACCTGGGGATGCGCCATGCTCTGGCGAACGGCGCAGAGCTGCTTTTCCTCGTCAACAATGACACGCGGCTCGATCCGCACTGCGTTGCGGCGCTGGTGGAGGAGATTCAGAAGCCGCCGGCTTGCGGCGCAGTCGGGCCGATGGTCTACACGTGGGACAACTGGGAGATCATCTCCTCGGCGGGCGGCTGGGTGGACTGGGCGGCCGCGGACGCCGTCAACGTCGGCGCCGGCGAGGTCGACCAGGGACAGTATCCGCCGCGCAGCGTGGATTTCGTCAACGGCTGTGGGATTCTGGTCTCGAAGGCGGCGATCGAACGCGTGGGGCTGATCGATGAGCGTTTCTTCATGTATTGGGAAGAGACGGACTGGTGCATCCGTATGCGCAAAGCCGGGTTGGATGTGCGTTTTCAGCCTGCTGCAAAGATGCAGCACAAAGCGCCGCTGACGTGGCGAGCGCAAAGCCCGGCGACGCTCTATTACATGGGGCGCAATCGGCTGCACTTTTTTGCACGGCATACGCAGGGCGTGCAGAAAGTTCAGGCGCTCTATAGGGCAAGTCGGGGTCTTATTCATGGAATCATTCGGAATCGCCTTGAGAAAAATTTTTGTGCTTCGTCTGCAGCACGATGGGCGCTGATCGATGGCCTATTCGGAAGATGGGGGCGTCGCACTCTGGCGTTTTGCTGAATGAAAGTGACGCAGTTGAACCTGGCGCTCGATAGAGCGGATTGAGCAAACAGGCGGCGATGATGGTAGGTGCGGCTACGAGCCGCGCGTTCTCGATGGACCGCAAAGTTTTGGATGAATCGAGAAAGTGCAGCTATGGTTGCGCCCACGACAACTGGTGTTGTGGAGAGCATTTGATATGCGCGTTTTATGTCTTGTCGACGGCCCGGTGAAACCGCCAGATCGCTGGATGTGGAATCATCTGCCGGAGGAGGCTCAACAAGATGAAGTGGATTTCCTATGGGCCTCGCCGGCCGACCGCTTTCCGAAATGGGGTAAGTTTTTATCATATTATCCCCAGTATTTAGCTCTTGGATGGCGAGCGATGCAGGCGTGCCGGAGAAAACGATACGATGTCATCGTTGCTTGGGAATCGAAGACAGGTTTTCCTTTCGGTGCGCTTCGTAGTTTGAGGGGCATGAACACTCCCCCGCTTGTCA
Organism: uncultured Caldilinea sp.; assembly: GCF_937128415.1. Lineage (GTDB taxonomy): Bacteria > Chloroflexota > Anaerolineae > Caldilineales > Caldilineaceae > Caldilinea. The sequence goes on from NZ_CAKZMJ010000037.1 coordinate 44,009, forward strand.
TATTTGCATTTTCATTCAAGGGAGTTGCTGCGTCTTTCTCGCTAGTTAGCCGAAATTTCATGCGAGGAATCGATCACGTAACCGTATTGTTTCCGGCTGAAGCTACGTATTACGAACAGGTTCTAGGCTTGCCGTCGGCGCATATGACAGTCTGCCCTTTTGGCTGGCATGACCTTTGCAAAAATGTTGAGCTGGTGGAGAACGGCAATTTTGTTTTTTCATTTGGCCGTTCGTACAGAGATTATAAGACTTTCATCGAGGCTGTTGAGGATCTGCCGGTCAAAGTCATTATCAACACCCGCAAATTTACTCTCAAAGGTTTAACAATTCCGTCCAACGTCACTGTCAACGAAATGATGCCCGAACGTGAGTACGCACGTCTGTTAATATCTGCGAGATTCGTCGCAATTCCGCTGCAAGAGACTCGGCACGCAGCGGGGGAGTCCGCTTTAGTGCAGGCAATGGCTGCTGGAAAAGCTGTGGTGGCGACGCGCACCCCCAGCACATCGTATTATGTTGAAGACGGCGTCACCGGTGTCCTGACTCCTCCTAAGAGCGCAGAAGCGATGCGAGAAGCATGTCTTTATTTGCTGAATCATCCTGAGGAATGCAGGTCGATGGGCGTGGCCGCGCGACGACGGTATGAGGAACGTTTCACCTCTGAGCATGCTGCACGATGTCAATACGCTGTTTTGCAGAAGGTGGCTCAGATGCAGCGCGAGGGTTAATCGATGCGAGTTCTTTTTCTGTCGCGCTGGTTCCCTTTTCCAACAGACAACGGCTCAAAGATTCGCGTCTATCATCTGTTGAAGTCTTTGGCCGATCAACATGAAGTGGCGCTGCTTTCTTTTGCGAACGAGTCGCCGACGGCAGCCGCCGTTCAAGTTCTCCGAGAGATTTGCTCGCAGGTTGATTTTGTTTCTTACAAGGGTTTTCAAACCAACAGCGTTCGCGCTCGCCTGGGTTTTCTCTCTCCAACGCCTCGTTCGCTCATTGACACTTTCAGTGCGGAGATGGCTGAGAAAGTCAAGAAAGTGTCCGGTCAATGGAAACCGGACATTGTGGTTGCTTCTCAGCTGGACATGATTCCATACGCGCTTTTGGTGCGGGATGTATTCCGGGTGGCGGAAGAAATTGAACTTACGGTTCCATATGAAGCGTACATCAAGGCGTCTCATTTACCGGCAAAGTTGCGAAAAGGCCTCACCTGGTGGAAATTGAGCGCCTATCTTCGCAGGACGCTCTCCGCGTTTCAGCTCTGCACAGTGGTTTCTTCGCCAGAACAGACGCTGGCCAGAAGAGTTATTCCGTCCACTGTGCCGGTCGAAGTCATTCCGAATGGAGTCGACGTGAGGTCGCTTCGCTCTGTTTCCAGAGAGCCTCAGCCCGATGTGTTAATTTATAACGGAGCGCTGAGTTATTACGCCAATTTTGACGCCATGCACTTCTTTTTAAGCGCAATCTTTCCACGAATTTTAGAACGTGCACCGAAAACCACCCTGCTGATTACAGGAAACACCCGGGGCGCGCCGATTGAACAGTTGCCGAATCGAAAAAATGTTGTGTTTACAGGCTATGTGGAGGATATTCATGCCGTCGTAGGGGCGAGTTGGGCCCTGGTTGCACCGTTGCGTCTGGGGGGTGGGACCCGGCTGAAAGTGCTTGAGGCTTTAGCCTTAGGTGTGCCTGTGGTGGCGACCTCAAAGGGCGTGGAAGGATTAGACCTGGAACAAGACAAAGAAGTTTTGGTGGCGGATACTCCTCAGCGATTCGCCGAGGCGACGTTATCCCTGTTGACAGACCCAGCCTTGCGCAATGGCTTATCTCTCGCCGGACGCCGCGCAGCGAATCGTTATGACTGGAATGGAATCGGTAGACGTTTCAATCAAATAGTGACAGAAGGCGTGAGTCCTTCCTCAGCGAAATCGGCGGCTATAGAGTCAGGCAACCTGGTGCGATGAGCAAACTCATGACGTTCCACCTCCACCGCATACGCCTCCCGTTCGATCGGTATGCGCTATTGAATTTCCTTGTGGTGAGCGGTGTGCTGCTCATCATTCCTCCGGTGATTTTTCTCTATGTCAGAGGTCGGTTTGACCCCCTTCTCATCGGCGCAGGAATTGTCGGCGTAATCGTCGCACTGCGGCTCATTCAAGTGAAAGACCGAGGCAACAAGGGAATTGTGCTTCTTCTGATCGCCGGCGCGACGCTCAGTTTTGTCTCATTGCCGACGGGCCGCGAAAGTCGGGTCCCGTTAAGCATGGTTGTGGCGATGATGTTGGTGATTCCATGGCTGCTTTCTATGGCGTGGGGAAAGCCGCCGACCCGCTTGCGTCCTTCGCCGATCAATAAGCCTTTAGTCGCTTTTGTGATCGTTGGAATCATTGCTTATCTATGGAGCCTGGTTTTTCGAGACCCAATCTTGTATATCTGGAGCAGCTTTCCTGTAGTCCAGTTGGCGGCGTTGACCGTCAACTCGCTTCTCCCGTTAACACTGTTATACGTCGGGAATCAGGTGAACGACGTCAAGTGGCTCAAATACATGGTGGGCGTCGTGCTGATCACAGGCGTCCTCAGCCTTGCGTTTTTCTTCCTGAATCCGCGTATCGGAGACCTGTTTTTCTATCGAGGGACGCGCGGCCTGTTTAGCATGTGGGTGGCCGCTTTTGCCTATGGGTTGGCGCTTTTCCATAAAGACCTGAAGTTCTGGCAACGCATATTGCTATTTTTGTTTGTAGCATTGCTTGTCTATCGATACTTTATCATCGGCATGTCCTGGGTTTCCGGCTGGTTGCCGTTAGGCGTAGCATGTATGGTGCTTACATGGCTCCGCTCTCGACGCCTATTCGTTGGTTTCTTCGCCATCGGGCTCGTATATCTCGCTTTAAACTTTGATTTCTACTATCAGAATATCGTCATTGCCGAAGAGGAAGGGGGGAGCGGCACCGGACGCGTGGAGCTTTGGATGCGCAACTTAAATCATGTGGCGCAACATCCTCTCTTTGGCATGGGGCCCGCAGGCTACGCTATTTACAACATGACCTATCACAGCGAAGACGCCCGTTCTACGCATAACAACTATTTCGATATTCTCGCCCAAACCGGCGTGATCGGTTTTACAATTTTTATTGTCTTCTTGACGAGACTGCTTCAGGTCGGACGCCAAACGCTGCGCCGTTATTCAGGGAAAGGAAATTTCGAGGAGGTCTTCGCCGCCGTCACCCTGAGCGGCGTCGTCGGCGCCATGGTCGGCATGATGCTCGGCGACTGGATGCTGCCCTTTGCGTACAACGAGACGATCGGCGGTTTCGACAACGCCGTGTTGAGCTGGGTGATGTTCGGCGGAATGGCGGCGCTTGGAGCGTTGGCTGCGCCATCCGCCAACCAGCATGAAGCGTCCTCAACGGTGGAGCCGGAGATCGAGCGCGTATGAAGCCATTGCTTTCTGTGATTATAGTAAACTGGAACACCTGTGCGCTGCTGGCGGAGTGCATTGCAGCCGTCGAGCGCGAAGCTGCATCCATTCCGCATGACATCTGGGTGGTGGACAACGGCTCCAGCGACGGCAGCGTTGCGATGCTGCGCCGCGACTTTCCGCATGTGCAGGTGATCGAAAGCCCGGTCAACCTTGGCTTCGCCCGCGCCAACAATCTGGCGATGCAGAAGAGCGCAGGCCGTTACTGGCTTCTGCTCAACACCGACGCCCTTGTGCAGTCCGGCTCGATCCAGGCGCTGTTGCAGGCAGCCGAAGCTGCGCCGCGCGCCGGCGTCGTCGGCGCGCATTTGTTGAATCCCGACGGTGCGTTTCAGGCCTCGCACACGCGCTTCCCGACGCTCTGGCAAGAGTTTCTGATCCTCTCGACGTTGGGTCGGCGGCTCCTCAGGCCATGGTATCCCAGCCATGGGCCGGAAGAGGAGAAGGGGCCGCAGCGCGTCGATTACGTGGAGGGCGCGTGCATGCTCGTGCGCCGCGAGGCGGTGGAGGAGGTCGGCGGACTGGATGAAGGGTACTTTATGTACGCCGAAGAGGTGGACTGGTGCAAACGCATGCAGATCGCCGGGTGGGAGGTCTGGTACGCGCCGGCGGCGAAGGTCGTGCATATCGGGGGCGCCAGCAGCGCCCATCGCAAGACAAGCCGCGAGGCCGACCTTTATCGAAGCCGCGTGCGCTACTTTCGCATCCATCACGGGCGGACGCAGGCGGAACTGCTCAAGGCGATGATCGTCCTCTTCACCGGAGCAAAGCAGTTCGTCCATACGCTAACGCAGTGGGCGACGGGCAATCGTCGTGGGCGGCCGGTGGTCACGCTGCGGGAGCTGTTGACCGCGTTGCGAAAGGTGTAAGAGTAGCTTGATGCATTTCCTGATGCAATCGATGAGTTGGGCTGCGACGCTTTTCGATGAACGGAGAACGAACAGCTATTTGAACGCATCATTGGAAGCCTATTGCTCTTGAGTGAATTTTAGTTGCACCTTAACAATTGAACTACCACATGCGCTAAAACGGTTGCTTTGATAGCAAAGGCCATTCGGGTGGTTTCAAAGCGCGCTCACTTGAGTCATTGCAAGGAAGCGTTCTTATTTCTTTCTGGGTGGCTTTTCCGCCCAAGGAGGGCATATGGCGCTGCGCATCTATTTTCGGCCATTGCGTCTAGTCCCTGGCAATTGGATTTTAGCAGGGGTTTTCCTTTTGGCGACCCTGTTGGTTGTCTATAACCTCAGTGGATACCCCGAATTTACTGCACTCGATGAAGCCTATCGTCTCATGTTGCCCAGAAACCTTGCAATGGAAGGCGAATGGGGGATCTCCACATACGAAGGGCTTTCACCCTTTTGGCATGATTCGACAGGGCCAACGGTGCTCCTGCCGATCGCCGTCATCTTCAAAATATTTGGGGTGACGCTGGGGAATGCCAGAATTGTTATAAGCATATACACCATTCTGGCTTCTATTGCCGTTTACGTGTACACACGAGAGGCCTATGGTCACAGAGCAGCGGTTGTTGCCATCTTGACGTTTCTATTTTGGGGCCCTCCCTGGTTGAACACAATTGTTATGGGTAGATCCGTATACGGCGAAGTGCCCGGTCTTGCCTTTCTATTTTGGGGCTCCTACTTCTGGGGGCGCTCTGTGCGTCTCAATCGTCGGAAAGACTGGATGCTCGCCAGCCTCTTCTTTTCATGTGCAGTCCTCACGAAGAATTTATTGTTTCTGGCCATTGCGGCGTCTTTCATGGGCCTATTTATCATTGACCGACTCTGGCTAAAAACTTTGCGATGGCATCAGACAACGCTGCCGATGTTGTCCTGTTTGTTCACTTTTATCGGTTGGTCAATTTTACAGTCGATCCTCAACGGAACATCATCAGGGGCGGTCGTTAATCCAACGATTGCGGGATTTTTGCTCTTTATTCAGCAACCTTCTCAACTCATTACGCTCTGGTATAAGAATCTAAAGTTTCTGGCAGAACAGGACATTTTGCTTTGGGGAGCGCCGGCGCTATTTTATTCCATCGCTTCAGCTTTTCATCAGGAGGATCGTAGAGCCACGATTGGTCTGTTGTTCATTCCTTTTTTTCTTGTGAGTTGGTTCATCTGGTACGTTTTTATTTCCATCGGATGGCCCCGCTATGCGTATCCGGAATGGGCTGTAATGAGTGTATTGGTTGCGAAGTTTCTAGTCGATCTGGCGGATGGCGCGCCGAGAAATTTATCTATTTGTGACGGCGTGTTTTCGGCAATTGAAAAACGGAACCACAAGGCGTTGAGTCTTGCGGCGTGGTTGCTAATATTGATGCTGTTGTTTTGGCCTGCTCAGAATACAGTGCGTCGTCTGATCAGCGGCGACAATCACGGCGCTCAAAAATTTGCCGCCTATCTCGATGCGCATCTCTCTTTCGATGTGCGCATCCTTTCTGGTGAATGGGATGTCTCTTTCTTCTCGAACCATCAATTTGTGCCGATTCCATTTGGGTTTCTCATCGGCAAAGTGGATTGCGAACAGCTTGGTTTGCACTGTAATGACAACCCTATTCGTAAATTTGCTGACCTAAGACCCGATTACATCGTGGATGGACCAGAAAATGAGCATTTACAGTACGTTCCCTCTGAACTCCTGGAAAGGAATTGCAAATGCGTCGTGTCCATCGAAGAGTACTCGTTATATGACACAAGAGATCGATGCTATCTGAAGAATTAATTTCAACTTTCGTGCGCCAGGTTTACCCGAAACTGCGTAAGGTGCGTTATTGATGAACTTTGCAAAATATCGTCAAGGCAGAATTTCTCCAGATTTTGCGTGGGTGTTTTCCTTGTTTTCGGTGTTGTTATTGTGCTACGTCTACTTCTTCCCGCGCTGGGCCGATCCGAATCAAAACTCTCGGCTTGACATGGTCTTCGCCGTCGTGGAAGATGGCACATTTCAAATTGACAAGTACGTCGCCAACACCGTCGATTACGCCAAAGTGGGCGAGCATTATTACAGCGACAAAGCGCCGGGCGCAGCTTTTTTGGGCATTCCGTTGTACGCGGCCCTGCGCCCGCTGTTGGAGACGCCGCTGATCGGCGCGCTGACGACGCGGCTGGAATCGCATCGGGCGTTCGCCAGCACCCTGCGCGCCGAGGGCACCGGCGTCTCGGCGCAAAAGGTTCGCTTCGCCATCGTCCAGGTCTATCTGAGCTTCTTTGTCTCTGCGCTGCCGACGGCCGCACTGGCCGCACTGCTTTTCCTGTGGCTGCGCGCAGTGACGCCGCTGGCGCAGCCGCGCGCGGTCATCGCGCTGGGCTACGGTCTGGCGACGCCCGTCTTCGCCTACGCCAACGCCTTCTACGGCCATCAACTGGCGGCGTTTCTACTCTTTTTGGCGTTCTTCCTGCTGGCGCGCGCGCCGGCGCAGGTCGGAGCAATGCGCGCCTGCCTCGTCGGGCTGCTGCTTGGCTACGCGTTTATCACGGAGTATCCGGTGGCGCTGATGGCGGCGCCGATCGGTCTGTACGGATTGTATCAATTCTGGAGACGACAACAACGGGCGCCGTTTTTCTGGCTTGTTGTTGGCGGGGCGATCGTGGCTGCAGGCTGGATGGCCTATAACACGGCCATCTTCGGCGGCCCCCTGGAGCTGGGTTACAGCCGCTCCGAGCTGTGGACAGAGCAGCATCACACCGGCTTCATGAGCCTAACTGCGCCGACGCTCGACGCGGTCTGGGGAATCACCTTCAGCCCGTTTCGTGGGCTGTTTCTGCTTTCACCCTGGCTGCTGTGGGCGCCGCCGGGCTTTGCGCTCTGGAGACGCAGCGGCGTCCTGCGCGCCGAGTGGTGGCTGACGCTCGCCGTCGTCGTCGGCATGTTCCTGTTCAACGCCTCGTCGAGCATGTGGTGGGGCGGCTTCGCCGTCGGGCCGCGCTACCTGCTGCCGATGCTGCCCTTCCTGGCGCTGCCGACGGCGTTCGTTCTGGTCGCCTGGGGCGAGCAGCTGTGGCTGCGCCTCACGCTGGCGTTGAGCCTCCTTTGGTCACTCGTCGCCGTGTGGAGCATGACGTTGGCGGAACAGGCCTTCCCGTCGGACGCATTGCGCAACCCGTGGGCCGAGCATGTGCTGCCCAACTGGGCGGTGGGCAACATCGCGCGCAACTTCGGCACGGTGCTGGGGTTGGAGGGCTTCTGGAGTCTGACCCCGCTGATGCTCCTGCTTGCGCTGGCGGCGGTTGCGTGGCGATGGCTGGTCACATTGCAATCTCGCGAGGGGTTGTTCAGTAAAGAGGGTCGATCTTCGCTCGAAATCGAAGCTGAAAGCGGAAATCGGCTCATGGAGGTGAACAAATGATAGAAGTTGTGCAGTTTGACCTGGCAATCGATAGAGTGGATTAAGCAAATAGCCGGCAACAATAAAGATATGATCGAGGATTCCATGCAGGCAGAGTTGAGTTACGCGCCTACGCAAGCCAAAGAGCGCTCCATCACCGCCGCCGTGACGCGACGGGAGTGGTTCTTCGTGTTTGCGACGGCGCTGATCGTGCTGATCGTCACCACATTGCCCTACCTTTATGGCTACTGGTCGGCGCCGGCGGACAAACAGTTCATGGGCGTCATTTACAACGTGTCCGATCACATGCAGTATTTCTCCTGGTTCCGCGAGTTCAGCCACGCCAACCTGGCGGCCAACAAGTTGACGCCGGAGCCGAATAAACCGATCTTCTTCAACCTTCTCTGGTGGGGGATGGCGCGCATCGGCGGCGTCTTGGGGATTGGATACGCGGGCATGTATCAGATGCTGCGCTGGGTGGCGACGATCCTCTTCCTGTTGCTGCTCTATCGGATGTTGAGCTGGTTCTTTGCTGACCGACTTCATCGCATCACGGCCTTCTTGCTGGTGCTCTTCGGAGCCGGCTTTGGCTGGGTGCTGATCGTGATGAAATACACGGTGACCAGGGGCGAGCTGATCTGGCCGCTCGACGTTTACGTCGCCGAGCCGAACACCTTCTTCAGCATCCTGGGATCGCCCCATTTCATCGCAGCGGCGCTCTACATGTTCGTCTTCGATCTGGTGCTGCGCGGCCAGGCCAAGCATCAGCTGCGCTACGCCGTCTACGCCGGTCTCTTTGCGCTTTTTATGGGCTGGCAGCACGCCTATGATCTGTTGATCGTCTACGGCGTGCTCGGCGCGTATACGTTTCTGGTCTGGTGGCGCGACCGACGACCGCCGATGTATTTAATCTGGAGCTGTATAATTGTCGGCGTCCTCTCCGTCTGGCCGGCGCTCTATTCGGTGTTGCTCACCTCGCTCGATCCCTTGTGGAAGGAGGTGCTCAAGCAGTTCGCCAATGCCGGCGTCTACACGCCGCCGCTCTATCGCTTGCCGGTCCTGCTGGGGCTGCCCTTTTTGCTGGCGCTATATACGGCCATCCGCCAGAATCCGTTGCAGCTGCAGGGCGTGAGCGACAACGACCTCTTTGTGCGCGGCTGGTTCTGGATTTCCTTCGTGCTGGTGTACCTGCCTGTGGATTATCAGATTCACATGCTCAACGGCTGGCAGGTTCCGATTGCGATTCTCGCCACGCGGGGGATTTTCGGCTATCTGGCGCCTGCGCTGGCGCAGCGACGTCGGCTGACGCAGGCGTCTGCACAGCGGTGGGCGATCGTCGTCGCCGCCGTCGTGATCGGTTTCTCTTCGCTGACGAATCTCTATTTGTTTGCGTGGCGATTTTATGACCTGAGTCGCTACGATTACCCGTACTATCTGCATCGCGACGAGGTCGCAGCGCTGCGCTGGCTGGAGGAGAACGCGCGGCCAGAGGACGTCGTGTTGAGTTCGCTGGAACTGGGGCAGTATGTGCCCGCCGAGACAGGCGCTCATGCGTTTCTGGCGCACTGGGCGCAGACGGTGGATTATTACGGCAAAGAGGCGGCGGTGATGCGATTCTTTAACGAAGACGCGACTCCACGTGAGCGTAAAAAGATCATCGAGGATTTTAGCGTGGATTATATCATTTGGGGGCCGGCTGAACGCGCGTTGGGCGCGCATCCCCTGTTCGAGAACCCGGCCTTCCAACCGGTATTTGTCCGGGGGGACGCCACGATATTTGTTCCGGCGGCGACGTCCCGGTGAGACCAGAGTCTGTCATGGGTGGCAGCAATCAGAACAGAAGGGCATTTGCCACAACGGTGAAAGCACAGCTGCACGGCGCTGCATGGCGCATGTGGCTCTTCCTCGGCGCAATGTTGCTGGCAACGCTGTCGGCCAATCAGGCTTTTGCGCAAGTCGGCAGATGGTCGACGCCGATTCCACTTGGAGCATACTGGTTTCCTGACGTGGCGGTGGATGGCTCTGGCCGAGCGCACGTCGTCTGGTCATCGGGCGCCGAAGGTTTCGACACCGTGATGTATGCTGCGAAGGATGAAGGCGGCTGGAGTCAACCGGTCGATATTGCTGCAGTTCGACAGATCGCCGGGGGCGGCGAGGCCACACGCCCAACTCTGCTGCTCGACAGTCGCAATACGTTGCATCTCACGTATCGTTACACATCGATCTATTACACACAAGCGCCTGCAGGTGGGGCAGGCGTTCCGGGATACTGGCGCGCTCCGTTGCTGATCGACGAAGGTTACTTTTCACGGATGGCGCAGGATAGCCAGGGGGTATTGCACCTGATTTTTACCCAGAATGTTCCGACCGAAAGCTGTCGCATCTGCTATCACATTTTCTATGTGCGCTCTGTGGATGAGGGTCTCTCCTGGAGCGACCCGATCGACATTTCTGTGCAACTGACCGGCGCCGCCAAACCTCAGATGATTGTGGATCGGCAGGATAACATTCACGTCGTCTGGGAAGCAGGGTATGGCGGCTCTTACGGTCAACTCTCGGATCCAACGACGGTGATGTATGTGGCGTCGTACGACGGCGGCGTCACCTGGTCTCGTCCCTATCCATTGGATCCGACGCGCGGCGCCTCTACAGCATCTATGGCGCGCAATGTCACGCTTGCCGAAGACGGCAACGGTCATCTAGTTGCGGTCTGGTGGGCGATCCCGGAAGACGCTGTTTATTACCAACTTTCCAGAGACGCAGGCCAAAGTTGGAGTTCCCCTGCCCCAGTCCCAGATGTGCTTGGCATTTGGGCGCTCTACCAATCGCGGCTCGACAGTTATGCGACGGCGGTGGACAGCAGGGGACGGGTGCATCTTGTTTTAGCAGGCAGACGAATGGTTGAGCAGCCAGGCGCCGAGCTTTTACACGTCATTTGGGACGGCGCAAACTGGTCGTCGCCGTCTGTGATCGCCAGCTATGAGGGAGATATGCCGGAGTGGCCGCGTATCGCCGTCGGCTTAGGCAACCAATTGCATGTCGTGTGGTTCGTGCGCGACGCCGAGAACCTTTTCAACTCGGATGCAGGGAATTATCAAGTCTGGTATGCTTCCGGCGCCACCGACAGCCCGGCGTTGGCGCCGGTTGCTGTTCCTGCAATTCCGCCGCCAACGCCGGTGGCCATGGCGTTGACGCCGGTGGTCATTCCGACGCCGACCTCTCAAATTGCGCCGGTCAACGTGGAAGATGCGTCGCAGCCGGCCCTTTCGCTGCTCACTCCGAATTTACGCAGCGAAAATGATGACGTCCTGCTGCTGCTGCTCTCTGTTGGGCCGGTGATGGCGATCCTGTTGCTGCTGACGACAATGATGCTGCTGCGGCGTCGACGTTCTCCTGGCTAAAATTAGCGGTCTCCCCAGCGAATGCGGAGAGAAGGGCGGCCTTCGATGTTCCAGTCGCCGGTGTCCGAAGAAACAAAATACTTGCCGCTGTGATAGGCGGAATCCGCCTCATACAGGATGAGTCGCAACGGTTGATGGCTGGCGTAGGCATTGGCGACGGCGTAACTCACATCCCAGCTCCAGGGAATGCCGGGCCAGCCGTTCCAGTTGTTCCCCACCGGATCGACCCAGCGTCCGGTCACGTTTTCCCACGCCAGCGGCGCGTTGTTCCAGGTGATGGTGGTTTCCCGCCAGTCTTCGGCGGCTGTCAACACCTGAATCCAGGATGGCTGCGCGTCTCCGCCTCCGGCGTTGCCAAACTGGTGGAGCGTGAGCGTCGCCGAGAGAATGATTTTTCCCGGCGGCACAGCATCGAGCGGGAAGGTGACATAATATTTGGCGAAGCAGGGCCAATCGGCGACATCGGATTGGTTCTGAATGTTGAAGTCCGGCGCTTTGCCATAGTTGCGATTGGCCCATTCGTTCCAGATGTGATAGTCGTCGCCGGGACATTGATTGGTGATGGCGCCGCCGACGTCGGCGTCGATCACGGTAGGGTCATTTTGGCGTTCTCGCCGGATGAGGACCTCGCCCGTCACCGGAACGTTGGGCGCGGCATAGCCCGGCAGCCCGAAGCGCAGCCGTCCCCAGCTGGTAGGTTGGTCGCGATGCAGCGTCTCCGGCCAAGTCTGGACAGGCTGCGGCGCCTCGTTGCGTCCATCTCGATCATGAAGCAGTAGCCCGAGCCGCCACTCGCTGCCGATCGCAGGCGGGGCGTTCAAACCCAAGGTGGCGAATGGAACGTCGAAGGTCATCGCCCAACCGCGATCGGTTCCGCGGTTGTCGTTGAGCGATTCGCCTCGCCATCCCGGTTTGGTGGCGATGTTGATCGTGCGTGGCTGCCAACCTTGTGATTCACCCCGATAGACCGCTCTGTGCGCATTGCTGGAGTCGGGCGATAGCTGCGCAACGAACTGATAGGAGGTGGCGGAGAGCGCAGCCGCGGCGGGATTCAGATCGAGCAGGAGGGTGACGGCGTCCCAATCGGTCAGGGTCTCGGACGTCGGCGTCTCATCGTACCACAGGTGACGGTCGAAGACGGCCAGATAGACGGTGAGTTTCTCCTGATTGTAGCCAACGCGCACGTCGGCGTAGTTGCTGCTTTCAGAAAGCTTGCCAAACCAGAAGATCGCCATCTGCTCAAAGACAATGTTTCCGTCGAAGAACGGCGCGTTGACCCGTCGCATCGACGCAGCGGGCGGCGTGGCCGGCGGTGGTGGCGCCGTCGCTGTGGGGGTCGCCGTAGCGAGCGGGGTGGCCGTCGGCGTGGCGGTTGGGGTCGCCGTGAAGGTGGGCGTAGGCGTCGGCGGCTCCTGGCGGCTGATGGCGGGCAGGTAAATCGTGGTGGAAGCGCCGGTTCCGTCCTGCCCCAGAACCGGAGTGGCGGGAAAACCGGTCTCTACAGCCGCAAACACGCAGGCGATGGCGAACAATCCGATCGCAAGTCGAACGACAAATTTTGTCATCATCTTGAATCCTCAGAAATGCAAACTGTGCATGAGTCCAAAACCTTCTTTGTGCTCTCCGGATCGATGCGGGGATCAAAAGAATTGATCCCCGCATTGATATGAGAAGGTGCAGCTTCTACCCTTCCGCCGCTTCCATCACGCGGATCTGTGACGGATGGCTTACGTAGATCACCGGATCGCCCTGATACCATTCGATCAAGCCGGTGACCTGAACGCGCTGGCCAGGGGCGTAGATGCGCTCCGGCGGCTGGGTGAAATTGCCCCAGTATGGCTTGAGGATGCGGACCAGGAAGGCGCCCTGGTGAGGCGTCTTGAAGGTCAGATACACCGCCTTGCCATTGTTGAAGACATCGTGGAGAACGCCTTCGACGGTGACGGTGCGGCCTGCGTAGTCGCGCGCCGCCGTGTAGTCGATGACGCCTTCGTGGACGAACGATAACTGCGCTGCCGCAGCCTGCTCCGGTGGAGGCTGCATGGCCACGCCGGTCGGCTCGCCGTGCTCCAACGCCACGACTGCGCCGTCGGTGCTCACGAAGTAGATGGTGTCGTTGCTGACCACCCAGGAGGCGTATTCGCTCCAGTAACGGTCATAGACCTGCCCTTGGTTGTAATAAATGTAAAAGCCACCCGGAATCGTGCGCGGATCGCCATCCTGCGTTAACCCATTAGGACAATAGTGGCTGGTGCTGAATCCACAGTTGCTGGCGGAAGTGATAATGTGCGGTAGATTTGCTGTTGTGATCGGATTGGAACCCGAAGCCCCGCGAGAAGGAGAACGATCAAGGACGCGATGGGCAAGGCCAAACATCCAGTGTCCCCCAAGTAAATCGTTGCCCGCCATGGAGAGATTCGCCTGTTCATCGGTGGGGAAAAAGGTGCTTTCCATAAAACGAACATCTCCCGCCGCAAAACCTGCGACCGCCTGATCGCTCAGCATTAGTTCTCCCAGACGGGAATCTGCGCGGCCATCACATACGCCTTCCATCAGACAGGGGGTTCCTCTCATGACAACGTAGGCGACTTCGCTGCCATCCCCAAAGCGTTTCACCACAGGCATTGGCCCCATCGGCATATAATCGCCATCTCCAAAGCCGCCGTGACCTACGTTTGGAATAAACGCAGTCGAACCATTATCCAGACTTAAAGCCAGGAGAGCTTGTTCGTCAGGTCGATTCATAAGATTGGCTCTCATCGCGGCGTTCGAACTCGGCCAGGGCGACCATGTCCACATCGTTTGCCAGTCGAGACGCAGTTTGATGAGCACAACTCCACTCTGTTCTGCAATCACCGGCCAGCCTCGACTCACCTCTGCAAAGTTATTGCTGTCCGATGACCCTGGGTTGCCCGGCTCCAACACGGTCGTCTTATTGCGCCAGGCGCGGCTGCCATCGCCGTTGCGAATGGCGTGCACGTACAAGTCCCGCGAAGCGACCACCACCAGATCGCGCGTGGCCGAATAGGCGGGCGGCGTGTCGACCGGCGAGCCGGCGTTGTAGCGCCAGATCTGCTGCATGGTGCGCTTGTCGACGGCGTAGACGAAGTTGCCCATTGAGAAAAAGACGCGCTCGCCGGCGATGGCGGGCGGGAGCGGCAGGTTGCTGCTGCCTTCTCCGGCGAAGCTGCCTATGGTGTCGCCGTTGGCGGCGTTGAGTTTGTAGAGCGTCCCGTTGTTGGAGACGACAAAGAGCGCAGCGGTGTCGCCGTCGTAGGCGGGCGTCGAGTTGATGGCGCCGCCGGGGTTGCGGTTCCAGAGCACGGCGCCGTTGGCGTCGTTCAGCGCATAGACGCCACGACTGCCCGCAGCGATGTAGACGCGGCCGCCGCCGGTCACCGGCTGGCTGTTGCGCGGCAAGCCGAACTTGCCCGAAGAAACGCCGCCGGTGGCGTTCGGCCCGTTCCACGCCCACTTCCAGCGCCAGGGCGTCGGCACCGAGACGGGATTGTAGCCGGTGCGCTGCGCATCATGCGCATGTTGCGTCCACTCCGAAGGCCCTACAGGCGGCGGCGTCCCTGGCGTCGGCGTGGCAGATGGGGTCGCCGATGCCGTCGGCGTTTGCGTCGGAGTGCGCGTCGCCGTACTGGTGGGCGTCGGCGTCGGCGTCGGCGTCGGCGTCGGGAGGTTGGCTGATATAAAGGGTAGATATACAGAACCAGGAATGGTTTCTCCCGGCCCTTCCTGCCCGTAGAGCGCCGACGGCGGATAGCCGGCGATAAGGCCCACCGTGACAACCAGCGCAAAAATTGTGATGCCGATATGGAGTCGATACATTGCTCGTTCCTTTATTCGTTTTTCCATCTCTTCCAGGAAACTGCACGGTTCTTAACAAAAACCTCCGGCAAAATTGTGACCCTCACCCCCCGGCCCCCTCTCCCAAGGCTGGGAGAGGGGAGGAGGCCCTCACCCCCCGGCCCCCTCTCCCAAGGCTGGGAGAGGGGGAGAAAAGAGCGCCGTCGCTGCAGTAGCTGCGGCTCGCAGCCGCAGGTTTCGTCCGGAGGCCGCAAGGTCTTGGGAATGATCCATGGAAGCGCAGCTACGAGGTGCGCCTGCGTGTTGCCAGGAATCATTGGTTAAATTTCATCCAGCTTCCCTGAAGGTTCGACATATGCGTTCCAAATAGACTGCGCCATAGACTACGTCGCGACGACTGTGGCGCAGCCAAATCGGGATTCTACCATCCTCCCCTCAATTGTTGCTGTACGAAGCGCTGCGGATTCGCCTGTGCCGAATGAACGTCTGTTCTGCGATTGCGCTACGTCTTCGCTGCATCTGTTCGATTCGCTCCAGATACGGTACAATGGCGATACTGACCTGGTTTGATTATCCTTGCAGCGCCAATCTGACAACAGCGCGGATTGCTGTAATCCAGCTTCGTGCACCTGGTGTATATGCGAATCCTTTTTTTAACGCAGGTCTTGCCCTATCCCTTGGACGCCGGACCGAAAACACGCGCTTATTTTGTCCTACGCTATCTTTCTCAACATCATGAAGTGACTTTGCTTTCCTTTGTGCGCAAGTCCGACGCAGCGGAGGCGATCGATCACCTGCGCTCGTTTTGCCGGCAGGTCATCGTCGAACCGATGGCGCGCTCACCGTGGAAAGACGCCGGCTACATGGTGAAAAGCCTGGCGTTGCATCGTCCTTTTCTCATCGAGCGCGACGCCTCCGCCGCTATGACCCGACGCATCGAAACGCTGGCGCACACGACGCCTGCCTTCGACGCCGTGCACGCCGATCAGCTCTGGATGGCGCCGTACGCCCTGCATTTTTGTAAAGCCGCCGCACAGCAGGGCAAACGCCCCCTTGGCGTCCTTGATCAGCACAACGCCGTTTTCATGATTCCGCAGCGCATGGCCGACGCCGAGCGCAACCCGCTCAAGCGGACGCTGATGCAGCTCGAGGCGCGCAAGCTGGCATCCTTTGAGGTGGAGACCTGCCGTCGTTTTGACCATGTCATCTGGGTGACTTACGAAGATCACGCCGCAGTGCAGGCGGAGGCGGCGCGCAGAGGGCGGGAAGTCCCGAATGACGGGGTGCTGCCCATCTGCGGCGACCCGGAGGCAATCGCGCCGATCGTTCGCGCTGCTCAAGCTCGCCGCGTCACGTTTTTGGGCGGACTGCACTATCCGCCCAATGCGCAAGGCGTGTTGTGGTTTGCGCGTGAGATTTTTCCGTTGGTTCTGCGCGAGGTTCCCGACGCCATTCTGACGGTCATCGGCAAGCAGCCCCCCTCCGAGCTTGCGGCGCTCCACATTCCCACCCGCAACCTGGAGATCGCCGGCTACGTCGAAAACCCGACGCCTTATCTGGCGGAAACCGGCGCATTCATCGTCCCTTTGCTGGCGGGCGGCGGCATGCGCGTCAAAATTATCGACGGGTGGACGTGGGGGCTGCCCATTGTGAGCACCCGTATCGGCGCCGAGGGAGTGAACGCCGTGCACGGAGAGAACATCCTCCTGGCCGATGCGCCGGCGCCGTTCGCCCGCAGCGTCGTCGATTTACTCACAAATCCAGAGTTGAATGAACGCATCGCCTGCGGTGGACGACGCACGGCGTTGGAGCGCTACAACTGGCGCGTCGTCTATGGCGGCTGGGATCGCATCTACACCGGCTCGCCGCACAGCGACAACCGCACAGGAGCTGTGACCCCATGAACATCTTGTTTGTCGTCCCCTACGCTCCCAATCCCGTGCGCGTGCGCCCGTATGAATTCATCCGTACGCTGGCGCGTCGTGGCCACCAGGTGACGGTCGCCACATTGTGGACATCGGAGCAGGAGCGCAGCGACCTGGAGCAGCTCAGAGCGACGGGCGTTGCGGTCATCGCCGAGCCGATGCGCACGCTGCATTCGTTGCTCAACAGCGCCCGCGCCCTGCTGGGGTCGACGCCGCTGCAGGCTTCGTATAGTTGGAATCCTCACTTGATGACGCGCATTCGCGAAACGCTCCAGAGAGTCCACGTCGATGCAGTGCATGTGGAGCATCTGCGCGGCAGCCGTTACGCCGTCGGCGTGCGTCATTTTTTTGACAGCGTTCACTTGCCGGCGCGACCGCCGGTCATTTGGGACAGCGTCGATTCGATCTCCTATCTCTTCGAGCAGGCTGTGCAGACGAGCCGCACGCTGCGTAGCCGCCTCATCACCGGCATCGAGCTGGAGCGCACGCGCCGTCACGAGGCCTGGCTGGTGGGCCAGTTCGAGCGCACGCTGGTCACCTCGGCGCTGGATCGGGCGGCCTTTGTCGGGTTGCTCAACGAATATTTCCCCGAGGCGCTGCCTGCGCTGGCCGATCGCATCGAGGTGATCCCGAACGGCGTCGATCTGGAGCGTTTCGCCTTTCGCGATCCGTTGCAGCGACCGCCGGCGACGATCATTTTCAGCGGCAAGATGAGCTATCACGCCAATGTCACGGCTGCTTTGCATCTGGTGAACGATGTGATGCCGCTGGTGTGGGCGCAGCGACCCGACGTGCAGGTCTGGATCGTCGGTCGCGACCCGACGGCGGAGGTGCGCAGGCTGGCGGAAAGTCATCCACCGTCGCCGGAAAGCGGCAGACCGCGCGTGGTGGTGACCGGCGCCGTGCCCGACATGGCCGCGTACATCCAGGCGGCTACAATCGCTGTGGCGCCCTTGTTGTACGGCGCAGGCATCCAAAACAAGGCGTTGGAGGCGCTGGCCTGCGGCACGCCGGTGGTGGCCACACATCAGGCGACGGCCGCGCTCAATGTTGTCTCCGGCCGCGAGCTGCTCATCGCCGACGGCGCCGAAGCGTTCGCCCAGGCGCTGCTGACGCTGCTGGCCAACCCCGAGCTGCGCGCCCGGCTCGGCGCGGCGGGGCGACGCTTCGTCGAGGAGCATCATTCCTGGGACGCAGCCGTCGCCCGTCTGGAGGCTGTGTATCAGACCCCGCCGCTGCCATGAAACGGAATAGGTGTTGCGTGATACGTGTTCCGTCACGCACCACGCAACACTATCTCATCACCGCCGGCAAATAGAGCCGCGTCGCTGTTTCCGTCAGCACAGCGTAGACGCCCACCCCGCGGCTTTCCGCCGAAGCCAGCGCTTCGCGCTCGCCGTTGCGGTTGACCGTGCTGATGACGGTGGGCAATTTCTCCCAGAATGCGCCGTTCCAGAAATAGATCGAGCGAGACTCCTGCGCCGTCGATGACGCCGCCGAGGCCTGGACTGCCATACCCGGCGATACGTCTGTGAGGTAAAGGTTGATCGAGCCTTGTTCGGCCAGGGAAGGCGGCAGCGCAATCAGCCGATACATCTGCCCGAAGAGTTGGGCGCCGGCGGGCGTGGGCAGGTGGCCGGCCATCGACTGAATGGCGATGAACTCATTCGCTTTCAGGCTCGCCCCGCCGGGCAGCAGGAAGAACGCTTTGCCGTCTGAGGAGGTGACCTGTGCAAAGCCGATCTTTTGCTTGGGGCCGGGCACTGCGCCTCCACCGACGCCGTAATCCACAATCGCCTCGCGGCGCGGGTTGACGGCTGTGGCCGGCTCCTCCACCCACACTTGCACGAAGGCTGCAGGCGTGACGCCCGGCACGCTGAAGACGCCCGACCAGTCGCCGCCTGTCTGCGTCAGGGTGATGGCGGCGGTGGGCGCCGCGGCGTGCTCCGGATAGAGGCGGGCGCGCAGCACGGCGCCGGTCACCGGCTGCGTCACGGAAATCCCCACCCGCGTTGTGGTGATGGGCGTCACCTGGATCACCGGCGCCCACGTTGGGTCGCGACGCATCGCCAGCGTGTTGTCGCCGGGCTGGATCACCTCGCAGCCGAACTGATGCCGCGGCGTCTCAGGCGGGTCGGCGTGCGGGTCGATGTCGATGACGCACAGGCGATCGCCCGCCTGCGCGCCGGTGAGCGTCACTTGCGGCGGCGCCACACCCTGCGGCGGTTTCCCCTGATCAAGGATGCGGTCGAAAGCGCCGTCGTTGTTCAAATCGCGCAACAGGAACGCCCGCGCTTCACCGGAGGGCAGCTCGTTGTTCTGATAGGCGAGCTGAAAGACCTGGTTGACCAGGGGCGCGGGGCCGGCGGGCGGAACGAAGGAGACGGTGGTCAGCGCAATCGGCAAGGAGCTGAGATACGGAGCGGCGCTTTCTGGAATTTGCGCCCAATCGAACCAGGTGCGAATGGTTTCCCATTCGGTGCGGCGAAGGTTATATGCTCCCAGCGTGTCGCCGCAGGCGGCGCTCCAGTGCGCACTGTCCCAGATGAACGCCTGATTCTCCAGCGCGTAGACGTAGCCCATGGCGCTGCCGGTGCAGGCGAAGGTTTCCGTCACCACGCCGCTGGGCAGCACGGCGAGGTAGGCGTCGAACTGGCCGAGCAAATAGTGCCCCAGCTCATGCGCGAGCGCTGCGGCCCAATCGCGGCTGACGTCTACGCCGGGCGGCAGCGGCTGCGAGGGCGGAACGCCGTAGCGATTCCAGTGGCTGCCGATGTACATCTTGCCCGGCTCGTAGACAAAATCGACGGTGGGGTCTGGGTCGGGCGTCGAGGCGTTGACCTCGCCTTTGATGTAGGAGAGCGGGCGCATGGCGTTGTTGGCGTAGAGCCAGAGATCGGTCTGCGGATCGTTCCAACGCTCATAGTTTTGATAAATCGTCACTTCGCCGAGTGCAAACTGACCCTCGGTAAAGCGGTAAAAATGCTCGGACGCATCGACGATGCGCCGCGCCAGCGTCGCCTTGTACGCCGGATCGCCTTCCAGATTCCACTGCGCAGAAACCTGCAGATCGCGCACGAAGAGCGGCCGTTGCAAGACCAGCCGCATCTCCGGAAAATTGAAACCTGTCGGCCAGACATAGGCTTCGGCGCGCACGCTCTGCGGCTCACCGCTGGTGCGATAGAGCGCGCCTCGGGCCGTTTGCTGGTCCAGACTACGCGCCCACAGCACGTCGCCGAGCTGAATGGCGCCGGCGTCGAGCACGTAGCCGGCGCTGTCCGTTGTGTATTGCTGGTTGGTCGTCGCGTTGAAGACCTCGGCGTTGGCGACCGGCTTCAGACAATCCGCGTCGTCGCAGACGCGCACCGGCGGCAACTGGAACGTCACGCGCAGCAGGGGCGGTTGTTGTGCGGGGTTTTCCACGCTGTGAAAGACGCGCGCATCGCCGGTGGTCGCCAAAGTGTCCAACATGAGGCCGAAATTGACGTCGGGATCGTTCACCCAATCTTGCACAAGGGCGGTCAAGGCGGAAGAGGTGTAGGCGATGTATGCGTTGGTGGATGCGGGCGCACTCCAGACATCCCAGGAGGTGGCGGCGGGTTGGTTGCTCCAGGTGGTTTGTCCGGCGTTCCAGGGCGCAGCGACCCGATGCACGTGGACCGGGTTTCCGCTTCCGACCGTCTGGTGCAGCTCCAACGCAACATTTTGAACAGAGGAGCCACGCGGGATGGCGGCCAGGTTGAAACGCAGATAGGCGCGCTGTTGCAGCGTGGTGCTGCCAAAGATCAATCGCAATATTTGCAATGTGTCGGCGTCAGAAAAGCTCTGCGTCGGATTGGCCGAATCGACGTACGTGTCGGCGACAGGACGGAAGATGCGCGTCTCCACCTGCGGCGCATCGACCGCTGCGGGGGTTACATTCGCCTCCTGGGCAAAAACCGAGGAAGGCGCAGCGATGAAGAAAAAACAAACGACTATCCACAGCGCAGCTTGCCGGAACGCTGAATTCTGTGGCGGGAAAAAAGGGCGGCGTCTTTGCTGCTCTTGATTCGCAGGGATTAGTATCTTCAGTATCTTTCGTCGTGCAGCTTGTTTCGAGTCTGGGCGCACCACAATTGTTCTCCTCTTCTCTGCTCTCGGCGCAGCCGCAGCGAGTCGCCGTCTCACCATTCGATGTCGCTGCGATTGGCTTCGATCCGGCTGTCTCGCTCCGCCACCACGCGCGGTAAATCCAGAATGTGAATGACGCCGTTGTCGAACTCGAGCAGACCGCGGCGTCGCCAGTCGGCCAGAATGCGGTTGACCCACTCGCGCCGCGCGCCGATCATCGAGGCCAGGTCGCTCTGGTTAAGGCCGAGATCGATGCGGTAGCGCTTGCCCGGCGTCAGCTCCTGGCCGTATTGCTCGTTCGCCTGCAAGATGATGTGCAACAGTCGTCCTGGCGCATCGAATTGAGCGATGGACTCGGCGTAGGCGGCCGTCCAGCGCAACTTGCCCGCCAACAGGCGAATAAAGGCCATGGCGAAGCGCGGCAAGCTCTCCAGATGATGGAGAAAACGCTCCTGCGACATGCTGAGCAACAGGACGGGCGTGATCGCCCTGGCCGTCGCCGAACGAGGCGCGTGATCGATCGCCGCCAGCTCGCCGATCACGTCGTTGGTCGAAAAGATGGCGATCGACGTTTCGCCTCCGGATGGGCTGGTCGTGTAAATGCGCACTTTGCCCTTGAGCACGAAGTAGACTTCGCGGCTTTCATCTCCTTGTCGAAAGATGACGTCATCCCGGTTATACTCTTTTAGACGCAGATCATGTACAATGGTTTCGATGTCTTTTTTCGACAGATTGCGGAACAGCGGCATCTCCTGCAGCAAGGCAATCCGTCGCGCCAGGGCGTCATCCTGCATAGTGAAAACCCTTTCCATCGTATGTCTCTAGCGGCTCATCGGCTATATCATAAACCGCCGATTCGGTGTGCTTGAATTCACATTCTCTGCGTTGGCTGCGAAATGCTGCACGAAGAACGATTGCGGCTATGATGTTCTCATTGTCATGCATGCGTCGCGCCTTCGTCTGCATTCTCACCTTGCTCTGATTATGGGGCAATGCTCGTCGGCGCGCAACTCGACGTAACAAAGCCTGTCGTAAAAATCCCGATCGCTTTTCTCCTGGAGGCAAGAGTTGTGATGTCGCTGTTTACATGGCTGCTGCTCGGTCATCTGATCGGGGATTGGATGCTCCAGAACGACTGGATGGCGCGCTACAAGCGAGGACGTTGGTGGAGTTTGGAATGCATCGTGCACTGCGTTGTGTATAGCGTCAGCGTCGTGTTGGCGGCCTGGTGGGGCGGTCGAGGATTCGTCTCGGAGCTACAGCTGGCGGCGGCCTTCTCTTTTCTTCTGTTCTCTCACTGGCTGATCGACGGATTCAACCTCGCAGGATGGTGGGGGCGGGTCGTCAACCAGACGCAGACGGACTTCGTGCGCATCATGGTCGACCAGACGATGCATCTGATTGTGCTCGGCGTATGCGTCTCGTGGATTTTTGTTTGATTTTGTGCGCGTCGGCGAAGGGCGTCGGTCAAAACAGCGTATAGATAAACGGCCCCACCACCGACGCCTGCGCCACAATGAGCAGGCCGCCGAAGATCAACAACACCAGCACCAGCGGCAGCAACACGAAGTTCTGCCGACGCACAAGAAAGAGAAGCAGCTCGCCCGCCGTGCCTAGATTCAGCCCCACGTTGCGCAGCCACACGCGCAGCCCATTTTTGTAGATGCTCCACAACAGCGAAATCACCAGCAGCGCAACAACCACCCAGACGAAGATGCGCCACACGAGATGACCCCAGGCGCGCGGCAACGCCGGGAGAGGATGTTGCACGCTCAGCGTCGCGGCGTTGGGGGCGCTCGTCAGCCACTCGCTCAACGCGTGCGCTGCAACGGCGTGCCCTTCCGCAGTGAAATGGCCGTCGTCGCGCAGATAAAGCCGCTTCCCCTCGGCCATCTGCTCGCGGAAGAGCGGCGCAAGATCGAGCAGCGGGACGCCCGCGGCGGCGAAACCGGCTTTCGCCTGCTCCGCAGCTTGCTCCGTGCGCCAGCTTTGCGTCTGCATGGCCGGATAGCTCTGCAAGATGCGCCGCCATTTGTCGGCGTCCAACTCTTCCGCAGCCGGCAACAGCACCCCGCGCAGAGGAACGTGGAGGCGCTCCGCTTCCCTGCGCATGGCCTGCAGGAGCGCCGTCGTCGTGCGGAACGCTTCCTCCCACGCCGGCGAGGGCGACGAAGCGTAGACGCCGTAGGCGATGGGAATGTAATCGGACCCTTGCGCTCGGTCGCTGCTCTCCTGACCGGCGTCGATCAGGCCGACGTCCGCCAGCCAGGCGGCGAAGCCGGGCGCCGCCCGCCGGATGCGCGGGTCGAGATAACGATAGAGCGCCGAGTAACGATGCAGCCAGTCGCCCAGGCCCGTCAGCGGCTTGACGCCTTCCGCATCGGCGCTGCGAAAGACGGTCGGCTGAATTCCAAGCTCGTCGAACCTGGCGCGCAGCCGGTTGCGACTCTCGCGCGCAGCGTCGGGATCGAACGGGAAGTCGTTCAGATGGAGCTCGTCCCCGCGCAGCTCGAACCAGGGCTTGCGCACTGCGCCGAGATTGGCAAGCTCCAGCGGCATGTAGTTGTTCATGAAGTCGTTGCCGGCAAAAAAGGCCAGCACGATCAGGTCTGGAGCGTATTTGTAGCCCTCATGTTGCAGCCAGAGCAATTGCTGGTCCGTGCCCCAGCCGCCGACGCCGGCGCTCACCACTTCGACGCGCACCGGCGCTCCTTCGTGCAGCGCGCCGGCTTCGTTGAGCATCTGCGCCATGCGCTGGCCGAACGTCTCCTGTTGCGCCACCTGCATCGCCTCGACGAAAGAATCGCCCAGCACAAGGATGCGATAAACGCCCTCCGGCTTGTCGTAGCCGATCTCTTCGGGGCTGCGCAGACCCAGTGCATTGATGCGAACGTGCTGGTCATACTCGTACATCGGATTAAACCAGCGCCCCTCGGCGTTCGGCTGCAGCGACCAGCCGGTGACAGGGTCGGGCACGCGCCAGAAAAAGCCGGTCGGCTCCGCCGGCGGCGCAAGACGAAAGAGGCGCAGGCCGACCTCCAATGCAGCCACCGTCAGCAGTGCGTATACGGCGAGCAGCAAACCAAGCGTCAACAATCTTCGGATCATTCGCCCACCGCCCCTTTGTAGGCAGGATCCCAGCGTCCGCCCATCTCCTCTTTGCGCACCATGAAATTCTCCAGCACCAGCACGTCGATGTCGCTGCCGACGAAGGTTCTGAAGGCGTTCTGCGGCGTATTGACGATCGGCTCCCCGCGCAGGTTGAACGATGTGTTCAAAATGACGGGCACGCCGGTCGCCTTGCCGAACGCTTCAATCAGTCCATAGTAGCGAGGATTCCAGCAGGAGCGCACGGTCTGGAGACGCCCTGTGCCGCCGACGTGCGTGGTGGCGGGAATGACGCTCTGTTTCGGTTCATGCACCGGGCTGACCAGCAGCATGTAGCGCGCCAGATAGTTTTCGTCCAGCCCCGGCGTGGCGAAATAATCGCCGGCGCACTCTTCCAGCACTGCGGGCGCAAAGGGGCGGAACGGCTCGCGGAATTTGATCTTGCTGTTGACGATCTCCTTCATGGCCTCGCTGCGCGGGTCGGCCAGGATGCTACGATTGCCCAGCGCGCGCGGCCCCCACTCGAAGCGGCCCTGAAACCAGCCGATGACCCGGCTTTTCGTCAGGTCATCCACCAACCGATCGAACAAGCGGTCGTCCGGCAACTCGACATAAGGAAGGCCCATTTCATCCAGAAATTGTGCAATTTCGGCGGGAGAGTAGGCCGGCCCCCAGTAGGCGTGCTCCATCGTATCGACGCGCGGTTTGCCCAGCAGCACATGATAGGCGTAGAGCGCAGCGCCGAGCGCGCCGCCGCTGTCGCCCGCCGCAGGCTGGACCCACACCTGTTTGAATGGGCCCTCGCGCACGATGCGGCCGTTGGCCACGCTGTTGAGCGCGACGCCTCCCGCCATGCAGAGATTTTCGGCGCCGGTGCGGCGATGCAGGTCGCGCACCATGGCCAGAATCGTCTCCTCGGTCACCCGTTGAATCGAGGCGGCGATGTCTGCATAGTATTGATTCTGCTCTTTGATTTTTCTGTCGATGTGGGGTGCGTGGGGGTGGGTCAGCTCGGTGATGAATTCGCTTTTGGGAGGACGCGGCGGCCCGAACAGCTCGACGAAGCGCTGGTTGAAGGTGTGTTGCGTAGAGTGATGAAAGCTGAAGTAGCGCATGTCCAGGTGAAAGGAGCCGTCCTCCGCCACATCGATCAGCTTGCGCACCTTGTCGATGTAGCGCGGCGTCCCATAGGGCGCCATGCCCATCACCTTGTACTCGCCGTTGTTGACCTGGAAGCCCAGCCAGGCGGTGAAGGCGGAGTAGAGCAACCCCAGCGAATGAGGGAAGCGAATTTCGCGGTCGAGCGTGATCTGGTTGCGCCGTTTGCCGTCGCCCCAGTCGGCGGTGGCGTAGCCTGTAGCCGTCGTCGTCCACTCGCCGACGCCGTCCAGCGTGAGGATGGCGGCCTCTGCATAGGGCGAGCAGAAGAAGGCGCTGGCGGCGTGGGAGATGTGATGGTCGGCGAAGAGCACGCGATCCGCCGCGACGTTGAGCCGCTTCACCAGCAGCGACTTCATCCACAACTTCTCGCTGAACCAGGTGATCATCGCCTCGCGGAAGAGGCCCGCGCTGCGCGGGACCGTCGAGAGCGTCGAGTAGAGAATGCGCTCGAATTTCAGCAACGGCTTTTCGTAAAAAACGACGTAGTCCAGCGCTTGCGCCGGAATGCCGGCGGCGCGCAGGCAGAAGTCGATGGCGTGCTGCGGGAACGAGGCGTCTCCCTTGACGCGCGTGAAGCGTTCTTCTTCGGCGGCGGCGACGATGCGGCCGTCGGCCACGAGGGCGGCTGCGGCGTCATGGTAGAAACAGGAGATGCCCAGGATGTACATACGCTATCCCTGTCGTCTGGCGTCCTGCAATCGGGTCGAGGAAAGGGCGCGGGTGCGCCAATAAGAGCGCCCATGGGGACGCCGCAACGTCAGTGCATCTTCGGTGATGCGCACAACGAAGCCGGTCGGCAGCGCCACGACGCCGTACAGCAGGGTCAGGATCACCTTCGCCTGAAAATCGGCGACGACTCTGGCGTATCTACCGGCGCTGTCTGTCAAACGAAGAAACCGGTGTTTCATGGCTTGCGCTCCACTTTTTGGGGCCTACTATGCCACAATTTTGAGGGATTCTGCAAACAAAATAGCGCAAGACGACAGGGGAAAAGTCGGAAAACGCATTTGGTGGGCCGCCCGATCTGTAGTACAATCGGCTGCATCGCTTGCAGGAATGGCGGCGCTGTTTTGCTTTCAGAGGTGTTGCACGGCTGGCCGACGAACCCAAACGTTCGTGTGCGCATCGATGGGTTCCCCACTTGAAAAATTGAGTCGGAAAGTATCGAGAATCGTCGTCGATTCTGTTCTGCACCGGTGATGCACTCATCAGTTCATTGACATTGATATTGTCAGGAAATGCCTGCATCCCAAAAGGATGTCGGCGGATTTGGAAACCGGAAGCAGGAACCGCACGAAGAGATTCACGTTCTCAAGGGAGGTGCACATCCATGCGCGTGTTGTTTGTTGAAAAACAGATCAACTACGAGCCTCAGGGCATCATGCAGCTCTCCTCGGTGCTGAAGCAGGCCGGTCACGAGGTGGCGCTGGCGGTCGCCGACCTGGAAGACCCCGTGCAGGTGGCGCGGGAATTCGAGCCGGACATCGTCGGCTACAGCGTCATGACCGGTTCGCAGCGCTACTACTTTGACCTTAATTTGAAGATTCGGGAGGCGTTGAACGGCCACAAGGTGATGTCCGTCTTCGGTGGACCCCACCCGACGTTCTTTCCAGAAATGATCGAGGAGCCGGGCGTAGACGGCCTGTGCGTCGGCGAGGGCGAAGGGCCGATCGTCGATCTGGCGAACGCACTGGGCAACGGCGGCCTGAAGCCGGATATCCCCAACTGGTGGTTCAAGATTGACGGCGAGATCGTGCGCAACCCGGTGCGCCCCCTGATCCACGACCTTGGCTCGCTGCCGCACCCCGATCGTCCCTTGATTTACGACAAGCACCCTTATCTGAGCGATTCGCCGATCAAGCACTTCATGGGTTCGCGCGGCTGTCCCTACCAGTGCACCTACTGTTTCAACCACGCCTACTACCAGATTTACAAGCGGGAGCGCCGCGGCAATCAGCGGCCGGTCGACAGGATCATCGATGAGGTCCAGTGGGTGCGCTCACAGTGGCCGCTGGAGCATGTCTTCTTCATCGACGATCTGTTCATCATCTTCGACGACTGGCTGGAGGAGTTTGCAGAAAAATGGCCGCGCGAGGTGGGGCTGCCCTTCTTCTGCAACGTGCGCGCCGATCTGCTGGTGCGCGCGCCTTACAAGGCCGACCTGCTCGCCAAGGCCGGCGCCTATACGGTCAGCATGGGTATCGAAGCGGGCAACGATCGCATCCGCCGCGACCTGCTGAAGCGCCACATGAGCAAGGAACAGATCATCGAGGCGGGCCGCCTGCTGCGTTCGGTCGGCATCAACGTGACCGCCACCAATATTCTCGGGTTGCCCGGCAGCCGGCTGGAAGATGACATCGAGACCATGCGCCTCAACGCCGCCGCCAAAGTCTCCTACGCTCAGGCCTTCATTTTTCAACCCTACCCCGGCACCGAGCTGGGCAAGTACGCCGAGGACATGGGGCTGGCCAACGTGGGGACCTTCGACGACATCGCTTCGATCTCATGGGAGCGCTCGCCGTTGCTCTACCAGGATGAGGACGAAAAACGCCAGGTCGAACATCTGCAGCGCTGGTTCGCCATCGGCGTTGAGTTCCCCTGGCTGGAGCCGGTGATCCGCTGGCTGATCAAAGCGCCGCACAACGCCTTCATCGACAAGGTTTACTGGTATATCCACAAGACATTCAAGGGCGTTTTGTTGCAGCGTCGCGTCTACGCCACCCGCTTCAGCGTGAGGAAACTGTTTGTCGTCGCAAAGCATTTCTTCCGCATGGGTTCCTAGCGCAGATGACCCACCAGGAAGCGCTCGAGTTGATCCGAACCCTTCTCAAAGCGCCCAACGACGAAGCGCTGATGAAGGAGATCAATCTCAACCTGCCGCGCATCGACGGGACGTTTTTCGCCGTGTTGCATCGATCGGCGGAGCAGTTGCGCCGCGAAGGCAAGCCCCACATCGCCGACGCCTTGCAACGGCTGGGCGACGTGATTCTGCGCATGCGGACGTTGATATAAGCGGCCAAATCATCCCGCAGGTCATCGCCTCTGGCGCGCCATTGCGATCGCAACAGAGTGGTCGCCGGCCGATCAAGATGTAGTGCGTCTCCCTATGAAGATCAACCCCAATAACCCCACCAGCGTGAGCCCGGAGACGACTGCGCCGGCGGTGCGCACAGGCGTCTGGCCCATCTCAACGTCGATGCGATGGACGCCCGCCGGCACGTCGATCTCCATGACGCCGTGCGGCGGTGAGACTCGATAATCGACGCTTTGGCCATCGAGGCGCACCTGCCAGCCGGGAAAGGCGAAGAGCCGAATCTGCACCACGCCGGGCGTCTG
This sequence comes from uncultured Caldilinea sp., assembly GCF_937128415.1. Taxonomy (GTDB): domain Bacteria; phylum Chloroflexota; class Anaerolineae; order Caldilineales; family Caldilineaceae; genus Caldilinea. Next base: position 72,668 of record NZ_CAKZMJ010000037.1, read on the forward strand.
CATGGCGACCTCGCCGCCGAAGCGCTGGCCGCGGCTGTAGACGGCGGTCACAGCGCCTTCGCCGGAGAGAATGCCCAGCCGCTCCAGTCGATCGGGGTCGAAAGGGGCGGCGCCCTGCGCCAGTGCATCCGCATATTGCGGCGTCAGCGGCGTCTCGGTGAAGCGCTCCTGCACGAAGTTCGTATAGCCAAGCATATCGGGATGCTGGCGCTCGAACTGAAAGACGGCGCGGCCATCCTCGCGCCACGGCTCGACCGGCTCCAGCGAGGCCGGCCGCGCATAGCCGGCGCTCGCAAAGACGATCGTCGCCGCCATCACCAACACGCCGACCTCGTTTCTTTGCCGTGAAGACGACCAGCCGAGCAGCGGCCACATCGTCAGCCCGCCCAGGGCGCTGAGCAAGAAGATGACCAGCGTCAACAGCCGCCAGGGAAACTGGAGCACCTCCAGAAAGGAGAGCGTCTGCCAGACCCAGGCTGCGCCGGGCGTCATCATCCACAGCAAGACGCCTGTGGTCGCCAGCAGGAAGATCGGCAGGCTGCGCGTGCGTCCCATGCGCGCGATCAGCAGATAGAGCGCCGCCAGCGCCAGGATCGCCAGCAGGACGCCGAGCTGAAAGCCCATGCCGTCGTTGGCGCCCGTCGGATCATCCGAATAGCCGTAGCCCCAGAACGGGCTGAAAAACTGCCCCCAGTGGACGAAATGGCGAGAGTAGACGTAGGTGTCGCTCACCCAGTCTTCCTGCGAGAGCAGCGGGCCTTCGATCAACAGCGGCAGCACGTAGATGGCCGCCGCCATCAGCCCTGCAGCGCCTGCTGCGCCGGTCACAATGAACTGCGCCGCCATGGTTCGCCACCGGCGGTTGGCAAGCGCACCGTCGCGTCGCCATTGCACCCAGAGCCGAAACAGAATAAACGCCATCAGCAGCGGCGTCGCGGCCATGATCGCAAAGGCGTGGGTGAAAATGAGCAGGGCGTACGTCAGCGCTGCGACGGCGAGGCGCGTTTGCCAGCCGGGGCGCAGCCCTTCCCCAATGAGCCGGTCAAACGCCCAGAAGACCCACGGCAACCAGCCGATCAGCATCGTCTCCGCCAGCGCAGCCCGCACGTATATGTCGAGCAGATGGTAAGGCGCGAAGACGTACAACAACCCTGCAATGAAGCCTGCCTGGCTGGCCTGTCGCGCTGCTTCCCCTGTGTTGAGCGGCGAGGCTTCCTGTCGCGGCCAGGTCAAAACCCAGCGCCGCACCAGGCCATACATGCCCCATGCGCTCAACAGGAAGGCCGCGGCCCAGGCGCATTTCACCGCCGTGGTGACGCCGAGGCCGAGGAAGAGAAAACCCTGCGCCACATAAAACGCCAACGGTGCCTGGAGCAGAAAGGTGGGGAACCCATACCCCTGGTTGTGATGCATCGCCCAGATCGGCCACAGCGCGCCATCGCGAATCGCCTCATCGAACATGGCGACGAAGAAGACGCTGTGCCGGCCGTCGTGCGCGCTGTAGAAATAGCCCGGCGCCAGCAGCGGCGTCAGGGCGAAGAAGGTCAGCGCCGTCAACAGCAGCCAGTAGGGATCGGGCTTCCATCTATGCGTTCGGTTCACCTCGCTCATTCCCCTTCATCAAAAAGAACCGACGATTGCTCCTACACAACGTCCATGGCCGCCCCCACTCTCCCGCCCTCATGCTCTCATGTTCCCTTGCTCTCATGTTCCCTTGCTCTCATGCTCCCTTGCTCTCATGCTCCCTTGCTCTCATGCTCCCTTGCTCTCATGCTCCCTTGCTCTCATGCTCCCTTGCTCTC
>NZ_CAKZMJ010000038.1 GCF_937128415.1 uncultured Caldilinea sp.
GTCAGCGTGGAGGTGCGCGACTTTGTCAAGGACAGCGAAGTGGCCGAGACCTACGGCATCGACAAAATTCCGGCCATCGCCATCGTGCGCGACGGCGAGGAACCCAAAGATTACGGCGTTCGCCTCTACGGCATTCCCTCCGGCTATGAGTTCGGCACGCTGATCGAGGACATCCGCCTCGTCAGTTCGGGCGAACATGGGTTGAGCGAAAAGACGCTGGAGCAATTGGCGCAGTTGAAGGGGCCGGTGAACATCCAGGTCTTCGTGACGCCGACCTGCCCCTATTGCCCGCGCGCAGTGCTGCTGGCGCATCGGCTGGCCATTGCGAGCGATCGCGTCACCGCCGCGATGGTGGAGGCGACCGAGTTCCCGCATCTCGCCAACCGCTATCAGGTTTACGGCGTGCCGCGCACGGTCATCAACGACGTCATTCACATCGAAGGCGCCGTGCCGGAAAATATGTTGATGGCCAAGCTGATGAACGTCACCGATGAGGAGTTCATGAAGCTGGCGCGACAGCACTGGGAAGCGATGGTCAGTTGAGGCAACCCGCCGGCTTTGTCCCCTTCGTCGTGCGGCTGGTATAATCGGCTGCATGACGAAGGAACTGCCTGCGCCGACGCTGCTCTCGCCTGAGCTGCTCGACGAAGCCTACGAACAGCGTTTGCTCGAACGCATTCGAGCAGGCGACAAGACGGCCTGCGCCGAATGCATCGACTTGCATAGCGCGGGCGTCTATCGGTTGGCGTTGCGCATGGTCGGCGATCCGCACGAGGCGGAGGACATCGTCCAGGAGACCTTTCTCAACGCCTTCCGCACCATCGACTCCTTCGAGGGGCGTTCCAGTCTGAGCACCTGGCTGTATCGGATCGCCTACAATGCAGCGCTGATGCGGCTACGCAAGAAACAGCCGTTGCACGTCTCCATCGACCCGCATGTGGACGAGGAGGAGACGGCGACGACGCCGGTGCAGCTGTTCGACTGGTGCTGCCTGCCGGAAGAGGATTTCCAAACCGCCGAGGCGCGCAACGAGCTGGAGCGCGCCATCAGCGAGCTGCCGGAGCCGCTGCGCGCCGTTTTTGTGTTGCGCGAGCTGGAAGGATTGTCCACCGAAGAGACGGCGCAGGCGCTTGACCTCTCCGTTTCCAACGTCAAGGTGCGTCTGCATCGCGCCCGGCTGTGGCTGCGCGAGCGTCTCTCTGGCTACTTCACCGAGCTGGCGCAACGTTCTCAAGAGCGAAACTGATGGACGCCGCTGTTTCTCATCACACATGCAAAGAATTGCTCGTCAGTCTTTCCGATTATCTCGACGGTGAAGCGGCTGAAGCGCTGTGCGCCGAGATCGAGCGACACCTGGCCGATTGCGAAGATTGCCGCGTGGTCGTCGACACCCTGCGCAAGACGATCCTGCTCTACCGCACCCTGCCGCCCCCTTCCCCGCCGCAAACTATCCGCGCTCGTTTGCTTCATGCTCTGGAACTGGACAAGGACGCGCCGTAGCGCTGCATTGCTCATTTTGGGGCGTTGATTTGCGGTTGGCGGAGCCGGGTTAAGCCTGGCGGCGCGGCGCACTTCCTTCTGAATTCGGAAACAAAGCCCCCGGTGATAAAATAGGATGTCGACTGCCGCAAGCGCAAAAGCTGGTGTGAGGAGAAGAGACGACATCCATGAACAATCGATGGTTACTGCTGCTCGTCGGTGCAGCGGCGGCAGCTGTCATGGGCTATCTGGGCCATCGACTGGGCGTATGGCCGGATGAGTTCGAACGCGTACTGGCCGCGGCTCCCCTGCAGATCACGGCGGATGGAGAGCGCGTTCAGCCGATCGCCGTTCCTCCTCGCAAGGTGCGCGCCGAAGCCAGCGTCGTTCCCGTGCGCAGCGTCGACCTGAGCGCGCCGATCGAGGGAACCGTCCAGGAAGTCTTGATCCAGGAGGGCGACGCCGTCACGGAAGGACAGTTGCTGGTCAAGCTCAAAGATAGCCGGCAGCGCGTGCTGGTGGCACAGGCGGAAGCCGCCCTCAACCGCGCTCGCGCCGCCCTGGCGCTGCTTGAGGCGGGGCCTTCGCCTGAAGAGATCGCCGAGCTGGAAGCGACGCTGGCTGCAGCGCAGGCCGCCTACGACAAACTGGCGCAGGGACAGCTTCCCGGCGCCATCGCCGAAGCGGAGGCCGCTCTGGCGCAAGCGCAGGCCGACTATCGGCTGCTGACCCGCGGCGCCGACCCGTTGGAGATCGTCGAAGCGACCGCTCGGCTAGAGCTGGCGCAGGCGCAGCTCGATCAGGCGCGTTCCGCCTACAACAAGGTGCGCAACCATCCCGACATCGGCATGCTCCCCGAGTCGGTGGCGATGCAACAGGCCACCGCCGCCTACAACGCCGCCAAAGCGCGACTCGATTTTTTGCAAAGCGGAGCGACGCCAGAACAGATCGCCAGCGCCGCCGCCGCAGTGCGTCAGGCGCAAGTCCGGCTCGACGCGTTGCGTCAGATGGAGCCGCTCGAGCTGGCGGAGGCTGAGGCTCTGGTCCATCAGGCCCAAGCCGCCTTGGACAGGCTTCGAGCTGGCGCGCGACCCGAGGAAATTGCAGTGGCGCAGGGCGACGTCGACATCGCCATCGCACAACTTCAGGATGCACTCGTCGCTCTGGCAGAGACCGAGCTGCGCGCTCCTTTCGACGGCGTCATCACCGCCGTCGCCGTCGAAAACGGTGCGTACGTCACACCCGATCTTCCGATCGTTCAATTGGCGGACGTCTCGGCGTGGCGCATCGAAACGTTGGACTTGACCGAACTCGACGTCGCAGGCATCTCGCCCGGCGATCGCGTCGAGATCACTTTCGATGCCTTGCCTTCGCTGCGCCTCGAGGGGAGGGTGCTGCGCATCCGTCCGGTTGGGGAGATCAGCAGTGTCTCGCCGGTCGCCGGCGCGCTGCCGCAACGCGCCTTGCCGCTCGCCGAACAAATGGCGGGCGACATCGTCTATCGCGTGATCATTGAACCGGAAACGTACGACCCGCGGCTGCTATGGAATATGACCGCCGTAGTCGATTTCGGCGCGCGGCGGTAATCTGCGAAGCAGGCCCTCACCCCCTGGCCCCCTCTCCCAAGGCTGGGAGAGGGGGGAACATCGTAGGTGCGGCTCTCAGCCGCACGTTCTTGATGGATCCGGGTGGGCCCTCACCCCCCGGCCCCCTCTCCCAAGGCTGGGAGAGGGGGAGCATCGTAGGTGCGGCTCCCGGCCGCACGTTCTTGATGGATCCGGGTGGGCCCTCACCCCCCGGCCCCCTCTCCCAAGGCTGGGAGAGGGGGAGCATCGTAGGTGCGGCTCTCAGCCGCACGTTCTTGATGGATTCGGGTGGGCCCTCACCCCCCGGCCCCCTCTCCCAAGGCTGGGAGAGGGGGAGCATCGTAGGTGCGGCTCCCAGCCGCACGCTCTCGATAGGGGAAAACGGAATCAGAATGCGAGGAGGCTGTAGCCGCCGTCCACTTCGATCGTCTGACCCACGATCATGCGGGCGGCG
>NZ_CAKZMJ010000039.1 GCF_937128415.1 uncultured Caldilinea sp.
CATGTGGTTTCATCTTGATTGTCTCCTTAGAACGCAGATGTGAAACTCCCGGGGTCCTTCTCTGAAATCCACTAAACGAAGGAATGACGACGCCAGATTGTTCACATATGTAAATTTTATTCACCGTTGGGAATTTGCAGTTGGAGTATAGCACGATGACAAAAAGGCTGTCAATCAGAAATTTTGATAATTTTTTCAGTTGTTCTCGGAAAGCGCGCGGCGCAGCGCGCGAATCTGCTCCGGATCTACGCTGCGATGGCCTTCGCCTTGCGTCGTCGTCGCCCCTCCGAAATTTAGCTCTGGATTGGCGCGGGTGGAGGAATCCACCTGCACCCGGCTTGCGGAAGCGTGCACCTGCCGCACGCCGGTGAGACGCACCAGCTCGGCGACGTGCTCGCTGCGCACGCCGGCGCCGGCTATGATCTCGATGCGTCCGTTCGCCTGCGCCGTCAGTTGGCGAATGCGCTCCGCACCGAGCAGCGCGGATGGGCGTCCACCGGAGGTCAGCACGCGGGTGACGCCGAGCGAGATGAGTGTTTCCAATGCCGCCGCCGGATCAGGCGTGACGTCGAAGGCGCGATGGAAGACGGTCTGCGCTCCCTTCGCCAGCTCGACGAGATGGGCGGTGCGCCGTGCGTCGATAGAGCCATCCGGGTTCAGGCAGCCAAAGACGAAGCCATCGACGCCCGCCGCCAGTCCAAATTTCAAGTCGAGCGCCATTTGGGCGAACTCATCGGCGCTGTAGCAGAATCCCCCTTCGCGTGGGCGCAACATCATCATGATCGGCAAGTGCGTCGCCGCCCGCGCGCGCTGCACCAAGGCGGCGGAAGGCGTCAACCCGCCCAGGGCCAACGCCGAGCACAGCTCGATGCGGTCGCCGCCCATGCGCTCGATGATTGCACAATCCTCTGCGGATGTGGCGATCAGTTCCAGAACCACGTGCATTCGATTCTCCTTGCAGAATTTGTCAGCATTGCGTTGAATCAGTTGTCTCAAACAAAATGGACGGTGTACGGCTTGCCCGCCTGACAGGAAGTTTGATGGCTTTTCACAAAATAAATCCGGCAAATGTGCAGCAACAAGAATGACGCATGAGGGTTTGTCTGGTATAATAGCATGCAATCTATAGAACAAATGGACGAGTGCACCCATGGCGGATGAACGGAGCGCGACCGGTCGCGCATTGTCTTCACAAACAGAGGTCGCTCGCCGCGCGCTCAGCGGCGCAGCGCAGCCCGGCGATCAACAGATCGACCATGCGCTGCGCCCGCGCTCCTTACGCGAGATGATCGGCCAGGAGCGTCTGCGCGACAAGATGCAGATTCTGGTCGAAGCGGCGCGACGCCGCGGGGACGCCCTCGACCATGTGTTGCTCTACGGGCCGCCCGGCCTGGGCAAAACCACGCTCTCGCACATTCTCGCCTACGAGATGGGCGCCAACCTCAAGGTGACCGCCGGCCCCGCCATCGAGAAGGCCGGCGATCTGGCCGCCATCCTCACCAATTTGCGCAAAGGCGACATCCTCTTTATCGACGAGATTCACCGCCTGGGGCGCGCCGTCGAAGAGATTCTTTACCCGGCGATGGAAGATTTCTCGCTCAACATCGTGGTCGGCAGCGGGCCAGGCGCGCGCAATATCCAGATCACCCTGCCCAAATTCACCGTGGTGGGGGCGACGACGCGACTGGCGCTGATGACCTCTCCGCTGCGCGCGCGCTTCGGCGTGGTGGAGCGCTTTGATTTTTACGAGCCGGAGGCGTTGCAGGAGATTGTGGTGCGCGCGGCGCGTTTGCTCGAGACGCCGATCGAGCCGGAAGGCTCCTGGGCGATTGCCCGCCGCGCGCGCGGCACCCCGCGCGTGGCCCTGCGGCTCTTGCGTCGCCTGCGCGACTACGCCCAGGTGCGCGCCCAAGGCGTCATCACCGCCGCGGTGGCGGAGGAGGCGCTCAGCCTCCTGGAAATCGACGAGCTGGGATTGGATGACCTTGATCGCCGCGTGCTGCAGGCGATCATTGTGAAGTTCGGCGGCGGTCCGGTGGGGCTAGACACGCTGGCGGCCAGCATCAGCGAGGAGCCGGATACGATCATGGACGTGGTCGAGCCCTATCTGCTGCAGCTCGGGTTCCTAGATCGCACCCCGCGCGGCCGCGTCGCCACGCGCGCCGCATATGCACACCTGAACATCGACTACCCAGAACGGCCGGAGCAAGCCGGCTTGTTCGGATAATCGACGATTCTATTCCTCGATCTCCTGCGTCTCTCCCCACACTTCGATGGCGATGCCGGTCAACGCGCTTAAGTTGGCGACGTGCACAGCCTGCGCCTCCCTCGACCTGCGATCTTCGGGCAGCAGCGAATCGGCGATGCGCTCGATGGTCTCCAGCGGCTCTCCGCGCTGGAGCAGGCCGGGCACCACGCGACGCAGACCATGCAGATAGGCGACGTCGGCGGCCAGCCGCTCCATCACCTTGGGCTTCTCTCTGACGGTTGAACCGACGTATGGCACGCAGAGCTGAAAATTCTCCTGTTTGATCAGCCGGGCCAACAGCCGCAGCGTCTCCAACTCGTCGCTTCCGTCGGAGCCCGGGACGATGCGCGGAGGCAAGGCGTCGCTGGCGTAGTCGCCGCTCATGAGCACGCCGACGGCAGGCAAATAGACCACAGTGCCCGATTTTTGCACGTAGACGTCCAGAAAATGATCGCCCACGCGCACGTGCGCCACACCGCCGGGAACCAGCTCCACCAGGGGCAGCGGCGCCCGCGGACGCTCGCCGGTGTAGAGTGCCGCCACCTCGTCCTCCAGGCGGAAACGTTCCAGTGCGTCGGCGGGCGGATCGACGATCAGAAGCTGGCTGCGAATCCGTCCGCCGGCGTCCACGCGGCGATCCAACACAAACAGCGCGTTGTGAGGAGGAATGCCTTCGCTGAAAAGTTCAAGGTTCTGATAGAGTTGAAGGATTTGAGGTCGGCTCCGACTGGATGGATCAAGCAGCGGAATCAATGGGCTCATGGTCGCCTATCTCACAAGGTTCAGTGTAACCGATGCGAATCGTCGCCTCGACCAGCTCAGCAGGCAAGTCAGCGATGACAACACGCCCATCTGGGAGGATGTAAATGTCCGTCTCAACCGGCAGCGTCCACCCTTCCGGCGGCCTATCGCCTCGCTCTCTTTGAGGCGTCGGCGGATGGTCTGGGGCAGGAATGAACCCCTCAGGAGCCGGAGACGGTGACGTCGACATGCGCCTCATCCTCGTAATACTCGCCCGTGCGCTCCACCTGCTCCACTTTGCCGAGCTGCTCCAGCAGGGCGCTGATCGTTTCGCACCCTGCACCTTTCACGCCTTTGATGGTGTATTCCACTCGTCCATCAGGCAGAATGGTGATTTCGATCTCCTGGCTTTGCATGAGGTTTCTCCTACGCCCAACGGCGCACCGTCAGACGAATCACGCCGTCGCGGCCCGTGCGCTCTTCCATCAGCGCAAAGCCGGCGGCCTGCGTCTCTTCCAGGACTTTGTGATAGGCGTAGCGCTGCTGAATGGCGTTGAGATGCGTCTGAACCGCCTTCAACTGCATGTCGTCGCCGATCGCCTCGTATGCGCCTTCCGTCGTCGGGCGAAAGGCAAAGGTTGCGCCTCGCGCCTGCACAAGCAGCGCCACCTCGCCGGAAAAGCCGCTCCATCGATGCGTGTAGCGTTGATTCTCCTGATAGTCCAGCTTGAGGTCGTCCAGCGCCTGTTTGAGCAGTCTGAGCTCGCGCAGTTCAGTTTTGATGCGCACAAACTTTGACATGACGAATTCCCTTTCAAACGGAGCCATCGCTTCCCAACGGCTGTCCCCGATACGCCCAATCCAACGCCTGCACTGTATGCCAGAGGGGAAGCGGCTTGCCCAGCAGTTCCAAATGCGTCTTGATTTGAGCGATGCAGCCGATGTTGCCTGTAATGACTGCTTCGGCTGCGGTGCTCAGAATATTGCGCGCCTTACGTTCGCCGATGGCGCGCGCCAGCTCCGGCTGTTCTAGATTATACGTCCCCGCCGAGCCGCAGCAAAGCTCTCCTTCAGGGATCTCGACGAGGCGCAGATTGGCAATCTGGCTGAGCAGTCGTCGCGGCGGCGCCGTCACCCGTTGAGCGTGCGCCAGATGACAGGCGTCGTGGTAGGCCGCCGTCAGCGGCTGCGGCAGAGGCGGGGGCGTTTCGACGCCCAGTTCATCCAAAAAAACGCTGACGTCGCGCACACGGTTCCCAAACGTTTCCGCCAGGTCGGCGTCCGGCTCGCCGGCGAAGAGCAGCCCATACTCCTGCATGCCGGAGCCGCAGCCCGCCGCGTTGGTGATGATGGCGTCGACGTCGGCAGGAAACGCCTGGAAATTGCGTCGCGCCAGCGCACGCGCATGCGCAGCCTCGCCGATGTGCAAAGAGAGCGAACCGCAGCATCCCTGGCCGCGCGGGACGATGGTTTCGACGCCGTTGCGGGCGAGCACGCGCAGCGTCGCCCAGTTGATCTGCGGCGCCAGCACCCGTTGCACGCAGCCCGCCAGCAGCGCCACGCGTGCGCGGCGTTTGCCCTGCGCCGGATAGACTTCCGGCAACGGCGGCGCCTCCGGCAGGCGTTCAGGCAGGAGGTCGAGCATGGCGCCGATCGGCGCAGGGAGCAAGGGGCGCATCCACCGCCCCAGGCGACCGCTCTGCACGGCCAGACGGAAGCGCTGAGGATAGGGCAGCGTCTCCTGAATCAGCGTGCGCACCGCCTGGTTGAGCGGCGGCCGGCGGCGCGCCTCTTCGGCGCGGGCGCGGAAGGGCGTCAGCAGATGGCCGTACTCGACGCCGGAGGGACAGGCCGTGACGCAGGCCATGCAGCCCAGACAGCGGTCGATGAACGGGAGCGCCTCGGAAGTTTCAATCCGACCTTCCAGGGCCTCTTTCATAAGAAAGATGCGCCCGCGCGGCGAGTCCATCTCTTCGCCCAGGACGCGATAGGTGGGGCAGGAGGCGAGACAGAAGCCGCAATGCACGCAGGTTTCGACGGCTTTCGCCATCGCCTCGCCCTGTGGCCCCAGTGCATCGACGGGAATGGTGTGCAGCATACGCAGCGACTCACAGAATTGGGAAACGATGGAACGGGTCGAGCACGCGCTTGACGCGCGCAATGAGCGACGCGCCGTTGCGCACGCCGACGAAGGGCCACTCCGCCTCTCCGCGCAGCGCAAGCCCTCCCAGTTGGAGCTGGGTGAGATAGGCGTCGAGTTGACCCAGGTCGCCCGGCCAGGCGATCCACGCCAGCGCAGCGCCTGCGACGTAGCGCCGTTGCGCGCCGGCGGCCTGCAGCGCCTGATCGAGCGCAGGAATGACGTTGAGCGTGACCGGCGTCTTGACCAGCGCCCATGTCGCCGGCGCCCAGGCGAACTCTCGACCCGCCGACCAGAAAGCCGCCTCCTCCGGCTCTGGGAGCGGCTCGCCGCCCCCCAGCCAGGCGCGCAGACGCTCCTGCCGCTCCGCCAGCGCTGCGGCGAACCCGCCCTGGCGGATGTAGAGCGTCGGCCGCTCCTCTTCAAAGACGAGATCGAACGCCTCGAGGTCGAAGCTGGAGCCGTTGAGGCGGGCGATGGTGGTCAGCGCCGCATCAAGCGAAGGCTGCGTCACGCGCAGCGTCGCGTAGGCGGGCGGCTGCGGGAAGACTTTGAAGCTAGCCTCGACGATGACGCCTAGCCGCCCCAGGCTGCCGATCATCAGCTTGGGCAGGTCGAAGCCGGCGGCGTTCTTGACGACTTTGCCCCCGCCGCGCACCAACCGGCCCTGTCCATCGACGAAGCGCACGCCGATGAGAAAGTCGCGCAGCCCGCCGTAGCGATGACGCCCCGACCCGCTCAGCCCTGCAGCGATGGTTCCGCCGAGCGTGGCGCCCTGGTCGACCAACGGCGGGTCAAAGGGAAGATACTGGCCATGTTCGGCGAGCAGGGCGGCGATCTCGCGCAACGAAGAGCCGGCCCGCGCCGTGAAGACAAACTCGCCAGGCTCATACTCGACGACGCCGCGCAGCCCTCGCATGTCCAGGAGCGCCGCATCGTCGCCGTCGACGAAAGGTGGGGCAAGCGCCGGCTTGGAGCCGGCGCCGCGGACGAAGATGCGCCCATGTTGGCAGATCGCCGCCTGCACATCTTCGTAGCTTTGCGGGGCGAGGGTCGTCAACGTGGTCATGATTGCTCTCTGTCTACATTCGTGAAATCAAGCCCTGCGCTTCAAGCGGATGCGGGCCGTGGGCGTGCAGCGCAGGCGCTTCGCCTTGCGGGAACATCTTGCCGCGATTGGCCAGCTCGCCCGGGTCGAGCGCGCGACGCAGCTCGGCCATGACCTGGAGGTTGGTCTCGGTGAACATCGAGGACATATGCTGGCGCTTTTCCATGCCGACGCCATGCTCGCCGGTGATGGAGCCGCCCAACGCAATGCACATCTGGATGATTTCGCCCGCCAGCGCCTCGGCGCGCTCCAGCTCGCCCGGAATGCGCCCGTTGAAGAGGATGAGCGGATGCAGGTTGCCGTCGCCGGCGTGGAAGACGTTGGCGACGCGCAGCCCATAGTCTTGGCTCAGTCGTTCGATGGTCGCCAATGCCTCGCCGAGCCGACTGCGGGGAACCACGCCGTCTTGCACCAGATAATCCGGGCTGAGCCGACCGACCGCCGAAAACGCGCTCTTGCGGCCTTTCCAGATGCGGGCGCGGTCGGCGTCATCTTTGGCGACGGCGACCGTCTTGGGATTCGAGCCTTCGATGACCTGCATCAGATGGGCGAACTCCGCTTCGACCTGGATGCGTTCGCCTTCCAACTCCACGATCAGGAGCGCAGCTGCATCGCGCGGGTAGCCGGCCTGCACCGCCGCCTCCGCGGCTTCGATGGCGAGCGCATCCATGATCTCCATGGCGCCGGGCAACAACCCCGAAGCCACCACGCTCGCCACGGCGTCGCCCGCCGCCTGCAGCGAGTCATACGCAGCCAGCACGGTGCGATAGCATTCCGGCTTCGGTAGGAGCCGCAGCGCGATCTCCAACGCGACGCCGAACAGCCCTTCGGAGCCGACAAAAAAGCCCGTCAGGTCGGGGCCGACCTGTTCCAGGCTCTCGCCGCCCAATTGCACCACTTCTCCGTCAGGCAGCACGGCTTTAAGACCGAGCACGTGGTTGACGGTCATGCCATATTTCAGGCAATGCGCGCCGCCGGAGTTGAATGCAACATTGCCGCCGATCGTGCAGATGAGCTGGCTGGAGGGGTCAGGCGCGTAGTAGAGGCCGTGCGGAGCGGCCGCGCGGGAGACGTCCAGGTTGATCACGCCTGGCTCGACGACGGCGATGCGCTGCGCAGGGTCCAGGCGCAGGATGCGATTGAGGCGATTGAGCGCAATGACGAGACCGTTCTCCACCGGCAACGAGCCGCCGGAGAGGCTGGTGCCGCTGCCACGCGCCACGAAGGGGACGCCGTAGCGATGGCACAGACGCACGGCCTGGATGACCTCCTCCTGCGTCGCGGCCAACAACACGGCCGCCGGCCGAGAACGAAATGCCGTCAGCGCATCGGATTCATAGGGCGCCAGTTGGGCGGATTTTCGCAACAGACGATCGGCGGGCACGCGGCGCTCAAGCTCGCTGAGCAATCCGTCGAGGTTCATGGCAAAGCTCCTGGTGCACGGATTTGTTTCATTGTACCCGATTCCAGCCAGGCGATCAATTAACGCAAAAAGAAGCTTCGCTCAACTTTCCTCCTCCTGAGAGCTTCACCGCTTCTCGCCCAAACCTTTGTCCGACCACATTCCGATGGTAAAATTTTTACGCCGAGTCGGCGTTGCGGCGAAAATCTGGCGTTCTACGTCCGGCGTACGCGCGCCCCAGAGCGTGCGGCAACGGACGAAGTGAGGAGAATTCGGTGCGTTCGTCAAGCTTTCGAGCGGTCTCAGCAGGAATTACTTTGCTGTTGCTTGTGGCGCTGATCGGGTTGATCGGGTTGACCCTGCGCAGCCAGCCCGCGGTCACCATTCGACCGGCGCCTACGCCCACGCGCACGGCGACGCCCACCCTCACGCCCACTCCCATGCCGGTTGCAGACGTCCGCCTCGTTGCGTCGACGGGCGGGTATCGAGTGCAGCCGCCGCCCGGTTATGAGGTCGCCATGCAGGGAGCGGCGATCACGCTGACGCGCATCGTCTCGGCGACCGACGAACACCAGGCCGACAACGTCTCCACCATTGGCCTGGACGTGCTCCCGTTGACCACCTTTGGGCTGCCCACAAATAGCTCTTTGGAAGAAACGGCCCTGCGCATTGCCCGGCCATTGCTGGAACGCACCGCAGGCGAGATGAACGCACAGGAGTCGATTTCGGTGGGTGGCCGCAGCGGCGTGGCGCTCTCCATCCAGGGAACGGTGGACGGCGAGCCCGTTGAGGCGCGCATCGTGGTTGCGCCCCACGGTTCAGGACAGGTTTTTGTCGCAGCCGCTACGGCGCCTTCTGTAATTTGGGCGGCGGAAACGGAACAAGCGTTCACCCGCCTTCTGCAAAGCGTTTCGTTCTTCGAGCCGGAAGCAGTCGCAGCCGGGGCGACGCCTCAAACGACGCCGCCCCCTGCGCCGACTTCGGCGTTGCGAGGGGAAGTGATTGCACCTCCCTCGCCCACTCCCACCGTCGCGCAATTGACGGCGATCGCCATCGCCAGCCTGGTGACGCCTACGCCGACGCCCGCTCCTGTCCGCAGCAGTCAGGCCTGGACTGTGGTCTCGGACGGCAACTGGATGAACGATCTCGCCGTCGTCGGCAACACGATCTGGATCGCCAGCGACGGCGGCGCGCTGGCGTGGACGCGCGGCAGCGCAACGCCTGTGAAATTCACCACCCTCAACGGGCTGACGGCCAATCGCCTGACGGCGGTGGTCCACTGCCCCTTGCCCGAGCTAGGCGTGCTCTTCGGCAGCGACGATGGCCTGCAGGTCATCGACCCGCGCGCCGGGGGTTGGCGCTCATGGAACAGCCGCAACAGCGAGCTGCGTTACGACGACGTCTCGGCACTGGCGTGCGATGCAGAGGACGGCTATCTAGTGGTCGGATACACCCGTCACGGCATCGATGTCTTCGATGCACGCACCGGGCAGTGGCGACACCTCGACCGCAACAGCGGCCTTGCCTCCAACAACGTGCGCAAAGTCGCCGTCGTTGGCGCGCTGGAGCAAATCTGGGTTATAGCAGACGACGGCGTGACCGTCGCCGCCGGCCCCGACTCCACGTTCTACAGCGCCGCCAACAGTCCACTGGAAAATAACCGCATTGGCGCCGTTGCCGTGGCCGAAGACGGCGTCGTCTGGCTAGGGGGAGAAGGCGTCTTGTATCGCATCGAGGGCGATGCATGGACGGTGTTCAGCGCCGAAGAGGCGGCAAACGAGGGCTTTCCGCTGCGCCTGATCGTCGGCGTCGCCCCCACCCCTGACGGCCATGTGTGGATCGGCGACGTCGACGGCGCCATCTGCCGCTTCGATCCGGTCACGACCGCGTGCGTGGAGGCTTTCCGGGGCGAGGAGGGCATGGCCGGCGCTCCCCTCACGCAGCTGACGCTTGACGCCGAAGGCCGTCTCTATTTCACGACGGCCGGCGACGGCTACAGCGTCTACGATGGCGCCGGTTGGAGAAAATTCGTCAAAGCCAACGAGGGGATCAAAGGCAACGCCGTGCGCGGCGCCGTCGTCGGACCGGAGGGCGCGCTGTGGGCGGTCACCGACGGCGGGGTGCAGCGCATCATCGCTCCCAACCGGCCGCCGCAAGTGCTCCCGGACGCCGGCGTCGCCTCGATTCGTGCGCTGTACGCGGCGCGCAACGGCGAACTCTGGGTCGCCGGCGAGGGCGCAAGCGTCTGGGACGGCGAAAGCTGGACGCCGCTGACGGCGGAAGATGGCCTGCTCGACGGCGTGGTGCAGGCCATCGCCGAAGACAGTCGCGGGCGCATCTGGCTGGGAACCAGCGTCGGCGTCAGCATCTGGAACGGCGCCGTTTTCGTCAATCTGACGGAGGAAGCCGGTCTGCCCTCCGGGAATATTCAGGCGCTGCTGCCGGATGGCGAGGCGATGTGGATCGGCAGCGCCGGCGGCGGCCTCTATCGCTTTGCACGCAATCAGCTCGAAGTCTTCACCGGCGAAAATATCGGCCTGCCCAGCAACGCGATCACGGCGCTGGCGAAGGACGGCGATCTGCTCTACATCGGCACCGACGCCGGCCTGGTTGAACTGCGCAACGGCGCCGTCGCGCCGGTTCCGGCGGTCGGCGAGCGCGCCGTCACGCAGATTCTTGCGCAGGGCGCCTCGCTTTGGGTCGGCACGCAGGACGCCGGCCTCTTCTACGATGCAGGCGACGGCTGGCGCCAGGAAACGACGGAAGGCGCGCTGCCGTCGAACCATGTCACGGCGATCGTCGGTGTGGACAATGCAGTCTGGATCGGCGGGGCCGTCGGAGGATTTGTCCGATATTCTGTGCTCACAAAGGAGTGACGCCATGAGAATTCGACCGACCAAAGGATTGACTTTCGATGATGTGTTGCTCGTGCCGCGGCGTTCTCCCGTGCGCTCGCGCATGGACGTGGACGTTTCGTCGCATCTGACGCGCAAAATCCGTCTGTCGATCCCGATTCTGAGCGCCAACATGGACACCGTCACCGAATGGAGAATGGCCATTGCCATGGCGCGTGCAGGCGGCATCGGGATCATTCACCGCTTCATGAGCATCGAGCAGCAGGCGCGGCAAGTGGAAAAGGTCAAACGCGCCCAAGGGTTGATCGTGGAGAATCCGTACACGGTTTTCGCCGACGCCTCTATCGCAGAAGCGAAAAAGTTGATGGACAAGCACGAGGTCGGCGGGCTGCTCGTCGTCGACCCGAATGGCCGGCTGGTGGGCATCATCACGCGGCGCGATCTGCTGCTCGCTCCCGAAAGCGTGCAGACGGTGGCGCAGGCGATGACGCCCGCCGATCACATCGTTTCCGTGGGGCCTTCGGTCACCTCGGCGGAGGCGCGCGCCATCCTCTACGAGCATCGGCTCGAAAAGCTGCCGGTGGTCGATCGCGAGGGGGCGGTCGTCGGGCTGATCACCTCGCGGGATGTGGAGCGCATCGAACATCGGGCGCAGGCGAGCATGGATGCGCAGGGGCGTCTGCTCGTCGGCGCAGCGATCGGAGTCAAGCCGGGAGAGTTGCAGCGCGCGGAGGCGTTGGTGAAGGCCGGCGTCGATGTGCTGGTGCTCGACATTGCGCACGGTCACGCCGATCACTGCATCGAGATGTTGCAGACCTTGCGCCGCAACTTCCCCGACGCCCAAATCGTCGCCGGCAATGTGGCGACGGCGGAGGGCGCGCGCGACCTGGCCGAGGCGGGCGCCGATGCGGTCAAAGTGGGCATTGGCCCCGGCTCGATCTGCACGACCCGCGTCGTGACCGGCTTTGGCGTCCCGCAGCTGACCGCCATCATGGACGCCGTGCGCGGGTTGCGCGAGGCGGGGCTTGACACGCCCGTGATCGCCGACGGCGGCATCCGCTCCTCGGGCGACCTGGTGAAGGCGCTCGCCGCCGGCGCCAGCACGGTGATGATCGGCAGCCTTTTCGCCGGTTGCGAGGAAGCGCCGGGCGCGCCGGTCATCCGCGACGGGCAAAAGGTCAAGGTGGTGCGCGGCATGGCTTCCCTGGGCGCAGTGATCGGAAGGCGCAGCGCAGAGCAGAACGGCGACGAAAGCGCCGAAGAGCAGCAAGACTGGGACAAAGTGGTGCCGGAAGGGGTCGAGGCCGTCGTGCCCTACCGAGGGCAGGTGGCGGAGATTCTCCACCAGCTGGTGGGCGGCCTGCGCTCCGGTCTCAGCTACGGCGGCGCGCATTGCATCGAAGAGCTGCAACGAACGGCCGAATTCATCGAAATCTCGGCGGCCGGCGTGCGCGAGAGCCGTTCACACGACGTCCAGAAAATCTGAGGCTCGCTTCGGTCTCTTTGCGTTTTCATGGTACACTGTTGAAGCGCACCTTCATCTCGCGTAGCGACGAATTCAGACGCAACCGGGGAGAACGTCCCTTGAGCGAGACGCAACGCCTCGCTCCTCAGCCATCCAGCCGCCATCCAAACGCAAGAGCGGAGATCACACAATGAACCGCAAGAAGACGACTCCACAGACCGGCGCAGAAACCAAACAGAGCACGCTGCAGGAAAGTGCGCAGCAGATGCAAGCCAAGAAACCGGACGAAGCCCTGCGCAGCGAAACTTCACAGGCGAAAACTCTCGAGGACGTTCAGCCAACGGCGACGCCGAGCCTGGACGACGCCGCACCCGCCGAATCGGCGTCGCCGGAGCCTGCTCCGACGGCTGCGCCGGCTGAACCCGAGACCACGGCGGATCGCGCCGAAATCGAGGCGATCGTCGGCGGCTACCACGGCGCGCCCTACCAGATTTTGGGCCCTCATGTGGTGCGCGTCGATGGGCAGGAAATGGTGGCGATCCGCGTCTTTCGCCCGCTGGACAAGGCGGTCGATGTGCTGGAGCTCGCCAGCGGCGCGCGCACGCCGATGCAGCGCGTCCATCCCGCCGGCTTTTTCGAGGCCACTTTTCCGGAGCGCAAGGAAATCTTCCCCTATCGCATCGTCGCGCTAGGCGGAGATGATGCAGAGCACGAGCTGGAGGACCCCTATCGCTTCCCCTTGCTCCTGACCGATTTTGAGCTTTATCTGCACGGCGAAGGCAATTTTCTAGAAAGCTACGAACGCTTGGGCGCACACATCCGCACGGTGGAGGGCGTCCAGGGCGTGCACTTTGCGGTGTGGGCGCCGAATGCCCTGCGCGTCAGCGTGATCGGGCCGTTCAACGCGTGGGACAATCGCGTCAACCCGATGCAGCGTCGTGGGGACGGCGGCGTCTGGGAGACGTTCATTCCCAACCTGCCCAAGGGAATGCACTACAAATACTCGATCAAATCCCAGTTCCTGGGCTATGAAATCGACAAATCCGACCCCTACGGCTTCTACTTTGAAGTGCGCCCCAGCACCGACACGCGCGTATGGGACATCGATTCCTATCAATGGAACGACCAGGAGTGGATGGAGCGGCGCGCACAGACGCAGGCGCTCGATCGGCCCATGAGCATCTACGAAGTGCATCTGGGAAGCTGGCGGAGAGGAGAAGGAAATTCATTTCTCAACTATCGCGAGCTGGCGCACCAACTGGTTGACTATGTGAAAGAAATGGGCTACACCCACATCGAGCTGATGCCGATCGCCGAGCATCCCTTCGATGGCTCCTGGGGCTATCAGGTCACCGGCTACTATGCGCCGACCAGCCGCTTTGGCACGCCGGACGACTTCATGTACTTCGTCGACTACTGCCATCAGCACGGCGTCGGCGTGATATTGGACTGGGTGCCCGCGCACTTCCCGCGCGATGCACATGGTTTGGCCTTCTTTGACGGCACCCATCTCTATGAACACGCCGATCCTCGCCAGGGCGAACATCGCGACTGGGGCACCAAGATCTTCAACTACGGTCGTAACGAAGTGCGCAACTTCCTGCTCAGCAACGCCCTCTTTTGGCTCAAAAAATATCACATCGACGGCCTGCGCGTCGACGCCGTCGCCTCCATGCTCTATCTAGACTACAGTCGCAGCCCCGGAGAGTGGATTCCCAACAAGTACGGCGGTCGCGAAAACCTGGAGGCGATCGACTTTCTGCGGCGCTTCAACGAGCTTGTGCATGAGCACGCGCCCGGCGCCATCACCTGCGCCGAAGAGAGCACCTCCTGGCCGATGGTGACCCGCCCCACCTACATGGGCGGCCTCGGCTTCGATTACAAGTGGAACATGGGGTGGATGCACGACACGCTCAGCTACATGCAAAAAGACCCCATCTATCGACGCTACCATCAGAACGAGATCACCTTCAGCCTGATCTACGCCTTCCACGAGAACTTCATCTTGCCCTTCAGCCACGACGAGGTGGTGCATCTCAAAAAGTCGATGCTCGACAAGATGCCCGGCGACGTCTGGCAGAAGTTCGCCAACCTGCGCGCCCTCTACGCCTACATGTATGGACATCCCGGCAAGAAGCTGCTGTTTATGGGCGGCGAATTCGGGCAGTGGTCGGAATGGAGCGAGGCGCGCAGCCTGGATTGGCACCTGCTGCAATTTGAAGACCACCGGAAGCTGCAGCGCTTCGTGCGCGATCTGAACCATTTCTATCGCCATGAGCCGGCGCTCTTTGAGGTGGATTACAGTTGGGAAGGCTTTCAGTGGATCGACTTCACCGACGCCGAACAGTCGATCATCAGCTTCCAGCGCCGCGCCAAGGAGCCTTCGGAGATGCTCATTTTCGTCTGCAACTTCACCCCCGTCGTGCGCGAGTCCTACCGCGTTGGGCTGCCGATCCGCGGCTTTTACCGCGAGGTGCTCAACAGCGACTGGACGATCTACGGCGGCAGCGGGGTGACAAACACAGGATTGATCGCGGCTCAGGACTTGCCATGGCAAAATTGTAAGTTCTCGGCCCCCCTTCGTCTGCCTCCACTGGGCGTCTTTGTGCTCAAGCCGGTGGAACCGACGCCATAACGACATCCGTTTGCGTGAAACAGAAAACACGCTGCACTCACCCATCCGGATGCATCCTGTCCGGTAGGGATTTGTTGCACCGTAGCGCAAGGGTTCACCCGTATCAGGACTTTAGTTTACAGATTTGCAACTTTCTAACGCTTAAGCTCTTTAACAAGGGCGCGTTTAACCGGAGAAAAGGCGGGAAAGATGGAGAAGGCCGACAAAATCTTTAGCGACAGTTGTCCACTGTGGTCAGGCTTCTCCGGAGCCCGCAATGAAAAACGAACCTGATGAGCACCTTTTCAGATAAAAGCCAACAAGAGAATAAGGCGTCGGTCCTATTGGTGGAGGACGATGCAAATCTCAATCTGGCGCTCACCGAGATGCTGCAATTCTACGGCTACCGCGTCACAGGCGTCTACAATGGCCGCGAGGCGCTGGAAGCGCTTCGTCGCTTTACACCGGACGTGA
Source organism: uncultured Caldilinea sp. (assembly GCF_937128415.1). Classification (GTDB taxonomy): domain Bacteria; phylum Chloroflexota; class Anaerolineae; order Caldilineales; family Caldilineaceae; genus Caldilinea. The sequence goes on from NZ_CAKZMJ010000039.1 coordinate 15,048, forward strand.
TCATCTGTGACATCGCCATGCCTGTGATGGATGGGTACGCGTTCCTGCAGCGCCTGCGCAGCGATCCGGACTTCCGACTCTTGCCCGTCATTTTTCTCACGGCCTATAGTGCGGCGGAAAATCAACGCCGCGCCAAAGAAATCGGCGTCGAAGACTATCTGACCAAACCGGTCGATCCCAAAGATCTGGTTGCGTCCGTCGAAAATGCACTCAAGCGACGTCAGTTGATCGAGGCGGAAATTGAGCGCAACATGGAGCAGCTGCGCAGTCAGATCGTCGGCCTGTTGCAACACGAATTTCGCAACCCGTTGACCTTTATCCTGGGCTATGCAGAACTGTTGGCCGCCAGCGACAATTCCATCGAGGCTGAAGAGCTGCGCATGGTGGCGCAAGCCATTCTGGAGGGCGGTCGGCGCCTGCAGCATCTGATCGAAAACTTTTTGCTGATGGCGGAGCTCCAGAGTCTGTCAGGCGCGCTGCATCATATTGAACCGATCAACGCATATACGCTCTGGAAAGATATTCTCGGCGAATGCGCCGATTGCCCCCAATCTAAGCTGCCGGAGGCGAAGTCGACTGCTCAAGAAAGGGATGCCATTATACACGGGGATGTCCGTCTCCTCTCCGAAGCGTTGCGCCGGCTGCATGAATATGCGCAACGCGTCTGCAAATCCGGTTCTGGCGCCGTGGAAAGCGGCGTCATGTACAATGCACCCTACATCGGTTTTTATTTTCGCTGCGATCGCGCTGAAACGCTGACACCGCCGCTGCACGAAGACGTAGAAACGATCAAACAGGCGTGGATGAACGAAATTGACGCTGACCTCGGCCTGACCATTGCGCGCAGCGTCGCCCGCTTGCACGGTGGACACTTGACCGTCGAATACGGAGCGGAGAAAACGCTCACCCTGACCCTCTGGTTGCCGGTCGGTGAGAATGAGCCCCAAAAGAGCGAGGCTCTATCCGGGTGACGATGACGCGCCGGGCGCCTGACGTCCTCAGCGCAGCGGACACCGCATCGATGCGCGCCGGCTCCACCAGGGCGATGATGTTGCCTCCGCGACCGCCGCCGCTCAGTTTCGCGCCTAATGCCCCTGCCCGGCGGGCGGCGTCGATCAGCCTCTCCAGCGTCTCCGAACTGACCGTGAGCGCCTCCAACAACGCTTGATTGGCGTCGAAAAGCTGTCCCAGCGTTCTCTGATCGCCCTGCTCGATGGCCAGGCGCGCCCGCTGCGCCAGCCCGGCGATTTCGTCAAAAATGGCCTCGCAACGCGCCGTTTCTCGCTCCCAAAGACGTCGCACTGCGCCGACCGTCTCTTTCGTTGGGCTGGGAACGCCGCTGTCGGCGATGACCAACGTCAGCGGAGCCGCAGGCCAGAAGGGTTCGGCTGCCTTGCCCTTGATGAACCAGATCGGTTGACCAAAGGCGACGACGGTGTTGTCGATGCCGCTGGGCGCGCCATGATAGAAGCGCTCGCTTTCATAGACGATGGCGCTGACGACCTCCGGTTCGACGACCTGGCCGAAATGGGCGAAGAGTGCGCGCACCAACGCCGTGCTCAGCGCAGCGCCGCTGCCCAAACCGCCGGCGATGGGGATGTCGCTGTGCAGTTCAATGTGCAGATCGGGAAGATTCTGCACGCCAAGATGCTTCATCGCCAACCGGGCGACGACCGCCAGCGGCTCATCGTCGCCCGCCTCCGCCAGCGCAAAGCGGCGATCAATGTCCACGGCGGAGATGGTGACGCCGCTTGCAGGCGGTGCAGGCGCAATCGCCGCCGTCGCCACGCATTGCCAGACCGGCGCTGCGATGGCCGGTCGCCCATACACGACGGCGTGTTCGCCGACGAGGATGATCTTGCCAGGCGCCGTCGCCGTCGTCATCTGTTTCTCCGGAGCCATCACGCTGGCGAAATGGCGGGCGAGGCCAGCCCCATCATAATCTGGTCGGGGACGTCGGTGATGATGACATCGACGCCTAAGGCGGCAAGGCGTCGCGCCTCTTCGACTTCGTTGACCGTCCACGTGTTGACGGCTGCCGGCAGGCTGCGCGCCCACGCCATGAACTCGGCGTCGATCAGGGCGTGATGAGGATGTTGCGCCTCCGGTCGAATCGGCGGCCCGGCCCACACCCGACGCAGGAACGCCGGCATGGAGGCGTCGTAGAGCATCCCGAGCGCGATCCTGGGGTCAAGATGGCGCATCTTGATCAGGGTGATCGGGTTGAAGCTGGAGACGATCACCTGGTCGTACAGGTTGCGTTCGCGGATAAGCGCCGCCACGCCTGCGGAGGCGTCGTCGGCGTAGGGGTGCGTGCTCTTGATCTCAATATTCAATCGGCAACGGTCGCCGACGAGCTCGAGCACTTCCTCCAAAAACGGAATCTGAACGCCGGCGAACTTCGAGTCGAAATAACCGCCGGCGTCAAGTCGCCGCAGCTCCGCCGCGCTCATCTGCTCGACGCAGCCCCGGCCGTTCGTGGTCTTATCGACGGTGAAATCATGAATGACGACGAGACGCCCATCGGCGCTGCGGTGAACGTCGAGCTCGATGCCGGCCACCCCCATCTCCAATGCGCGCGCAAAGGCGGGCAAGGTGTTCTCCGGCGCCACGCGACGAGCGCCGCGGTGTGCGAAGACAGCAGGTTTTGCACTCATATTGCCCCATTTACTTCTTGCTCAGCTCAACCAGTTGCTTGCCGTCGATGAGCTGCATCGGCTTGCCCGCAGCCCAGCGCCGCGCCTCCTCGCTGATCGGGCCGCTGGTCACCAGGTAGCCGTACACCGCGCCTTCATGCATCATGGTGCCGTACAGATCGCGCACGACGCTGGCCCCGACAGTGGAATTCCGATAGCGTTTGCATTGCACGATCGCTTTCTGACCGAGGTGGTCGGTGACAAGCACATCGACGCCGCCATCTTTGGTGTCGCGCACGTTGATCACTTGAAAGCCGCGACGCACAAAGAGGCGCTCCGCCACATACGCCTCAAACTCGCTGGGGCTCAGCGCCATCAACTGCTCCTGATTCAACGGTTTCCAACGGCCGCCGAAGTGAGGCTTCTGCGCCAGCGCTTTCCACCATCCGAGCCCCACCGCAACGCCCAAGATAATGCTGCTGACGAGCAAGAACGTGTGCAGCATCCCCCACCGAGCAACGCCCTCGCGCCAGAGCAGCACCCCTAACCCGCCGTAGGCCATGAGCCAGAGAGCGCTGCCCAGCCAGAGCGACGCGCCGACCGACCCTCTCCGCTGCGACGACTCTCCTCGCTGCGGTGTGGAAACTCTCCAGGGGAAATGGTTGAGAAAGAAGGTGCGCTGGGACATGGCTCGATGTTGGCGGTGGACGTGATGAAAATCCGGCGCGCCCGAGGCCTGGCTCAACGGAAAAGCCAGCCGAACAACCCTCGCTTTTTCTTGGCAGGCGGCGGAGGCGGCTCGACCACCAGGGCCGGCTCCTCTTCTTCCTCTTCCTCAGTCCCAATGCCCAGCAATTTTTTCAGCTCCGGCGTCATGGCGTCGGGCGTCCACGGCGGCGTCCAGACGATGTTGACATCCACAGAAGAGGCGCCGATGGCGCTCAGCTCGCGTTGGACGTTCTCGATGATCTGCGGCCCCAAGGGGCAGTGCGGCGTGGTCAACGTCATTGTGACAATGACCGAACGGTCATCTCCGACGTCGATGCCGTAGACCAGCCCCAGGTCAACGATGTTTTGGTAAATTTCAGGGTCGATGACTTTCTTCAGAGCAGCGCGACACTGCTCGACGGTCAACGGTGTTGTGGTCTCCATGTGCTCCTCACCGATGCGTTTTCTGCAACAGCTCGATCATCAGGCCATGGGCGGCTTTAGGGTGGATGAACGCGATCAGGCCGTGCACTCCCTGGCGAGGGGTTTCGTCGATGAGTCGCACGCCCGCACTGCGCAGCTCGGCCAGCGTCGCTTCGATGTCGTCCACCTCATAGCAGACATGATGCGTCCCTTCGCCTCGATTTGCAAGAAAACGCGCCGTGCCGCTCTCGCCGTCGGTCGGCGAAATCAGCTCGATCGTGCTGTTGCCTGCATCCAGAAAAGCCGCAATCACCTTCTGCTCCGGGATCTCCACCCGCTCCAACAGCCTGAATCCAAGCTGGTTGCAATACACCTGCAATGTTGCGTCGATGTCGTGGACAACAAGGCCCACGTGATCCAACCGTTTGAACATAATGCATTTGCCTCAGTGCAGACTGTGCGCGTCGTTCCCGTCAGGAGCAACGCCGCCGACAAATTTCAGGATAATCGTACCCCACGCCGACGCCGTCGGCAAAAAGTCGCAAAGACGCCAAGTCTGAAGCGGCCGGCTACGTCCTGCTCGACCTCCTCTCGTCTCGACACCTCTTCTCGTCTCGAGATTGTCTCGATAAAGCAGCGTTTTTTTGCAGCGTTGCGCCTATGGCTCCGCCTCGAGCAGGAGCAGCGCCGAGGTGTGTTCGCCCAGATCAACTGCAAGGCCTTGCTCCATCAGCGCTGCACCGGAGCGTCCCACCGTGCGTGCAGCGTCGATGTCCGTCACCGCATAGGTGCGCGTCGCATCCAGACCGCGCAGATGCAACCGCCGGCTGGGTTCGCCCTTAGGATCGCGGAAGACCCAGACGGCGCCCTGGCTTCGGTCTGCGGCGATCACGGCGTAGGCTTCCCATCGGCCTTGCAGGTCGAGGTCAGGGCATTGCAAATCGACCTGCGGCAGTAGATGATAGAAATCGCCATGTTTGAGAAGGGGGCGCAGCCGCTTGTACTGGGCGATGGCTTTCTGCATCGCCTGGAAGGCGTCCTCCGTCCAGTGCATCAACCGGGCGGAGAGGCCAAATGCGCCGAACATGCGGCTGCGGAGGATGGCGTCGATTTGATGTTGCGGCGTCGTCGAATCGGTCAGCGGCTCGTCCTCGGCGTCGACGACCCACGTGTTGCACAGCTCGGGCGGGAAGGGATGCGTGGCGCCGGCCAAGTGGAAGCGCACGCGTCGGCTGGGCGTCGAAGCATCGTGCAGCCAGGTGATGTGCGTGTGCGCCAACATGGCGAAGTCGCTGCGCACGCCGCCGCCCGCACAGTTCTCGATGATCAGGTGTGGAAAGCGCCTGCGCAGCTCGCTCATCACCCGATGCACCCCCTGCACCTGATGGAATTCGCCGTCGGTTGCGCTGTGCCCATGATGCGCGCAGGTGCAGACGCCCCACCAGTTGGAGTCCCACTTCAGCCAATCTGCTCCGACATCGCTCACCAGCCGGCTGATCCAGTCGATCGCCCACGCCTGCACCTCGGGATGACCGAAGCAAAGCCAGCCGCTCACGGTGTCGGGCGGCCAGGGCGGCGAGATGATGGCGTCGTGATGGCGCGCCAGCCAGTCGAGCCGCCACGTTCCTTCCTGTCGCAGGTCCACGCGCTCCGGCTCGACCCAGATGCCGAATTTCATGCCTAGGGAGCGCACGAAATCGCCGAAGGCGGGAAGGCCGCTGGGGAATTTCTCGGCGCTTGGCCGCCAGACGCCCAGGCCGGTGGTGAAGTTGTCGCTGGTGCGCCGGCTTGGCTCCCACCAGCCGGCGTCGATCACGAACACCTCGACGCCGAGGCGGGCCGCCAGCTCGGCCTCTGGACGCAAGATCGTCTCGTCGATGTCGACCAGATGGGCGAACCAGGTGTTGTATTGCACCCAGGGGAAATCCTCCGGAGTGGGCGGAACGACGGCGCGGCGCACATAGGCGTGTTGCGCGTGCGCCGCATCGTCCAGGTCGCCGCAAAAGAAGCCTAAAAAGCTGACCGGGCTGGTCCAGCGCTCGCCAGGATGCAGCGGCGTTGCATAGCCGTCGCTGAAAAGCTCCAGAGCCGCCCCTTGCCCCAGGTTGCGCGCAGTTGCGGACCAACGGCCAGAATAGCTCAGCCCGACGAAAAGCCCCTCGCCGCCGGCTGCGCCTTGAAGAACGAACCAGGGAATTTCATGCCAGGTGGAGCGCAACCCTGAGTGCAGATGGAGTTCGCCGAGGGGTTCGCTGCGCAGCCGATAGGCCGGATACGGTCCGCGCGCCGGCATGCCGGCGCCATGATTTTGCAGGCCGCGCACCCAGTGCAGCGTTGGCGCATCGAGATCGGCGACGGCGAGCGTCAACGGCGCCACGCGGCTGAGCGTCCCGGCGCGCCGCGGCGCGACTTCCAGCCACTGCTCGATCACGGCAAGCCCGGCGTGCACGCGCTGATAGAGCGTTACGTTCAGGCTCTCGCCGACCTGCAACGCAAGTGCAAGCGTGACCGATCGCTCATCCGCTTCGGCGCGCGCCGACATCAGCGCCGAAGCCCGGCGTCCAGAGAGCGCGCTTTCATTCCAATGGAACAGAAATTCATCGCCCGCCGCTTCGTGGTCGAACGGGAGGGGGCGCCACTTCCTGCCGGTGACCCGATGCTCCAACGCGCTCAGGCGAAGCCCCTCGCCGTCCCTCCACGCCACCGTTTTCTGAACCTTCTCGTTGCCGATGCGCCACGTTGCGCCGTCCGCTTCGACGCTGACGAACGCTGCGCCGCACGCCGCCAGGACCTGTTGCATGGGTCCGCCTCACATTTCCACCATTGCAAGCTCAATGATTTCGGAGCCAAGCTCCCTGAGTTTCACGGTCAGGCCATCTGCATGCAGGCTTTCGGCGCTGCGCACCTCCGTGCAGCCGGCGTCTGCCCAATGCACGCGATAGGAGGCGCCGCTGCGCAGGCCGCGCGGTCGAATCACCCGCTCCTCCGGTCCGCCCAGCGCGCGATAGACCATCACCACGCTGCGCGCCTGATCCGGACTGACAGCCTGGATGGCGTCCCAGCCGCGGCCATGGCGTTCGACGTTGTGGCGCGGGGCCAGCAGGTGGATGACCTTGCCGTCGCGAATGACGGAGCGCAGACGTTTGTACTCTGCGATCGCCCGTTTGGCGTCGGCCATCTCCTGCTCGTTCCACTCGCCGATGCGCTGCATCAAGATCAGCGGCCCGCCGAAGATGGCGCTGCGCAGCGTGTAGGGCGTCGGATCGTCCTCCATGTAACGCACGCTGTAGCGGGGGGAGAAGGGATAGGACGCGCCATAGATTCCTTGCCGCGTGGCGTATGTGGCGATGTTGTCCACCGTGATAGAGGTGTGACAGAGTCGCGCCATACGATAGGTCATCATGCAGCCGCCGTCCTCGCAGTTTTCCCACACTAGGTGCGGGTGCGCCTGACGGACGGCCTGAATCACCCGATCCAGCCCCATCGTCGAATTGGCGTAATTGCTGTCGCCGGGCGCATGCGTGTGGTCGGCGCGCAGGCAGCGTTTGACGACATCCTCGCCGTCCTGGATGATGTAGTCGAGCTGCTCCTCCGCCACCAGCCGCGCCAGCGATTCGATCAGCCACTCCTGGCAGGGCCGATGGCCCAGGCAAATGGCGCCGGCGCCGTAGTAGTCGTCGCCGCCAAAGGCCAGCCACTCCGGATGCGCCAATGCCGCCGGCGCATCCGGCGCCATCTGGGCGATGGCCACATGCACGCCGAACTTCATGCCCAATTCATGAGCGCGTTCGGCGATGGGGCGCAGCCCGCGCGGGAATTTCACCGGGTTGGGTCGCCAGTCGCCGATCGTGCGCGCCCAACCGAGGTCGAGCACGACCACTTCGATCCCCAACTCGGCGCAACGCTCCAACACGGCCAGCTGCTGCGCCTCGTTGATCTCCTGGCCGTACTTCCAGGAGTTGTACTGAACCCACGGATAGCGGTGATCCGGCATCGGCGGGTGCACGTGCGCCTCGGCGAAGCGCTGCGTGACATAGCCCGCCTCGTCCCAGTCGCCGTCGTAACAGCCGACGAAAAAGGCGGGAATTTCAAAAGGTTCCTCGGGCTGAAGCCGATGCGCCAGCTCGTCGATGCGGCTTTCCAGCGCAACGCTCTCCAGCGTCGCCCAGGCGCGCAGCCGGCTCTTGCCGTTGAATTCAACGCCGACCACCAGCCCCGGCCCACCGCCCGGCGTTTCCTCGGAGGGATCGGGCGGGCCGTGGCGCAGGGCGACCCAGGCGCAGCTCGAAGGCGCCGTGTAGTGAGAAGGAAACGACCCCATACGCAGCTCGTGCGGGACGATGTAAGGCCGCAGCGAGACCTGGCGCGGAGTGAAAAAATCTTTCGGGTAGGCCCAACTGAACTGCTCCACATGAAAAAGCGTGACGGGCTGCGTCGCCGACAGCTCCAGCCGCAAAATTTCGGCGTCGTCGATGAGCGGCGCAGGATCGGCTGTGTCCACGCGCTCCACCACCCCCCATGTGCGCACGAAGGGATGACCGGGAAAAAGCTCAAATGAACGTACAAGGCGCAGGCGGCCCGTTTCATCCTCCAGAGTCACCTTCAGGCAAGGAGCCGCCTCTCCGCCCTGTTCGACGCCGACCAGCTTTGTCCATTGCGCGGGCCGTCCCTCCACGGCAATGGCGCCGATCGGCGTCGGATGCGTCCTTCCACCCGGGGCCAGCGGATGGATGATTTGCCAGAACAGTCGCCGCTCGCGCCACTCGACGCGGCAGCGCAGGTCATCCTGTTCGATCTCCCAAACTCCATGCTCAAAGCTCATCAGGCGCCTTTCTGTAGGATTTGATTGCCTTTTTCGTCCATCTGCGCAGCGGCTTGCGCCGCCGTGATTTTATTCGCCCACAGCTGCTCAAGGTTGGGGAAGATGGCCTCGTTGAGCAGCTCCTGCGATCTGCTGTGATAAACGTCGCCGAGGCGCGCCTCAAAGATGGACGCCAGGGTGATGTCAAAGCCGTCGGGCATCCCTTCAAACATGGCCGCTGACTCGCGCGCCTCTTTGCGCAGCGGAATCCAGTCGTGGTTGACGGCCATGGTCTGTTGATAATCGGTGGCCGACCAGCGCGCGAACTCGAACGCCCCCTCCGGGGCCTTGCTATCGCGTGTGATCACCCAGCCGCCGAACCAAAAGGCCGGCACGCGCGTGTCGATCCATTTGGGCAGGGGGGCGATGCCCCAATTGAAGGCAACGTCTTTATAACCGGAGAGCGACCAGCTCCCCGCCACCAACATGGCCGCCTTCCCGGCCTGGAAGAGGCTGGTTCCCGGCGCCAGAAATTCGGCCTGGCTGAAGGTGGGCGCAAGGTTGTCTTTCCAGAGCAAGTCCTGGAGGAACTGCAGCGCCTGCACATTGGGTGGATCGCTCATCTGCATGCGCGTCGGCTCGACGATGCGGTCGAAGAAGGCGCCGCCCATCGCCCAGGCCAGCGTCTGCGCGCCCCACCAGGCGTGGAGATCGCCGAGATCGAAGCCCCACTGCGTGACCTGGTCGCCTTCGCCTTGCTTCAGCTGCTTTGACGCTTCGATCAGGGCGTCCCAGGTGTAGTTTTCATCTGGATAGGGAAGGCCGGCCTGGTCCAACAAATCTTTGTTGTAGTAGAAGGCCAGAATCTGGAAATTCTCGGGCAACGCATAGAGATTTTCGCCGTCGAAGCGCCACACATCGTACAAAGCGACGGGATACTGTTCGGGGTCCATCAATTCCGGCGCAGCGTCGACGAAGGGCTGAAGGTTGCGCAACAACCCGGCCTTATAGTGTCCATAGGCCTGGATATCCCAAAAATAGATGTCGTATGGGTCTCTGGCGGCGTACGAAAGGTCAATCTTGGACCAGTATTGATCCCAAGGCAACAGCTGCAGATTGATTTCAATGGCACCTTTGTGCAGCTCGTTGAAGTCGGCGGCGCGCTTTTTGAAATTATCGTCGATGATCGGGCCGTTGCTCCACATCAGGGCGCGGACGACCTGCACGGCGGCGCCCGGCGCGCCGTCCTGCGCCGTCGGCGCCAACGGCGCAGCGCAGGACGCCAGGGAGCCGGTCGCCAGGAGCATTGCGCCGGCTGCGGTTGATTTGAGAAACTCTCTTCGGCTGAGCGGCGTGAACATCTTGAGCATCCTCCTTGGACTCAATGAACGGTTGGAACAAACTCACAATTTTGGAAATGGACGCAAAAGCCTGGAAATCCTGCCTGGAAGGGCGCAAACGACGTCGGGCCTCCACCGCCGTCACCCGCGGATGCCGGTCGTTACAATCCCGCGCACAAAGTACCGTTGCGCAGCGATAAAGAGAACCAAAGGAGGCGCCAACGAGATGGCCGCAGCCGCCATCAAAATGTGCATCTGAGGGCCGACGCGCGGCGACCCCTGGAAATAGGAAAGCGCCACAGCGATCGTGCGGTGCGCTTCATCGGTCAGATAAATCAAAGGCGAGAAAAAATCGTTGTACGTCCAGACAAAGGTGAAGACCGCCACCGTCGCCAGCACCGGCTTGCTCAACGGCAGCATGATGCGCCAGTAAATCTGGAAGGAGTTGGCGCCGTCGATCTTGGCTGCATCCTCCAGATCGATGGGGATGGTTAGATAGAACTGGCGCATCAAGAAGATGAAGAAGGCGCTGCCAAAGTAGGCGGGGACAATCAACGGCAGGAAGGTGTTCACCCACCCTAAAGCGTTGAACAACAGGTAGGTCGGCACCAACGTCACGGCGCCGGGCAGCATCATGGTGGCGAGCAAGACCAAAAAGATAAAGTCCAGCCCCGGCGCTCGAAAGCGCGCAAAGCCATAGGCGCTGAGCGAACAGGAAAGGAGCGTGCCGATCATGACCATGAAGACGATGAAAAAAGTGTTGAATGCATACAGATGCATCGGGATCAGGGTCACGGCTTCGACGAAGTTGCCGAACTGCGGCGGAATCGGAAACCAGACCGGCGGCAGCGCAAAGACCTGGGCCGGCGTCTTGAGCGCGGTGGAAATCATCCAATAGAAGGGTAGAATCAGCAGAGAGGCGCCGAGAAGAGCGATCACGGTGCTCAGCGTCAACCGAATGCGCTCCTGCCCGCGCTTTGTGCGCCAGAAGGGCAGCGGCCGATGGCGTTGCGTTGCATTCATGCCGCCCTCCTTCTTTCGCTTTCGTAGTACACCCACATCGGCGAGGATTTGAAGACCAGCAACGTCAGAATCAGAACAATGGCGAAGAGCACCCAAGCCATGGCCGATGCATACCCCATCTTCAAATAGAGAAACGCCTGCCGATAGAGATAGAGCGACAGAAATAGGGTGGCGTTGTTCGGGCCGCCGCCGGTCATTACGTAGGCGTCTGTAAAGAGCTGCAGCGCGCCGATGATGCCGAGCACCAGATTGAAAAAGGTGACGTGGGAGATCATGGGCAAAGTAATGTAGCGGAACTTCGCCTGCTCGGTGGCGCCGTCGATCTCGGCAGCCTCATACAACTCCGAAGGGATGCCCTGCAGGCCGGCCAGGTAAATCAACATGGCGCCGCCCAACCCCCAAAAGCTGGCGATGATGATGGCCGTCAGCGCCCAACGCTCATCGGTCAGCCACATGGGCCCCCGAATGCCGATCTTCCCCAGCAGGATGTTCACCATCCCGAACTGTGCGTTGAAAAGCCAGCGCCACAGCATAGCGACGGCCACGCCGGAAATGATGGTGGGCATATAATAGATGGAGCGCAGAATCGCAACCCCGCGGATCTTCTGGTTGAGCAGAAGCGCCGCACCAAGCGAGAGCGCCAGCCCCAACGGCACGCTGATGACCGAGTAGATGACGCTCACCCGCAGCGCCTGCCAAAAGAGACCGTCTTGAAACAATTGGATGTAATTGTCTAAGCCAACCCACGCTGGAGCGGTCAAAATGTCATAGTCGGTGAAGCTGAGCACGGCGGAGGCGATGATCGGCCCCAGCAAAAAAACAAGCAGACCGATCACCGTGGGCGAGATAAACAGATAGGCGTCGAGGATCTCTCGACGTCGCCAGCGCGACAGCCGAGGGCGAACACCGCGAGGATAAAGGTGCGCTTCTTTTACGATCTCCGCCATGACTCTGCTTTCAATTCAACGATGTGTAAGGAGAGTGCTCGCGCATAGGCGCTGCGAGATATTGTTCGCCTATATGAATATTATTCACTGTCTGGAATCGAAGACGAGTATAGCACAGGCGATGTCGAGCCGTCAATCTGTTTTTTAGGGTGTTTTTGGTCTAAGATGCATCGCCTGTTCGGTGCTTCAAGCTCGTTGTCGCCGACGTTTGCTCAAATTCAACGCATCGCTTTTTCAGTCTATGGCCCTGGCTGGTAAGCTATCTCATGATGACCATTGCGACGCAAGTTTTTCACGTGGATCCTGCTCATCCTGACCCTGCTGCTATCGCAGCGGCCGCCCAGGCGCTGGCGGAAGGGCGCCTGGTTGCGTTCCCGACGGAAACGGTCTATGGGCTGGGCGCCAATGCGCTGGACGCACAGGCGGTGGAGCGCATCTTCATCGCCAAACAACGCCCTTTCAGCGACCCGTTGATCGTGCATCTGGCGAGCATCGCCCAGCTCGAGCGCGTGGCCGTCGACATTCCGGCCATCGCTTATGCGCTGGCGGAGCGTTTCTGGCCCGGCCCGCTGACGCTCGTCCTGCGACGTCACCCTCGCGTGCCGCCCAACGTCTCTGCAGGCCGCGACACGGTGGCGGTGCGCATGCCGGCCCATCCGGTGGCGCTGGCGTTGCTGCAGGCGTGCGCACTGCCGGTCGCAGCGCCGAGCGCCAACCTGTTCAGCCGCCCCAGCCCCACGACGGCGCAACACGTGCTCGACGATCTCAACGGGCGCATCGATATTGTGCTCGATGGCGGCCCTACTTCGATCGGGGTGGAATCCACCGTCGTTGACCTGACGCAAAGCCCGCCGCTGTTGTTGCGTCCAGGCGGCGCCACCGTCGAAGCGCTGCGAGTGCTTCTGCCCGAGCTGAAGACGCCTGAGGCGCCGCTCATCGCATCCGAGGCGGAAGCTGCGGCCTCGCCCGGAACCCTCCTCAGGCACTACGCCCCGCGTGCGCCGATGGTGCTATTGGCGGGCGAGACCGAAACGGCGCTGCACTTTCTGCGCAGCGCTGTCGCCGCCCTGAATGAACGAGGGTTGCGCGTCGGCCTGTTCACAACCGACGAGGAAGCGCACTCCCTCGCCGATCTTCAGGCAAGAATTGTAAGCCCCGGCCCGCAGCGCGATCCCGCCGCCGTCGCGCGTCATTTGTTCGCACGCCTGCGCGCGCTCGACCGGCTGGGCGTGGACGTCATCCTTGCGCGCACGGTGTGGGGGAAATCGACGCGCGCCGGCCTGGAAATGGCGATCCACGACCGCCTCTTCCGCGCTGCGGAAGGGCGCGTGCTGGACATCGCTGCGCCAGATGCGCTCGATCGACTGCTTGAACTCCTGCCTTATCGCAAAAACACACAGTCGGATTGAGCGCGTTGATGGGGCCTTGCTCCATTTTTCACCAGGAACGCAGCTTACTTGCCAATCGTGGCGGCGGACGGTATAGTTGTCAATAATCGATGAGTTTTGAGTCCATCAATCGGGGCAAGGAGACGACGGTCAAGGAGACGATGGTTTATGACAGCGAAAATCGGCATTTTCTTTGGCAGCAGCACCGGCTGCACCGAGCGCGTCGCCAATATGATCAAGAACGAGATCGAGGCCACCGGGCTGGCCACCTGCGACGTGATGGTGATCTCCGCAGCGAACGCAAAGCTGTTTCCCAATTATGATTTCCTGATGTTCGGCGCTTCGACCTGGAACATCGGTGAGCTGCAGGACGACTGGGGACTGACGCTTCCCCTCCTGACGAGCGAGGGGCTGAAGGGGAAGAAGGTGGCGCTCTTTGGCTGCGGCGACCAGTTCGGCTACTCCAACAGTTTCGTGGACGCCATCGGCATCATCGGGGACCGCATCACCGAGCTCGGCGCCGAGACGGTCGGCTGGATCGTGCCCGACTCCAGCTATCAGTTCGAGTTCTCTCGCGCCTCGTTCGAGGGCGTGCTGATGGGCCTGCCGATCGATGAGGACAACCAGGCGGCGCTCACCCCGCAACGCGTCGTCAACTGGGTGCATTGGGTGCTGGAGGAGTTCGGCCTGGCGCCCGCCGTAAGCGCTTCCTGACGCCTCCTTTTTTTCTGGGAAGCTTGATGAAATTTAACAACAAATCGTCTGGCAACCCGTAGGCGCTGTGCGAGCAGCGCTTCCTGGCCTTCCCCAAGGCCCTGCGGGACATCGAGAGCGTGCGGCTGCGAGCCGCACCTACGACGATTCCCCGATCAATTAAAAACATGGGCGCCACTGCATTGCGCCGGCTGGCGTTTGCTCCAGCCGGCGTATATTTCTTGACGGCGTTTTTTGGGCGTTTTTCGGTTGAATGGAGGACGGAACTCAACGTCGTCTCACTGCGTCTGTGTCTGTGAACTTTCTCTGCGAAGCGGCCGGCCATCCTGGAAGTAGCCCTACTGCCGGAAACCCATCATCTGCATATACTTTGCACAAGGTAATACGCTTGTGAAGAGAAATGTACAAAGGCTTTGACGCTCTCCTGGACGTGTGATACACTTGGCATAAGGAAGCGTCTTTTCGATGGATGCACTCGAAATCGTGTGCAGACCGTTCGACGAGACCTTGAGATGACTCGACAGGACACCGAATGAATTCAAAACAACTGCGCAATGGCGTCATTTACCTGCTGCTGATTCTGGCCCTCGGCGCGTTTCTCTACAGCTCGCTGGCGCGTCGCGCTTCCACCCCGATCAGCGATGCACCGATCGCCAAAGTGGCGACGCTCGTCCGTAACAACGACGTGCGCGCCATCGAAATCAACGGCGACCGCATTCTGGTCATCACCCGCAACGGCGAAACGCTGCAATCCCGCATCGAGCAGGGCGTCGGACTGACCAAGACGCTGCTCAACCTTGGCGTGACGCCCGAGCAGATGGCGGTCGTGGATGTCAGCGTGGCCCCGCCGCAGTTCTGGGACACCTGGAGCGGCGTTTTGATCGCCGTGTTGCCGTTGTTGTTGCTCGGCGCCTTTTTCTTCTTCATCTTGCGCCAGGCGCAGGGTGCAGGCAATCAGGCGTTCAGCTTCGGTAAAAGCCGCGCGCGCATGTTCACCGGCGACCGCCCCACCGTCACCTTCAAAGATGTGGCGGGCAATGAGGAGGCCAAGCAAGAGCTGCAGGAGGTCGTCGAATTCTTAAAAGAGCCGCAAAAGTTTGCGGCGCTGGGCGCGCGCATCCCCAAGGGCGTGTTGCTCGTCGGTCCGCCGGGCACAGGGAAGACGCTGATGGCGAAGGCCATCTCCGGCGAAGCGGGCGTGCCTTTCTTCAGCATTTCCGGCTCTGAATTCGTAGAGATGTTCGTCGGCGTCGGCGCCAGCCGCGTGCGCGATCTCTTTGAACAGGCCAAGAAAAATTCGCCCTGCATCATCTTCATCGACGAAATCGACGCCGTCGGTCGGCACCGCGGGGCCGGGCTGGGCGGCTCGCACGACGAGCGCGAGCAGACGCTCAACCAGATTCTGGTCGAGATGGATGGCTTCGACACCGACACCAACATCATCATCATCGCCGCCACGAACCGCCCGGACATTCTTGACCCGGCGTTGCTGCGCCCCGGCCGCTTCGACCGTCGCGTGACCATGGATGCGCCGGACATGCGCGGCCGCCGCGCCATCCTAGACGTGCATGTGCGCGGGAAACCGCTGGCTGCAGACGTCGATCTCGACGTGATCGCCAAACAGACGCCCGGCTTCGCCGGCGCCGACCTGGAAAATCTGGTCAACGAAGCCGCCATCCTGGCGGCGCGACGCAATCGCCGCTCGATCGGCAACGAAGAATTGCAAGAGGCGATCGAGCGCGTGATCGCCGGCCCAGAACGACGCAGTCGCCTGATCACTCCCAAGGAAAAAGAAATTGTCGCCTACCACGAGGCCGGCCACGCCGTGGCCATGCATGTGTTGCCTAACCATGACCCGGTGCACAAGGTCACCATCGTGCCGCGCGGCATGGCGGGCGGCTATACGATGAGCCTGCCCGATGAAGAATCCAACCTCATGACGCGCGCCAAGTTCCGCGACCAATTGGTGGCGCTGCTCGGCGGCCGCGTTGCAGAGAAGATTCGCTTCGGCGACGTCACCACCGGCGCCGCCAATGACCTGGAACGCGTGACCGCCATGGCGCGCGCCATGGTCACCCAGTGGGGGATGAGCGAGCGCCTCGGCCCCATCCGCTACGGCGAGCGCGAGGAGATGATGTTTCTCAACCGCGCTTTCAGCGAACATCGCAACTACAGCGACAAGGTGGCCCAGGCGATCGATGAAGAGGTGAAACGGCTTGTCGACGAGGCGCATGAACGGTGTCATCAGCTGCTGCTCGAACACTGGGAGGCGCTGGAACGCGTTGCGCAACGCCTGCTCGAGGTCGAGACGTTGAACGCCGCCGAGTTCCAGGCGCTGATGCGAGGCGAGACCCCCGTCGGGGACAGCGCCGTCGCCCCGCGCAGCCAGGAGAGCCCCGCCGGCGCATCGAAAACCGCCGGCCAGGTGCGCGGGGATGACAAACGCGCCGACAGCGGCCTTGACCTGGGCGGACGCGTGCCGCAGCCGGTTTAGCGCCCGAACAGGGCTGGAAGCAGTCTGAAACGAGAATCGTCGCCAGGTTTCCGCGGAAACCTGGCTTCTTATTGGCGATGCAACGATGATTTCACAAAATGGGTCGCCGCCCGCTCCGGCGCCGCCGCGCATTCACCAAAAACCAACGGAGTTTCTGCCCGATGCGCCTGCAGAGCTTTGGCTTACGCGCCTTTACTTGCTGGAACGCGCTGAATTGCTCGGCGCACCGCTGATTCGCTGGCTCTATTTGATATTGGCGGGTTTGGCGCTGGCGTGGACCGTTCTGCCTCTGCCGGGAAGTTGGATGGTGGGAAGTGCGCTGCTGGCCCTCGCAGTCGCGCTTCACCTGACCGTGCGATATGCCCGCCGTCGCGCCTATACGACGTTCATCCCGCAGCCCTCCCCGACGCCTCCGGCGCAGGTTCTGGCGCCGGCGCAGAAACGCCCCGTCTACGTGACCGGAGTGCTGAGCGTAGAACGGAAGGTGCGCGCCTTCACAGCGCTGCCCGGTTTCTATCGCACCTTCGCCACGCGTGAACATGCCCTGCTGTGCCAGGTGCGACCGCGGCGCATTTGGGCGATCGCCGCCTGGCCGGAAGAGGAGGTCGGCCTCTGGTACGCCTTTTTTACGCCTGAACAAATTACAGCGATTCAACCCGGTCTCGCTCATGTCGACCGTCGCGCGCTGCCCGGCCTTGCGATCACCTATCGACCGGACGGCGACGACGCACAACGCAAGACTGCGTCGCCGCTTACGCTGTATCTGGCGTTTGTCGATGAACGCGATCGGGACGCCGTGCTGGCGGACCTCCTGGTGGACTGGCGCCCGGTCGATGCGGTCGAGGAACAAAAATAATCCGAAGAAGAGGATGTCCACATTGCAGCCGGAATCTCCAGTGCGCCGTCAGCGCCCTTCCTGGGATGAGTACTTTCTGCAAATTGCGTTCACGGTGGCGCAACGCAGCACGTGCGACCGCGCCCATGTCGGCTGTGTGCTGGTGCGCGATCGTCGCATCCTCGCCACCGGCTACAACGGCGCCCCGGCGGGGCTGCCCCACTGCGACGACGTCGGCCATCTCATGGTGGACGGCCACTGCGTGCGCACGCTTCACGCCGAGCAGAATGCGTTGATTCAGGCGGCGCTGCACGGCGTCAGCACGGAAGGCGCCACCGCCTACGTCACCCACCAACCCTGCTTGACCTGCGCCAAAATGTTGATCAACGCCGGCGTTCGCCGCGTCGTCTATGCAGGGAACTATCCTGATGAATACAGCCGCAGCTTTCTCGACGCCGCCCGCGTGGAATTAACCCATTTGCCCTGGGAACGCCAGGCGGACACCGTCTATCAACCTGAAAAGAATCCGGAGAAATGACGACAAGCATGAACGAAACGCAAGATGCACTGCGATTCCCCGACGGGTTCCTCTGGGGAACGGCGACTTCCTCTCACCAGGTGGAGGGCGAGAACACCAACAATCAATGGTGGGCCTTTGAACAACAACACGGCAAAATCTGGCGTGGAGAGCGCAGCGGCCTGGCCTGCGATTGGTGGCGCAACGCTGAGGTGGATTTCGACCTGATGCAGCGGCTTGGCCTCAACGCCCATCGCATGAGCGTGGAATGGAGCCGCATCGAGCCGGAGCCGGGCCGGTTTGATTCCACCGCCATCGAGCGTTACCGGGAAATGTTGGACGGTCTGCGTCGTCGCGGCATGGAGCCGATGGTCACGCTGCATCATTTCACCAACCCGCTCTGGCTGGAGCGCATCGGCGGCTGGGAGAAAGGGGAGGTGGTTCCCTACTTCCAGCGCTATGTGCGGCATGTGGTGCAGGCGTTAGGCGATCTGTGCAAGCTCTGGGTGACGATCAATGAACCCCTGGTCTATGTGGCGCAGGGGTGGGTGCGCGGGATCTGGCCGCCGGAAAAAACGAACCTGCTGCTGGCGCTGCGCGTCTTTCGCCATATGCTGCAGGCGCACGGGGCCGCCTATCAGACCATCCATGCGGTGCAGCCGAACGCCCAAGTCGGCTACGCTATGCCGGTGCGCGTCTTTGCGCCTTCCAACCCGGCAAGTTGGCTCGACCGCAAGGCCGCAGCGCTGAAACGCTACATCGCAGAACATGTCTGGCTCATGGGCTCCATCGACGGCAAGATCCGTTTTCCCCTGGGGCTGAACGAATACCATCGCACGCTGGAGGACAGCGCAGACTTCATCGGCATCAACTTCTACACGCGCGATCTCGTCCGTTTTCGCCCAGACCCGCGCCTCCTTTTCGGCGAAGAGCACTACCATCCAGAGGGAGAATATTCCGACTCGGGCTGGCGCGGCGTATACAGCGAATACGCGCCGCAGGCGCTGAACCAGATCGTGCAGGAAGTCAACGTCTTGCACAAACCGATCTACATCACCGAGAACGGCCTCCCCGATCAAGACGACGACCAGCGTCCGCGTTGGTTATTGGGACACCTGTACAAGCTCTATCGAGCGATTCGAGATGGCTGTGACGTGCGCGGCTATTTTCACTGGACGTTCACCGACAATTTCGAGTGGTCGGAGGGCTGGGGATTGCGCTTTGGCCTGGTCGAACTTGACCCGGAGACGCAGGAGCGGCGCCTCCGCCCCAGCGCCGCCATGTTCAGTGAAATTGCTCGCTCGAACGCCATCTCGCGTTCGCTCGTCGCTCGTTATGCGCCTGAGCTGTTGCCGCTTCTTTTCCCTGCAGAAGAAGGCGCCCAAAGTCATTGACTTTTATGACGCAGCGTGTTATAATTTTTATAACGCATTGCGTCATGATCTGTCAAGGCGCAACGGCATCGTTTCAAGTCACTCCGAAAGGCGGCGCAGAGGAGTCGAGCAATGAAAGCAGCTATCCAGAGGGTGAACGCCTCCTCTAAAACGAATTCAGGGAAGGTTCAACAACTGCAAACCGTGCGGTTTCAACCCATTCGTGCGCAAGGGCGCAAGCTGGCGCTGGCGTATCTTGGGCTGTGGGGAATTGTCTGCGATCAGGTCGGCGGGTTGTACCAGAGCAGTGAAAAACTGTTGAACGACGCAGTTGAGCGCGGCGAACGGATGGAAGAGGCGCTCTATGCAACGCTGGCCGAATGGAGTCGCTGCATCACGAAACAGCAGGCGCCTTTCCACGAGCAGGTTGAAGCGGATTTCCGACGCTCGGCGCGGCTGGCGAACGAGGCGGGGCAAGACTTCGAGGCGCAGCTGGAACGTCAGGTCGAGCGCGCGCTGACCCGGCTGGGAATTCCGACGCGCGAACGATTGGCGAAACTGAACCAGGAGATCGAAAGGCTGAACGCCATTCTCGACGAAAAATTGGCCCAAAAAGAGGCCGTTCACGCCTGATCGAGCTTGTCCAGGCAGCGGCCGTTTGCTCGGCTACAACGCTTGATCAATCCAAACAATCGTCGTTTCGTGGGCGGAGGGGAGATGCTCATCTCCCCTCCGCCTTTGTTCATGCACGACGTTGATGCGCGGCCGATCCTTTCCCCCAACGCTCCTATCCGCCCATCGAGAATATATGGCGATGAGTTGCACCCCCGTTATTGCGTGCGAGCATCCAACCAGGCCACGAGCCGGGCGAAAAGCTGCTCACGATCCAGATCGTTGTGCGCCTCGTGAAAACCGTCGGGGAGTTCCCAAAAGGTTTTATCGGCGCTGCCCGCGTTGACAAAAAACGTCCGGCTGCCTGCGATGGGCGCCAGCCGATCGGCGCCGCCGTGATAGAGCAACAAAGGCGTGCGCAACTCGCCGGCATGCGCCTGCACCCAGGCCACCGCATCCATGGCTTCTGCGGCGGCGCGGGCGGAGGTCTTGGCGTGCACCAACGGATCTGTCGTATAGCGCTGCACCTCGGCCGGGTCGCGAGCGATCGTCGTCGGATCGAGTCCGGTGTCGAGCGGGAAGGTCGGAGCGAGGCGAGAGAGCAGACGGGCGATCGTCAACACCAGCGGCGAGATGTTCGGCTGGGAGAGCAGCGGCGCAGAGGCGACGACGCCCTGGAGTTCCTCCGGATGACGAATCGCATAATCCAGGGCGACCAGCCCTCCGACGCTATGGCCGAACAGGAAGAGAGGCAGCGACGGCTCGTCGGCGCGTGCACGAGCGATCATCTGCCGCACGTCTTCCAGGAAGTCGTCGAAACGGTGCACGTGGCCGCGCTGGCCAGGTGAACGGCCATGGCCGCGATGGTCGAAGCTATAGACGAGGTAGCCGGCCGCGGTCAAAGCCGTCACCAGATAACCATAGCGGTCGCTATGCTCACCAAAACCGTGCACAAGCACTACAACGCCGCGCGGCGCGCGGTCTGGCCGCCAGCGCTGTGCAAACAGCTCGACGCCTCCGGCCCCACGCACGGTGAACTGTTGATTGTCCATCGTCACAGCCTTCTCATCTTCCAACGAATTTTTCGTCATTGCGGCGCCATCTCCGAGGCCGTCGAGGGAAGCTACGGTTCTCGAATCAACGGCGATGCGTAGTGGGCGTCGAAGAGCATGCGCCTCAGCTCGCCCGCCAGCCGGTCGGCATAGTAGACGAACGCCTCCACAATTTGAGCGAAATAGGCGTCATTCAAGCGGTGGAGAGGGGCGTCGGCGATTAAAGAAACATCGCCGTCGCCGTCCAGTGCAAAGCGCACAAGGCGCATCTGCTGATTCAGCCTGAGCAGCGCACTGTGAATGCGCGCCTGCTGCGCCGCCGGCGCCGACGGCAAAAAAGGCGTTACGGCGAAATGCGCCCAGTCCTCCACCACCATCACGTACAGATCGAACTCCTCTTCGCTTTCGGTGAAAAAAGTGCTGTGCCACAGATTCGGCTCAGGCGCAGTGTAGGCCCATCCGAAGCGGTGAAAAAAAACGCCGATATCGCTCATGCATTCCGTCTCCATTCAAACTCACCGCAGCCGCCGACCTCACTTCCGTCGTTCATGAGGCGCGCCCCTGGCTATAGTACTCTGGGTTCGGCAACAGGCCGGTCGCGGAGGCGAGACGATTGGTGAAGTTGAACATCGCCGCCGTCTCGATGATGTCGAAGATGTCGAGGTCTGAGAATCCCAGGCTGCGCAAATGCTCGATGTCCGCCTGATTGCATTCAACGGGTGTGCGCGTGATTTTCACCGCATAATCGAGCATCGCTCGCGTCCGCTCATCAAGTGGGGCGCGACGATAGTCATAGCTGAGTTGGTCGGCAAAAACGGGGTCGCCTGTCAGCTGGCGAAGTTCGGCTCCGTGGCTGACCAAACAGTACAGGCATCGATTCTCCGCGGAGACGACCACCCCGATCATCTCGCGCTCGGCGGGGCTCAGGCCGGACGGGCCGCGCAAAACGGCGTTGAAATGCCGGATCCAGCGCAACATGTGCTCGGGGCGAATTGCGTATGCAGCAAAGACGTTCGGCAAAAAACCGACATTGGCGCGGGCTTTTTCGAGCAGCGCAAGCGCCTCGGCGTCCAGCGAGGCAGGATCGGGTGGAGGGAGCCAGGTGAAAGGGTTTGCCTCGTGATCGGATATGCCCGGCATGTGAAACCTTCCTGGGAGCGGAATTGCACTGAGAGAGCAAGCTTCTGTTTTCAGATCATAGCATAGCCGGGCGCTTGCGCAAACAGAGCATATTTTATCGGACGCTTTGCTAGCTTCTTGACAGTTTAAAAGTCCGTAAATTGAGCTATTCTGAATGCAGCAAGGGTTGAATTACCCTGACTACGATGAACTCAAATCGAGAGAATTGCAAATTCTCGAAGGAAACAGACAGAAGAATCCGTAAAGAAGAATGTAAAGAAGGGATGGGAACAATGCGCTTTGACCTCTTTCGTCAGGACGCCGGACAGTCCATGATTGAATATGCTTTGCTGGCGGGCCTGTTGGCGCTTGCAGCCGTCGTCGGGTTGCTCGCAGTCGGTGGAGCGGTGGACGCCTCGTTGGCGCAGACGGGCGCCGTGCTCCATAAGACAATATCGTCTGCGACGTTGCCGTCGGTGAATCTCGATCCACCTGCGGTAAATCTCGATCCGCCGGCGGTGATCGTCGACATGCCGCCCAAGGAGTCTAAGCCTCCTGTCGTTGCGCCGGAGCCGCCGGTGGCGCCTGGGCTTTCCGATGCGCCGGGGCGCCCCTCTGCGCCAGGATTGTCGATTGCACCGGGGCTTTCCATCGCACCGGGGCTCACCGATGCGCCCGAAAAGCCGGTCAAGCCAGGGAAAAACATCGTCCCACCCGAGCCTGACGTCGTGAAAAAGCCAGTTCGTTAAAACTTCTCATTAAAACACCGTCGGCGTTATTGTTCTTACACTCCAAAGAAGCGCCTGGCTGGATTTCCAGGCGCTTCTTTTTGGGCTCCTGGACGGACACCGCCGTCTAATGCGCTGGGCGGCCCCAACGCCAGGAAGCGCTGCGGCGCAAACTTTCATGCCTATGACCTCGCTGGTTTCTTCGCTCCTCCACCGCCTGGCCTGCTCTTCTTGATCCATGGATGGTGTGATAAGATTACGCCCAAAAAAATCGTCCAATTTGTTACACCGAGGAATCATTTTTCATGTTACGCGTCAAAATTGTCTGCACAATCGGCCCGGCCAGTCGGGAGCTCCCCATTTTGCGTCGCATCGCCGAAGCCGGCATGAACGTGGCTCGCCTCAACATGAGCCATGGCTCGCATGAATATCACGCTGAGACGATCGAACGCGTGCGCGTCGTCGCAGAACAACTCCAAAAGCCGATCGCCATTCTGGCGGACCTGCAGGGGCCCAAGCTGCGCACAGGCAAGATGCGCGAAGGCGGGGTGCCCCTCGTCAAAGGGGAAGAGCTGATTCTGACCACAGAAGACATCATCGGCGAGCCAGGGCGTGTCCCGGTCCAATACAAAGACCTGCCCAAAGCCGTCAAGCCGGGTGAACGCATCTTACTCGACGACGGCATGCTGGAGCTGGAAGTGATCGAAACGGGCGAGACGGAGATTCGCACGCGGGTGATCCTGTCGGGCGTCCTGCACAGCAACAAGGGGATGAATCTGCCCGACGCCTCGTTGGACATTCCCGCCCTCACGGAAAAGGACATCGAGGACGTCAAATTCGCCATCGACCATCAGGTGGACTGGGTTGCGCTCAGCTTCGTGCGCAAAGCGCATGAGGTGCTCGAACTCAAGTCGATCATCCAAAATTATTCGGCTTTTGGCCGCGTCACGCCGGTCATCGCCAAGATCGAAAAGCCCGAAGCGGTGAAAAACATCGACTCGATCATCGAAGCGGCGGACGGCATCATGGTGGCGCGCGGCGACCTCGGCATCGAGACCAGCCCGGAAATTGTGCCCAGCGTGCAAAAAATTCTGATCAACAAATGCATCGTGGCCGCCAAACCGGTGATCACCGCCACCCAGATGCTCGATTCCATGATCCGCAACCCGCGCCCGACGCGCGCCGAAGCGAGCGACGTCGCCAATGCCGTGCTCGACGGCAGCGACGCCATCATGCTCTCCGGCGAGACGGCCTCCGGACAGTATCCGGTGGAGGCCGTCACCACCATGGTGAAGATTGCCGAGGAGGCGGAGCGGCTGCGTTCCACGCTGGGACATCAGAAGATCAAGTACAATGAGCCGCGCATCTTTTCGGCCGCGGGCGCAGTCTGTCGGGCGGCGGTTTACACCGCCAACGAAACCAGAGCGCGGGCGATCATTGCACCCACCATCAGCGGCGCCACAGCCCGCTTGATGTCCGCCTTTCGTCCCGAAGTCCCCTTGATCGCTGTGACGCCCAGCCCGATGGTGCAGAGGCAACTTGCGCTCTACTGGGGAACCTACCCTCTGTTGACCAAGCGGCTGAGCAACACCGACGAGGTGGTCACCGACGCCATCAACGTCGCACAGGCCAAAGGCTACGTAGGCGAAGGCGACACGGTGGTTCTGACCGCGGGCGTCGTCGGCAACGTGCGCAGCGCCACCAGCTTGATGATGGTGCGGCGCATTGACCGCATATTGGTGCGCGGGGTGGGCATCGGCGCGCGCGAAGTGGCCGGCATTTTGATCAAGATCGATCCGCCCGTCAAAAACCCGGAAGAAATCCTGGTGGGTCCGCAACACATTATCTTCACCGAGCGCGTTGACCGTACCCTGATCGGCCTGCTGCGACGCAGCGGCGGCCTCGTGACTATCCAGGGCGGCATGGACAGCCCCGCCGCCGTAGCTGCCGTGGAACTGGGCCTGCCGGCGATCATCGGTGCGCAGGGCAACCTCGATGAGTTAAAGGACGGCATCCACGTCATCCTGGACGCCAACACCGGCCAGTTGAGCGAGTGGAAAAAATAAGGAAAGAGTGGGAGGAAAGGGAGAGAGTGCGTGAGAAGACGCTTGTCTCTCTCCCTATATCCGCTTCGGCACCTCGTTTCCCGCCTCTACAATGGCGCGACGCACGTCGACCAGCGGCAAGAGAATCATGCCGGCGATGAAAAAGAGGCCGACCGCCAGCACCGCCACCCGATAGCTGTCGGTGAACTGAATCGCCAGCCCGAAAATCAGAGGGCCCAGCCAGCTTGTACCTCGTTCGCTGACTTCATAGAGGCTGAAATACTCGGTCTCCTGCCCTTTGGGGATCATCTGCGAGAAGAGCGAACGGCTCAACGCCTGACTGCCGCCCAACACGACGGCGATGACGGCGCCCAGGATGAAAAACTGGCGTCCGGTTTGCAGCAGGGGCGAATAGGCGTAGATCGTGACGCTGGTCCAGATCACCAGGCTGATGAGAATGGCGCGTTTGGCGCCGATCCACTGCGCCAGATAGCCGAAAAAGAGCGCTCCAAAAAACGCCACAAACTGCACCATCAGGAACAGCGGCGGCAGCTCGTCGGCGGTCATCCCCAGCTCTTCGCTGCCGAACTGAGCGCTCAGTGCGATCACGGTCTGGATGCCGTCATTGTACAAAAGATAGGCAAGCAAAAAGAGCATGGTCATCGGGTACCGGGGCAACTCGCGCAGCGTCTGGCGGAGCTGCTTGAAGCCGATGGTGAGATAGCGTTCTCCCGGAGGGAGCCGGCG
>NZ_CAKZMJ010000040.1 GCF_937128415.1 uncultured Caldilinea sp.
ATTCAAATGCTGAAATCCCAAATTTTAGTTAGCATTTCTAACTATACTTGGGGCGCCTGACTTTGTCAAAAATTTTTATGGCTTCACCCGATAATGGTAGCGGTAGGCGGTGCGGAACCCGGCGGAGGCGTAGAGGCGTTGTGCGGGCAGGTTTTCTTCCGTCACCTGCAAATAGGCGGAGTGCGCGTTGTAAAGCTGCGCCCACACGGCCAGCGTGCGCAAGATGGCGCGTGCGGCCCCGCGACGACGAAATTCGGGCAGCGTCGCCATGCTGAAGACGCCCAGCCAGCCTTCCTCGATCACGCCAAGGCCGACAGCCGCCGGCGTTGCGTCGGCGTAGAGGGTCACGAAGCCATGAAGGGGCGCAATGCGCTCCAGGATCGAGCGGCGCACTGCGGCCGCCCGATCGTCGATCCGCTCGGCGGCGCAGTACAGGTCGAACCAAGCGGGGTCGAACTCCTCGCTGACTTCGACCTCAAAGGCAGGATAGTGACGCAGCGAGGGCAGGCGCTCCAGCAAGGTGCGCAGCGGCGCAACCTGGACGGTGGTGGGCGCCTCCACTGCATAGCCGCGCGCGGCGAGCACTTCATCCAGCTCGGCGGGCTGCATCGCGTCACTGATTTGATAGCGCGCAGGCAGGTTGCGCTCTGCATAGAAACGCTCGACGTGCGCCAGCTTGGTTTCCAGCGCCAATGCGCCGTCCTCGCCGTTGGGCCAGACCGAATTGGCGCGCCGCGTGACGCCCTGTGCGCTGCGCAGCTGCCAGCCGCCGCAGCTTTCCACCTCGGCGGCAGGCCAGGCGTGGGCGGCGAGCGTTTCCAGCATGAGAATGGCTTGGGGATCGATCATCGTTGTGCAATCCTTTAATTTCAACGAGAAGCTTCATTGGAAACGAGTATAACAAAACGCCGGCGATTCCGGCGAGTGAAATCCCGAGGTTGTAACGATCTAACGCGGGCCGCATCTAACCTTTTCGGGAGGCAATACAAACTATGGAATTCACATTCAATCTGATTGAACCAACGACAAATGGCCATGAGGCCGAAGAACATGCATACGACGTGGTCATCATCGGCGGGGGGCCGGCGGGCGCCACTGCAGCGATCTACGCGGCGCGCGCCGGACTGAAGACCGCCGTCATCGACAAAGGGTTGACCGCAGGCGCCCTGGGAATGACATCCAAGATCGCCAACTATCCGGGCATCCCAGAGGCGATCAGCGGCGCCGAGCTGCTGCAGCGCATGCGCGATCAGGCCGCCTCGTTTGGCGCACGCTTCATCCAGGACAAAGTGCAGGCCGTCGACCTGCTCAGCGAGCCGAAGCTGATTTTTGGCAACGCCGGAACCTACAGCGGCCGCGCCGTGATCATCGCCACAGGGTCGATGGGCCGCGGTCAGCGCGTCAAAGGCGAGGATGAGCTGCTCGGGCGCGGCGTCTCCTACTGCGCGACCTGCGACGCCGCGTTTTTCCAGGGGCAGACTGTCGCCGTAGCCGGCAACAGCGATGAAGCGATCGAAGAGGCGCTCTTCCTGACGCGCTTCGCCGCTCACGTCCATCTGCTGTCGCCGACGCCCGAGCTCAAAGCGCCGCAGCATCTTGTGGAGGAGATCATGCACCATCCCAAGGTCACGGTGCATTTGGGAACGGTGGTGCGCGAGGTGTTGGGCAGCCAGCACGTCGAAGGGCTGCGCATCGCGCGGCGCGGGCAGGGCGAGAGCATTCTGCCCGTCAGCGGCGCCTTCTTCTACCTGCAAGGCGCGCAGCCGATCACGGACTTTTTACAGGGGCAGTTGGAAATCAGCGAGACCGGCTGCATTGTCGTCGATAGAGAGTTTCGCACCTCCTTGCCGGGCGTCTACGCCATCGGGGATGTGCTCTGCAATCACGTCAAGCAGGCGGTGGTTGCGGCTGCAGAAGGCGCGGTCGCCGCAATGGCCGTCGACAAAGAGTTGCATGGCCGCCGCCAAATGGCGGTGGATTGGTCAAAGTAAAAGCCGCAGATTAAGATTGGATGCATCTTTGGGGCGTGGCGTGGTGCAAGCTGCATGAAACGCAAGCGATGCCTCCACGCTACGCCATCCATAAAGACGCTCATCCAGGCGATTCGTTCATCAGATCCAAAAAAGAAAGGTGAAGAGCATGCAGGCAAAGGTCACGTGGCGCGGGGACATGGAGTTTGAGGGGACGGCGGACAGCGGACATACGCTGACGCTTGACGCCGCACCGGAAGTGGGCGGCGCCAACAAGGGGTTTCGTCCGATGGAGTTGATGGCGCTCAGCCTGGCAGGCTGCACGGCGATGGATGTGATCTCGATTCTGCGCAAAAAACGACAGGAGGTCACCGGCTTCGAGGTCCAGGTCCACGCCGAACGGGCCAAAGAGCACCCGCACGTTTTCACCGACATTCAGGTCACCTATGTGGTGCGCGGGCGCAACATCGACCCGGCGGCGGTGGAGCGCGCCATTCAACTTTCCGAGGAAAAATACTGCCCGGCGCAGGCCATGTTGCGTAAGGCTGCGCCAATTGCATTGAAATATGAGATTGTAGAAGAGGCGTAGCCGCTCTTCGCAGGCCCAACGAGTCGGCGACGAGAGAAAATCCCATCATCCGGAAAGCCTGAAGCTTTCTGGATGATGGAGGTGAAGAGTTTATCCGCTCGCCAGGCTATACACCTTCATGCACGACGACCACGCGCCCGCGCTGTTGGCCGAGGAGCATGGCGTCGATCTCGGCGCTGAGGTCGTGCAAGGAGACCTCTCGGGCCATGGCTTCCAGATTCGATAGCTTCCATTCCCCCGCCAACAGCTCCCAGACTCGTCGTCGCTCTGCAATGGGGACGTTCACCGAGTCGACGCCCAGCAATTTGACGCCGCGCAAAATAAACGGATAGACGGTCAGCTCCAGCGATGGCGACGCCGCCATGCCGCACGCCGCCACCGAGCCGCCATAGCGGGTGGAGCGGATCGCCGTCGCCAGGATGGCGCCGCCCACCGTATCCACGACGCCCGCCCAGCGCTCACGCAGAAGCGGCCGACCGGAGCGATCGTCGACTTCGCTGCGGGGAATCACGGCAGTCGCGCCGATGCGACGCAGATAGTCGGCTTCTTCCATTTTGCCGGTGGCGGCGACGACGGGGATGCCCAGCTTATGCAGCAACGCCACGGCAACGCCGCCGACGCCGCCCGTAGCGCCGGTGACCAACACCTCGCCGCTCTGCACGCCATGTTGAAGCAGCGCCTCCACGCACTGCGCCGCCGTGAAGCCGGCCGTGCCCAACGCCATGCTCTCGCGCAGGGTGAGGCCGGCCGGGCGTTTCACCGCCCAGGCGGCGGGCACGCGAATGTAGCCGCCAAAGCCGCCCGGCGTGTTCATGCCCAAGTCATAGCCGATGACGATCACCTCATCGCCGGGGCTGAAGGCCTCGACGGCGCTTTCCACCACTACGCCCGCAGCATCGATGCCGGGGGTGTGCGGATAGGCGCGCGTCACCCCGCGATGGCCGCTGGCGGACAGGGCGTCCTTGTAATTCAGCGAAGAATAGTGCACCCGGATCAACAGATCGCCCGGGGGCAACGCTTCGACGCTGCGCTGCACGACCGAACGGCGGAAGGAGCCATCGGGCTGTTCTTCCACCCAGAGAGCGTCAAACTGGATTGTCATGAAAGGGCTCCTGATCTCATGATACGGTATGGATGAATCCATCCACGCTGTGCGCGGTGGATGCGCTACACTATTGACCACGAACTATGCAGAGCGCCGACGTTGCTGCGCTGACGCGCATCACCATTCAAGACATGTTGGCGGCCTTTGGGTTGAACCGGCTGCGCCATGGGCGACGCCTGC
Organism: uncultured Caldilinea sp.; assembly: GCF_937128415.1. Lineage (GTDB taxonomy): Bacteria > Chloroflexota > Anaerolineae > Caldilineales > Caldilineaceae > Caldilinea. Next base: position 3,845 of record NZ_CAKZMJ010000040.1, read on the forward strand.
TTTCAGCCCTCTGTCACAGGCCGGCGCAGCGTTTTGCGCGCACGGTCGCCGAGTTCGACCGTCGCGTCGCCGCGATGGGGCTGCAGGCCGCCGCAGCATGGGCGCTCGAGCGTTTTGCGACGACTGTGCAGGCCGACGGCATCGATTGCGTCCCCCAGGATTCACCGTTGCTCTTCGCTTCCAACCATCCCGGCATCGCCGACACGCTGGCGCTTTTTGCCACGATTCCCCGGCCTGACCTGATGACCGTTGCAGCGGAGCGTCCTTTTCTTCAAGCCCTTCCTCACATGGCGAGGCAACTCATCTTTGTAAAGGAAGACGGCGCTTCGCAGCTGAGCGTCGTGCGCGCCGTCGGGATGCATCTGCGGCGCAACGGCGCTGCCCTCACCTTCCCCGCCGGCTGCATCGAGCCGGACCCCGCCCATCTCTCCGGCGCCGTCGAATCGCTGGCGCGCTGGTCGCCGAGCGTCGACCTTTTCGCAAGGCTGGCGTCCGATCTCACCGTCGTCCCCACGCTGGTGAGCAACGTCTTCAATCCTCGCGCCCTGCACAACCCGCTCACTCGCCTGTACAAAAAGCCGGCCGACCGCGAGCGCTTTGCGGCCATGTTGCAGGCGATGGCGCCGCATCGCTTTCCGGCGACCGTCCACGTTGTTTTCGGCGAGCCTTTGCGAGCTTCCGCTTGCCGGGAAAAGCGCCAGCTTGCGCTTCATAACGAGCTGCGGAAAAGAATGGAAATTTTATTGGAACGACAGAGAAAATTGCGCAACGGCCAGACCTGAACTTCCCCAGTGACGCTGCGAAGCCGCCCGGAAAGGCCCGCCGATGGCGCGTTCACCGTTGCTCTGTCAGATACGCCTTGCCTTCATGTCCCTGGAGACGCACCCAAAAGCGGCCATGCTCGTCGATACGGCCCGCATCTTCATCTTGCAGGAGTTCGCGCACGGGCAGGTTGCTTAGCCCTGGCAGTGTGATCATCTCCTCGACCGGCTCAAGGGAAAAGTTGAGCGCCGTGACCTCTACCCCCAGATTGTCCGGCAGCTCGTGCACCAGGATCAACAGCCCAGGGGACTGTGCGTCAGGCACTGCGATCTGGCGGCTGGCGTAGAGTCGATAGCGCCTGCGCACGTCTAGCAGCCGTCGCAACTCGCTGACGAAAGAGCCGGGAGTGCGCAGCTGTTCGGGCAGTGAGCCGTAGAGCGCGCGAGCGCGCGGCAGACCCGCCTCGGAATGCGTAGCCGTCGGATTGACGTCCATGAGGTCATACGCGCCGCGGTTGATCCAGCGCGTGTCGCCGTCGGCCATGCGGTCGGCCACGGCTTCGGCGGGCAACGTCAGCGCGCCGACCAGGTCCCAGCCGGAGAGGGCGAAGACGCCGGGCTGCAGCGCGTTGTACATCGCCATCAGCAGATGGGCGCGCTGAATTGCAGCGACCTGCTCATCGTCGAGATGCTCCAGGTCGCGGAGGCGCAGCGCGGCCGCAGCCAGCGACGCCATGGTGCAGGCCACGCCGTTGGTCGTGAAGCGCAGGTTGTAGGGGGTCTCCGGGCCGGCGAGCCGTTCGTACATGAGCGCCCGAATCTGTTCGCGCAGCTCGCCGCCGCTGAGCTCGCGGCCGCCGAACGCGTAGCGGTCGTCCTTGTGCAACGTCCAGAAGTGCACCAGCTCCAGCGTCAACTCGTCGTGATTTTGCAGCGCGTGCACCAGCGAGGCGGGGTCTACGCCGGCGCTGTGCATTTCGCGCAGCATCAAGCGCAGGAATTCGGCGTCGCCCGTGACGAGCGCCACGTGATAGGCCGGACGCGTGATGAAATCATAGGAAAGGTCGGCGCCTCCGCGCGACATGATGGCGATGTCGTCCACGGTGAGATTGAGCTCCTGGAAGGTGAAGCCGCCCATCTTGCGCACCAGCCCGGCGATCAGCTGGTTGGCGGTCACCGAGAGGGGGTGCCCCTCGGACCACACCGAGCCGTCGACGCGGCGCTCGATGCCGAGAAAGCCGTTGGCGTCGAGCCGCAGCATCGACGCGCCGAGCACGCCGAGCGAATGGAGCGCGTCGCCTAGCACCAGCCGCTGCGCTGCGAACGACGGGTCAAGCCAGTTGAGCGTCGGCTGTCCTTCCTTGAAATAGTGCAGATAGACCCAGCGCCGCGCAACGCCGTCGACGCCCACCACGACGTCGGTGGCGCTCCAGTCCGTCTCTTTGACGCCTGGCTCGTAGAAGATCGTGCGCGGCAGCGGCCCGACGATATACCCTTTGTCGCGCAAAGCGAGGACGCTGGCGTGCGGCAGGTTGACGGAATCTCTGCCTTCGGGAACGGGCGGCAGGAGCGGCCAGTCTTCAGGCGCAATCTCGACCATGTGATAGATGCCCGGATACTCTCCATAGGCGCGTTCGGCGAGGCGGAAGTCCGGCCCCTTGCCGGTGTGGCCTGGCACAATGTCGTCGATGACGATGGCGCCATGGGCTTTGGCCGTCTGACACATGGCGATGAACTCTGCGGTCGTCCCCAGCGCCGGGTCGATCTCCAGGCCGATGCGATCGAAGTTGCCGTCGATCGAGGGCGTGAACGTGCGGGCGCTGACGCCGCCGGCGCGCTTCATCGGGCCGGTGTGAACGGCCTGGATGCCGATTTCGGCGAAGGTGCGCCAGAGCGCCGGATCGCCCAAAGTGCGCAGCACCGATTCGCCCGGACGGGTGATGATGGCGTTCGGATAGGCTGCGAACCAGACGGAGGCCATCGCCGCCGCTGCGCGAGGCTGGGCGTTGGCGTAGGGTCGGCGCCACAACGCGCCGTTGGCGATGTAGCGGCGGCGGATGGCTGCACTCTGTTCCAGCATGGCGTGCTCGAGCAGCCAGCGGATTTCGTCGTCGCCGGGCGGCTGCGATGGATGCGTCGCGTGGGCAGGATCGTTCATAGCTCCCCCTTTTTACGTTCCATTATGGATCGTGAGAGGGGGTTTTGCATAATCGGTTCTAAAAATAGCTTTCACGTAAAAAGGCGCAAAGCAAGAAAGCCTTTGCGCCTCCGGGACATTTTCATCGTCGGCGGAGCTTGCGGCGCCGTCAGGGTGTGTCGTCTGTTCGGGTCAGGCGCCAGGACGCCACAGCGGCTCCGGCGCGCCCCGCATGTAATTTTCATAGCGCGCCATTACGAAGAGCGCGTCCGAAAGACGGTTGAGATAGGCAAGCGCATAGGCGCCGATCGGTTCTTCCCTTGCCAGCGCGGTGACATCGCGCTCGGCGCGACGGCAAACCGTGCGCGCCACATGCAGGTGAGCGGCGCCCGGCGACCCGCCCGGCAGGATGAAATTTTCCAGCGGGCCGACGACGGCCGTCATCTCGTCGATCAGCTTTTCCAGCCGCTCGACGTGTCTGGCTTCGATCTGAGGGATCGGATAAAGGGCTTTGTCCTCTTCGCGGAAGGCGAGGTCGGAGCCAAGGTCGAAGAGTTCGTTTTGAATCTCAGGCAACACCTGCGACAATTTTTCACATAGCCCATAAGCCAGCGCCAGGCCGATCTGTGAATTCAGTTCATCCACCGAGCCATAGGCGGCGACGCGCAGATGATCCTTGGGCACGCGCTGGCCGCCGCCCAGCGAGGTTTCCCCTGCATCCCCTTTTTTGGTGTAGATTTTGGTCAGTCTTGGCATCGTCCATTTGCTCCTAGCACATCTTCAACGGTCAGCCAGCCGCTTTCCGGAAACAATCGGGCGATCTGCGGCGCGAAGAGCGGCGACGTCGCCAGGACGTCCGCCGGAGGGCCTTCGGCGATGATTTCGCCCTGGCTCATCAGGATCACGCGGTCGGCGATGGCCGCAGCCAGCTCGACGTCGTGGGTGACGACGAGGATCGCCATGCCCTCGTCGCGCCATTCGCGCAGCATCCGCTCCAGCTCCTGTTTGGCCGCGTAATCCAGCCCGCGCGTCGGCTCGTCGAGCAGCAGGGCGCCCGGCTGCGTCACACTGATGGCGGCCAGCGCCACTCGCTGCCGTTCGCCGACGCTGAGGTCGCGCGGGTAGGCGTTCATCTTGTCGTGGAGCTTTAGCCGCTGTAGCAGCGCTGCAATTTTGCGCTCCTCCGCATCCATCCTGTGATTTCGCAGCGTCACCCGCAGCTCTTGCTCCACGCTTTCGGCGAAGAGCAAGGTGTTGGGGTCTTGCGGCAGATAGCCCACCTTGCGGCAGATGTCGGCGACCTGCTGGCCGGCGATATTTTGTCCGGCCACCTCAATGACGCCGGCGTGCGGGCGCACCAGCCCCACCAGTGAGCGCAGCAGGGTGGTCTTGCCCGCGCCGTTGCGTCCCATCAGCACGACGATTTCCCCGGGCCACAGCTCGAGATCGATCCCGCGCAACGCCTCCTGCTGGCCGAAGCGCACCTTGACCCCGCGCGCCCGGATAGAAGGCTCGCCGTTGCGCGCCGGTTGTGGCTTCGACCGGCGCAGCGCGGCGACGCTGTGTTCGGCGAACCAGGGGCGGCTGAAGCGCAAGCCCTCTTTGATGGTCAACGGCAGGGGGCGCCAGCCGAGCGCCTTGCCGAGCCTCACCAACGGCGGCGCAAGCTCGATCTTTCCCATCATCGTGCGCACGTCGTCGAACAGGACCGGTCCATCGTCGTCGGGCAGATAGAGAATGCTGTCTACGTACGGCAACACGCGTTCGAGCCGGTGTTCGGCCAGAATGATGGTCAGCCCTAAATCCTGATTGAGCCGCACCAGCGAGTTCAGGACGTCTTCGGCGGATTTCGGGTCGAGCTGAGAGGTCGGTTCGTCCAGCGCCAGGATGGAAGGCCGCAGCGCCAGCGCGGCGGCGATCGCCACGCGCTGACGTTCTCCGCCGGAAAGCGTCTTGATCGGGCGGTCGCGCAGCGGCGTCAGATCGAGCAGGTCGAGCGTCTCCTCCACGCGTACGCGCATCTCCTGTCGCGACATGGCGGCGTTTTCCAGGGCGAAAGCGATCTCATCCTCGACGGTTTCGGTGACGAACTGCGCCTCCGGGTCTTGAAAGACAAAGCCGACGTGGCGACTGAGCACGCGCGGGGTGACGCTCACCGGGTCAAGCCCCGCCACATGGATGGCGCCGCGGAGAACGCCGCCGCTGAAGTGGGGCGTCAATCCGTTGAGACAGCGCAACAGCGTCGATTTGCCTGCGCCCGAAGGGCCGATCACCAGGATCAACTGCCCTTCCGGCAGCTCCAGGGAAACGTCGTTCAACGCCGGCGACGCGGCGTCTGGATAGGTGTAGGTGACATGCTCAAGACGAATCATTGCGTTTCCCTTTACGAAAGAGCCGGCGCCAGCAGTCCCAGCGTCGCCAGCCCGATGCGCCAGTCGAAAGCAGGCCAGCTGAGCGCCGGATAGGGGTAATAGAAAAGCGTCTCCCGCGCAAAGAGCGGCAGCAGATAGGCGAGCGCCGCCGCTCCTGCAGCGACCGCCACCAGCCAGTCGCGCGCTCGCCATTGCTCTGGGCGATAGACGGTGTGCGGATGGCGACGACCGGCGCGCCAGAGGCCTGTCAGCAGCAGGAGCGCGCCGAACGCCAGCAACGCAGCCCCCGCCTCCTGCTGTCGCCAGACGATTTGCAACAACCAGCCCGCAACGAGGCCGACAAAGCCGGTCAACGTCAGCATTTGCGGCCAGCGGTCGCGCGTCTCGACGCCGCCGGCGAAACCGCGCGCCGTCATCGCCTCGGCGAGCTGCAGCGCGCGCTCCATGCCGCCTTCCAGCAGCGGAATCAGCAACGGCAGCCAGCTGCGCACCCCGCGCAGCCGATGGCCGCGCACCGCCTGCGCCTCGCGAATCTGCTCAATCTGCTGCAAGGTGGTCGGGATGAACGAAACTGCGATCGATGTCACCACCGCGACCGGATAGAACGCACGCGGGATGAGGCGCAGCAGCGAACGCACCGATGTCGCACGATTCAGCACGCTGAAGCCGAGGAAAAGGCTCACCAACGCTGCGCCGTTGAGCGCGCCATACGCCAACGCCTCCAGCGTCCACGCGCCGCCCAGCAGCGGAATCCACGGCGGCAGCGTAAAGAGCACGGTGGCGCCGACGTGCACCATCGCCATGTTGAACAGCGCAGCCGTCGTGATGACCAATAGGCTGAAGCGCACAGGCGAAAGCAACGTTGCGTGGGGAGACTCGGATGGAGCCGCGCAGCGCCGGCGCACAAACGCAACGCTGGCGATCACCAACCCCAGATACCAGGGATTGCGCGTCAGCGTGGCGATGACTACGATCGCAGCGACCCAGGCCATCCATGCCATGGAATGGATGCTGCGCCGGAGATGCGAGGCTGCGCGCCATGCGTTTGGCGTCAACGCGCCCTTCACCGAGACGTCCATGCAGCCTCCGCGCATTTCTCGCCGGCCGCCGCGACTGCCGGCGTATAGACAAACGCAAAACGACGCTGAAAACGACGCAGGACGCGCAAAAGCGCCGCGCCGGCGACCGCCACCAGCAGCAAATTGCCCGCCGCCCGCGCCAGGTCCCACGCCAGCGAAGTGACGACATAAAAGACCAGATACCGCTGCACCGTCTCCCAAGCGCCGACGCCCGGCGTCCAATGCATCTGCGCCGGACCCACGGCGAACGGCCAGAACCAGAGATTCATGATGGCGCCGTAAAGCAGCCCCCAGTAGGCGGCGAAGACGGCGAGCGTCCAGAGTTCAACGCCCGGCGCCTGGCGCGTGGCGCCTGGTGCGTGGCGCGTCAAGAAGATGCGCTCCAGCGCCGCTGCAACAGGGCGACAGAGCGGCGCAGTCAGGCCCACCCATCCGGCTGCGACCATCTGATAGGGCAACCAGGGGCCGACGCCGCCGGTCACGAGCGCCGAGACGAGTAAGGTCAGCGCGCCGAGCAGAAAGCCAAAGCCGCTGCCGAACACATAGCCGCCCAGGACGATCAGCAAAAAGACGGGGCTGAAACCGCCTGGGCCCGGGATCGCCGTTTCGATGAAGCGCAGGGTGGCGTTGATCGCCACCAACACGCCGAGCAGGGCAATTGTCTTTGCGCCGACCGCGTCCTGCTGCACCTCAAGCAGGAGGACGACGAAGCAAAGGCCCACCAGCAATGTCATCATCAGGGCGCTGTCGTTGGCGTGCGCGGAGACGCCGTTGACTTGCTGGGTCACTTCCGGCAGCCAGAAGGGGTAGAGAAAAGCGCCAAGCCCGACCAGGCTGGTCAGGCCGTAGGTGAGGAGGCGCAGCGCGCGCGTCATGGGCGCCTCCGCGCGCTGCGACGCAGCCACACAATCAAGAGCGCCGCAACCGGCAACGCCGCCAGCGCGCCGAGCAGCGCACCCACCGCCGCCACAGGCGAGGGCGCCGCAGAAACGGTCTCCTCATTTTTTGCTGTGGCGTCCTCATGCGTCTGACCGTCATCTCGTTGTTCGCCGGCCTCGCCGCTGCTTTGCTCCCCTGCCCCCCTGTCCCCTGCGCCCTCGTCTGAAGTCTTCGGCTCTGAGATGGGCGTCGTTTGCTGCGTCGCCATCGAGGAGGCGCAAATTTGCTCAAAGGTCATCGGCGGCGGGGGCTCGGCCGTTTCCCCGGCGCTCGCTCCCCAGCGCCACCCCTCGACGTCGCCGTGACGCACGGTTGTGTTGCCCGCGCCGAGATTGCTGTACACCCATTCGCCCCCTTTCAGCCGCCAATAAGACCAGTAGAAGCAGGGGCTGCTTTCACATTGACAGAAGCACGATTCTTGTGGAAAGTTGCATCCTTCGCCGTCGATGCGGCAGACGGCGACGCCCATCGCTCCGGCCTCCATCGCCAGGTCGAGGCCGCTGCGCATCAGCAGCTCTGCACCGCTGAGCGAGGATTCATCGAAGGCCACGCAGCGCGCTGCGATGCTGCCGTCGCCGTGCGCGATCACCAGGCCGGCGCGATTTCCCTCCTGGGCCATCGCAGGGGCGGACGCCAGCAGCGCAAGAATCATCGCTGCGCAATAGGCCAGACGGCGCAAGAGGGAGACATGCGCCGCGCCTGACGGCGTCACAAACGATGAAAATTTCGCCGAAGGCGCAAAGCTTTTTGTTTTTCTTGGCGCCTTCGCATCTTTGCGCCTTTGCGTTGAATCCATCTTCATATCGGCCGGTGTAGAATGAGCATGGTGGGCGTCCGCCGCATCGCTGCAAAGTGCAACCTGTGTCCGGCGTTACTCCTGCTGTTCGAGCAGCAGTCGCAGCCTCCGGTCGGCGCAGAACTCCAGATCGCGCACCGCAATGGGATGGCTATGCCCCAAGAGTGCAGGCACGGCCTGCGCCGTCGCCAACAGGTTGGCGCCGGTTTCTGGCTGCCACTCGAAAGCGCCCTCAGACAGCTGCAGGCTGAGCAAGAAATCGAAAGGCGTGGCGCCGTTCTTCGTCCAATCCTCGCCGGCCGGGTCGCCGCCGGCGGCGAGGATCGCCTGGATCACGTAGGCGGTCGAGTTGGCGTCGGCACCGTATTCGGGCGTCTTCGGGTCGTAGACGAAGCCGCCGTTCTCCTGCTGTGCGCTGGCGAGGAAAGCCAGCGCCTGTGCAATCGCCGGAGAATCGGCAGGCTCTCCGGCGGCGATCAACGCCTGAACCGCCAGCGCCGTGGTGTTGGTGTCGGTTCCGAAGCCGGCCTGCCACTCCCAGCCGCCATTCTCCTGTTGTTGCTCTTTTAAGGAGTCCACGGCGTCGGCGGGGATCGTCTCGCTGACAGCCGTTGCGCCGAGGATCGCCCAGGCGTTCGGGCCGCTGTCCGCTGCGTAGGCGCCGAGGGTTTCGCTGTAATGGAAGGAAGGTTTCACCGTGCGCGCAGGGCGGCAGGCGTCGGCTGCGGCGAAGGCGACGGCCAGCTTGCCGGCGGGCGCTGCGCCGCTGAGGCTGTAGCTGCGCGCCCGCGGCAGGAGATAGGCGTCAAGCGAGCGCCCATCGCCCTCCGCTCGCCAGTCTTCTGGGCGCTCATGGTTGGCGCCCAACGCCATTAAAACCTCTACGGCGCTGCTGAAGCTCTCGCCGAAGCCGCCGGTCTCGGGGTCTTGCTGAGTGCGCAGCCACGCCAGCGCGCGCGCTGCGGCCAGCGCCCGGTCGGGTGGCGTCTGCGCGCTGCCAAAAGCGCCCCAACGCCACCCCTCGATGGCGCCGGTCTGGGAGATCACCGAGGAGGCGGCGCCCACAGGATAGCTCTGCCAGTTCTCTCCATCCCAGAAGTTGTAGCTCCAGAACAGGTCCGGATTGCAGAAGCAATCATCCGCCGGACACCCGACCCCTTCGATGGCGCACACGGCCGGGCCGAAGGAGGTCTCGGCGACGGTGACATCCAGCCCGGAGGCTTGCAGAGCCTCCAGCCCGGAGATGGGCGCGTCGAATTCGACTTCACGGACGACGCTGCGGCGATCATCGAACTGGACGACGATTGCGGCGGTGTTGAGCGTCTCTGTCTGCGCCGCCCTTGCGTCAATCTCCTCGCTTGCAAAAATCACTGTGCGATCGGCCGCATGGGTGACGGCGAAAACCGCGGCTGCAGGAGAGAGCAGCCACAGCGTCGCGCCGACCAATACGACGGGCAGAAGCGTTGCGATTGACAATACTGTTTGCCGTTTCATCCTTCTCCTCACGCTTTCTTTTGCCGTTGTTCCACATACGAATCAGCGCCGCCCTTCCCAAC
>NZ_CAKZMJ010000041.1 GCF_937128415.1 uncultured Caldilinea sp.
CGTTTGATCTCTCTGCCGCTGGCTGAGCTAGATCACGGAGAGCACTTCGACCATCTCACCAGCGTCTATGTGCCGCCGCTGCCGCCGCATTCCAGCTTTACGGCGCTGCAAGAGCTGGTCGCCCACCTGCGCGCGCCGGAGGGCTGCCCTTGGGATCGCGAACAGACGCTCGCCTCGCTGCGCAGCGATCTGCTGGACGAATGCGCCGAGCTGCTCGAAGCCATCGACGCCGAGGCGTTCATGGATGACAACAGCCCCGCCATCTGCGAAGAGTTGGGCGACGTGCTGCTTTCGGCGACGATGATGACGCAGATCGCCACGGAGGAGGGGCGCTTTCGCATGGCCGACGTCGTGCGCGGGGTGGTGACCAAGCTCATCCGCCGCCATCCTCACGTCTTCGGCGATGTGGCGGTGAGCAGCGTCGATCATGTGCTGGCGAACTGGGACGCCATCAAAGCGCAGGAAAAGACGGAAAAGGGCATGCAGTCCGATCCGCTCGACGGCGTCGCCCCTGCCTTGCCTGCGCTGGAAAAGGCGCGCAAGCTGCAGTCGAAAGCCGCGAAGGCCGGCCTGCTCGATCGCACTGCGCTGGCGCAGGCGAATCCGTCGCTCGTTGCGCTGTTGGGCGATGCACCGGACGAACGCCGGGTCGGACAGATTCTCTGGGAGCTGACGGCGCTGGCGAACCTGCATGGCGTCGACGCCGAAAACGCGCTGCGCTCGTATGTCGTCATGATGCGCAAGCGCCTCCAGGACTCCCAAATGCACGTCAATGCATCGGACAGCGACGCGTAATCGTTTGCTCCTTGAAGGAACACGCAGAGACGCAAATTAAGTTGCGCGAAGATTCGTGTTCTTTCGTGTGGCCTTGTGGAGCGTCTTTATCGCCTTGAATCACGCGAAGAGTTGTGCGCCGGATCGTTTTTCAGCAATCGCGCCGAGTTGCCCAGGATGAACAGGTCTGGAATGGACTGCGCCGCTGCGGCGAGGATCGGCGGCAGCAGGCCTGCGGCAGCCAGCGCAAGCCCGACGACGTTGTAGACCGCAGTCAACAGCAGATTCATTTTGACGACGCGCATGGTGCGGCGGGCGATGGCAAAGACGGTGGGCACGAGCATCCAGTCCTCGCGCATCAGCGCAACGTGTGCGGCCTCCAGCGCAATGTCGGCGCCGGCCGCACCCATGGCCACGCCGACGTCGGCCTGCGCCAGCGCCGGCGCATCGTTGACGCCGTCGCCCACCATCACGACGACCTTCCCCTGCCGTTGATAGTC
>NZ_CAKZMJ010000042.1 GCF_937128415.1 uncultured Caldilinea sp.
CGCGCGCAGCAGGACGGCGCCTACACCGTGGCCCCAGGCGATACGCTCGGCGCCATCGCCGTGCGCTTTGGCGTCACCGTCGAGGCGCTCGTCGCCGCCAACGGCATCGAGGACCCCAATCGCATTCGCGTCGGTCAAGTGCTGATCATTCCCGACGCCGACGGTTCTGCACCGGCGCCGGCGTTGGCGGCGGCGGAGATTCCGACGACGGTCGTGCGCGCGCAGGCCGGCGACGACATCGCCGTGCTCGCAGCCCGCTACGGCGAAGACCCGACGCTCATCGCCGAGCTGAACGCCACAACGACGACGCATCGGCTCTTCCCCGGCCAACCGGTGCGCGTGCCTGCACGTTCGGCGCCGCCGCCTCGCTTGAACCTGGGCGCCATTTTGACCATCGATGCGCCCGATTCGATTGTGCAGGGGCGCACCGGCCGTCTCTATGTCACGACCAGCCGTCCGGTGACTCTGTTTGGTCGACTCAGCGATCAGCCACTGCATTTCAACGTCCTGGATGCGCAGAGGCTTGTACAATTTGCGTTTATCCCGGTGAACGCGCTGCAGGAGCCCGGCGTGTATACGCTTGAGGTGGGCTACACCACAGCGCGCGGCGTCGATCTGAAACGCACATTTCCGGTGAACGTCGTCGCCGGCCCGTATGGCTACCAGGAGATCGTTGTAACGCAGGAGAAGGCGGATGTCCTCACACCCGACGTCGTGGCCGCCGAGCGAGATCGCGTCGTCGCAGTGTGGTCGCAATACACGCCTGTTTTGCTCTGGCGCGAGCGTTTCCGCCGCCCCATCAGCGTCGACTATCCCACCACCAGCCCGTTCGGCCAGCGGCGCACCTACTCCGTCGCCGACATCGGCAATTTCCACGCCGGACAGGACTTCGGCGCGCCGGAGGGGGCGTTGATCTTTGCGCCGGCGCCTGGCGTCGTCGTGTTGGCGGAGCCGCTCGCCGTGCGCGGCAACGCCGTCATCCTCGATCACGGCGGCGGCGTCTTCACCGGCTACTGGCACATGAGCGAGATCAAAGTGGCGCCCGGCATGCGGGTGGAGACGGGGGACGTCCTGGGGCTGGTCGGCAACACCGGCCTGAGCACCGGCTCCCATCTGCACTGGGAGCTGCGCATCAACGGCGTCGCCGTCGATCCGATGCAGTTTCTCGACGAGCCTCCCTTTGAAACCAAGGAGTAACTTCAGCATGTGCGGGCGGCTGCGAGCCGCACGTCCTTACAGGCCCCGATGATTTGGTTAACCGAGAAGCGCTGCACCGGCAGCGCCTACAGAGGGATGATGGTCTTTTCGTAGGTGCGGCTCCCTGCCGCACTTTCTTAACAGACCATAAAGTCTCGCGGGATCCGAGGAAGCGCAGCTACGAGGTGCTCAGAGTCATTTGTGCAATTTCAGCCAATTCCCCGCAAGGTCCCGCTTCACAGAGAATTCCCCCACCACGCCCCCCTCAAATAAAAAAAGGCCTGAAGCGACGCGGCTCCTCCGCCCGCCTCAGGCCTCCATAGTCTCTCTCGGAGGTCGCTATTCTTCCGATTCTTCTTCGGTCTGTTTGCCCTTCTTGACAACCTCAGGCTCCGCGCCCGCCACCGCCTCGGCCTCCGCCAGTTCAGCCTCAGCAGCGCGCGTCATCATCAGCGAGAAGATGACCTCATCCGGGTCATCGAGATAGGTGACGCCTTGGATCGGCGGCAGGTCGCGCACGTGAATCGGATGCTCCAGCGTCAACGGCGTCACGTCCACTTCGATCTCGGCGGGGATGTCGGCGGGCAGCGCCTCGATGTGCACGATCTCATGCGCCTGGAAGAGCATCAGCCCGGCCGCCATGCCGGAAGGCTTGCCCACGGCGACCACCGGCACCGCCACGCGCTGTTTCTCGTTCATGTTCACCGCGTAAAAGTCGGCGTGCAAAAGCGCATGGCTCACCGGTTCGCGCTGGACCTCTTTGATCAAAATATTGTGAACGCCCCCGCCCGTGACGGAGAGCGTGACCACCTGGGAAGCCCCGCCGGCGTGAAGCGTGCGCTCCAGGTCGCGAGCCGTCACTTGCAGGCTCAGCGGCTCGGCGACGGTTCCATACACGACCACCGGCACCCATCCCTGACGGCGCAGTTGGTTGGTTTTCCGGCCAAAGACCGTTCTCGGCTCGGCGCTCAAGTTCAAGTTCGACATGATGAAAGACTCCTGATCAAATTCGTTTTATTCTACCGGCAATAGACGCCGCTTTGCCATTTTCCAGGCGAGCCGCGTCAGGAAATATCCCACGGCGAAACCGGCCCCGATCGCCAGGCCGGCGACCGGGGAAAGGGCGCTATAGACATCCCCACGGACGTTGACGGCGAAGAGCAGACCGGTGCGAATTTCCCGGCCTTCCACTGTTTTTCCGGCCAGTACGCCCGTATGCAGCGTCGTGGCCTGCACAGACTCCGCAAATGCGGCGCCGATCGCCGCGTCCTTCGCCTCCAAGGAACCCGCCTTAAGCACGCCGGCGGCGGCGTCTTCCATGTAGATGGCAGCCGCCTGCACATGTTGGGCGAATGAATCGCGCAAGGAAACCTGACCGCTCTCCACGCGCTCGACGCTTGAATGGCTCACCTCGGCGCTTTGGCCAGAGAGCTGCTGGCTGGCCCTGGCGGCGTATTCATCCAGTGGATTTTCGTTCAACTCGTCGTTGCCCATAACCGTTTCCATGAATGGTCAAACCGACGCCTGAAAATAGCGCGTCCCTGATTATAACGGACGGCAGGAGTGCGGTCAATTTTTCAACAAGGGGTTGACGCAATGATCTTCAGCGCGCACCAGCCTTATGGTAAAATTGTGAACCATGAACAACCGCATTCCTGAGAAAGTCGCGCAAAAATTGGATAGTCTGCCCACCTCGCCGGGCTGTTATTTGATGCTGGATGCGCACGGTCGCGTCCTTTATGTCGGCAAAGCTGTGGTTCTGCGCAACCGCGTGCGCAGCTATTTTCATGCGTCCGCCAACCATAGCCCTCGCACGCGTGCGCTCGTTTCGGAAGTGGCCGACATTTCCTGGTGGGTGACCAATACAGAGCTGGAAGCGCTGGTGCTCGAAAATGAGCTGATCAAACGCCACCAGCCGCGCTACAACGTTCGCCTCAAAGACGACAAGACCTTTCCGTACATCAAGGTCAACTGGCAGGACGATTTCCCCAAAATTCAGGTGGTGCGGCGCATGCGCAAGGACGGAGCGCGTTACTTTGGCCCGTACACCAGCGCGCGCGCCTGTTATGAGACGCTCGACGCCCTGCGCCGCGTCTTTCCCTACCTGGACTGTGACCGCACCATCACCGGCGCCGATGCGCGCCCTTGCCTTTACTATCACATCAAGCTGTGCGGCGGCCCGTGCATCGGCGCGCAGACGCGCGAGGAGTATCGGGAGACAATCCAACAGCTGATGGATTTTCTGGAAGGCGACAGCGATCGCGTGCTCCGTCAGCTCAAGGAGCAGATGGAGCGCGCGGCGGAGAATTTGCAGTTTGAACTGGCTGCGCTCTATCGCGATCGACTGCAATCGGCGCAGCGCATCGCCGAACAGCAAAAGATCGTCACCGGCGCGATGGAGGACCTGGATTACGTCGCCGTGGCCCAGGACGAACGCACAGGCGACACGGCGGTGCAGGTCTTCATGGTGCGCCATGGCCGGCTGGTCGGGCGCGACAGCTTCATGCTCGAAGGCGCAGAAGTCTTCCAGCTTCAGGAGCAGAACGCCGACGTGGCGGAACAGGACCTAATCGGCGCCGCCCAGATGGAGACGGTGATCGCCGCCTTCATCCAGCAATTCTATGATCAGGCGGCCTTCATTCCGCCTTTGATTTTGGTGCAGGCGACGCCGCGCAACGCGGACTTGTTGGCGCAATGGTTGAGCGAGCATCGCGGCGGCAAAGTCGAGCTGCGCGTGCCCAAGCGCGGGGACAAAGCCGCCGTAATGAAGCTGGCGCAAGAAAACGCCGCCGAGTTTCTGCGCGTGCAACAGGCGACGCGCGCCGCCGATACGCATCGCCAGACGGAGGCGCTCGCCGAGCTGCAGGCGGCGCTGCATTTGGAAAAAACGCCGATGCGCATCGAATGCTACGACATCAGCACGCTGCAGGGAACCAACACCGTCGGTTCGATGGTGGTCTTCGCCAAAGGCGCGCCGCTGAAGAGCGCCTACAAGCGCTTCAAAATTCAGGGCAAGGGCAGCCAGGGCGCGCCGGACGACTTCGCCAGCATGCGCGAGATGCTGCGGCGCCGCTTCCGTCGCCTGGTCGCGTCAGCCAGAGAGGACGATGCACAACGAGCCGGTTCGACGCAGGCGGACGCAGGCGAACGTAGCCGCAACGACGATGAGACGTGGCGCATTCCGCCCGACCTCGTGATCGTCGACGGCGGCAAAGGACAACTGAACGTCGCGGTGGAGGTGCTGCGAGAATTCGGTCTCTTTGAGCAGATTCCTGTGATTGGCCTGGCCAAGAGAGAGGAAGAGATCTACCGTCCCAACGCCCCCGACCCGCTGTGGCTGCGTCGCGGCAGCGCCGCCCTCCACCTTGTGCAGCGCATCCGCGACGAGGCGCATCGCTTTGGCGTCGCCTACCATCGCAACCTGCGCAGCAAGGAGCAGACGCATTCGCGGCTGGACGACATCCCCGGCGTCGGCCCCAAGCGACGCAAGGCGATCCTGCAACACTTTGGCGGCGACATCGAGCGCGTGCGCAGGGCGTCGATCGAGGAGCTGATGGCGGTGCCGGGCGTCACGCGCAAAGTGGCGGAGCGGGTGAAGGAATGGCTATGAGCAAAGACGCTGCGGTGTTCGACGCAACGCCGCTCGATAGTTCACAAATTCGAGCGTTGCAGTTGAATTTCCTTGCAGATGTAAACCCGGCCATCTGGGAGCCGATTTTGCTCGGCGCCATCCACCGTCTCTATCTTCCGCCGTTCAAAATGCTTTATCGCCAGGAGAAGCCGGTCACGGCAGTGTATATTCTGGCGTCCGGACGCATCAATCAGTATCGCGAAGAGACCGTCCAGGGCCAAAAAAGCCGCTTGATTGCACGCACCGTAGGCGAAGGAAAGCTGTTGGGGCACCTGGAGTTTCTCTATGGGATTCCCTACACCACTTACGCCAGAAGTGAAGACGCCTGTGAACTGCTCGCCATCGATGCGCAGGCCTTCAGTCGCCTGATTTATTATTTTCCCGGAATTCGCGAGCGCCTCTTTCCCAAAGAGGTGGCGGATCGCCTGAGCACGTTCCCTTTCATGCGCAGGCTGGCGCTGTCGCCTGCGCTCCATCCGATCGTCAGCGGTTTTCTGGCGGATGAAACGACGCACAAAGTGTATCGGCCAGGACAAACGATCTATCGACGCGGCGATCTGTCGGAGTGCATTTACCTGATCCATCAGGGGCAGGTTCAACTTGAACTGGCCGGTCATCCCAAAGAGACGCACCTGCTGGGCAACGGCGCCATGTTCGGCGCAGCGCAAGACATCGTCGGCTTTATCGGCATGGGCAGCGTTGACCGGTATATGCTGCACGATGCAACTTCCCAGGCAAAAACCGATCTCTATTGTATTCCTTACCATAGCTTCAAGAGCATCACCGGCCTGAATCCGGAAAAAATCATGCACGAAGACATCAATCTTCGTGAACAGATGATCGACCGACTCCCTATGTTTGCGCGCTTGAATGCTGAGGAGCGACGGACCATTGTCGGCTATGTTAGCCACTTTTATTTGCCACATGTTCGTCTGCTCATCCATCAGGGGGAAGTCCCCGACAGCCTGTGGGTGTTGGTAGAGGGTCGCGCCTCCGTCCGCGCACTCGACAAGGACGGTCGTTTGATCAGCAGCGCCACGGCGATCGGACCGACCTATTTCGCCGAACAGGCGCTGTTGGGTCAGGTGTCTCAGGAGTCGACGGTGGAGGCGCAGGCCGGCAGCGAGTGGCTGCGCTTCCACTGGCGCGACCTGGAGGCGGTGTCGAAGCGGTTGGGAGCCGACCTGCGGCCGCGCCTGAAAATCAAGAGGACGGATATCGCAAGCGAACGTTCTCAAAAATCCAGGCAACTCGACTATGAATGGCTGGAGCCGGGCGAGAAAGTCGTGCTGCAAGTGCGTCGTCACTGGATTGCATTTTTTGTCAAAAATACGCCGGCGATTTTGCTCTTCCTTGTGGCGCTTGCGCTGTACGGGTTGTCGGGCTGGGCGGCGGGGTTTGCGCCCGGCCTCGAAGTCTTGCTCCGCGCAGCCATAATCACCGTGCTCGTCCTCGGCGTCGCAGCCCTCATCTGGGGCATCATTGACTATTGGAACGACTGGCTGATGATCACCGACCTGCGCGTGATCCATCAAGAAAAGGTGCTTTTCGTCACAGAAACTCGCGAAGAGGCGTCGCTGGAGCAGATTCAGAATGTCAATCAGTATCGCACTCTGGCGGGCAGATTGTTCAACTACGGCGCCATCACCATCGAGACGGCGGCGACGGTCGGCGTGATTCGCTTTGATTACGCCAAGGATTTCAACAACCTGCGCAAAGAGATCGTAAGTCGGCGCGAGCAGCGTCGACGCCATGCAGAGGCCGCAAACAGATCCTCTATCCAGCAAGCTCTGGAGGCCCGGCTGGGGCTGGCTATCGATATTCCGAGTCGGGTTTATCGAGAAGACACGCCTGTTGCAGGAGACGCGCCTGTTGCGCAAAAGCCGAGCCGGTGGGAACGTCTGTTAAGCTATCTGAAGTTGCAGCCGCATCGCCCGTCGAAAGACCGTATTGTCTGGCGCAAACACTGGCTCATGCTTGCGTCACAGATGGGATTTCCTGTGTTCATCTTCTTGTTGGGGATGCTCTTCATTGCGCTGCCTTGGCTGTCGGAAATATGGGGAGCGCCCAGGGAGGCGCTGCCTTTTCTCAACCTGCTGGTCATTCTCGGCGTGATTGTAATGCTGATTGCGGCGGGCAACCTGCTCTGGACGATGGCCGACTGGCACAACGACACCTACGAAGTGACCGAAGACGAAATTGTGCATGTCGACCGAATGCCGCTCGGCCTCTCCGAAGACCGCAAGAGCGCCAATCTAGGGCGCATTCAGAACGTCACTATGTCGATCCCGTCGCCGCTGCACTGGCTCTTCAACTACGGCGACGTACGCTGTCAGACGGCGGCCGAAGGAGGCTCTTTCGATTTCATCGGCGTACCCAATCCACGCAGGGTGGCGCAGGAAATTTTGAAACGCATGGAAGAATATCGACGACGCTCAGAAAGACAGGCGGCCGTCAACCGCTCGAAGGACCTGCCGGACTGGTTCGAGATGTACAACCGAATTGAGCCAGAGGTGTTAGAGGATCGCATCAACAGCGCCTAGCGGATCGTCTCACCAGCCAAAGCTCAGCCGGTCGATCAGTCGTTTAGGCAGCCTGGCTTCGCGCATCTGGCTCTGCGTCAGCTCGATGGGATACGAAACGCGATAGTGAATCAACGTCATGGTTTCCAGGTCGAGAATCGCATAGGCCGCGCGCGGGTCATTGTCGCGCGGCTGACCGACGCTGCCCGGGTTGACGATCAGCCGCTGCGTGGGCGAAAGCTCAAGATGCACCGCCATCTGCGCCGGCAACTGCAGGTAGTCGACCGTCGCCATGCCCTGCATCTCGTGATCGTCCTCACCCTCAGCCAGCGATTCAAAGAAACGCCAACGATAGATGGCCGGCTTGTGTGTGTGGCCCACCAGGCAAAGCAAATCGTCAAACGCAGCGAAGTTTTCAAGCGCAATCGAAGGCGTCAGGATGTACTCCCAGACCGGTTCGCGTGGGCTGGCGTGGGTCACCAAAATCTCCGACGTCTTCGGCGGATGCACCGGCGTACAGGGGAGTTGCTCCAGATAACGCCGATTCTCCTCGCTCAGTTGCTCGCGCGTCCACAACACGGCATGGCGCGCCTGCGGGTTGAAATCCTCCACGTTGACGCCCGGCTTGTCCAACACCGCCCAGTCATGGTTGCCCATCACACACAGTTCGGCGCGCTCGCGCACGAGCTCGATGCACTCGTTGGGCCTCGGCCCATAGCCGACGAGATCTCCCAGACACCACAGGGCGTCGTACTGCCCTTCGGCGTCGTTGAGAACCGTTTCCAGCGCCGCAAGGTTGGCGTGAATATCGGAAATGATCAGCACTCGACTCATGCACACAATCATACCTCAGTTTCGCCGCCAGGACGACTTCATGATAAGGTTTTTGCGTAGATTTACGATGCACTGATTTACGATGCACAATGGAGATCAAGGTCGGTCATCCATGGCGACGCAGATGAGCAGGGCGAACATGGGCCAACAAAACGGCGCAGGGTTCACGCACGTAGGCATCCTTCATCACCCCAAAAAGCCGGAGTCCTTCGCGCTGGCGGAGCAGATCGGCGACTTCCTGCGTGCGGCGGGCGTCCCTGACATCTGGCGCGAATCCGCTTGGGAACTGGAAGTGACCGCCGCCCATCTGCCCAGCGTCGACCTGCTGATCACCCTGGGCGGCGATGGAACGCTGCTGCGGGCTGCACGCATGGGCGCCCGCTACGCCGTGCCCATGCTCGGCGTCAAGATGGGGCGGCTCGGCTTTCTGGCCGAAGTGCAACCCAACGACTGGGAGACGCCGCTGAGGGCGATCCTGAACGGCCAATACTGGATCGAAGAGCGCTTGATGGTGCGCATGCATCTCGAGCGGCTGAATCCTCGCAACGGCGTCAGCGAGGTGGTCTGCACGTACGACGCGCTCAACGACGTCGTGCTGAGCCGCGGCAACCTGGCGCGCGTGGTGCGCATCAGCGCCGAACTGGATGACGGATACCTGACAACCTACACCTGCGATGGTTTGATCGTCAGCACAGCCACGGGCAGCACGGGCTATGCACTGGCGGTCGGCGGGCCGATCATGCCTCCGGAACTCCGCAACATTTTGTTGATTCCGATCGCCCCGCATTTGAGCATGGACCGCGCCATTATCCTGTCGGAGGGGGTGACCATTCGCCTGCACGCCACCAGCGACTATCCTCCCATGGTGACGGTGGACGGCCAGGTGGTCGTGGAGGTGCAGGAAAACGATCAGGTCGTGGTGGTCGGCAGCCCGCATCTGGCTCGCTTTGTGCGCGTGCGAGAGCGCAACTATTTCTATCAGACGTTGATGGAAAAAATGCAGTGGACGATCTGAAGACGAGCTGAAACCGAGGGAAGCGACGCATGACCACATCTCCGTCGAACCCGGCGGCGCATGATCCCGCCGATGTCGCTACAGCAATGTATTGCGCCAATCATCCAGACACAGAAACCTATCTGCGCTGCAACAAGTGCGGCAAACCGATCTGCCTGAAATGCGCCGTGCTGACGGAGGTGGGCTATCGCTGCAAGGAATGCATTCGCGAGCAGCAGAACGTCTTTTACAACGCCGCCACGGCGGACAACCTGATCGCGTTCGCCGTAGCCGCAGGCGTCACGCTGATCGCCTGGCCGCTTGTCGCCTGGCTTTTCCGTCTCACCGGCTTTTTCGGATGGATCCTGGCCATTCTGATCGGCTCGGGCGCAGGCGCTTCGCTCGCCCAGATGATTCGCAAAGCGGTTGGCCGTCGCCGCGGCCGCTATATTCGCCATTTCACGCTGGCCGGCATTGTCGTAGGGCTGGCCCTGAGCGGCCTGCTCACCGGCTTGCTCTTCGGCAGCTTTTTTTCATTCTTCACCCTGGGCGGGTTGCTCTTCCTTGTCCTGGCGATCGTCACCGCCTATCAGACCCTGCGCTGACGCAAACGCAGCGGCGAATCTCCGCCCCCTGGCCGACGACGGTTCGCGCATGGAATTGTGAAATCGCCGCCTAATTGCTATAATTGTTGCGGTTCTGGTTTCTACATCACCGGGGGAGGTACAGCCGTGCACGCTCGACACCTGCTTCTTGGCCTTTTGCTCCTGACGGTCGCTCTGTTGGCCGCCTGCACGCGCGAACGTCCCACGCCGGCCGCTGACGCAACAAGCGTGACGGAAGCGCAGGGCGGCGCCGAACCGGTGGTCGAAGTGCTGGACGTGCAGACGCCCACTGCATCGGCGCCCGCACGCGAAACCAGCACGCCCACGCCCGAACCCACGCCGACGCGCGCCATCTTTCAGTATACGGTTCAGGCCGGCGACACCCTCTCCGCCATTGCGAGGCGCTTTAACGTCTCTCCCCAACAATTGCGCGAGCTGAACAATCTCGTCGACGACAATATCTTTGCGGGCCAGGTCCTGCGCGTCCCAGAGGGAGAGCCAACGCCGACGCCGGAGCCTTTCCGCCATATTGTGCAGCCCGGCGAGACGCTGTTCGGCATTGCCATGGAATACGGGGTCAATGTGAATGTTCTGGCCGAAGTGAACGCAATTCTCGACCGAGACAATCTCCCTGTCGGGAAAGCGTTGCTGATCCCCGGCGTCGCTCCATCTCCTGCGGCGGAGGGGGTCGCTGCACCCACCGCAGAGGGCGGCGGCGCAGCGACGAGCGGTCAGGAGGTTGTGACCCACGTCGTGCAGCCCAACGAAACGTTGAACAGCATTGCGTTGGACTACGGCGTCTCCGCCGCAGAGATCGCCGCCGCCAACGCCATCGCCAATCCGAACCTGCTGCGCGTGGGGCAACGCCTGGTCATCCCCGGCGTCACCCCGCGTCAGGTGATGGAGAGACGAGGCGTCTGGCACACCGTGCAGCCCGGCGAGAGCCTTTCCGGCATCGCCCAGCGCTACGGCGTAAGCATGGAAACGATCATGACAGCCAACGACCTGCGCGATCCCAATACCATTGTCGTCGGACAGCGGCTGCTGATTCCGCGCTAAACCGGCGCCCCTAGGGGAGGCGACTCTCTTGCAGGAAGCTGCGAAGCCTCCTGCAAGCTTATAACCTCCCTCCAGATCACTCCAGAAGCGAAGCTGTATGCATCAATACGGCCCTTGAACCTGTTCTTTTGTCCGTTCGCCGCGCACTGCGCTCACCACGCGCTTCGCCTCCGTCTCTAACAGGCCGGCGTCGGTGGACACCGTCACCAACTGGAAGCCTTTTTCGATCATGCTTGCGGCGTAGACGGGCGTAGCGGTGTGCAACCCCGCCACTTTGCCGTGACGCTTCGCCGCGGCCAGGATCGTCTCCAGCGCCTCCACCAACACGGGGTCGGTCTGATCGGTGCGCTGCGTGCGGCCGAGCGCCAGGCTGAGATCGGCGGGGCCGATGTAGAGTGCGTCGATGCCCGGGGTGGCGGCGATGGCGTCGACGTTCGCCAGTCCTTCGGCGGTTTCGATCATGGCGATCGCTAAAATCGTCTCGTTCGCCGCCTCTGGGTAATCAGGGCCGGCGTAGAGCATGGCGCGTTTGGGACCATAGCTGCGGAACCCCGCCGGCGGATACCGGCAGGCGCCTGCGAACAGAGCCGCCTCCTCTGCGTTGTTGATCATTGGGCATATGATCCCGTAGCAACCTGCATCGAGCAACTTCATCATGATGCCTGGTTCGTTCCAGGGCACGCGCGCCAGCGGCGTCACACTCGTCGTGGAAATGGTCTGCAACATCGTCACGGCAGTCTGGTAGTCGATCAAGCCATGTTGCAGATCGATCGTCAGGCAATCGAAGCCCGCCTGCGCCATAATCTCCGTCGAAAAGGTGCTGGGAATCGTGAGCCAGCCACAGAGCGCCGCCTCTCCTTGCGACCAGAGCGTGCGCAATCGATTCTCTCGCATACACTACCACCTTAAACCTTGCTGTTGCACCGGAGCGGGTGCGTCGGATCACATATCCGGAAAACAGTAGCACAGGGTGTGCCCCCTGTCAATCTTCAGGCGTCCCCCGAAATTTCAAGGCATGGACCACGGTCTCGGCGCTCGAAACCGATGCTTTAGCGAAATTTTTACAGCCCGGCAATTTGACCCTTCAGGAGGATATGTTTATAATTAACTATCGTGCGCAGTCTGTGTTGTGCACAATGACCGAGCAGCATTCATGTGCCGGCGTAGCTCAATCGGCAGAGCAGCTGTCTTGTAAACAGCAGGTTATCGGTTCGAGTCCGATCGTCGGCTCTGCCAGAGGTCGAGCAGTACGAGATGCGAAAATCTCGTTGGCCTGTCTGTAATGCTCGACAAACTTGTCGGGCGACGGGCGAAAAGCTTCGCTGGCATTGTGGTGTGTGCAGTCGCATACATGGGCGGGTGCCCGAGTGGACAAAGGGAGCTGACTGTAAATCAGCCGGCTAGCGCCTACGGTGGTTCGAATCCGCCCCCGCCCACAGTCTTGCCCACATAGCTCAGCAGGTAGAGCACATTCTTGGTAAGAATGAGGTCACCGGTTCAAGTCCGGTTGTGGGCTCTCCGATGTTTGTGTGCGCGCTCGGTTGAATACAAACGGGCGCGTTTCATATTTTGTGAGCGCTGAACCGCCCGTTTTTGGGCGGTTCGTTGTTCACTGGGGAAGTTTATTCACGCAAACACTTCGGTGAAGATTGAGAATCATTTTTAAGGGAGGCGTTTACTGATGTCCAAGGCAGTATTTCAGCGGACGAAGCCCCACGTGAACGTGGGGACGATTGGGCACATCGACCACGGGAAGAC
>NZ_CAKZMJ010000043.1 GCF_937128415.1 uncultured Caldilinea sp.
CCTCGACGCCCGAGCGAATGCGCCCAGCTCTGTCTGCGATATATTCTCCGACCATCGCCAGCCAGCGGACGGTCAAGACTGCGGCCACAAGCAAGGGAGTGTAGCGAATCAGCATGCCTCCTCCAACCGCAATCAAGACCACGGCGAGCAATGCAGCCAGCGTTTCGCCCAACGCGGCCAGGAACAGATTGCCAAAAGCCCAACCGACCAAACCGCCGCCTTCTCCGTCCAGGCGGACGTTCCAGTTGACTGCGCCTTCACGGCGAATGAATGTAAAGGCCATCAGGCCGAGCAGGAAAAGTTCTGCGCCGAACAACGCTTCGGCGCTCCAATAGCCGCTCCGCCGTCTCAGTATCAACACCGCCCCTAGGAGCACGACGGCGACGGCGACCAACGGCGCAGTCCAACCGGTGAAGATCGTAAGCAGACCGGGGGAGTCGCCAACGACCCAATGCCGAACGACATCCCACAGCAACATCCCGCCCAAAACAACTAGCAGCGCGCCCCAGAATTCGTGGCGCCACCCTGAACGCACGACGAGAAATTGTTCGTATAGATCGGTGAGGAAGCTGCGTTTCGCCATGAGAGTCGTCCGGCGGCGTCAATCCAGGAGACGATCGATTACGTAGGCCACGCCATCCTCGTCGGCGCTGGGGGCAATCCAATCCGCTACAGCTTTCACTTCGGGCAGGGCGTTCGCCACGGCGACGCCGATGTCGCTGCAACGCACCATCTCAACGTCGTTGATGTCGTCGCCGATGGCGATCACCGAAGCCGGCGCAAGAGAACGCCTGGCGAGAAGGTGTTTGAGCGCCGTAAATTTGTTCGCATCGCGGGCGCACAGTTGGACAAGGCTGAATTTGGGCGTCACCAGCGCGCGCGTCGTCGGTGGGACCACCGCTAACAACGGTTCGATGTCCCTACGTCCCTCTGGAAAAAAGAAGATCATCTTATAGACAGGCTCTTCGCAGAGCATCATCAAGTCGCTCACCTGAAAGACGCCTGGTTTCTCAAAATGCCGATTGACATAAAGCATATCGTTGATCTCAAGGCCGATATACCACACGTCGCCGCTCATTTCAGTCCATTCCAGAATGCGACGAACATCCTGCGCAGGGATCGGTCTATCGAAGACGATCTGCTCGTTGACAAGCGCCTGGGCGCCGTTGTAGACGATGCGCGGCGCATCCAGCAGCGAAGGCGGCAGCACCGGCGCCACGCTGCGCGGAGGTCGGCCGGTCGCCACAACAATTTCATGTCCGGCCGCCAACCAGCGGTCGAGCGCCGCCAGCGTCGCAGCGCCGATGCTTTTGTCGCTGCGCAGGAGCGTGTCGTCCAGATCGAGCGCCAGAACTTTTGTTTTGTCTCTCATCGCGCTCATTATACCCGGCGAGCGATCAAACTCCGAACTGCCCGCAATATGAAACAGCTCCCAAGGCGTCTTGGGAGCTGTTCTGCGGAGACAGGTTTAAGCATCTGGAGACGGGTGCAACCGCCTGCAGAGGGTTGTCTGATTTCTGTTCATTCAACCAGAATCAACGGTAGAAGATAGTACACGTCATGATAGCGAAACCTCCTTTCTGACGTGAACCGAACAGAACTCCTTTCTCCGATTTTTGAACCGAGTTGGGGTTTTGAGTTTAAAAAAACAATAGTGCTACCTCATAAACTGAACTCAGCAATAGAAAGGCGAATAACGCCGTTCTCGTCGGGATGCAGGCCATGCCACTGAACCAACAGATTGAACGCCGCCATGGTAAACGTCAAGCGAGCCTTGAAATACTCCCAAACCCGATGGCGGAGCCGTTTGCAATGACGCACCGTAGTCGACATGGACAAAACGGTTTCCGCCATCATCCGCACATTCCAGCTGCCTCGCTTACAGACTTTCATGTTGGCAGGGTTCTTCGTTTGGGAGAAAAAGCCATGATCCACCAGGATGAACATCTCCTCTGCAAGCGAACGGATCAGCGGGTGGGTCTTGAACAAGCGAAACAGCCGGGTTCTTTCGGGCAATTTCGGGAACAACGGGCGCCAATCTCGAACCAGCCAACGAGAAAAGGCGCGATCTCCCACTCCCTTGAGCGCAAACAGAATGGCCAAGGTGACGATTTCGCTGGGGTGCAAGTCGGCTTGTGGATGTTTCGTGAGTCTTTCATCTGATCATCAACTCTGCAGAACAGTGCAATGATAAAATCTTTGGTAGTCATGAGGGCTTGCTCCTTTTGTTTGGTGGACTTTTGGAGCAGTGCACCTCATGACTTTTTCAACTAGCACCGTTGGTTACGAGGGGTAGATAGAGCCGATAGGTCGGCGTGCCCGTCGGTGTGGGCGTCGGCGTATTGGTCGGTGTCGCCGTCGGTGTGGCTGTGGGCGTGCTCGTCGGCGTGGCGGTCGGCGTCGGCGTTGAAGCCGCCGGCGCTTCGTATGAGCCGATGTCGCACGTTGCCGTGCTGTCGCCATTGCCATCTTGCGGGCGGGTGACGCCGTTTTGCGAATCGGATGGGCAGCCGTCGTTGGTGCCGGCGTCAATGGCGGGGCTCCCGGGGAGAAGCGGGAAGTAGGCCGGCGAGCCGGTCAGCGCGCCGAGATTCAACTGCGCGGGTGTGACTTGGGTGAAACTAAAGCCACAGGTGTTATCCGTTGCCATGTTGTTCGTGCTGCCAGCAGCGAATGTGCCGCTGCAGTTCCCCCCGCTGGGACTGTTGGCGATGATGGTGTTCTTGAGGGTCGCCGCACCGCCGACCACAAATACGCCGCCGCCGGAGCCGGCGCTGTTGCCGGAGAAGGTGCTGTTGGTGACGGTCAGCGGGCCGGCATTATAGACGCCGCCACCGTTGTTGCCGGTTGCGCTGTTATTGGCGAAGGTGCTGTTGGTGATGGTCAGCGTGCTGGCGTTGTACACGCCGCCGCCGTTGCTGCCGCTTGCGCTGTTATTGGCGAAGGTGCTGTTGGTGATGGTCAGCCTGTCGACGTTGTACACGCCGCCGCCCTCGGTCGCACTATTGCCGGAGAAGGTGCTGCCTGCGATGGTCAGCGTGCCGAGGTTGAAAATGCCGCCGCCGCCCACGGCGCTGTTGGCGGAGAAGGTGCTGCCCGTGATGGTCAGCCTGCTGCCGGCGGTGTTGTGCACGCCGCCGCCCTTGCTGCTGGAGCCGGTGGCGCGGTTGGCGGAGAAGGTGCTGTTGGTGATGGTCAGCGTGCCGTAGTTGGTCACGCCGCCGCCGTCGCCGGCACCGGCATTGCCGTTGGCGATGGTCAGGTTTTGCAGGGTGAGGTCCGCGCCGCTGTTCACAATCATCACCCGCACGCTGCCGCCGCCGCTGATGGTGATATTCTGCCCGCTGCCATCAATCGTCAACTTGCCCGCCGTGGTGGCGCTCACGATGTTGG
>NZ_CAKZMJ010000044.1 GCF_937128415.1 uncultured Caldilinea sp.
TGTTTGCCGTTTCATCCTTCTCCTCACGCTTTCTTTTGCCGTTGTTCCACATACGAATCAGCGCCGCCCTTCCCAACGATAAACGGACAGGTGCGGCGCCAGGCAATGTTTTGATAAAAAACGCCTTCTCGTCGGTGAGAGAAGGCGTCTGATCTAAAGCTGATCGACGGCGCACCCCACTCCACGAGGGTTGACACGTCCATGCACAGGCGGTCGACCTGGCTTCCGCCCGATTGGGGGCGGTTACAGTTGCGGGACAGCGCCGGACTTACACCGGCTTCGCCTTTACAGCACGCTTGAAGAAGCAGCGTGCACCTGTGCAGCAATTATTCAATTGGTTATCCAGTATATGTCGGCCGCGCAGCGCTTGTCAATCTTGCGAGACCGTCTCCAACTATTGTGCAATTTTGGACGCCTCCTGACAGTTGGCGCACACCCCATAAAACTCAAGCAGATGGCTTTGAATCTGAAAGCCAAATCGCTCTTCCAGCTCCTGCTCCATGCTGTCGGCGATGCATTGGTCGAAATCGATGACATGGCCACAGCGTGAGCAGACCAGATGGTGGTGGCCGCCTTCGGCGCGGATATAGGTGGGGCCGTTGTCGCCGACGTAGATGGGGCGCACGATGCCCAAACTGGTGAGCAGCTCCAGCGTGCGATAGACGGTGGCGCGGCCCGTCTGGGGATAGATCGCCTGGGCCTGTTCTAAAATTTCTTGCGGGTTCAAATGTTCACCCTCGCGCAGGATCACCTGTAGAACAGCCAGACGAGGAGGCGTAATTTTGTAGCCGGCTTGACGCAGGCGACGGATCATTTCTTCGGACATGAATCCATCATATCATGGATTGCGGAAGTTCGTCTAAAAAATTTCAATTGCGCAATTTTTCATTCTTTGGTAGGGTGTAAGCGAGCAACCAGGATCAATTCCGCATAGAAAGGAGCAACCCCATGAACGAACGAATTCACCCGTTGGTTTTGCAGGCGACGGACAAACTGCGCCAGGGGCGCATCACGCGCCGTGAGTTTTTGCGCTACGCCACGCTCTTGGGCGTCTCGGTGGGAACGGCCTATGCGCTGTCGGCCTGCGCCCCTGCAGCCGCGCCGACGGCGCCGACTGCAGGAGAAGCTGCGCCGGCGGCGGGCGCCGCGCCGGGAGCAATTGTGCGCGGGGGCGTTCTGCGCAAAGGAATGCTGGTGCAGCAGGTGGATCATCCGGCGCGGCTCTCGTGGATTGAGGGCGCCAACGCCGTGCGTCTGGTCAACGAGTATCTCACCGTGACCGGCCCGGACAACATCACGCGCCCCTACCTGTTAGAACGGTGGGAGGCCAGCGACGATGTCCAGACCTGGACGCTTTATCTGCGCAAGGGCATTAAATTCAACAACGGCGATGATCTCACCGCCGACGATGTGTTGTTCAGTTTCAGCCAGTGGTTGGACCCGGCCGTCGGCTCGTCGATGCTCGGCCTGCTTTCTTATCTGGATGGCATGGACAGCGTTGAAAAAGTCGACGACTACACCATCCGGCTGCATTTAACTTCGCCCAATATCGGCGTGCCGGAGCATCTTTTCCATTATCCCGCCGTCATTTTGCACCGAGACTTTCAGGGCGACTGGGTCAAGCAGCCGGTCGGCACCGGCGCCTTCACTCTGGTCGAATACCTGGAAGGCGAGCGCGCCGCCTTCAAAGCGCGGCCGGATTACTGGCGGATGGGCGAGGACGGCAGGCCGTTGCCCTACCTGGACGAGATCGTCTTCGTCAATCTGGACAAAGACGCCTCGGTGGCGGCTATGCAGAGCGGTCAGATCGACACCTTCTTCAAGCCAAGGCCGTCGGACTTCCTGGCGCTGAAGGACAACCCCGAGCTGCAGGTGAAGAGCGTGGCGACGGCCAACTGTTTCCTCGTGCGCATGCGCGTCGACATGGAGCCGTGGAACGACAACCGTGTGCGCACTGCGCTCAAGAAATGCCAGGATCGCCAGAAGATTCTCGATTTTTCCTACAATGGCGAAGGCATCCTTTCCATCGACGCCCACTTCTCGCCCGTGCATCCGGCTTACGCCGAACGGCCCATCCCGCCTTATGACCCGGAAGGCGCGCGGGCGTTGCTGGAAGAGTACGCTGCGGAAAAGGGCATCCAGCTCCCGCTCAAGGTGACGCTGGCGACCAAGAACGACCTTTCGGAGCCGGAGATCGCGCAGACGCTCAAGGAGCTGGCGGCGCCGGCGGGCTTCGACATTACGCTCGACATCACGGAGCCGAACGGCTACTGGGATCGCTGGACCGAGGTGCCGCTCGGCATCACGATCTGGGCGCATCGGCCGCTCGACACCATGGTGCCGCCGCTCGCCTACACCGCCGACGCCGACGGCAACCCGGTGCCCTGGAACGAAACGCGCTGGGTCGATCCGGAGTTTGTCGAGAAGCTGCGCAAGGCGGAGTTGACGCTGGACGTCGAAGCGCGGCGCGAAATCATCGGCGAGCTGGAAGACATCATGCAGGAGCGCGGCCCCATCGGAAACAGCTACTGGACGAACGAGTGGGAGATCATCCGCAAGGAGTTCCAAAACGTCGTGGCGCATCCCTCCAACTTCGATTTCTATTACGAAGTCTGGAAGCAGGCCTGAGATGGCCGTCACGAATTCTGACGTCATTCCAGGGGGGCTTTCCTGGTGACCATCTTTTCGTGAGGCAAGTTTTCGTAGGACAAGACGCGCATGGCGAGGTTTCTGGTTCGCAACCTCTTTTCGATGTTCGTCACCATGTTCCTGGTGTCGCTCGTGCTCTTCTTCCTGCTCGAAGTGGCGGGCGGAGACGTCACGGTGCGGCTGTTGGGCGTCTTCGCCACGCCGGAGCAGCGCGAGTCGCTGCGCCGGCAGCTGGGATTGGACGCGCCGGCCTGGCAGCGCTACGCCGACTGGCTGATCGGCAGCGACTGGCGCGCCCAGCAGCTCTCTCCCTATCCGCTGACGACGGCGCCCAATCCGCAGACCGGCGAACAGGAGTGGTGGGCCGAGGTGGACGGCGCGTTGACCCGTTGGCGCATGGTCGAGGGCGAGCTGCTCGCCATCCAACGCACGCCGGACGGACGCGAAGTCACGTCGCCTGCGTCCGTGACGTGGACGACCGACGAAACCGGCGCCGAGGTCTTCTGGGGCGTCGATACGCGCAACAATCTCGTCAAATGGGTGCGCGGCAGCGACCTGGAAGTGCTGGTGCTAAGCAAAGCCGGCGTGCGCAGCGAGCGCGGCGGCCCGCAGCAGTACATCCCGCTGCGCAAGGGCATTGTGCGCGGGGATGCAGGCATGTCGCTGCAGACCAATCGTCCGGTCTCGGCGACCATTTTCTCCCGCGCGGCCAACAGCCTGATTCTGGCGGCGGCGGCCTTTGTGCTGGTGATGCCGCTGGCGCTCTTCTTCGGCGTGCTGGCGGGCGTCAACGAAGGCAAGCCGCTCGACCGCATCATCTCGATCACCGGCCTGGGCTTCACGGCGACGCCGGAGTTTGTGGTCGGCGTCTTCCTGATTTTGATCTTCGGCATCTGGCTGCGCTGGCTGCCGGCCACCGCCGTGTTTCTGACCGGCGACGCCATCTTCCGCGACCCGAAAATTCTGGTGTTGCCGGTGTTGACGCTCATGGCCGCCGAGTTCGGCTACGTGGCGCGCATCACGCGCGCCAGCATGGTCGAAGTAATGCAGTCTCCCTACATTCGCACCGCCTTTATCAAAGGGCTGCCGCGGCGACGCATCATCTTTCGCCACGCCTTGCGCAACGCGCTGATGGCGCCGATCACGGTGGTGATGCTGCAGATCAACTGGTTGATCGGCGGCGTGATCGTGGTGGAGGTGCTCTTCGGCATCCCCGGCCTTGGCAGCTATATCTATGACGCCGCCATCTTCGGCGATTTCAACGCCGTAGCCGCCGCCGCCATGCTGACCGTGCTGATTGCCGTGCTGACGCGGCTGATCGGCGATATGTTGTACACCTATTTGAATCCACGGATTCGCTTTGCGTAACCGAGCAGGAGGCGCCTTTTGACGACGGCTGCAACGACGCCTGAAATGGACAAACGACCCTCTTTCCTGCGACAGGTGCACGATGCGCTGGAGCTCGTGTTCAGCTCGCGCACGGCGATGGTGGGGCTGGCGATTGCGCTCTTTTGGCTGGGCGTCGGACTGTTAAGCCTGTTCTGGACGCCCTATCCACCGAATGCGCAGATGTTCAGCGCCAATCAGCCGCCGAACGCCGCCAACTGGATGGGCACCGACCATTTGGGCCGAGACATCTGGTCGCGCATCATGGCGGGGACGCAGGTTGTGTTGCTCAAGACGCGGCTCTCGACCGACCCGCCGATCGTGATTCCAGGCGGCGTGGCGATCTGGGGCGTGCTCGGTGCGGTGGTGGTGGGTGGATTGCTGGGCGTCAACGCAGGCTACCGGGGAGGCATGGCCGATCAAATCATCATGCAGATTCTTGACGCCTTCATCGCCTTCCCGGTCATTGTGCTCTATCTAGTGATCGTCACCTCCCTTGGCCGCGGGGATCTGATCGTGATCGCCGCCATCACGATCACCGGTTCGCCTGGCGTGGCGCGGCTGGTGCGCGGGCTGACACTGGACATCAAGACGCGCGACTATATCCGCGCCGCCGAGACGCGCGGGGGTCGAAGTGGTATATTATGCTGCGCGAGATCCTGCCCAACGCGCGCGGCCCTATCCTGGTCGACGCCATGTTGCGCGTGGGCTACGCCATCTTCGCCATCGGCACGCTCGGTTTTCTTGGCCTGGGCCTGCCTCCACCCGACCCGGACTGGGGGAGCATGGTCAACGATGCGCGCAAGTACATCTATGCCAACCCACTGGCGGTGGCATGGCCGGCGCTCGCCATCGCCACGCTGGTGATCGGCGTCAATCTCTTCGCCGATGGGCTGCGCGAGGAGATCATGCGCTATCAGCGTTAAGTAAACATGAGGTGGGCAGAGCTGCAACGCAAAGACGTCAAGGCGCAAGATGCGAAGAAGAGCCCAGCGCGCCTTGGAAGCTTGACGGCGTTTTCATAGGAGCGACGGCGCTTTCTCCCCCTCTCCCAGCCTTGGGAGAGGGGGTTGGGGGGTGAGGGCCTTTGCTCCGGCTCCTGGGTGCGCCTGGGATGTGCGGCTGCGAGCCGCACCTACGATGAATCCAGAGATCCAGGGCTGTTACGGCGCTTTCTCCCCCTCTCCCAGCCTTGGGAGAGGGGGTTGGGGGGTGAGGGTCTTTGCTCCGGCTCCTGGGTGCGCCTGGAATGTGCGGCTGCGAGCCGCACCTACGATGAATCCAGAGATCCGGGGCTGTTACGGCGCTTTCTCCCCCTCTCCCAGCCTTGGGAGAGGGGGTTGGGGGTGAGGGCCTTTGCTCCGGCTCCTGGGTGCGCCTGGAATGTGCGGCTGCGAGCCGCACCTACGATGAATCCAGAGATCCAGGGCTGTTACGGCGCTTTCTCCCCCTCTCCCAGCCTTGGGAGAGGGGGTTGGGGGGTGAGGGTCTTTGCTCCGGCTCCTGGGTGCGCCTGGAATGTGCGGCTGCGAGCCGCACCTACGATGAATCCAGAGATCCGGGGCTGTTACGGCGCTTTCTCCCCCTCTCCCAGCATTGGGAGAGGGGGTTGGGGGTGAGGGCCTTTGCTCCGGCTCCTGGGTGCGCCTGGAATGTGCGGCTGAGAGCCGCACCTACGATGAATCCAGAGATCCGGGGCTGTTACGGCGCTTTCTCCCCCTCTCCCAGCCTTGGGAGAGAGGGCCGGGGGGTGAGGGCCTTTGCTCCGGCTCCTGGGTGCGCCTGGAATGTGCGGCTGCGAGCCGCACATACGATGAATCCAGAGAGTTTGGGGCTGCGACGGCGCTTTCTCCCCCTCTCCCAGCATTGGGAGAGGGGGTTGGGGGTGAGGACCTTTGCTCCGGCTCCTGGGTGCGCCTGGGGTGTGCGGCTGGGAGCCGCACCTACGATGAATCCAGAGATCCGGGGCTGTTACGGCGCTTTCTCCCCCTCTCCCAGCACTGGGAGAGGGGGCCGGGGGGTGAGGGCCTACCGCCTATATTGATTGTCGGATTGTTTTGTTATAAAGCATCAAGTCTCTGGGAGGGTTCACAGCCAACCTGGAGATCGGTGAAAATGAGCATGTTTGCGATGTCGTTCTCTTCACACACAACCAAGACGCCCCCGGTTCTCCAGGTTCAGAATCTCACCGTCGCCTACCGCACGCGCAAGGCCGAGATCGAGGCGGTGCGCGAGGTGTCGTTTGACCTGCACCGCGGCGAGACGCTCGGCGTCGTCGGTGAATCTGGCTGCGGCAAAAGCACGCTCGGCTGGGCGATCGTCAACTTTTTAGGCGCCAACGGCTTTGTTCACAACGGCTCCATCCGCTTCGAGGGAGAGGAGCTGGTGGGACGCTCCGAGAAGGAGCTGCGCCATCTGCGCGGGGACCGCATCGCCATGGTCTTTCAAGACCCCATGCAGGCGCTCAATCCCTCGCTGCGCATCGGCGAACAGATGCGCGAGGTGTTGGTCTATCATCGGCAGATGCGCACCGAGGAGGCGACCGAGCGCTGCATTCAGGCGCTGGAGCGCGTCCATATGCCCGACGCCGCCGGCGTGCTCAACCGTTACCCACATCAGCTTTCGGGCGGTCAGCAGCAGCGCGTCGTGATCGCCATGGCGCTGCTCAACGATCCTGCGCTGCTGATCATGGATGAACCGACGACCGCGCTCGACGTCACGGTGGAGGCGGCCGTGCTCGACCTGATCGCAGAACTGCGCCAGACGCTCGACACGGCGATTCTTTTCATCAGCCACAATCTGGGCGTGATTGCGCGCATCTGCGACCGCGTGCTCGTGATGTACGCCGGCGAGGTCGTGGAGCAGGCGACGGTGCGCGAACTGTTCCACAGCCCGCGCCACCCCTACACGCAGGGCCTGATCCGCTGCGTGCCTCGCCTGGGCGTTGACAAAAAGAGTAGCGTGCTCTACCCAATCCCAGGTCGTGTGCCGCGGCCCGATGAACGCCCTGCAGGCTGTCTCTTCAGCACGCGCTGTCAGTACGTCGAAGACCGCTGTCGCACCGATCCGCCTGCGCTGCGCCTCCTGCCCAACGGCGCATCCGTGCGCTGTCACTTCGCCGAGCAGATCGACCCTGCCGCCTGGGCGCCGCCCGCCGATGTCGAGCTGGCGCCGGCTGCATCACCGCCCCCCGACGCCGAGACGCTGCTTTCTGCACAGCATTTGAAAAAATACTATCGCGTTCCCGGCGCTTCGCTGGCGAGCATGATCGGCCTGGGTGAGAGGCGATTCGTGAAGGCCGTAGACGACGTCTCCTTCAGCGTGCGCCGGGGCGCCACGCTGGGCGTCGTCGGCGAGTCCGGATCGGGCAAAAGCACGCTGGTCAAGGCCATCATCGGCCTGGAGCGCATCGACGGCGGCGCGCTGGAGTTTATGGGCGTGGACATCAGCGGGGATCTCTCGGAACGCACGCTCGACGTCATTCGCGAGCTGCAGATGGTCTTCCAGAACCCCGACTCGACCATGAATCCTTCTTACACTGTCGGTCAACAGATCGAGCGGCCACTGCGCCGCTTCAAAGTGGTGCCTCGCCATCAGGTGCGCGAGGAGGTGATGCGGCTGCTGCGCGCCGTGCGGCTCAACCGCACCTACTACGACCGCTACCCGCGACAGTTAAGCGGCGGCGAAAAACAGCGCGTCGGCATTGCGCGCGCCCTGGCCAGCCATCCCAACCTGGTGCTGTGCGACGAGCCGGTCAGCGCGCTCGACGTCTCGGTGCAGGCGGCCATCTTAAACCTTCTCATGCAGGTGCAGCGAGAGAACAACGCTACGATGATCTTCATCGCGCACGACCTGAGCGTGGTGCGCTTCATCGCCGACTATGTTGCAGTGATGTATCTCGGCCAGATCGTGGAGTACGGCCCGGTGGACGCCCTGTACTCGCCGCCCTATCATCCATACACGGAGGCGTTGCTCTCCGCTGCGCCTGTTCCTGACCCCGACGTGCAGCCGTCGCGGATTCGGTTGGAGGGCAACGTTCCCAGCGCTATCGATCCGCCCGCCGGCTGCCGCTTTCATACGCGCTGTCCTCGGCGCAACCTGATGCCGGACGGCGGCAGGCGTTGTGAAATCGAAATGCCCACCTATCAGGAGACGGAAGCGGGCAATCGCATCCTCTGCCACCTGCCGTTGGAGACGCTGCGCTCGCTGGAGCCCGTAATCGACGCACACCTGAGGCAGTGAGGAGTTGCCTCCAGCGCTTTTCAGGAAGCCGCGGCTCGTAGCCGTAGCCCCTCACCCCCCAACCTCCTCTCCCAATGCTGGGAGAGGGGGAGAAAGCGCCGTCGCAGCCCCGCATTCTCTGGATTCATCGTAGGTGCGGCTCGCAGCCGCACACCCCAGGCGTACCCAGAAGTCAGGGACAAGGCCCTCACCCCCCACCCCCTCTCCCAAGGCTGGGAGAGGGGGAGAAAGCGCCGTCGCAGCCCCAAACTCTCTGGATTCATCGTAGGTGCGGCTCGCAGCCGCACACCCCAGGCGCACCCAGGAGCCGGAGCAAAGGCCCTCACCCCCCGGCCCTCTCTCCCAATGCTGGGAGAGGGGGAGAAAGCGCCGTCGCAGCCCCGAATTCTCTGGATTCATCGTAGGTGCGGCTC
>NZ_CAKZMJ010000045.1 GCF_937128415.1 uncultured Caldilinea sp.
ATCGAGGGAGGCAGGATGCGCCTGCACATCGTCATCCCGGCGAACACGAGCGCCGAGGTGACGCTGCCAGGCGCTTCCCTGTTAAAGGGTGCAATTCCCACCCCGATTTCATCATCGCGCTGCGCGCCATCCGGCCGCCTCCGCTTCCTGAGGAGAACAGAACCAACGTTCTCCTCGGCGTACGTCGATCACGGTTCTGCAGTAGTCGCGCTGGCCCGGCATGTGGTAGATCTTGCCGTTGCGGCTGATGTTGCCCTTGATGGGACAGGCCGGATTGGGAGGAGGAGAGGGATCGTTTTCGCACGTGTACGCCGGCCAGGGGTTGCCTCCGCCCCTGGAGGGCGTCGGTGTCGGCGAAGGGTCGGAAGATTCTGCGCCCCAGAGTCCTCTCCCTGCCGCGCGCGCTTCTTGTTCGGCGGCGCGGATTTCCGCCAGCCGGCTTACATCGGGCGGGAAGGTGGCAAGTTGCGCATAGCCTTGACGCACCAATTCTGCATTGACGTGCGTTCCATCGGCTAGAAAGACGTATCGCAACAAGCGACCGTAGCGATCCGTCTCGCTGACATCCTTGAGCAAATAGACCGTTTTACCTTCGACCAGGCGGCGATTGGCGGCGGTCGCCTCTGGGCCGAACGGTTGATCGGACTCGGGCGCATTGATCAGGATGTAACGGACGGAATGTTCGACGCCGTTGAGCCGCACGCGAATCGTGTCGCCGTCGACGACGTACACCACCTGGGCGGCGACGGCGCCGACAGGGACGCCTGCTACGGGCCTCGCCGGCTCCTCGGCTTCCAGGCGCACCAGGAAGGCGGCGATCCACGCTCCGGTGTCCAGCCTGTACCAGTTGCCGGCTGCATTTTGCCCGACGATCTGCACGACGTCGCCGGCGCGAGCGCTGCCCACAATGGCGAAGTTCGTGCCGGGGCCGGCGCGCAGATTTGCATTTCTCAGCACAGTGGCGGCTACAGGGGCGTCTAAATCGTTCTGGGCGGCGAGGGGAGATGTCCAGAACGTCAGCAACAGGCAGATCAACAACAGCGCAAGCCGTCGATTGCGCCCATTCAAAGAGATGGAAGAGATCACTGATTGGATGTTCATCATGAAAGTCCTTTGCTCGGAGGAATCAACGACCTTCACCTACCACTAATTATATCGTTTTGCATCGGCTCCATCCTTCGCACTTTCGTCAGATCTTTCCCCAGAATCGAAAAAACTTCCGCCTGGCCTCCCTGAGACTAAAGTCGCAGCGTCGGCGCAGAAAGCCTCTTATTCTGCTGTTTAAAAGAATGACCTTGTGCGCTGCGCCTGATCCGCATGCGTTCAGACGCATCTTCATGCTGGATCAGAGGGGTACTGATGAACGATTCATTGCTTCCACAAATTGACGCTGTGCGTTGCACCGGCTGTGAACGATGCGTCGAGATTTGTCCACCGCAGGCGCTGGCGCAGATGCATGGCAAGGCGATGTTGCTTTACCCGGAACGCTGCATCTATTGCACCTTTTGCGAGGACATCTGCCCGGTGGACGCCATTGCGCTGCCATTTCTGATTGTCTTTGCCGGACGTCAACAGGCGAAAGACGAAAGCTGAGAAATTGAAAGTAGATCGTCGGTTCTCATATCGTTGCCTTGTTTTTTCACAAAGGAGAAGAGAATGATGAAGAAATTTTTGACGATTGCATTGGTGATCGCATTGGTCGCCATAGGCATCGCGGCCTGTGGAGGCGAAGAGGAGACGCCCACCCCGGCGCCGGTCAGCGTCGAGGGAGGACTCCCCGCCTCGGCGATGGAGATCGCCGCCGCGCGCGGTCTGACGCCGGATGACATCGCCGCTGCGCTCAAGACCTACACCCCGAGCGGCAAGGTGGATGAATATCTGCTGTTCATGTCCGGCGGTCACTCCGGCAACGTGATCGTGGCCGGCATTCCCTCGATGCGCATCCTCAAAAACATCGCCGTCTTCACGCCGGAGTCGTGGCAGGGGTATGGATTCGGCTCCAGGGAGTCGGAGCAGATTCTGGATGCAGGCAATGTCAACGGCGTCAAGATTCGCATGGGCGACACGCATCATCCTGCGCTGAGCGAGACGAACGGAGACTATGACGGCGAATACCTGTTCATCAACGACAAGACGCACGCTCGCGTCGCCGTCGTCGATCTGCGCGATTTCGAAACCAAGCAGATCGTCAAGGATCCGTTGCTGATCAGCGCGCACGGCTCCACCTTCGTCACGCCGAACACCGAGTACGTGGTGCAGGCCAGCCAGTACAACACGCCGTTGGGCTGGGAGTACGCGCCGATCTCCGAGTACAAAGAGAAATATCGCGGCACCATCACCTTCTGGAAATTCGACCGCGCGAAGGGCCGCATCCTTCCCGAAGAGTCGTTCGCCGTCGAGATTCCGCCGTACTGGCAAGACCTCTGCGACGCCGGCAAGCTGGCCTCCGACGGATGGGCATTCTGCAACTCCTTTAATTCCGAGCTCTACACCGGCGGCGTCACAGAAGGCAATCCACCTTTCGAGGCGGGCGTCAGCCAGCGCGACATGGACTACCTGCACATCATCAACTGGAAACGTGCAGAAGAAGTCATCAAGGCCGGCAAGTACGAGACGCTCAAAGGCATGAAATTGATCCGCATCCCGGCGGCGGCGGCGGAAGGCGTGCTCTACCTGGCGCCGGAGCCGAAAAGCCCCCACGGCGTCGATGTATCGCCGGACGGCAAGTACATCGTCGTGGCCGGCAAACTCGATCCGCACGTGACGGTCTACTCGATCGACAAGATCAAGCAGGCGATCGCCGACAAAAAATGGACGACCGACGACTACGGCATTCCGGTGCTCGACTTCGACGCCGTCATGCACGCCCAGGTGGAGCTTGGCCTCGGTCCGCTGCACACCCAGTTCGACGACCAGGGCTACGCCTACACCAGCCTCTTCCTGGACAGCGCCATCGCTCGCTGGAAGCTGGGCGGCGACGATCCGAGCGCCTATGCGCTGGTCGAGAAGACGCCGGTGCAATATAACGTCGGCCACATCGCAGCCGCGGAGGGCGACACCGTCAACCCGGACGGCAAATATCTGGTGGCGCTGAACAAATGGGCGGTCGATCGCTTTGCGCCGATCGGGCCGCTGCTGCCGCAGAACATCCAGTTGCTCGACATCAGCAGCGGGCAAATGAAGGTGATCTACGACATGCCGATGGGCATCGGCGAGCCGCACTACGCCCAGATCATCAAAACGGACAAAATCAAGGCCTGGGACGTTTACCCAGAAGTCGGCTGGGATCCGATCGCACAGGCGCCTTCCAAATACGCCACCAAGGCGGGTGAGGAGCGCGTCGTGCGCAACGGCAACCAGGTGGAGATCTTCATGACCTCGATCCGTTCGCGGCTGACGCCGGATCATATCGAGATCAAGAAGGGCGATCACGTGATCTGGCACATCACCAACATCGAGACCGCCAAAGACGCCACTCACGGCTTCCAGCTTGGCGGCTACAACATCAGCCTGAGCATCGAACCGGGTGAAACGACCACCTTCGAGTTCGATGCAGTCAACGACGGCGTCTTCGCCTTCTACTGCACCGAGTTCTGTTCGGCGCTGCACCTGGAGATGATGGGATACATGTTCGTCCAGCCGTAAGAAGGAAAGGGAGAGAGGAGTGAGGAGTTGGAGAGAACAGAGCCGTTGCGCATTGGGTTTCGTCTCTCAGGCGCTCATCGCCTCCTCTCTCCGACCGCTGCGCTCAGCGAGGAGTGCAGAAAGAGAGGGTTGGTTTATGACTGCAGACATGGAAAAGTTGCTCGGCCCGCGCGTTCCGGCCGATGAACTGAGGGCGCATCGGACGCGTTACCTGATCCCGACGCTGATCTTTGCGGCGGCGGCCATCCTGATCGTGATTTCGATGTTTCTGCCCTACTGGAGCCTCACCCTGCACGCGCCCCAGTATCCACAGGGATTGAAGGTCGTCGCCTACGTCAATCAACTGCAGGGAGACGTCGCCGAAATCGATGGGCTGAACCATTACATCGGCATGCGCCGGCTGGGGGAGGCGGCGCAGTTCGAGATGCAGGTCTCCATCTTTGCGATCACCGGCATTGCGCTGTTGATTCTGGCCGCCATCTTCGTGCACAACTGGTGGGCGGCGCTGCTCGCCTTGCCCGGCCTGCTGTTGCCCTTTTTCTTCCTGGCCGACCTGCAGTTCTGGCTTGCAAACTTCGGCCAGAATCTCGACCCGACCGCGCCGCTGTCGAGCAGCGTCAAGCCGTTCGTGCCGCCCGCCCTGGGCGTCGGCAAGATCGCCCAGTTCCGCACCGAGGCCTATCCGGAGATCGGCCTGTGGTTGGCATTCGTCGCTTCGGCGTTGATTCTGATCGGGCTATATTTCCACCGCCGCGCCTACAAGCCGCTGGTGGATGCGCAGAAGCAAGCGGCGAAGGCCGGTTGAACGCGTCTGACGGTTCAGAGGTGCACGGTGACAAAGCGTCTGCCCTCCAGCGTTTCAAACATCAAGATCGTGCTGGCGACTCTGCTTGCGTCCGGCCTCATTCTGCTCGCCCTTCAGATGCATGCATTTGCATCGGACAGGGAGACGACGCAGTGCGGCCACGCCACCTTGCAGGCCATGATCGACGCCGCCCAACCCGGGGATGCGCTGCTCGTGCCCGCCGGCGTCTACGCCGGCCCCATCCAGATCGATAAGCCGCTGACGCTGGAAGGCCAGCTCTGGCCGGTGATTCAAGGAGACGGCCAGGGCCATGTCGTCGTCATCACGGCGCCCAACGTGACGCTGCGCGGCTTCGTCGTGCGCGGCAGCGGCGCTTCGCTCGACCGCGAGGACAGCGCCATCCGCGTTTCGGCGCCCAACAGCGTGATCGAAAACAACCGCATCGAAGATGCACTGTTCGGCGTCTATCTGGAGCGCGCAGCGGACAGCGTCGTACGCGGCAACACAATTTACGGCATGGATCTGCCCATCTCGCGACGCGGGGATGGACTGAAAATCTTCTACAGCCCCCGCACGTTGGTCGAGGGCAACGTCATGCGCAACACGCGCGACGCCATCCTCTGGTACTCGCCCGACAGCCCTGTGCGCGGCAACGACTTCGCCGACGGTCGCTACGGCCTTCATCTGATGCAATCCGACCGGCACGTGATTGAGGAGAACATTCTGCGCAACAATTCGGTCGGAGTTTACGTAATGTACGGGAGTGGCTTCGAGCTGCGGCGCAACCTGATCATCAACAACCGCGGCCCGAGCGGCTATGGCGTCGGTCTCAAAGAGGCGAACGACGTGCTTCTCGAAGGCAACCGCATTCTGTCCAACCGAGTCGGCGTCTATTCGGACGGCTCGCCGCTGCGGCCGGGGAGCACGGTGACCTATCGCAACAATTTGTTCGCCTACAACGAGATCGGCCTGGAGATGTTGCCCAACACGGAGCGCAACCGCTTCCGCGACAACATTTTCCTGGACAACGGCCAGCAGGTGACCGTCGCCGGCGGCGGCGACTTGCTGCGCAACGAATGGGCGATGGAGGGTCGCGGCAACTACTGGAGCGACTACGCCGGCTTCGACGCCGACGGGGACGCCATCGGCGACCTGCCCTATGCGGCCAAGAGCCTCTACGACACTCTGACCGGCGTGCATCCGGAACTGCGGCTCTTCCAGCTCAGCCCGGCCGTCGATGCGTTGGACCTGGCGGCGAAGGCGTTTCCGCTCTTTGCGCCGCAGCCGCGCCTCAGCGATCCGGCGCCGTTGATGCAGCCGCCTGCGTTGCCGCCGACGCCGGGGCTGGAGCCTGCGCCCACGACGGCCAACCTGCTCGTGGCGCTGACCATGGTCGCTGCGGCGCTGTTCATCGTGTGGACGGGAAGGCGCGGGTTGCGGGGACGACGAAATGCAAACGTGGGCAAGACGCATCGGGCGACGGCCCGTTCATAGTCGGATGGCAACCATGATTGAATGCATCGATTTGACCAAACGATACGGCAAATTCATCGCCGTCGATCACCTCACGTTGCAGGTGGCGGAGCGCAGCGCGCTTGCCTTGTGGGGCGCAAACGGCGCCGGCAAGACCACCGTCATCAAGTGCCTGCTGGGGCTGTTGCGCTTTGAGGGGGCCATTCGAGTCGACGGCCTGGACGTGCGCCGCCAGGGGCGCGCGGTGCGCCAACGCATCGGCTACGTGCCTCAGGAGCTGGCTTTTTACAAGGAGATGACCGCCGTTGAGATGGCGGCATTTTACGCCCGGCTCAAAGGTGCGCCCTCCGAGCGCATCGATCCGGTGCTGGAGCAGGTCGGCTTAAGCGAGCATCTCGCGAAGCCGGTCGGCGCGCTCTCCGGCGGCATGAAACAGCGCCTGGCTCTGGGGCTGGCGCTGCTCTCCGATCCGCCGGTGCTGGTGATGGACGAGCCGACCTCCAATCTGGATGCGGCGGCGCGCAGCCAACTTCTTCAGCTTCTGGCGCAGGTCAAGACCGCAGGCAAAACCATCCTGTTCACCTCGCATCGCATCGAAGAGGTCGAAGCGCTGGCGGATGCGGTGGCCGTGATGGAGCGCGGGCGGCTGCAATTCACTTGCGACTCCGCCAGCCTGGCGCGGCGCGTCGGCCTGCGCACGCAGGTGAAGTTCATCGTGCCCGGACATGAGGTGGAGCGCGCGCTCGAAGTGTTGCAAGGCGAGGGGCTGGCGGCGCGGCGCAACGGCATCGGCGTGATCGTCGACGTTTCGCACGGCGAAAAGGCGCGGCCGATTCACACGCTCAGCCGCGCCCGCATCGAAGTGATCGATTTTGAGGTGGAGTGATCGGCCATGAACATCACCGTCATCTGGACCCTGGCGCAGAAGGAGCTGCGCGACGCGCTGCGCAACCGCTGGTTCCTGCTCTACACCGCCGCCTTTGTGGGGCTGTCGTTGGCGCTCTCTTACATGTCGCTGGCGGGCGCAGGCATCGCAGGCTTCGCCGGCTTTGGTCGCACCGCCGCCAGCTTGATCAACCTGGTGCTGTTGATCATCCCGCTCATGGCGCTGACCGTCGGCGCCCAGAGCCTGGCGCACGAACAAGAGCAGGGCACGCTCGCCTATCTGCTGGCGCAGCCGGTGACGCGCGTCGAGGTCTTTGCGGGCAAGTATCTCGGCCTGGCGATGAGCCTGCTGGCGTCGGTGGGATTGGGCTTTGGCATCGCAGGGGTTGTCCTGGCCATCTCCGATGGCGCCGGCTCGCCGGCAGCCTACGTCGGCCTGATGGGGAGAACCTACCTGCTCAGCCTCGCCATGTTGAGCGTCGGCGTTCTGGTGTCGGCCATGTCCAAGCGCGCCGGCGTCGCCATCGGCGGCGGGCTGTTCCTCTGGCTGGCGTTCGTCTTTCTGGGCGATCTGGGACTGATGGGCACGGCGCTCACCATGCGGCTTTCGGTTGGGCAACTGCTCTGGCTTTCGTTGCTCAACCCGCTGCAGGTCTTCAAAATGGCCGCCATCCTGGACATCAACGCCACGCTCGACCTGCTTGGTCCGGCGGGAATTTACGCCATGCAAGAATACGGGCAGCGCCTGCGGATCATTTTCCTGGCGCTGATGGCGGCCTGGATCGTTCTCCCTGCGCTGGCGGCCTATGCACGCTTCCAGAGGCGCGGAGATTTTTAGGAAAAATGCCGGTGGAAGGTCGTCTTGAAAAAGGTGCAACAATGACTGAAACGATCTTG
This sequence comes from uncultured Caldilinea sp., assembly GCF_937128415.1. Taxonomy (GTDB): domain Bacteria; phylum Chloroflexota; class Anaerolineae; order Caldilineales; family Caldilineaceae; genus Caldilinea. The sequence continues at coordinate 7,706 of NZ_CAKZMJ010000045.1, forward strand.
CAAAGCTGGCGGGCGATGATTGTTCTGCTATTCATGCTCCTGTTGACGGCGTGCGGCAACAATCCTGCAGAACCGAAACCCGCCGATATTCGCTATGGAGAATCTACTTGCACTGAATGCGGCATGATCATCAGTCAGCCCAAGTACGCCAGCTCATTCGCCTATGCGGAAAGCGAAGGTCACTACAAGAGCCTGGCCTTCGACGACATCGGCGACATGGTCGTCTATATGCGTAAACATCCAGAGCTGACGCCTGTAGGAATTTGGGTGCATGACTATGACAGTGAAGAGTGGATTGACGCGCAAGGCGCAACGTATGTAAAAAGCGACGCCATCCGCTCTCCGATGGGGTTCGGCGTCGCCGCCTTCGCCGACCCATCGGCGGCTGAACGCTTCGCCGCTGAGGTGGGAGGCGCTGCGCTCGATTGGGATCATCTTCGGATCGAGCTGGCAATGGCTGAGCACCATCATTGATTTTGTGAGGTTGCTTGACATTCCGAACCATTTCGTTCATTTTTAGAAGAGGTGATTATGTTCAAACGGATGACGCTTATCACTGCGATGCTTCTGTCGGCGCTGATTTTGTCGGCCTGCGGCGGCGGAGATAAAAAGGAGGAGGCTGCTCCGACTGCGCCGCCGGCCGCCGTGCAACAACAGGAAGCGCAGCAACCGGTGGCGAACGCTCCTGCAAAACCTGTCGGCGACGCCGCCAACGGCGCTAAAATTTACGCCACTGCGTGCGTGGCCTGTCACGGTCCAGACGCGAAAGGGGTGACCGGCCTGGGCAAAGACCTCACCACCAGCGAGTGGATGGCGCAACAGACCGACGAGCAACTGATCGAGTTCATCAAGCGCGGCCGCGACGCCAGTGACCCGCTCAACACCACCGGCATCGCGATGCCGCCCAAAGGCGGCAACCCGGCCATGACCGACCAGGAGATCGCCGACATCGTGGCCTATCTGCGTTCGATCCATCAATAGACGGAGAGAAACTCATGGCCCAACCCATCGCACCCCAACCGGGCGCCCTCAACGTCTATAGTTATCGCAACGCGCGCACGCGCGACGTGCAACTGGTGAGGCTCTTCCGCGGGGAGGAAGTGCACGCCTATCTGCTCGTGGTGCCTCCCGGCGCAACCATCGAGCGCCACATCCACGAGAACAAGCACGAAATTTTCGACGTGCTGGAAGGCGAGGGCGTCTTCGAGGTGGAGGGGCGTCAGATCGCCGGCGCGGCGGGCAAGTGCGTCTTCGTGCCCGCTGGCTGCGCCCATAGCCTGCGCAACGAGTCAGATGCACTGTGGACGGTGCGCGTCACCTGCCACGACCGCGTCTATCCGCGACATCTCGGCAAACTGCTGGCGCGCGCCATCCAGAAACGGTTCACGCGCTGGTTTGGCGCATAGGGGAAAGTGCTGCGTGTTTCGTGTTCCGCTTCAAGAAAGAGGCCAAACCTCACGGAATACGCACCACGGAACACGCACCACGCAACACGAAGCACGCACCATCAGGAGGCGACGATGACGACGACATTCCTTAAAACGCTCGAACGAACAGGCGATCCGTTCGCCGATCTGAACGGCTACGGAAGGCCGGAACGCTGGACAATCGACCGGCTGGAGCCGCTGCCGGAGGAGGAATGGGCGCGCATGCGCGAATTCCTCGCCCTGAGCGACGCTGAAATGGAGGCGATGCTGACCACCGTGGAGGCGCTTTTCCGGCGCGGGCACGAGCTGGTCGTCGCCACATACGACTATCTCTTGCACAACCCGGAGACCGCCGCCATCCTGGGCTGGGAGAGCGGCGCCGACCCTGCGCACCTGGCCGAGCGGCGCCGCTTTTTCACCGTCTGGCTGGCGCGGCTGCTCGGCATGGACTTCAGCGCGGACCTGGCCAACTATCTTTTCCGCGCTGGCAAATATCACGCCGCCCACGGGCCGCGACGCATCCATGTGCCGCCGGTGTATGTGACCGGTTCGATCAGCCTGGTCAACGCTACGTTTGGCCGTTTCATCATGGAGGAGATGCCCGGCCATGCGTCTGCGCCGCTGGCGATGGCGGGCTGGAATAAAGCGCTGACGCTGCATCTGCACCTCATGCAGATGGGCTACCAGGCGGCCATCGCCATCGACCAGGGAGAAATCGGCGTCCCCTTCAGACTCTTTGGACGCATGCGCACCGTGACAGGCGTGCAGTCGCTGACCGTGCACGTCGATGAGGGTGCGCCGGTGGAGACGGCGCTGCGCAAATTCTTCAACTATTTCCCGCAGAGCCGCGGCGAAGTTTTCGATGTGGAATGGGCGGGCGGCGAGCGACTCGACAGCCACGGCACGCCCTGGTTCACCGTCAATCGGCTCTACACGGTCAAGCCGATGTGGCGCGTGTTGCTCAACGGCAAAGACCTCAGCTACGTCGGCGGTCCGTCGACGCCGTTGCGCGCAGGCGATGAAATTCACATCTTCCCGCCGGGAAGATAGCGATAGGATTCAGGAGCAATCATGCCAGACCGCTTCACCCTCATCACCGCCCTGCAAGAGTCGCTCGTCGCCCCGCCGGAGAGCATCGTCAGCCGCACGCTTTACACGAGCGAGACGGTGCGCATCGTGCTCTTCGCCTTTGCGCCGGGTCAGGAGCTGACCGAGCACACCTCGACGCGGGAGGCGCTGATCCATGTGCTCGACGGCGAGGCCATCATCACCCTGGGCGGCGAAAGCGTGCAGGCGAGCGCAGGGCTGTTGATCCGCATGGCGCCCAATCTGCCCCATAGCGTCAAGGCGCAAAGCGCCATGCGCATGCTTTTGTACATGTTAGGGAAGTGAGAGGGAGGCGATGCGACTGCAAACCACGGTCACGCCGGCGGCGCGCGCGGTGCGCGTGGCGCTGTTGGCGCTGGCGATGGCAGGGCTGTTGCTCGGCATGTGGGCCGGGCTGATTCGCCTGGGATGGGGAGGGTTGCCGCCGCTGCGACATACGTTGCCGGCGCTGCACGGACCGTTGATGGCGTGCGGCTTTCTCGGCGTCCTGATCGGCCTCGAACGCGCTGTCGGCACCGGCCAGCGCTGGGCGTACGCCGGCCCGGCGCTGGCCGCACTTGGCATCATAGTCTCGCTGGCGGGCATTGGCGGCAGCCTGGGCCCGCTGCTGGTCACGGCCGGGAGCGTCATCGTCACCCTGGTGCTCATCAGCCTGGTGCAATTGCAGCCCGCCCTCTTCACGGCGACGCTGGCCGCCGGCGGCGGCGCATGGGTGGTCGGCAATCTGTTGTGGACGCTGGGGCGCCCTCTGTCCGTCGCCTCGCTTTGGTGGATGGGCTTCCTCGTACTGACGATCGCCGGGGAGCGGCTGGAGCTGAGCCGAATGCTCAAGCTTTCGGCCTGGGGATATCGTTCCTTCCTTATCGCAGTGGGGACGCTGGCGTTGGGGTTGGGGGTCGGCGCCTTTGCCTTCGCCACAGGCATGGCCATCAGCGGCGCAGGGTTGTTGCTGATCGGGCTGTGGCTGCTGCGCTATGACATCGCCCAACGCCGCATGAAGGCGGGGGGGCAGGCGCGCTTCACGGCGCTGGCGTTGATCTCCGGCTACGTCTGGCTGGTGGTGGGCGCCTTGTTGTTGATGCGCTACGCCGGTGCAACCGCCGGCCCCTTCTACGACGCAGCGATGCACAGCGTCTTTCTGGGCTTCGTCTTCGCCATGATCTTCGCCCATGCGCCAATTATTTTCCCGGCCGTGCTGAGCGTTCCGATGCAGTACACGGCTCGCTTTTACATCCCGCTCCTCCTGCTGCATATCACGCTGCTCGTGCGCGTCGGCAGCAACCTCTTCGGCTGGTGGGAGGGGCGTCTGTGGGGCGGTCTGCTCAACGCGGCCACGATCTTGCTCTTCCTGCTGACGACGGTGACTGCGCTGCGCCCTCGCAGGGAAGGCGTCGCCGCGAAGCAGAAGGCTTCGCTCGTCGTAAAATCGTAATATGCCTCCGATCACGCGTCTTTTTGTCAAAACCAGCCTGGTCTATTTGATCGCCTCATTCGGCGTCGGGCTTTTCCTTGCACTGCGTCCTCTGGTTGCGTTGCCTGCGCTGGTCAACGGCCTGGCGCCTGTCTATTTCCATCTCTTCATGGTCGGCTGGGTGATGCAGCTGATCGTCGGCGTGGCGTATTGGATGTTCCCCAAGTGGAGTCGGGAGCGTCCACGCGGCTACGATGCGCTGGCGTTGGCGACCTTCTGGCTACTCAATCTCGGGCTCCTGCTGCGCGTGGCGGCGGAGCCGGCGCAGATCGTGAGCGCCTGGCCGGGTTGGGGATGGTTGGTGGTGTGCGCGGCGCTCTTGCAGTGGCTGGCGGGGATGACCTTCGTCGTCAACACCTGGCCGCGCGTCAAGGAGAAGTGACATGCCTCGCCTGAGCGTCTGGTTTGTGCGCGCGGCGCTGGTCTATCTGGCGCTCGGCTTCACCTTCGGCGCGCTGATGCTCGCCAACAAGGGCGTTTCTTTTGGCCCCTGGCTCTGGCGGCTGCTGCCGGCGCACATCGAGTTCCTCCTCTTCGGCTGGACGTTGCAGCTCGCCTTCGGCGTCGCTTTCTGGATTTTGCCGCGGTGGCGGACGCAGCGCGGCAACGAAAAACCGGCGTGGGCGGCGTTCTTTTTGTTGAACGTCGGCGTCTGGATGGTGGTGCTCGCCGGCTGGCTCAACTGGGAAGCAGGATGGCTGACGCTGGGAAGAGTGGCGGAAGCGACTGCCGTGGCCGCGTTTGCGATCCACGCATGGCCGCGCGTCAAACCCCTGATGGAGATCAACGCAACGTCCTCTGAGTGAAGGCGCCCTAAAATCACTCCCCTTCAAAGTGGAAGCGCAGCTGCGAACTGCACTTCTTCGCATTCCTCAAGGCCTTACAGCTTTGGGGTCTGCCGGGGCCTGCGGCTGCGAGCCGCAGCTACGGTGCTCCCTTCTCCCCCTCTCCCAGCCTTGGAAGAGGGGGCAGGGGGTGAGGGCTTTCCCCACGGCTTTTCGGTCTGCCGGGGCCTGCGGCTCGCAGCCGCAGCTACGGTGAATCCGGTGCATTTTCGGCTGGGAGCCGCACCGACGCCGCTCTCCCCCTCTCCCAGCATTGGGAGAGGGGGCAGGGGGTGAGGGCTTTCCCCACGGCTTTGGGGTCTGCCGGGGCCTGCGGCTCGCAGCCGCAGCTACGGTGAATCCGGTGCATTTTCGGCTGGAAGCCGCACCGACGCCGCTCTCCCCCTCTCCCAGCATTGGGAGAGGGGGCAGGGGGTGAGGGCCCACCTCGATCCACCGAGGGCCTGCGGCTGCGAGCCGCATAAAACGTCTGCACAAATTCAACGGAACACGCAACAACGCCGTCGATTCCCCTCGTTGGCGGGGAACTGTCATCACCGCTTCGTGGGCATGCCGAAGGCGGCTTTCGTCCCAGGCAACAGCAGATAGATCAAAATGACGCCGTTGATGAGGATCGACGGCAACATCTCCTGGAGACTGCTTTCGCCGAAGAGCGATAGAAGCGCAAGGATTAAGTTCAACGTCGAAATGATCGCCAGAAAAGTCCATCCTTGTGGGTCTAAATTCCACAACATACGGAAAACCCAAAGGTAGATCAAAAACATGATGGCCCACAGCGCCGCCCCCAACACGCCGAAAGCGAAAAAGCGCACGCTTCCGCCGAACAACCCTACGGTGGAGACGGTGAACAATTGGAATGCATAATACGCGGCCACCAACGCCCCCAGCAACGCCAGAATCGCCAGGATGGTGATGCCAATGGGACGACTCTTCGCCATAAATCCTCCTTTTTCGTGTTTCAAGATGGAAATATCGAGACGAAATGAAAGCGAAGGGAAACAAACCGATCTGCGCTGGCGCCTCCTTTCAAATCATAGCACTTTTTTTGCCGTTCTGCAAGAGGGTTTCAACAACGGGGCGGAGCGTAGATCGATCTCGGCAATTGTCAGGCGTCGCCTGTCCCGTTACAATAATAAACGTGAACGCCGCAAGAACTGAAGCTATCGAACTCTGGAGGCAGGCAGGCTTCCTACAATCTGCTCCCTTCGAAGCTGTGCGCGCGCTCGCCGAAGTTGCAACGCCTCACTCCTACCTGCGCAACGAGGTGATCTTTCTGGAAGGGGAGCCGACGGCGGGCCTCTTTCTGGTGGAATCAGGGATCGTCAAGATTTGTCGTTACTCGAAGGAAGGGCGCGAGCACATTCTGCATTTCATGCAGCGCGGCGACACCTTCAACGATGTCTCAGCGATGGATGGCGGAACGAACCCTGCCACTGCGGTGGCGCACACGGATGTCAGGCTCTGGCGCATCACGCGCGAGGATCTTCGCGCTATTGTGCTGAACCAACCGGCGCTGGCCTGGGCGATGATCGAGAATTTGGCCCATCGGGCGCGGCGGTTGGTGAACCAGGTGCAAGACCTGGCGATGCGCAACGTGCGCAGCCGCCTTGCCAAACTATTACTGGAGCAGGCCAGAGCCGTCGAGCGTGGTGAATCGCCTCCGCCGTTGACCCAGGAAGAAATGGCGCACTATCTCGGCACGGTGCGCGAGGTGGTCGGGCGCACGTTGCGGGCGTTCATCGTCGAGGGGTTGATTGAAATGCAGCGACAGCAGATCGTCATCGTCGACCGCAAACGCCTCGAGGAAGAGGCCGAAATTTAACATCCGCTGGATCGCGTTGACACGTTTGACTGCGCGGGAGAAGAGCAATATGTTTGACCTGAACCGCTCTACACTGGAAAGACACAGCGTAGACATGCGCCAGTTCATCGACTGGCGACAGTCGGTCTTGCCTAACGGGCTGCGCGTCATCGACGGCTACAACAGCAGCGGCCTGACGTTGACGCTGCTGCCCGATCGCGGCCTGGACATCTGGCTGGCGGCCCACAACGGGCGCCCGTTGACCTGGATCAGCCTGGGGTCTCCCCATGCGGCGGACTTCGGCGCCGGCTGGCTGCGCCTCTTCAACGGCGGCGTGCTCGTCACTTGTGGGTTGCGCCATGTGGGCCCGCCGGAAAGCGACCAGCGCAGCGGCCAATTCCGAGATCTGCATGGCGACTTCAGTTTGCTGCGGGCCTACAACGTGGCGGTGCACGGCGGCTGGCAAGCCGAACGCTACGTCGCCGAGGTGACAGGCGAGGTGGCCGAGGCTTCGCTCTTCGGCGAACAGCTCCATCTGACGCGCACAGTGCGTTTCAGCCTGGGAGAGCCGGCGGTCGAGATCATCGACGTCGTCGAAAATCGCTACGATGCGCCGACGCCTTTCATGTTGCTCCACCATTTCAACTTTGGCTATCCGCTCGTGCAGGAAGGCGTCCGTCTCCATGTAGCGCACGCCGCCGTGGTTCCGCGCGACATGCAGGCGGCGTCGGCATTGCATGATTGGCCCAACTATCACGCCGCGGCGCCGCGTCATCTGGAGGAGGTCTTCTTCCACCAGGTTCTGCTCGATGAGAGCAAACAAGCGGCGGCGGTGCTGGCTTCGCAGACCTTCGGCCTGATGCTGGAGTGGGACGCCACGCATGAACCCTACCTTACACAGTGGAAGAACTTTCGCCAGGGAACCTACGTCTGCGGCGTGGAGCCGGGCAACTGTCTGCCGGAGGGTCAAAATCGGGCGCAGCGCCATGGCCGTCTCATTCATCTCGCCCCCGGTGAACGTCATCGATTCTGGAATCGCCTCACCGTGCTCGATGGCGCCGAAGCGGTGCAGCGAGCCTTGGAGCGCGTGGCGCTTTTACAACGGCACGGCCAGCCGTCTTCCATTACGCTGGAAGATTACGCCACATGAAAGTTGCGTGGTGCGTATTTCGCGACTTCTCAGCCGGCAATGCCTTCACCCGAGCCTCCTGGGACGCACTGCGGCTGTGATGATCAACGCAGTTGCATTGAACAAGAGGAGAACGGAGAAGGCTGCGTTCAGTTCATAGCGGTCTGCCAGCGCGCCCAGCGTAAAGGGCGCAATCAGGATCGCCAATCCTGCGGCCGTTGAGACCCATCCGCTGGCGGCGTCGGCATGATCGGCGGCGATGGTTAAGGCCATCGACAGCCCCAGCGGGAAAAGCGCGCCGACGCCAAAGCCGACGACGCCCAACCCCATCACAGCGACCGGCGGCGTCCTCGCCAGCCAGAAGACCGGAAAACCGATCGCCACCACAACCAGCATCGCCAACAGCAAAGTGCGTGGAGATGCGTGCAACGTCCATCGGCTGTTGGCGAAACGGCCAAGCAGAGCGCCAATGAAAAAGACGCTCACCAGCATGGCGGCGTCCGTCGCAGGCAGACCGACGGCGCCGGTCAAAAAATCGGCGCTCCACGCCACCATGCACCACTCCATCGCCACGCTCATGATGAGCGCCAGCCACACCGCCCAAAAAGAAGCCGGCAGCCGTTTCGCTGCAGCGCGTCGCTCGAACGAACTTGTCTGGGAGGGAATCGGAACGCTTCTGTTGAAAAGCGCAATCCAGCCAAGCGCCAGCACCGCCGTCAGCAACGCCCCGCGCCAGCCGACCGCCGTACGCGCCCACAGCCCGACCATCAGCGGCGAAAGCCCTGCGCAAAGCATCGCCAGCATGTTCGCTTCGGTCAGCGCCGTCGCCCGCAAGGCGCCATGATGGTCGGAAAGCGCCGCCTGAATCATGACCAAAAGCAGCGTGCCCAGGTAGCCCATCCCCAGCGCAGCGCTGAGGGTGACCGCAACATGGAGCCCGCTCATCAAGAGCAGAGCGCCAAGCGTCATGCTGATGGCGCCGCCCCACAACAGCGTGCGCCGCCCCATCCGTTGCGCCAGCGGCGCAGCGCTCAAGCCGGCGGCGATCATGCCGCCGGCGAAGGCGCTCAGGTGCAGGCCGCCCTCCGCATAACCCAGGTGCAACTCGCTGCGCAAGAAGGGCATCAACGGCCCCAACGAGGCCTGCAAATAGGCGAAATAGCCGAGCAGCAGGTAGGCGAGCCAGGTGAAGCGATCGCGTCGGAAGGCGCCCACGATGCCCGCCTACGCAATGACCGACGCAATGGCGCGGCGCACGATCGCTTCGCCCGGGTCGTCGATGATGATGACGTCTCCCAGCGCCTGGGGAATGATGAAACGCAGCGTTTTGCCAACGCGTTTTTTATCCTGCGCCATGGCGGCGTAGATGGCGTCGACGCTGAAGCCGGAGACGCTCGTCGGCAGCCCCAGTCGCTCCAGCAAGTTGTGGATGCGCGCCGCCAGCGCAGGGTCGCATCTCCCCAGCTCGACGGCCATGTTGGCGGCCGCCGTCATGCCGACCGCCACCGCATCACCGTGGCGCATCTGATACCGGCTGACCTGCTCGATAGCGTGGCCGAAGGTGTGTCCGAGGTTGAGCGTGGCCCGCACCCCGCGCTCAAAGGGGTCCTGCTCGACGATGCGCACCTTGACGCGCACGGCGTCCGCCACCAGTTGCAACAGGTTGACCGGCCCCTCCTCCTCCAGTTGCACGAAGAGCTGCGGCGCGCCGATGATCCCGTGTTTGACCACCTCGGCCAGGCCGGCGCGGAATTCATCCGAAGGCAGCGTGGAGAGCGTCGCCACATCCATCAACACGGCGACCGGCTGCTTGAACGCACCGACGAGATTCTTGCCCTGCGGCAGGTCAACGCCCACCTTGCCGCCGACCGAGGCGTCCACCATCGCCAGCAGCGAGGTGGGCGCCTGCACAAAGGGAACGCCGCGTAGATAAGTGGCGGCTGCAAAGCCCGCCAAATCACCGATGACGCCGCCGCCGACGGCGATCACCGGGCTGTGGCGGTCCAGACCGGCTGCAACGAATTGATCATAGAGCAGCCGCACATTTTCCAGCGTCTTGTGCTGTTCGCCCTCGGGAACGAGACAGATCGTCGGCTCGAAACCGGCGGCGCGCAGGCTGGCGCTCACCGTCTCGGCGTGCGGAAGAATCATCTCGTTGGTGACGACGGCCGCGACGCCGGGGCGCACTCCCCGATTCAGGAGCAAGCGACCGGCGTGGGTGAGCAGCCCTTCGCCGAGCAGCAGGTCGTAATCGCCCGACGGCGAGCGCACAGGGATGCGATTCAACCCCGGCGCCTCCTGGTTGGCGAGCGCAGCGTCGAGCACGCGCTCGGCCACTTCTTCGGCGCTCAGCGAGGTCGTGTCCACCTGATAGGCGATGGCCCCGTAAGCGTAGCGGCGCTGTTGAAGCAGAAGATGGATGCGTCGGCGGCGCTCGTCCGCTTCCCCGGGCAACAGCGGTCGATCGTTGGCGTCGGCCAGTCGCCGCAGAATTTCCTCTTCGGACGCATGAAGACAGACGACGGCGCCGCTGGCTTCGAGCGCGCGACGGTTCTCCGGGTTGACCAGCGCGCCGCCGCCCGTGCTGATCACCAGATTGCGCTGTTGCGCCAGTTCTCGACAAAGTTGCGCTTCCGCCGCGCGAAAGGCTTCTTCCCCATCCTCGGCGAAGATGGCGGGGATGGGCTTGCCGAACCGTTCGACCAGCACGTCGTCCATATCGACGAAGCGCCGTCCCAGGCGTTGGCTCAGGATGCGCCCCACGGTGCTTTTGCCCACGCCCATGAAGCCGGTGAGGATGATGTTGCCGTCTGAAATTTCCGATGGATTCATACGGAAGACTCTTTCTGTTGAGGCGTTTTAAGCCGCTCAAGGACGGCGGCCACGCACTGCTCCAGCGGCTGCGCCGTGTCGAGCATCAGATGATGTTCAGGTTTGATCGGATACCGCCAGCAGCCATCGTAGCGACACAACATCTCCTGCATGGCGGGCCAGCCGCTGATCTTGTGCGTCGAGTCGCCGGGCTGCCGTGCGTCGAGCCGCCGTCGCCATTCCGCTTCGTCGAGCACGGTCTCCACGATCAACAGACGCGCGCCGCGCTGCGCCGCAATTTCTTGGGCGCGTGCATACCCGTTGGGATAAGAAAGCGGCGAGACGGCGATTACGCTTAGCCCCAAACTAAGCTGCGTTTCGACGATCCGCCACATGATTCGGTAAGCGAGTTCGTTGGCGTCGGGCATCTCCAGGACGTAGTCCTTGATGTCGTCCTTGTCGATGAGCGGAACCCGCAATCGCCGCGCAAGTGTTTCCGCCACGGCGCTCTTGCCGGTGGCCGGATGCCCTTTCATGGCGATCAGGGTCAGCGGAATGGAGATGGACGTGCTGTCGCCGAAAGGAGAGACGGAGGACATACGATCAAACGAACAGGCGAAAGTGGGCAGGGTCCACGTGCATGGCGGCGTGCATCAGCACGGCGTTCATCAGCTCGATCGCCACGCGCGACTCCAGGGTGACGCCGGCGCGCACGCCGACGCAGGGGTCGTGGCGCCCCTTCTGCAGGCGAAACTCGATCTCGCTGAGGTCCTTGCGCACGCTCTGCTGCGGCTTGACGATGGTGGAAGTGGGCTTGAAGCCGACGCGAAAGACGAGCGGCATGCCGGTCGTCACCCCGCCGATCAACCCGCCGTGGCTGTTGCGTTGATAGCCGGTGCTGCGGATCGGGTCGTTGTTTTCGCTGCCGCGGCGTTCGACGACGGCGAAACCGTCGCCGACTTCGACGCCCTGCACAGCGTTCAGACCACCGAGCGCGCCCATGATGCGCACCTTGAGGCTTTGATAGAGCGGGTCGCCGACCAGCGGCGGCGGATTGACGGCCACCACCTCCACTGCGGCGCCGAGCGAGTCGCCCTCGATGCGCGTGCGTTTGATCAGCTCGCCTGCCGCACGGGCAAAATCGGCGTCGATGGAGTGAATCTCCGCCGCCTCCATCGCCGCCTCCAGCTCGGCCAGCGGCTCGATGGGCACGCGCCCGCCGGCGCCGGCCAGGGACTCCACATGCGCAGCCAGGGTCTTTGCAGCGCGCAGCTCACCGACCTGGCAGATCGAGGAGAGGATGACGGCGCCGAAGCGTTCGGCCAGAAAGATGCGCGCGATCGAACCGCCGATCACGTCGCTGATCGTGGAGCGGTAGCTGGAGCGCCCCCCTCCGCGCGGATCGACGAAGCCCTGGCTCTTTTTATACTTCACCAGATCCGTGTGGCCCGGGCGCACCTCGCCGGTCGGCCCGCTGAACTGCGCGTAATCGGCCGATTTCTTGGCGGTCGAAAGCACGACGGCGGCGATCGGCTCGCCGGTGGTGTAACCCTCGGCGTAGCCTGTCGTCGTCGAGCATTCTGCGCCGTAGGACACCGAGATCGTCGGCCCCGCGGTCAGGACGTCGAGATTCTCTTGATAAAGGCCGGAAAGGAGCACCACAGTGTCATCCTCGCGGCGAGGCGTGCCGTGTCGATTGCTGCCCGGCCGGCGACGATCGAGATAGCGCTGGATGTCGGCCGCGCGCAGATACAATCCCGGCGGGCAGCCGAAGACGATCGTAGTGATCGCCGGCCCGTGCGATTCTCCGGCGCCGGCCACCGCGAAGAGCGGACCTCCAAGAATTTCCATAGTGGACAGATTATACCATATTCGATTATGGAGGAGCGCAGATGCGTCCACCGATCTGGAGATTTCGCGCAAACTCAAGCGCGTGGAGTTCTAACAAACAAGACGAAAAAAAGCGGCGCAGCAGCGCTTCTTTTGCACACGGCTGCGCCGCGATTTGAAGTTGTTGGCGGCTGGGTTTTACTCGACCAGCACCTCGACCGCCGTGAAAGTCAGCTGGTCGCCGATGGCGTCGACCAGCACATGATCGCCATCCTGAATCTTGCCCTGCAAGATCTCGAGCGCCAACGGATCGGCGATGCGATGCTGGATCACCCGTTTGAGCGGGCGGGCGCCAAAGGCAGGGTCGTAGCCTTCACTGACGATCAGCTCCTTGGCCGCGTCGGTCAGCTCGATCGTGATGCGGCGCTGGGCCAACAGTTTGCGCAGCCGTTCGAGCTGGATTTCGACGATCTCCTTCAGCTGCTCTCGTTTGAGCGCATGGAAGACCACGATCTCGTCGATGCGGTTGAGGAACTCCGGCCGGAAGTGGCTGCGCAGCACCTCGCGCACGCGGCGCTCGACCTCCTCATCCACCTCGGCGACGTCCAGAATGTACTGGCTGCCTAGGTTGCTGGTCATGATGATGATCGTGTTCTTGAAGTCGACCGTGCGCCCCTGGCTGTCGGTCAGGCGGCCGTCATCGAGCACCTGCAAGAGCACGTTGAAGACCTCCGGGTGCGCCTTCTCGATCTCGTCGAAGAGCACCACCGAATAGGGCCGTCGACGCACCGCTTCGGTCAGCTGACCGCCTTCGTCATAGCCGATGTAGCCGGGCGGCGCGCCGATGAGCCGCGCAACGGTGTGCCGCTCCTGATATTCGCTCATGTCAATGCGAATCAGCGCGCGCTCGTCATCGAAGAGATACTCCGCCAGGCTGCGCGCCAGCTCCGTCTTGCCGGTGCCGGTGGGGCCCAGGAAGATGAAGCTGCCGATCGGGCGGTTCGGGTCTTGCAGGCCGGCGCGGCTGCGGCGAATGGCATTGGCCACGGCGCGCACCGCCTCATCCTGGCCGACGACGCGGCGATGGAGATATTCCTCCATGCGCAGCAACTTCTCGCGCTCGCTCTCCAACAGCTTCGCGACCGGGATGCCGGTCCACTTGCTGACGACCTCCGCGATCTCCTCGGCGTCGACTTCCTCCTTGAGCAACGCGCCCTGTTTTTGCAGCTCCTGCACGCGGGCATTGGCCTGGGCCAGCTCCGCCTCCAACTGGCGCATCTTGCCGTACCGCAGCTCGGCGGCTTTCTGCAGGTCGTAAGCGCGCTCGGCCTGCTCGATCTCAATGCGCACCTGGTCGATCTGCTCTTTGATCGTCCGCACGCGCTGGATCGCTTCCTTCTCCGCCTGCCAGCGAGCCGTCAGCTGTGCGCTCTTCTCGCGCAGCTCGGCCAGCTCTTTCTCCAGCTCCTCCAAGCGCTGCCGGCTGGCCTCGTCCTTTTCCTTCTTCAGCGCCTCTCGCTCGATCTCCAGCTGCATGATCTGCCGGTCGATCTCGTCCAGCTCCTGCGGCTTGGAGTCGATCTGCATGCGCAGCCGGCTGGCGGCCTCGTCGATCAGGTCGATGGCCTTGTCGGGCAGGAAGCGGTCGGTGATGTAGCGGTGGCTCAACGTCGCCGCTGCGATCACGGCGCTGTCGGTGATGCGCACGCCATGATGCACCTCATAGCGCTCCTTCAAGCCGCGCAGGATGCTGATGGTGTCCTCGACGCTGGGCTCACTGACGAATACGGGCTGGAAGCGCCGCTCCAGCGCTGCGTCCTTCTCGATATGTTTGCGGTATTCGTCGAGCGTCGTTGCGCCGATGGCGTGCAGCTCGCCGCGCGCCAGCATCGGCTTGAGCATGTTGGCGGCGTCCATAGCGCCTTCGGCTGCGCCGGCGCCGACGAGCGTGTGAATCTCGTCGATAAACAGGATGATGCGGCCTTCGGATTTGACGATCTCCTGGAGCACCGCCTTGAGCCGCTCCTCGAATTCACCGCGGTATTTCGCGCCCGCCAACAGCGCGCCCATGTCGAGCGCCACGACTTGCTTATCGCGCAACGTGCTGGGCACGTCGCCTTTGACGATGCGTTGCGCCAAACCTTCGACGATCGCCGTCTTGCCGACGCCCGGCTCGCCGATCAGCACCGGGTTGTTCTTGGTGCGCCGACTCAGAATCTGAATGACGCGGCGAATCTCCTCGTCGCGGCCGATCACCGGGTCAAGTTTGCCTTTGCGCGCTTCTTCGGTGAGGTCGCGGCCGTATTTCTTCAGCGCCTCGTATTGCGCCTCCGGGTTGTCGCTGGTGATGCGCTGATTGCCGCGCACCGCCGCCAGCGCCTGAATGACGGCGTTGTAATCAATGCCGAGCCGCGCCAGCAGCTGTTTCACTTTGTGCGTGCTGGAAAGCATCGCCAGCAACAGATGCTCGGTGGAGGTGTACTCGTCCTTCATGTTGTTGGCAAGCTGCTGCGCGTCGGTCAAAATGTCGGCGAGCGCCCGGCTGAAACCGACCTGCACCGATGCGCCCTGGGCGCGCGGCAACGCGGCCAGAGCCTGCTGCAGCAGGCGATCCAGGCTTTCTGTATCGACGCCGATGCGCGCCAACAAGGACGGCACCACGCCGCCTTCCTGATGAACCAACGTATATAAAAGATGCTCAGGCTCAACCGTGGCGGCCCGGCTCTGTTCGGCCAGGCTCTGCGCCTCTAAGACGGCGGCCTGCGCTTTCTGGGTGAATTTATCGAATCGCATGATTGATCCCTCCTGAACGGACGCTTATTGTCCCTGAATATTTTCTGACATTTACTATGGTTCCAGTGTAGCAGTTTGGTATTTGAATTACATTGGAGAAATGTAAACGTTGTATATCCGTTGGGAATTACGCAGATTCTTGGGGTCACCGAGGGCCTGCGGCTGCGAGCCCCAGCTCCCCCTCTCCCAACATTGGGAGAGGGGGTCGGGGGGTGAGGGCCCGCCGAGAGCCTGCGCTTCGACGATTTTCCCACGGCTTTTGGGGCTGTCGAGGACCTGCGGCTGCGAGCCGCAGCTACGAAGTCCTTGTCTCCCCCTCTCCCAACATTGGGAGAGGGGGTCGGGGGGTGAGGGCCCGCCGAGTGCGACCATCTGTTTCAGGCGCAACCGCTGGGGCAGGATCGAAGAGGGGCGAAGAGTGAAATGAAAGTTCTTTTGTTACGCAGCCGTTTTTGTAGATTTGGCTGCGCGCTTGCGCGCGGTTTTGGGCTTCGTCTGTTTCTCGGCGATCCAGGCGAGCGCCTGCTCCAGCGTCACGTCGGTCGGCTGCATCTCTTTGGGGATGGTGATGTTGACTTTTTTCCAGCTCACGTAGGGGCCGTAGCGCCCCTCGAGCACCTGCACGGCGCCGCCTTCCGGATGCTCACCCAGCTCTTTGAGCACAGTCTTGCTCGCCCCGCGTCCTTTGCCGCCGTTGGCCTTGGTCGCCAACAGCTCCAGCGCGCGATCGAGGTCGATATCCAGCACCGAATCGGGTGGGCGCAAGTTGACGTAGACGCCGTCGTGCACAACATAGGGGCCAAAGCGCCCGACGCCCGCCTGCACGGGCTTGCCCGTCTCTGGATGCTCGCCCAGCGTGCGCGGGAGGCTGAGCAAGGCCAGCGCCGTCTCGATGGTTAACTCCTCCGGAGTCATGCCTTTGAGCAAGCTGGCGCGCTTTGGTTTGGTTTTGCTGTTGGGATCGTCTTCGCCGAGCTGCACATAAGGGCCGTAGGGTCCGGTCTTGAGCAGCACGGGAAGGCCGCTTTCGGGATCGACCCCCAACACCTGAGGGCCTTCCACCTTCTTGTTGAGAAGCTCCTCAACCAACTCGTCGGTGAGATCGGCGGGCGGCAGCGTCGGCGGCAGGCCGGCGGTGCGTCGCTCGCCGTTGTCCTCACGCACGACGAAAGGGCCGTATTGTCCGATGCGCACTTCGGCGTGGAGATCTTCGAGCGCCACGGTGCTTGCCTCGCGCGGATCGATGGCAGCCTCCCGGCTCTTGACCTGATGCTCCAGCCCGCTTTCGCCGAGATAAAACTCGCGCAGATAGGCCAGATGATCGGCTGCGCCCGTCGCAATGTCGTCGAGCCGCTGCTCCATGTTGGCGGTGAATTTGAGGTCCACCAGCTCCTGGAAGTGCTTTTCGAGCAGCGCGGTCACAGCAAAGGCGGTGAAAGTCGGCACCAGCTCCTTGCGCTGCTTGAAGGCGTAACCGCGCTGCAGAATGGTGTCGATGATCGTGGCGTAGGTGCTGGGGCGACCGATGCCCTCCGCCTCCAGGGCTTTGACCAGCGTCGCTTCAGTGTAGCGCGGCGGGGGCTGCGTCTCGTGGCCAATAGCCTCCAGATCGCGACAGTCGACGACTTCCCCCACACTCAAGGCGGGCAACGGCTGCTCCTGACTTTCTAGTGCAGCGTCGGGATCGTCCGAGCCTTCGACGTAGGCGCGAAAGAAGCCCGGGAAGAGAATTGTGCGGCCGCTGGCGCGAAAGAGGGCGTCGTCTACGGCAACCGTCACCGTGCGCAGCTTCAGGCGCGCGTTCGCCATCTGAGAAGCGATCGTGCGCTTCCAAATCAGCTCGTAGAGCGCCTTCTCGCGGCCTTCAAGCGGGAGGCTGTCTGGTGGGATCATCTGGTCGCCGGCCGGGCGAATCGCTTCGTGCGCCTCCTGGGCGTTGGCGGTCTTCGTCTGATAGCGACGCGGGGAAGGGCTGAGATATTCTTCGCCGTACATCTCGCGAATGCGCCGCCGCGCGGCGTGGATCGCCTCATCGCTGAGGTGGACCGAGTCGGTGCGCATGTAGGTGATATAGCCGTTTTCGTAGAGATTCTGCGCAATGCGCATCGTCTCTCGCGCGCTCAAGCCGAGCTTGCGGTTGGCCTCCTGTTGCAGGGTGCTGGTGGTGAAGGGCGCGTAGGGCGCGCGCGTGGCGTCCTTTTCCTCCACCTCGACCACCGTCCACTCGCCGTTGAGCAAGCGCGTGCGCAGCGCCTCGGCCTCCTGCTGGTTGAGCAGGAGCACATCTTTGCCGGCTGCAATCTGACCGGTGTGTTCGTCGAAGTCGCGGCCGGTGGCGATCCGCTTGCCGCCCACTGAAACCAGCGTCGCCTCGAAGCGATGGCCGGGCTGGTCAGGCCGCTTGTTGAGCAAAGCGCGCAGGTCCCAGTAGCGACCCGGGACGAAGGCGCGGCGCTCGCGCTCGCGCTGCACCAGCAGGCGCACCGCCACGCTCTGCACGCGGCCGGCGGAAAGCCTCGGCGCAATTTTGCGCCAGAGCAGCGGCGACACCGTATAGCCGACCAATCGATCCAGGATGCGGCGCGTCTCCTGGGCGTGCACCAGGTCCAGGTCCAGATCGCGCGTCTCGCGCAGCGCCTGTTCGATCGCCTCGCGCGTGATCTCGTGGAAAACCATGCGCCGCACCGGCTGTTTGGGCTTTAGCACCTCGCGCAGGTGCCAACCGATGCTCTCCCCTTCGCGGTCCTCGTCGGTGGCCAGGATCAACTCTTCGGCGTCCTTGAGCGCAGCCTTCAGCTCGGCGACGACCTTGCGTTTGCTCTCCGGGATGACATAGAGCGGCTCGAAATCCGCCTCTACGTTGACGCCGAGGCGAGCCCAGGGTTTATTTTTTTCCTTTTCAGGAATCTCCGCCGCCGACGCCGGCAGATCGCGCACGTGCCCCATGCTGGCCTTCACCAGATACTCCTTGGGCAAAAACTTCCCGATCGTTTTGGCCTTGGTCGGCGATTCGACAATAACGAGTTTTTTTCCCATGCTTCACGCACCACTGCGGACGCACGCATCCGTCCCAAAATCTTGCAACAAGAAGTCGGCGACGCGGTCGCCGACTTGAGAAACGCAGCCAGTGTAGCATAGCGTTCCCACAAACAAAAATCAGCGCCTTTGCAACGGCGCAAGAGGCGCGGGTGAACTCCTGACAAATTCAGCCGACTGCAAACCGCCCAGGCGTACAGATCATGAGGATTCAAGGCGCTCGATTAAACTCTCGATGCGCGCCTTGCGCTCTTGCGCATCTTCCGCCTCATCGAGCCAGGCGATCAGGCTGCGCTGGTCGGCGCGCGAGAGTTGCTCGAATTTGCGTCGCGCCGTCGCCTTAAAGAAGAGCGCCGCCACCAGATCGGCGGGGACGTTCACCTCGCGTTCGATGCCGCGCGCCGCCTCATAGCGCACGGCGATCGTGCTCGCCCAACGCGGCTCCAACCCGTAGATGCGCTCCAGATGCTCCAACAATTGCGCATGGCTGAAGGTGATGGCCCCGCTGGCGTCCAACAGAATGCACCACGCCTCGAACTTGCGTCCGGTCTCCAGCTCAATCACCTCATCGGGGATCGCCAGCGGGCCGCGCGGTAGATCGTGCATGAAATCCTCCTTCTCTCCGAAGGCTGAACAATCACAAACTACTCCACGCCCAGCAGCCAGGTGGCTAAAGAGAAATAAATCAACACCCCCAGGATGTCGGACAGGGAAGTGATCAGCGGCGCGCTGGCGGTGGCCGGGTCCAGTTTCAATTTGCTGAAAATGAAGGGCAGCGACATGCCGATGATGCTTCCCATCAAGACCACCAGCAACATCGTCAACGCCACCACCGTCGCCACCTGGGAGCCGGCCCGGAAGAACCCGACAAACCAGACCGCCGTCGCCATCGTCACACCGAGCAGAAGCGCCACCACCAGCTCCTTGCCGAGCAACCTGCCCCAGTCGCCTATGCGCACATCGCCGACCGCCAGCGCGCGCACCATCAGGGTGGAAGATTGTGAGCCGGCGTTGCCGCTGCTGTCGATGAGCAGGGGCAGAAAGAAAACAAGCGCCACCACGGCGGCGATCGTATCCTCGAAGGCTGCGATGGCGGCGCCGGAAAAGATGTTGACGAACACGAGCGCCAGCAGCCATCCGATGCGTTTGCGATACAACATGCGCACGCCGATCTCGCGGTAGCTGACGTTGAGGGGCGACACCGCCGCAGTGCGATGAAAATCTTCCGTCGCCTCTTCTTGCGCAACGTCCAGCACATCATCCGCCGTGATGATGCCCACCAGCACGCCGTCGGAGTCGACCACGGGCAGGACGTCGAGATCGTAGCGTTGCATTACGCGCACGGCTTCTTCCTGATCGGCGAACGCCGAGATGGCGACGAAGGTGTAGTCCATGATGCTCTCGACGGTGGCGTCCGGCTCGCCGAAGATGAAACGTCGCAGCTCCAGCGCATCCAGCAACTTCCAGTCACGATCGACGACATAAATGACGTTGATCGTCTCGCTGTCGCGAGCGCGCATGCGAATATGCGCCAGCGCCTGCGCCAGCGTCCAGTCGCGGCGAACCGCCACGTAGTCAGGCGTCATCAGCCGTCCGACGCTGTCCTCCGGATAGCCGAGCAGCGTGCGCGCTTCCGCTAAATCTTCAGGGCTGAGTAGGTTGAGCAGGCGCTGGCTGACTCGGCCTGGCAGCTCTTCCAGCAGCATGGTGCGGTCGTCGGGGCTGAGGTTCGCCAATAACTGACGCGTCTCTTCATCGGTCAAATCTTTGAGCAGTTGATTTTGTTGTTCCGAAGAAAGGTAGGTGAAGACCTCGCTGGCGAGATGTCGGGGCAGCACGCGAAAAAAGACCACGCGTTCGGCCTTGTCCAACTCGTTGAGCAAATCGGCAATTTCGGTCGCCGGCCAGTCGGCTACCAGTTCTCGAATCTGCGTCCATTGCTTCTGCGCAAGCAGTTCCTGAAGGCTGGTTGTCTCCAGTCGATTCCCCATCGCTCCCCTCAAGTCGGTCATCGGTTTAGCCATTCGATCGTGAAGCCCGCTGCATGGTACAGTATAGCCTTCCATCGGGTCAAAAAGCCTTTTCCTTCTACTCATCTCGACTTCAGAACCCATGTGGCGCAGTTGAACCTGGCCATCGATAGAGCGGATAGAGTACGTGGCGGCGGCGACGGTAGATGCAGCTCCCAGCCGCACATTCTCGGTGAATCACAAGAGTTTGGGTGAACTGAGGAAGCGCAGGCACGAGACGAGTCTTGCTCTACACCGCAGCCGAAGGCAGGACTCGAATCGTTGTCCGGCGGGACGGCGACGACGGAAGCACCCTCGTCCGCGTCGCCGCGCGGGGAGAAATTTCCTTAGCAGCCAGGGGTTTTAATCTCCGGTCGCCGCCAGGACGTCGACCAGCTCCAGCTGCGCATCGCGCTGAAATTGTTCGACCGTGATCGTGCGGAAGAGCAGCAACGAGAGCGCAACCCCAAGCATTTCAATGCCAAAGACCGTCATATAGCCGAGCGCCACATTGCCGCTGACCCAGTAAGCGACGTCGCGCATCAGGGCGCCGCCGACGTTCCCCAACGATTGGGCGACAAAATTCGCCACGCCCCAGGCGCCCATATACAGCCCGACGTTCTGCGGGACGGTCATGTCTAACATAAAGCTGAGGTTGCTGACCGTCATCAACCCGCTCGCCAGCCCCAGCAGAAACACGGCGATCAGAAAGAAAGGTATGTTGCCGATCGCGCCGGCCAGAATCACCAACCCGAAGGAGACGATGGCGACCAACCCGCCGACATAAATGTTCAGACGCTTGCCGAACAGACGGACAAGCCCCATTCCGCCCAACAGCGTGATAAACACGCCAATGCCCCACAGCGCCTCCAGACGCGTCGTTTCGCTCACCGACATCCCCAGGGCGTCGGCGGCGTACGGTTCGAGCAACACATCCTGCGCCCGCACGCCGATCAGCACCAGCAAAAGATAGATGAAAAAGCGCTTGGCGGTGGCGTTGTGCGCCAGCACTTGCAACGCCTCCAGAGGGTTGTTGGCGGTGTGGCGAGCCATGGGGCTCTCTGCGCGGGATGGTTCGATGCCGGTCGAGCCGATGACCACAAAGAGCGTCGCCACCAGCCACACCGCCCCGAAGGCGGTGATGACGCCGGTCGGGGAAGCGTCGCTTTGGAGGACGCGCGAGAGAGCGATGCTGGCGACAATGGTGGAGAGAATCATCGCCGTCCACATGACGCCAACTGCAGCGGTGCGCCACGTCTTCGGCGAGCGTTCGGTCAGCTCGCTGGCAAGCGACAGATAACTGACAGAAGCCACGTTGACGCCGATTCCCCACACGAGGAAGACGGCGAACGCAGCAAGCAGGCCTGCTGCAAAATGTTCGTCCATGTAGAAGGCGGCGTGGGCGGTCGCATAGCTGCCGCAGCTCGCCATCAAGCCGCCCAGTAAGATCCAAGGAGAACGATGCATTCCCCAGATGGGCCGACGGTCCGCCCAGTTGCCCACAAAGACCTGCAAAGGCGAGAGCATATAAGGCAGCGCCACCAGCAAGCCGACCAACACAGCCGGCAGCGCCATGTCGGCGATCATAATGCGGTTGAGCGTGCCGGTGATCGGCACCACGGTCAACGAGACGCCGACATGCACCAGAGTGAGTTGAAGAATCGCCCGAACGCTCATGGGTCAATCTCTCCAGAGTGGCTTTTTGCGCTGGCGTCTTTGCATCATTGCCAGGCCAAGCTTATTTTCTCATCAAAAACAATACTTTAACATAGGTTTTCATAGATTCAAATCAGAATCTGTAAGTTTTTCTCTTGTGAGAGAAGGGGATTGCTCTCGAGGTGGGCCCAATCAACCGGAGCGAAGCCGGCCTCAGAAGAAGGTGATTTGATCGAGTGGCCAGTAGCGCAGCCAGACGCGCCCTAAAATCCGATCGAGCGTCACCGGACCAAAGGCGCGACTGTCATTGCTGTTGCTGCGATTGTCGCCTAAGACGAAATAAGAAAGCGGCCCCAGGGTGATCGGCGCCATGTCGAAAGGGGTCATGTCGTGCGGGAACGGCTCTGCCAGCGCCTCCCCGTTCACGTAGATGACGCCCTGACGGATTTCGACTGTTTCGCCGGGCAATGCCACGATGCGCTTGACGAGCAACTCGTCAATATGCGGCAGGTCGATGACGACGATGTCGTTGCGCCGGGGGGGATGCAGACGATAGCTGATCTTGTCTACAATGAGGCGCTGGTGTGGGTGCAGGTTCGGCTCCATGCTTTGACCGAACACCACGGTCGCCTGGGCGAGGAACAGATGAACGACCAGGGCAAGGATCAAAGCGGGCGCCACAATTTGAAGCGCCTCCAGCAAGACAGGCCGAATCATCTGCCAGGGGCGCTCGTCGGGAGGCGTCGACGCAGCGGGTCGATCTTCTTCGGGTTCCTGGATCATGGACTCGTTCACACTGCTTTGATTGCTCACTGGAAACGAGTATACCGATTTGGCGTCAGGTTGTCCAGCAAGTAAGATTCAAATTGATGAGGCGGCGAAATTCTCCAATCACCAGAAGCTGGCGACGACGATGGACGCGCTGGATCGCAGCGCTGTGGATCATCGTTGCGTCGGTCGCCCAGACAGGCGCTTTACAAGCCCAGCTCGCAACGCCCACACCGACTCCTGCTGAAGAAAGCGAAGCCGCCCGGCTCGACCGGCTGGCGGCGGCGCTCGTCGCCCGTATGTCGCCGGCCGAGCGCATCGGGCAGTTGTTTGTGGTCACAATCCATGGCCGCGAGGTTGAAAACAACGACGAGTTTATCGAGCTGTTCCACAGGCTGCACATCGGCGGCGTCGTGCTCAGCCCGCGCTACGGCAACTTCTCCAACGAGCGCGGCGTAGACACGCCGCGGCAGGTCGCCACGCTGACCAATCAGCTTCAGGCGCTGGCGTACGGCCTGGTTTTGCCGGCCGAACAGGCGCTGCGACCGGTGCCGCTGGCGCCCTGGCCCCCGCGTGAGGGCTTCACGATCCTTCCAAGAGAGGAAGAGCAGGGCGCCGTTCCCCTTCCCCTTCTGATCGGCGTCTATCAGGCCGGCGACGATCTGCCCATGACTGCGCTGCGCCGCGGCTTCACGCCGCTGCCGTCGCCGATGGCGTTGGGTGCGTCGTGGAATCGAGACCTTGTGCGCAGCGTCGGCGGCGTCGTAGGACGCGAGCTGCGCGCCGTGGGTTTTAACCTGCTCCTGGGGCCTAACCTCGACGTTTTCTCTCTCAAAAGCTCGAATCGACTCAACGCGCTGGGGATATATTCGTTCGGAGGCGATCCCTACTGGGTGGCGCAACTGGGGCGCGCTTACATCGAAGGGGTGCACATCGGCGGCGGCGGCCGCGTCGCCACGGTCGCCGAGAGTTTTCCGGGGCAAGGGGCGGCGGATCGCGTTCCCAACGAAGAGGTGGCCTCGATTCAGTTGAGCCGCAGCGAGCTGCAGCAGAACGCCCTGCCCCCATTTCTGGCCGTGACGCGACAACCCTCCACGGTGATCGATCCGGCGGGCGACCCCGGCGCCACCGATATTTTGATGACCAGCCACATGCGCTACATTGGTCTGCAGGGCGGCGATGGTCGCGGGGCGCCGCTGAGCCTGGCGCCGGAGCTGCGCACGATCTTGCGGCAGGAAGGCGTCGCCGAATGGCAAAGCCGCGGCGGCGTCGTTATGTCCGGCCCTCTGGGCGCGCCGGCGCTGCGCCGCTATTTCGAGACAACCAATCCGGAAAACTTTCGGAGAGTCGCTCAGGACGCGTTCGTGGCGGGCAACGACCTGCTCTATCTGGCCGATCTGAGCCTGGACGGCTCCTGGGAGTCCCAATTCCGAAACATCGTGGAGACGGTTTCCGCGTTTCGCTCTCTATACGCCAGCGACCAGGACTTTGCAGCGCTGGTCGATGAATCCGTTCGCCGCATTGTGCGACTCAAGCTTGGGCTGCACCGTGATTCGATCGATCGGATCGCTGCAGCAAGCGCTCTCGACTCGGGCGATGCGCTCCTCCAGCCGGTGATCCCTCTCTCCAGCCTTCTGGTGACGGACATTGACATTTCGGCGTTGACCGGAGAAGAGCGCATCGCCGCCGAACAACAGATGGCGCAGATTGCACGCTCTGCGATCACGCTCCTCTACCCCGATCCCTCGACGCAGACGGCCTCGGTGCCTCCCGCCTTTGCACCAGGCGACCGCATCTTGATTTTCACCGATTTTCGTTTGCAGCGCGAGTGTCCGACCTGTGAACAGGAGCCATCGGTGGACCCCGACGCGCCGGCGCGCATCATCGAGCGGCTATACGGCTCTCAGTCGGCGGGCGTGATCGATCCGAACAACATTGTCAGCAAAACGTTCGTCGAGTTGAGCACTCTGCTCGACAGCCTGGAACGAAACGCCGCTTCTGGAACCGAAGCGGCGCCGGTGGTTGCACCGACAGCGACGTCCCCCACATCTGCAGGATTGCTTCCAACGCCGACGCTCGCCCCTTCCGCCTCGCCGCCTGCGCCTACGCCGACCGCTGTTCCGGCCGCGCCGCCCGACTCGCCTCCTCAGGCGACGCCTCCTCCAACCGCACTGTTGGACGAAATCGAAAATACGACCGCTGTTGCAGATCTGAGCAGCAAGACACTGGAGGCGATCGCCAACGCCGATTGGATTATCTTCGCCATGCTCGATGTGGCGCCGGAGAGCGCCCCCAACAGCGCGGCGGTCAAACGGCTCCTGAGCAGCCATGCAGGCCTGCTCACCAACCAGAAAACGGTTGTTCTGGCCCTACACGCGCCGTTTTATCTGGACGCCACCGAAATGAGCAAGTTGACCGCCTATTTTGGGGTTTATAGCAAAACGACGCCCTTTCTGGAGAGCGCCGTGCACGCCCTGTTTCGACGCTACCCACCGATCGGCGCGCCGCCGGTCGATGTGCCGGGCACGCGCTTCGCCAGCCTTGCGGAACGTCTGCGCCCCAACCCGGCCTCCCAGATTCCGCTCGTGATTGAGGAAGGCGACGGAGATGTGATCGCGCGCACCGGTCAACAGCCTGAAGCCGACGACCGTCCGACGATCGACGCCGGCGCGCTGATGCGGATGCGCGCCGGGCCTGTGCTTGACATGAACGGACATCCGGTTCCTGACGGCGTCCTTGTCAATTTCGATCTGCGCTACGAAGGCGAAGATGTGGCGTTGATGTTAGAGCCGGCGCCCACGCGCGGGGGCGTAGCCGTCCGAGAAATCACTCTCGATCGAG
The DNA here is from genome assembly GCF_937128415.1 of uncultured Caldilinea sp. Lineage (GTDB taxonomy): Bacteria > Chloroflexota > Anaerolineae > Caldilineales > Caldilineaceae > Caldilinea. The sequence continues at coordinate 33,230 of NZ_CAKZMJ010000045.1, forward strand.
GCGGCGTATTGCGCGTGCAGGCGCGCGCCGAGAAGGCTACAAGCCGCAGCATCAGCATCGTCGTCTTGCCGCCGGCCACGCCGACGACCGCTCCCGGCGCCTCGCCGAACGAAGGCTCCCCCGTAGGCGCTCCATCCGAGGATCCGACGCTGATCCGCTCGCCTGCGCCCGACCGCGTCAATCTGCTCACGCTGGCGATCGCGCTCTTCACGATGGCGGTGGTGTTGAGCCTCTTGCTGATTCTCCAGGTGCGCGTGCTGCCGCGTTCGGTGTTGGTGCACAACATGCTGTGGGCCACGATCTTTGGATTGACAGGCTACATCCTCTACGGCCTCGGACTTTTTCCAGGCGGCGGCTGGCTGCGCAGCAACATCGGAATGCTGAGCATCCCCATCGTCGTCTTTATTCCGATGCTGCTGCCCTTGCTGTGGCTGCAGTTGCGCAGCGACGGACGATGAGCCGTCACAATTGTCCGGTCGCTCCCCATTCCACCAGCATCCGTTGATAGGTTGGGTCGGCGTAGCGGCTGGGCAGAAAGGCGGGTGCGTAGGTGGGCAGCGCTGCGCCCATCACATGCGCGGCCAGAAGCTCGCCGCCGGCGCACGCCGCCATGAGCCCGTAGCCGGACAGCGCAGCAAAGATGTAGGCGTCCTCCACTGGCAACGGACCGATCAGCGGACGGTTTTCCTGCGTCTTGGTGTAATAGCCGCCATCGACGTAAGATTTCGGCAACCTCTTCAGGTAAACGGCCAGCCCTGGAACCAGCGTCGTCATCCCTCGCAGCACGATCTCCGGAAATTCTGGATCGATCGGGATCGGAAAGCGCGGCTCGACCGGCGTCAAATGGTAGGCCCACAACAACAGCACCGTCTGCGCGCCTGCCCCGCCTTCAGGTCGAAAGTGAGCGCCGCCGGGGAAGCGCTCCAGCAGGTGGCGGGTCTCCTCGCTCTCCGCCAGCGCCGTCCACTCTTCCGCCGACCAGGGAAGATGCTGCGCATCCTCCCAAATCACCAGCGGTGCATCCCGTGGAATTACGCCCAATCGATCTTCGAGCGCCATTTTTAAGTGAAGCTCCGAAAAGATCGGCAGCTCCAACTCCATCATGCGGGCGACCTGCTTGACGAACGGGCCGGCGGCGTTGACGAAAGTGCGGGTGGCGAGCATGCACGTTCCTGCATCGGTCGCCACTTTCACGCCCTGCACCCGCCCGCCGACGACTTCCACCGCTTCCACGCGGCCGGAGAGGAAACGAACGCCGTGGGCCTTCGCCTGCTCCAACATCCACATGCCGAGCTGTTGACCACTGAACCAGCCGCAGCGTCGGACATGAAGCGCCGCCACGCTATTCGGGTTGAGATAAGGGAAACGGCGTCGAATCAGCGCCGGATCGAGAAAGAGATCGGCGCCGTCGGGTTGCCCCCGCCAATCTTCGGCTGCACCGGGAATGTACTCCGGATCGTGGACGCTGCCGGCGTGAATGCGCAGTGCACCGGCGCCCATCTGCGCCGCGCGCTGCGCGGTCTCCACCAGGGCCGGGACGGAGGCGGAGTCGCCGGTCACGTACAGATAGCCGCGCCGGTTGAGCCGCAGACGATGCTTGCTCTCTTCGTCGATCTGCTCGAGCAGATCGATGCTGCGATTCATGAAGCGGACCATGGCGTCGTCCGGACCCGGCCACCAGTTGCGATAGGCTTCGGTCGATTTGTCGCTGGTCAAACTCATCGGCGCGCGTTCATCGACGAGCGTGACATTGCGCACGCCCTGTTTGACGGCGAGATGGTAGGCCGCAGCAATGCCGGCGATGCCGGCGCCACAGATGACGATCTCCGTCGGGACGCCCATGACGCTATCGACCTTTCCAGGAAGGTTTACGCTTCTCAATGAAGGCGGCCATGCCTTCCTTCTGATCCTCGGTGGCGAAGAGCAGGTTGAAGGCGCGGCGCTCGAAGAGGACGCCCTCCGCCAGGGTGCTTTCAAAGGCGCGGTTGATCGCTTCTTTGGCCATGCGCACCGCAAGCGGCGCTTTGTCTGCGATCTCGGCCGCCAGGGCGATGCTTTCTTCCAGATACGAAGCAGTCGGGAAGACGCGCGCCACCAGCCCGAATTGCAGCGCCTCCTGCGCAGAGATGCGTCGACCGGTCAGGATCATGTCCATGGCGACCGACTTGCCTACGGCGCGCGTCAGCCGCTGCGTGCCGCCTGCGCCGGGGATGATGCCGAGGTTGATCTCCGGCTGGCCGAACTGGGCGTTTTCCGCCGCCACGATGAGGTCGCAGGCCATGGCAAGCTCACAGCCGCCGCCCAGACAGTAGCCGCTCACCGCCGCCACGATCGGCTTGCCGATCTTCTGCACGGCGTCCCAATGGCCGATGAAAGGGCTGCGCATCATCTCGACGGGGCCGGCGTTCGCCATCTGCTTGATGTCGGCGCCGGCGGCGAAGGCCTTCTCGTTGCCGGTGACGACAATGCAGCCGATGCCTTCGTCTGCGTCAAAACCTTGCAACGCCCTCACCAGCTCGTCCATCAGCTCGCTGTTGAGGGCGTTGAGCGCCTGCGGTCGATTCAACTGAACGAGGCCGACGCGCGCACGTCGGCTGACCAGGAGATTAGCGTATGGTTCGGTCATCGTTACACTCCTTTGCTGACTGAAGTCGGTATGGAAAAGTAGACCTCTGAAATATGCAGGATTGTCGCCGCACGCGCTGCAAGTGTAAAATAGTGAACATCACCGCTTCTTTCGATTCAAACACCTTATCGATTTTTGGTGTCGCTCAGCATCAGAGTGACGGGAGGCGAGCATGCGCGAATCGATCCTTGACGTCAGCCGCCAATTTTTTGAAGAAGTTCTGTTGCCCATCCTGCGTCGCGACTTTCCTGAAGAGACCGCGCAGACTGCGTTCGGCGTCTTTGGCTATGGCTCCGAGGTGATGGGCATGGACGACCAATTCTCCAGCGATCACCACTGGGGCATTCGCGTCAACGCCGTCATGCCGGATGCGCTCTATTATAGCCGCGGCTACCTGATCGCTCAATCGATTCTCCCTTATCTGCCTGAACGCTATCGAGGGTATGACGTGCGCGCCGGTTTTTCCGGCGGCACCGGGCTTTCCATCACCGGCTTGGAGAGCTATCTGAAGACAACCATCGGCATCGACCATGCGCCGCAAACCTACGCCGAGTGGCTCAGCGCGCCGGAAGAGGACATCGTCCATGTTATCAACGGCGAAGTATGGCTCGATGAGTTAGGACGCTTTTCCCACGTTCGCACCGTGCTGCAAGGCTATTATCCCGAGCCGGTGCGCCTGCGTCGCATTGCGCACTGGTGCCGTTATTTCTCCGGCATGGGCAGCTACGCGCTGAAACGCGCGCTGTTGCGAAATAACGAATACTATGCCACGATCACTTTTTCGCGCGCCGTGCGCTGGGCGGTGCAGCTCTGCTTCATGCTGGAAAAGCGCTATTACCCTTACGACAAGTGGACCTACGCCTTCTTTCAGCGCCTGCCGCGGTTGTACGAGCCGATGGCGCCGCTGGTGGACGAGGCAGTGCGTCTCAGCACGCCGTGGGAGCGCAAGCTGGAGCTGCTCAACCGCATGGCCGACGTGATCGACCATTTTCTCGTCGCCGACGGCGTCATCCAGCCTCATCCCAAGTTTGCCGAACACCCCTCTTCGGGCTACCGCCTGCTCGAACACGCCTACGCCGAAATCCTGCACCAGTTGCCCGCCGAGCTGCGCGCCATCGTGCCCGTCTGGGAGCAGGTGCACTGGGAGGCCAATCACAGCCAGTACGTGGCGTCGCTCGACATGGCGACCTGGGATGGGCTGCTGAATTTGCATCCGATTGAAGAAGGGCGGGAGAGGGTGAGAGCGGGAGAGGGTGAGAGCGGGAGAGGGTGAGAGCGGGAGAGGGTGAGAGCGGGAGCGCTTACCGGCTCGACCGATTTTCAGGTTCATGCGGAACGGTCGCCTTCACTTTAATTTCGCCGCGCTTCGTCGATTGTGTCACGGCTTTTGGGCCCGCCGAGGACCTGCGGCTGCGAGCCGCAGCTACGACAAACCGATGCCTTTCGCGGAGGCGCAGCCCCCCTCTCCCAGCATTGGGAGAGGGGGCCAGGGGGTGAGGGCCC
>NZ_CAKZMJ010000046.1 GCF_937128415.1 uncultured Caldilinea sp.
CTTGGAGGGCGGGATGCGCTTTGAGAAACGCTTCAAGCGCTTCCTCGAGCTGAGCCAGTTCTTGTTCGAGTTGTTGAATGGTGCGTTCCAGGCTCTGGCGCACACTGGCGGGAGGGTGAGGATGTTTTTTAAGCGTGAAGAGGCGATTGCGTTCGCGCTGGAGGAGGTCCTCGACGTCCTGGCGCCGCCGCAGCAGGAGGTCCAGCTCCTGAATTTCAGGCGGCGTCTGCTCCTGGGGGGCTGGCTGCATGCGCTCGCCATATTCGGCCAACAGCAGGGCGTCCTGAACGTCCGTCTTGGCGCGCCTGCCTGCGCCTTGCGCCCAGCGGCGCACCTGCAGCGGGTTGACCTGGGTGATGCGCCATCCTCTGCGATGGGCAAACAACACCAGGGCTGCCTGATAACCTGCGGTGGGTTCCAGGATCAGATGGATGGCGCTGGCTCCTTCCGCTCGACGCAACGCTTCGACTGCTCCAGGCAACCCCCTCAAAGCTGGCATACGCCACGTCCTCACCGACATAGAGGATCGTCATCTGTTGGACTCCTTTCCGTATGCACTCTGGGCAGCTTCGTTCGGGCTCCGACCCTGCGATGCACCTCCATCCTGGTATGCGGGCTTTGCGCCTGTGATTCTCTCCGTTCGCATGGTCAGGGGGCGATTGCCCACGCTCAACCTGTCTCCTTCCAAGCACCGGCTTCGGTGCAGCTGCGGTTTCTCAGCCCTTGAAGCTGTACGTGGCAGCTAAATACTTATGGTATCTTATAATTCACCGAAAAGTTACGGAGAATGCACAGGTGCTTACAGGCAGCACCTCCACATTTCGGTGTTGAAACATTTAAAAAATTCTCAACGCAACACTATCCAATCCACCGAAGGAGCATCCAATCCCATGGTCTCATCGCAACCCTTTCTTCACCCCGACCGTTGCTTCAGCCCGGAGCCGACGCAGCGCGAAGCCGCGCGTCGGCTTTACGCGCTCGTGGCTGACCTGCCGCTCATCTGTCCGCATGGGCACGTCGATCCGCGCCTCTTCGCCGATCCGGAGTACGCCTTCGGCTCGCCGGCCGAGCTGTTCATCATCCCCGATCACTACATCTTCCGCATGCTTTACTCGCAAGGGATCCCTTTGGAGGCGCTCGGCGTTCCGCGCCGCGACGGCGGCCCGGTCGAGCGCGACCATCGCCGCATCTGGCAGATCTTCGCCGAACACTATCATCTGTTCCGCGGCACGCCGACAGGCTACTGGCTGCGCGACGAACTGGCGAACGTCTTCGGCATCCAGGAGCCGTTGACGCCTCAGAACGCGCAGGCCATCTACGACGCCATCGACGCCCGGCTGCGCACGCCCGCATATCGCCCGCGCGCCCTCTATGACCGCTTCAACATCGAGGTGCTCTGCACCACCGACCCGGCGACCTCGCAGCTGGAGCACCACCAGGAAATTCGAGCTTCCGGCTGGCATGGCCGCATTCTGCCCACCTTCCGCCCCGACGGCGTCATCAATATCGACGCGCCGGGTTGGCTCCAGCAGATCGCCGCGCTGAGCGAGGTTTCCGGCGTGGACGTCGGCGACTATCGCAGCTACATTGCTGCGCTGGAGCAGCGTCGCGCCTTCTTCAAGCAGATGGGCGCGGTGGCAACCGACCACGCCGCGCTCTCTGCGTACACTGAGCAACTCTCTTCCACCGAGGCGGAAGCGATCTTCCAGCGCGCGCGGCGGGGCGCAGCCAGCGCCGACGACGCCGCGCGCTTCACGGCGCATATGCTGATGGAGATGGCGCGCATGAGCGTGGAGGACGGCCTGGTGATGCAGCTCCATATCGGCTCGCTTCGCAACCATAACGCCGACCTTTACGAACGCTTCGGCCCGGACATGGGCGCCGACATTCCGGTGGCAAGCGAGTTTACGCGCAACCTGCGTCCTCTGCTCAACCGTTTCGGCAGCCATCCCAACTTCACGCTCATCCTCTTCAACCTGGACGAGAGCACTTACAGCCGCGAGCTTGCGCCGCTGGCCGGCCACTATCCGGCCGTCAAGCTGGGGCCGCCCTGGTGGTTCTTCGACAGCCTCAACGGCATGCGCCGCTTCTTCGACGCAGTCATGGAGACCGCAGGCGTCTACAACACCGCCGGCTTCAACGACGACACGCGCGCCTATCCCTCGATTCCGGCGCGGCACGACCTCTGGCGACGCGCGGCGGCGGACTGGGTCGCCGGCCTGCTCGTGCGCCATCTGATCGACGAGGCGGACGCCCAGGCGATGGTGCGGGCGCTCGCTTATGACCTGGCGAAAAACGCATATCGACTGCAATAAATCAAAAAGGAGACATGGAATGAGCATCACTCCCTTTTCCATGAACGCCCTGCGCGTCGTGCAGATGGAGGACGCCGTTTATACACTGGGGCGTTCGTCGAGCGACGGCGCGCTCCATCTTCTCGTACGCGGGAATTCGGCGACGTTCCACGGCGAGCGATGGGACGATGCGTTGATCTGCCCCCTGGACGCCGAGAACGCGCGCGCCTTGCAAGAACGGCTTCCCTGGCTCAAGCCACAGCCGCTGGGCAGCCGCCTCTCCTTCGGTTTCGGCGACCGCATCGGCCTGGCCACCCCCGGCCACATCGATGCGCTGCGCAATACCGATCCAGCGGGTCGCATTGCGCCGATCTTTGCACAACAATCCGTGCGCGAAAATGAACGCCTGCACCGCACGCCTGAAGAGGTGATGACGGCCGCCATCTGGAGCCTTTTCGCCGAAGATTGGCGCCTGCCCTGGGGCGCCGACGCCGATCACGTCAAGGAGCCAGAGCACGTCGCTCCGTTCGTCGCCGCCGGCTACACCTTTTTCACCATCGATCCCAGCGATTATGTGGACAACGCAGCGCAAACAAATGATTTGACCGTGTTGCGTATGAAGTGTGAGGCTTTGCCTTGGGATGTTTTGGAGACAACCTATTTTTCACTATACGAAAACTATCGCGATCACACCATCGCACTTGACGGGGAGACGCTCCACTTCGACGAAGAGACGCTGCTGCGCAGCCTCGCCAAATACGGTCGCGCGCTCGCTCACACCGTGCGCATCGCAGCCACACTGCGCGCCGCCTTCGGCGGAACTCCGTTTGATTTGGAAATGTCCGTCGATGAAACCGATGCGCCAACCTCGGCGCATGAACATTTCTTTATCGCCAATGAGCTGCTTCGCCGCAATATTCCGCTCGTCAGCCTCGCCCCTCGCTTCGTGGGCAAGTTCCAGAAAGGCGTCGATTACATGGGCGATCCGGCGGAATTCGAGGCGGAGCTGACGCACCATGTCGCTGTGATGCGTTATTTCCATCGTTATAAGCTGAGCGTTCACACCGGCTCGGACAAGTTCAGCATCTACCCCATCCTGGCGCGACGCGCAGGCGATAGCGTGCACATTAAAACCGCCGGCACCAGTTATCTGGAGGCGCTGCGCGTCGCCGCCGTGCGCGCGCCCAACCTCTTTCGTCAGATGCTGGAAACGGGCCGCGCACACTATGAAAAAGACAAGAAGACCTACTTTCTCGACTGTCGACCGGAGCGCGTGCCGCCGGCGTCATCGCTCGCCGACGCCGACCTCCCCGCCCTGCTCGACCAGTTCGACGCCAGACAGTTGCTGCACGTCACCTTTGGCTCGATCCTCACGACGCATGGCGCAGCGCTGCGCACTCTGCTGACGAAATATCCCGACGACTATCGCTCGGCGCTGCGTCGCCACTTTGCGCGCCACCTCCAGCCGTTTGTCGAAATGTAAACGCAATTCTCATGTCTATGCGAAACATCGCCCTCGATTTCTCAAGAGATCGAGGGCGACGCCCCCTTCTCCAATCGCTTTCCCCAGCCGCCACGGAACTGGAGCGAACGGCAAAGACATTGTATGATTGAAAGGTTGTGAGATGCATAGAATCGCTTCACGAGGAATGTGCACGAGCGTGACCGGGATGATATAACAACGCCATGGTGGTCGTGTTCCAGATCATTGCGACATATGCGCCGTATATCTACCTGATCTGTGGCCTCACGGCGCTCTATCAACTCTATCGGCTCTGGCAGGTGCGCGAGGAGCGGCGCCAGGCCATCTTCATGCTGGAACGCGAGCGCGCCGTGCGCGAGCTAAGCGGCATCTTCAGCGTGGCGATGCTGTTGCTCGTGATCATGGGCTTCACCTATTTCGCCAGCCGCACCATTCCGCAGGCCATTGTGGCTGCGCCGGAGGCGGAGCCAACGCTGCCGCCGCAGTTTGCGCTTGTCATCACCCCCACCAACACGCCGCTGCCGGTCACACCCTCGCCCACGCCGACCGAAACGGCGACGCCGACCCCAGAGCCGCCGACGCCCGAGCCGGGCCAACCACAACCGATTGAATCGCCGCCGACGCCGACGCCCGAGCCTGCCCCGATTGCGCAGGCGGGATCGCCGCCAACCTGCCCCGATGCCCGCGCCGTCATCGCATCGCCGGGAAACGGCGCCACCGTGAGCGGCGTCTTCACGTTGATCGGCACTGCGACGCATGAACAATTCAGCTATTACAAGGTGGAGTTTGCCCCAGGCGCCAATGCGCAGAACGGCTTCACCTATCTCGCCGACGGTCGCGGTCCGGTCTTCAACGGCGCGCTGGCGAGCATCAACTCCCGCGGCTTCGCCAATGGCCCCTGGACGTTTCAGTTGACCGTCGTCGACCTGACGGGCAATTACCCTGAGCCCTGTCGGGTGACGCTCTACATCGAAAATTAGCCGAACGAGGAAGAGAGTGCATCGCATCGCTCGCTTGTGGCAACAGCTTGACCCAAAACAACGCAGACAGGCGCAAATTGCAACCGCTTCATTGATCGGGCTGCTCTTGGTGATGCTGGTCGCCGCCATGGCTTTTCAGGTCGGTCAGTCTATGGGGCTGGCTCGCGCCCAAGAAGCGGCCGCCACCGCCGAAGCAATGCGCAACGCGCTGGGGTTCTCACTGACGCCGCTCCCTTCGGCCACGCCCACCGAGACGCTGGAGCCGACGTTCACGCCGACCTTGACGCCAACGCCCACGGCGACGCCGGCCAGCCCGGCGGAGTGGGCCGAGCGCTATTTCATTCTGGCCCTGCAAGGGCTGAACACCCTCGCCGCCCTTGATTTCACGCCCGAGCGCGCCGCCGCCCTGACCGAGCGGCTTGCCCACGAGCAAGGGTTGATTTTCGTGCCGGCCAGCTATCGCCAAATCTCCGAAGACCCCTGGATGGCCTTTGCGGCCCCACGCACGCCGAATGGAGCGCCGCTGCCGATGTTCTTCTGGCGCAGCGCGGAAGCCGGCAACGCCGTCGAAGGTCAGCTTCTCCTCGACGTTGCCGCCGCCTTGAGCGAGCGCAGCGCCGGATACGTCGCGCTCGCTGCAGGCATCGGAGAGGCTGCGCTCGGCGTTGACGCCCAGGGAGTGCGCTACCTCCTGACCCTGGAGCGCCCGGAAGCGCGCTCTCTCCTCACCGCCTATCTCTGGAGGCAGCCATCCCCGGGTGCGGCGTTTGAGGTGCTCTGGCGCAGCGACGACGAGCCACAGTGGCGTTTCGATTCGGCCAGCAGCGAGGTGCGCTTTGAGTTCAACGAAGGCGAGCCTTTGCCCGACATTGTGATCTCCGGCCCCCTACCCGCCGACAGCCCCATTCGCACAGAAGAAGGCGCCACCGGCGTGTTCATCGAACAGCCGCCGTTTGCCCAACAACGACTACAGACGCGATGGCGTCCCTTGCTGGCCAGCGAGCTAGACGCCAATGCGCCGCCGCGCATCATCGGTTACCGGCTGGCGCAGGCGGAAGTCGAGCCGACCCCCCTCAGCACACTGGCGACCATCCTAGCGCGGCTCCAGAGCGGACAGATCAGCCGTGCACAGTCGCTGGTCAAACGCATCGACCTGCTCAATGAAATGTTCGACCTGGGATTGGCGACGCCCGGCGACTGGATGGCCGTTTATGTCAATGAGATGGATCGGGAAATTCAGGATGGCTCCACGTCGCTGCGCTTGCGCTTTTTTGACAACGCCGACCGCAACCGCAGCTTCGAGGCCATCTTCGAGGAGGATTTTGCAACGGGGCGCTACATTCTCACCTCGATCGGCCGGGTGGTGTTGGCCAGCAGCGCAGGGTTGGTGACGCCTGCGCCGCCGCGCCCCACGGCGACGCCGACGGTGGTTGCCGTCGCGGCGGCGCCGATCGCTGACCTGGGAGAATTCACGATCACGCTGCCCATCGAGGACGAAAGCGCAGCGCTTAACCCGACGCTTGAGCCGACGCCAACCCCGACGCCGACCTTCACGCCCACGCCAACCGATACGCCGACGGCGACGCCAACGCCGACAGACACGCCGACGCCGACCGACACCCCCACGGCAACGCCGTCGCCGACCGAGACACCCACACCCACGCCGACCGAAAAACCGCTTCCGATCCCGAACATTCCGGCGGATGCAACGCCCTCGCTCACCGGCTACATGTTGCTCTCCGAAACCGGTCGGCTGCGCGGCGGCCCGGGCACCGACTACATTGTCATCGCCGGCCTGGAAAACGGCACGCCCGTTGACATCTTCGGCGTCACCGAGGCCGGCGACTGGCTGCTCATCCGCGCTGCGGTCGTCAACGACGGCCGCACCAACGTCGTCGGCTGGGTGGCGACGCAACTGGTGATTCCTTATGGCGACTATAGCGCCGTCCCGCGCTATCGCGCCGACGGCGCGCCCGTGGATGCGCCGCTGTGGGAAGAGTCTTCCAATACGGACGCTTCACTCCTGGCGGCGCTACCCACCGCCACGCCGACGCCGACGCCGCTGGTCACGCCGGTGATTCGTCTGCCGACTGTGGCGACGCCGCCCACAGGCAGCATCCCTGCGCCAGAGGCGGATGAGCAGGTGGTCACGATGGGGGGCGGCGCCATCCCCGCCGATCCGATGACGCCGCTTATGGCGACGAACGCCGCCGGCGCTCCGGTCCAGATCGACGTGCGCGAGGCCGTCGTCGAAGTCTGGAGCACAGTGCTCGGCGCTCCAGAAGGACAATGGACGCCGGCCAACGCGGCGTTGTTATGGCCCGGCGCAGTCGTCTACATGAAGGGACAGCCGGACGCGCTACGCAACAACGAGGGGATGGAGCGCTGGCGCGCGCTGCGCATGCGCATCGTGGCTGCCCCGCCTATCGAGCGCGTCAAGGAGCTGTCCCTGCCCGAAATCGCCGCCGCGACGACGGCCAACCAGGCGATTGCGCTGCTAGGGGGAAGCGCGATGTCCGGTCTTTTTCTGCTGCAGCGAGAGGGCCAGGCGCGCCAGGTGTGGCAATACGAAACGTCTGCCCGCTGGCTCAACAGCGACCCGAACGCCGGCTTCATTGTGACGGAGCCGCCGGCTTCAGGCGGCCTGAACACCTTCAGCTGGGTGCGCAACGACGGAACCGGTCTGCAGATCGCCGCCCAACCGTTCCGCACGATCCGCGGGGTCGCAGGCGACGCCTATGGCGGGTTGTGGTGGATCGAAACGCCGAACGCAGCGCTGGATCTCTGGCAGCTCTGGCACTATGACCCGGCGACCGCCCAAATTGCGCTGCGGCTGCAGGGCGATGGCGAAATGTTTGGCCTGGCCGGCGGACCGAGAAACATTTCATTGAGGCCGACGCTGGTGGCCGTGCAGCCGGTGACGCCGGGCGATCCCTCGGCCATCTATCTGTTCGTCGACACGGAGGACGCCGTTTCACAACAGCCGTTCGCCGGCTTCTTCCGTCTGCGCGTGGAGACAAATGCAGAGGGCCGCGGCGTCGTCACAGAAGGGCCGCAACAGCTCCTCGAAAAGGGCGCCTACCGCGGTCCCCTTGCGCTCAGCCCCGATCTCTCGCGTCTGGCGTTTTTCGCCTACGACGCCAATCAGCCCAGCCTCACCTCCGGTGTGGTGCGCCCGGCCAATGCGCTCAACGTCCTGACGCTCTCCGGGCGCGGGGCCAGCATCATCCGCACAGCTTACGTCACCGAGACGCGCTTCGAGTTCCTGGGATCCGCAGCTGTGTGGCAGGGGACGGATCAAGTGATTCTGGCGCGCAGTCGTTTTGCGCCTGGGTCAGGTGAACAGGAAGATTGGTTTGGGCTGGTGCAGGTCGAATTGCCGCCTCCAGGCGCATCACCCGCCGACCCAATCACTGCTCGCTCATATCTGCTGCCCCGGCAGCAGTCCGCCCTGACCTTTGCATCCTGTCTGGATGGCGTCTCGGTGCTGGTGCTGACGCGCGAACGCAGCGGCGCCCAACAATTGATGCGCTGGGAAGGGGGCGACCAGGTCTTTCCCCTGTTCGGCATTCCTGCGCCGTTGGACCGCCTGTATCTTTGCTGGCGACCGTGAACATGCAACAGAGCACGCTGCTTGAGGGATGGAGCTATTTCGCCGACTGGAACGATCTGGTGCTGGCCGTCGGCGGCCTGCTGGCGGTGGCGCTTGCCCTCGTCTGGTGGAGCCAGCAGACTCGTCACTGGCACCGCATCGCCCTGTTGAGTTTTCTGGCGGCGTTTGGGCTGGCGTTTGCGAGCATCTACATCTTCTGGGTGCCGCCTTACTATGCAGGCTGTCCATCCGGCTGCATGGGTTGGCGCGGGTATCCGCTGCCCGTAGCGCGCATCACCTTTGAGGGGCAGACGCAGATCGGCATGCTCGACATGCTGCTCAACACCTTGCTGCTATGGCTGTTGATCCTGGTCGCCAGCCTGGTGGGGCGCATCGGCGCCGTCCTGTTCGACTGGGAGCGATGGTCGTGGCGCACGCGCATCCTGGTCATCCTCCTGTTTGTGCTGATGCCCTGGGCGTTTCTCCCGCGCTATCTGCCTCCGCCCCAGCCGGCCACAACCGGCGAAGAGCTGCGGCTGGTGACGAATGCGCGCCGCGCGGCCGAGATCACCTATGGCGTCACCGGCCTCTGGGTGCATCGCCTGGCCCTGGAAGATTTGCGCCAGCTCAGCCCCAATCCCCTGGGAGAAACCACCCCGGACTTGACCGCCGTGCGCAGCCAGGTCTGTCTGCGCGGCTACACCTACTTCTATTTGCCGTGGCGCCGCTACCGCGTCAGTTTGGAGCCAACGGGCGTCAACGCGCTTTCGATCGTGGAGTTGCCGCTCGAAGGGCCGTGCTGGACCGAAGAAGCGGCGAGGTGAGCGCCCTCGCCGCTTTCGCAGTTGTTGTGTGGGGCAAGGATGGGCGGCTATTTTCGGCGTCCACCCTTCAATTGCGCCTGAAGCGCTTTCAACGCCTCCATATCGCCTTTTGCAGCAAGAACCGCCTGCTCAGGCCAGGTCGTCGGGTCGGTGACGGCGAAGCGTCGCCCCGCTGCCAGCAACATCTTGCGCAGGTCCTCCGGAGAGGCGGCGGCGAGATCGGCGAAGGTGGTGATGCCGTTCTGCGCCAGCAGCTCCGCAATTTTGGGGCCGATGCCCTCGATGATTTGCAGATTGTCTGCGGCGGGTTTGTCGGTTGAGGGCGCCTCTCCGGCGCTGACGGGGGCTGCCGCCGGCGCCTTCTTGCTCTTCTTGCCTGCTCGCTTGCGCTCTTGCTGACTCTCTTGGGGGGGCGTTGCAGGCGCTTCCTCAATCTGTTTTGGACTTTCTTGTTTGCTCTCCTGGGGAAGACTTGCCGGTGCAACCGACGTCTCGATCAGTTGCGTCTGAGGCGCCGTCTCCACCGTCATAGGCAGGGGCCGCGTGAGAATGCCGATGGCGTCGATGTACCAGTCGGCGCGGCCAAAGAAGCCGACAACCTCGCTCCCCTCCGGCGCCAGGAGGGTGAACTCCACCTCGCCGCCTTCGCCGCCAAAAGTCGGCGAAACGCGCTTGTTGGTGTGAAAGCGGATGCTGTCCACATAGGCGCCGCTGCGGCCGCTGACGCCGACAAGATATTCATCTGCGTCGAGGATAAAGAGATGTTCGCGCTCGCCATGGCCTCCGATCCCAGGCAATGCCTGGAGGTTGCCGTCCGCATCGGCGTAGGCGACCTGGATGGAATCGACGAACCATCCGTATGTCACGCGAATCTGTCGGATGCGCGCGCCGGCCGGGATTTCGTACCCTTCGATGGGAAGGCCGCCCTCGCCGCCGCTGGGCCCAACTTTTGCTTTGCTCATACGATGTCTGCTCCTTTTGATTTGAAGATCTTGGCGCTACGATTTCATCACCGGCCGCAACTTGAGTGCAAGCTGCAAGGCAAACCGTGCTTCGGGGTCATCCAGGTCGAGCTGCGTAATCTGTGCAATCTGCTCAAGTCGGTAGGTCAACGTATTGCGGTGGATGTGCAACTTTGCTGCGGTCTGGCTCAGATTGCCGTGGCAGGCGAAAAAGGCGTCCAGGGTTTGCACCAGCTCGGCGTTGCGAGTGTCGTCGTGGCTGATCAACTTGCCGAGCGTCTTGCGAAAGAAGCGCGCCGCCTCTGGATTATTGCCGAGGTCTGTAAGCAATTGATACAACCCCAAATCGCCGAAATAGGTGACGGGCGAAGCGCCCCATTCCTTGCCCAAACGCCAGCTTTCGCGCGCCTGCATCTGGCTCTGCCGCCAGTTGGCCGGCCCAACGCCGGGCCGACCGATGCCGATCACAACGCGTGCGCCTTTGTACGCGTTCTCGATGCGCATTGCCAGCTCAGAGGCGACAGGTTTGAGCGCGCGGCCGCTCTTTGGGTCGTCGACCGGCCAGAAGACCAGAAGGCCCTCTTCTCGCCTGGCGTGAAGCGCAGTGACGTTGCGCTGTTCGATGAAACGCAGCAGCGGCGTCGGCCAGCCGGGGACATTCGTCGCCTCGATCAGCATGGCGACGTGCGGTCGGGTCAGGTCATAGCCCAGCGAGGCGCCGCGCTGGATCCACGCCTGTTCATCTGCAATCTCGGCGGCGAGGAGCTCGTCAAGAAAGGCGGCGCGCATGCGCTCCTCGGCGACGCCGATGGCGTTCTGCCGCGCCCATTCAAGCGCGGCGGCGGATGCGCCCTCAAGCGCCGCGATCTCTTCGACCGCCGAGAGCGCCTGTCCGGCCACCGAGCCATTGCGCAACAGGAGACAATAGCCGCGCACGGCGTCGCCGACGCAGACGGCGGAGACGAGCGACTCTTGAAAAGCAGAGAGCGCCCCATCTTGCGCCAGTGGAAGCACGCCCACCGCCTGAGACAGAGCGTCCGGCGCCTGCACGGCGATCCAGCTGCGCAATGTGGCAAGATTGGGCAACTGGCTTAACACAGAGCTCAGGTTGTAGCCATTTTCCTCGAATCCAGCCGTTGCATTGATGCGCCCATCTTCCCCCAGAAAGACGACCGGCCGTTGGACGAAGGTGTGGAGGCGTTGGGCAATCTGAGCCAGCCCGCCTCCATCCAAGGCGGCGCGGTTGAGATCGCGCTGCAGCTCCGCAGAGCGCTGTGCGATGTAACCGGAGCGATCGACGATCAGGCGAATGATGGAGCGTTCGATATGGGTGAGCGAAACGGATGGGGGCAGCTCAAAAAGGGCGATGCCGGACTCGATCGCCGCAGCCACAGCCGCCTCGGAGACTCCCCCCAGAACGGCGACGCCGGATACGCCGGCCACGCGCAAGCTGGAGATGACGCGCTCAAGTCTCCCTCTCGGATCAAGGCGTCGCAGGTCTTCCATGTCTACGAGCGCCAGCTCATTCCCATCGAGCTTCGGGAAGGCAGGGGGGCTTGGCCGCAGGCTGCACGCCCAGCTCACCGGGCGGCTAAGGAATTCGACGCCCACTACGAGCCGGGTGGCCGGCGGGAGCGCCAGATGATACACATCGCTGAGTGTGGCAGTGCTCTTATACATAAAATTTGCGCTGGCCCTTTTCAAAAAAGGCGCTGAAACAAATTATAGAAGGGTTTTTATGCAATGCAAAGTGGCGAAGGGTTTGCATTTGTTCAAACCGCACAATTGCCGGAAACCCGTCGGAAGAACCGAGGTCTCCAGAGTGCATGCAGGACGAGGCGAAAAAGAAAGGGCGACGGCTTTGAAGCCATCGCCCGCAACGATTCTTTGGAAGTTTCTGGTCAGTCTCGCACAGCAGAAGTCATAAAAGCGGCCACAGCGCCGCCCCACAGCGCCCAGAGCATCGACCAACCGAAGCCAACCCATGCAGGGTCTTGACCGATGAAATAACCGATCACAAAGAAGCCGACGACGCCCAGGACAATGCCTATCAGACTCCCCAGCCATAATTTGCCGAAAGCAAAGCTTCGATTGAACGCCCAGACCAGCAGCGGCCACAGGATGACTTGGGAAATCAACGGCAAAATGAAGCCGATAACGCCGCCGAGCAAGGTTTTCCAGTCCTGCCCCAGTTTGCCGGAAGCCAGCTGATAGCCGAGCACAGGGCCGACGCCGATCAACAAGAAGGCGAGGATATACAGCACCGGGATGTTCGTGCCCAACAACAAAGCCGAAGCGGCGGCGATCAGGCCGGTTGCAACTCCGCCGTACAACGAAGCCATCCATGGATTGATGGCGGCGCGAGCGCCAGAACTCGAAATTGCTGTGGTCAATATGATCATCGTAACGACTCCTTGACGCTGGAGATTGAGGCGATTGATACAGGTGTGCACATGATAGACGAAAAGCTGACAATACGCAACCCGAAAAAAAGACGATCGCCCATTCAGGCAGCCTATTCAGGCAACTCGTCCCATTCCGCCAGCAGCCAGGCGGCGACGGCCAGGTAGACTGTTTCTCCTGCCGGCGTCGAAAGGATCAGGATCAGGCTATCCGCCTCGTCCACTGCAACGTCGCTGAGCTGCGCCTGCGCCTTCACCATGTTGACAAGCCTGTTCAAGCTCTCCGCAAAGTCTGACCACGGTTCAGCCTCCAGGTCATCGAAGCAGGAGACGCCGTACAGCTCAAAGTAGACGCCATCCTCGAGGTAGAGATCGATGTCGAAGGCAGGTAGGTCTGAAAGTTCGCCTGTGCGCTCCGCCAGCGCAGTGCTCAGGGAATCCTCCCAAAGTCCAACATGGACAATGCGCTGGCCGACGAGCGTCATCATCTCCTCATAGGTTTCGTCGTCGACCGCCATCATCAGAGGAAGTTCTTTGTCGCTGCGGCGCATAGTTCACTCCTTCGTTTGGACTGATCCTTCAGGCGTCGAGACCTCAGGCGTCGAGACGATCATGCGCGTAGGGATCGTCGTCAGGCGCTCAAACCACTGACCGCCTGCCTCAAAATGGCTGAAGCGCGCCGGCAATCCTCGATCGATAAAAGGATGCGGCCCTTCGGCGAGATGAAAATGCAGGTGCGGCCCTGGCGACATGCCGCTGTTGCCGACGCGGCCCAGCAAGGCACCGCGTCGCACGACCTGTCCTTCGTTGACCGCCAGGCTGGCCTGTTGAAGGCAGCCGTAGAAGCTGAACTCGCCGTTGCCGTGGCTGATGGCGACGGAGTTGCCTAGCAGCCGCCGGGGATCGTTGCGAAAGATGCGCTCATCGGGCAGGGCGCCCGGTGGAAGGTCCGGCATGTCGAAGGTGACGGCGGCCACCTTGCCGCCCGCCGTGGCATAGACGGGTTGGTCCCAGCTGTAGTGCTCTTCAAGCGTTAGACCCGTCCCTCGAAAGAAACGATTTTCCGGACCCAGCCGCACGAAATCCATTGCGTAGGGCTGGCTATAGACTTCTTGCTTGTGCCGATCGCTCCAATCTGAACCCTGAATCAGCCACCAGGCGCCGCGCAGCGGAAAGTGCAGGTCGGTCTTTTGTTCGTAAAACTCCACGGGGATCTGCAAGGAGTGCTGAGCGTCCACCTCGCTGCCCTCGCGGCGTGCAATCACGATGGCCTGCAGATGCGTCAGGCGCACATAAGCGGGCGCCAAAAAGTGCAACGAGCGCAGCGCCAGGCCGGTGTGCGGCGCAATGGTCAGATCGTCGCAGCCAGTGCGCTTGGCGATCATTTGCGCAGGCCAGCGCTGCTCGAAAAGCAGTTGGTGGCCGCTGTAGCCTTGGATGACCACGCCGCGCAGGTCGAGAGCATGGTCGGTGGCGGTCACGCCCAGGTCGAAGACAACCTCCTGCATTGGATGCAAAATCGGGAAAGGCATTTCGGTGTAGGTGGCCGCGATCAACGTTGGCGGCCAGCTTTGCACAATCATATCGTTCTCCGAACGAGCTGCATGCCCCGTGGGGTTGCGATGAAAGGAATAAACTCCCTGTTTATTTTAGCGTCCCTGACGAATTTGGTGACTCAATGGAGGCCGGTCGGCGATCAACGTCAGCATCCAATTGCGCTGGGCGCTGCGTTCGTGGCGACGCGCCGGATGCTCGGCGCCCACCACGTTGTCGATCACGGCCAACGTCTCCAATGCCTCGGCGGGCGCAAGGCGATAGAAACGCTCTTCCGTCTCCAGGCTTTCGGTGCGTTCCCAACGGTCGATCCAATCGTTGAGATAGTAGGTGTAGCAGGTGCGGCAGCGCCATACGCTGAAAGTCTGCTTGTCGCCTTCCGGCGTCGCCGCCGTCAAGGCGCCGAGATTGGCGATCTTGCCCTGGCAGGCGAAACAAGGCTCGACGCCGGCGCCGACCCCGCTGCGCTCTAAGAGACGCTCCTCCCAGGGAAGTTCAGCGGGTGGAGTTGTCGGCTCCGACGATCGACGCAGCCAGCGTCGGAGGCGGCCAAGCCATGTCCAGCGTTCATCGCTTTCCTGTTCGGCGCGCTTGCGAATTGGAGCGATCGTCTCACTCGGAAGCGGCTCCGCCGCCTTCGCTTCCAGAGTCGTCCGCATAGTTGTCTCCGGCCGCCAGTGGACGCAATCCAGGGCGAGCATCGACTGGGCGTTCAACTGAGTGGCGACAGTCGAAGAAAAAGAATTCTGCGCTATGGGATTTTGCCAAACGCAACGTCCAACCGGGATTCCGTCCTCGGTGCGAGCATGCAGTGGGCGCCAATGTGCACATGCGCCGCACGTCACAAGCCGCCAACCGGTCGCAGCCAGCGCTTCCCGAAGGTGTAGGGCAAAGCGCTCTGGGTCGGGGTCGGGAATGCGCAGCAACGGAATTGGCCGATCTTCTCCTTTACCGCTGCGCCGCGCTTCTAACTCGACGACACAAGAAGGTGGATTCTCATACCAGAGAATGCGCGCCCAGCGCACCGGCTGCTGGCGCTGGGCTTCTGCGCCTGAAGGAGGGTCGAGCGGCGCCAGTCGCACGCGTTGATAGACCCTGGTGCGAACGCCAGGGAAAACCCCCGACATCGTTTCCAGGTTAAAGCGCTCAAACGGTTCGCTCATTTGCCATTGGCGTCGTTGATCAACGCAGCTGTCTCAATGACTGTAGCAAGCGGATCGGCGTCGCCATCCACGACCTTGAGGAACATATCGCCGCCGTAGCCCCACGCCTGCGCCATTTCTGGGAGCGAAGGCAGCGGCTGAGCGTTCACCGCCTGGCGTGCGAATCCTTGCAGCAACGGATCGTCGCCCAACGCCGCGTTGCGGCTCGCCGGCAATCGCCTGCCGAGCGCCGCCATCTGTGCACCGCTTTCAGCCGTCGTCAGAAAGCGGGCGAGGGAAAGCGCCATCTGTTGTTGTCCGCCGGTGCGATTAGGATTGAGCATCACCCCTTCTGCACTGAGCCACGGCTGCGCCGGACCGAAGGGGCCGGCCGGCAAAAGCGCCACAGCCAGATTTTCGCCAAGCGCGCCGCGCAGTTCATCGATGGCCCACGGGCCATCTACGAAATAGGCGAACTCACCCTTGCGAAAGCGATCCTTGAGCATCCCATAGTCCGGATCGACGTAGCTGCCGGGCGTCTGACTGAGCGTGCGCAGCCAGCGCAGAAAACCAGGGGCGTCGCCTTGTCGATCGACGACGGCGACGCCATTTTCATCGAACAGACGAGCGCCATAGGCGGGCAATCCCCAGGCCAAATGATAGAGATTGTTGTACAGGCCGATTCCTAACGACGGCGACTGCTGCGCCTGCGCCAGCCACGCGTCCAACGTAGCGGGCATGGCGGTAGGGTCTGCCAGGCCGCGGTTGACAAAGACGCTCACAAGCTCGTAGTGGGTGGGAAGGCCATAGAGCCGGCCTTGCCAACGGAAATTTTCCAGCGCCGCCGGCCAATAAGAGGCCGCCTCCGCAGGGGAGAGCAGGTCGTCGAGCGGCTGCACAACGCCTGCGCCCACCAGTCCATCCATCCACCACACCGGCGCCAGCACCAGATCGGGTCCTTCTCCGGCGGCGACGGCGTCGGCGTACGCCTGCGCCAGATCGGGATAAGCGACGTAGAGTGTATCGACGGTCACGCCTGGCTGTATGCGACGATACATCTCTAGAATTGCGGCGAGCGCGTCGCCGTCGCCCTCCGCCCAACTGTGCCAAAGAACGATGCGTCCGGACAGAGGAGTGGGCGTCGGCGTGGCCGTCGGCAATCCACGCTGCGCCGGGTCGCCTGACAATTGAGCAGCGGATGCAGCGGCGTTCTGCGTGGATTGCTCGACAACCGGTTCACCAGAGG
This sequence comes from uncultured Caldilinea sp., assembly GCF_937128415.1. GTDB lineage: Bacteria > Chloroflexota > Anaerolineae > Caldilineales > Caldilineaceae > Caldilinea. Next base: position 16,480 of record NZ_CAKZMJ010000046.1, read on the forward strand.
GAGAAGAACGATCGCACCCTGTCAACAACAGGAACGCCAGGAAGACCGTGAGGGAAACAAGCGCCCATCTGGGCATCCTCGTGAGAATCTGTTGCATTATGCGCGATCCTGGAGATAGTCAAGCAGCGCCTGCAGCCCCAGCAAGTAACTGCGCCAGCCGAAGCCGGAAATTTGTCCGATGCACACGGGCGCAATCACCGAGATGTGACGAAAGGGCTCGCGGGCGTGAATGTTGCTCAAGTGGACTTCTACAGCGGGCAATTTGACGCCGGCAATTGCGTCACGGAGCGCATAGGAATAGTGAGTGAAGGCGCCTGGATTGATAAGCAGGCCATCCGCCCAGGCGCGCGCCTCGTGAATGAAGTCGATCAGCGCGCCTTCATGGTTGCTTTGAAAACAGCGAACCTCATGTTCCGGCGCAGCCGCTGCGATCACGGCGGCGTCGATGTCGGCCAAGGTGTGCACGCCGTAGATGTGCGTCTCGCGTGCGCCGAGTAGATTCAGATTCGGACCATGCACAAGGGCAATCTGCGCCATAGTTCGCTTACATCGCCGCCAACGCGCGTTCCCAGTTTTGTTTCGTCCCGTTTTGTACAAGAAGCACAGCAGCTTCTTGCGCCGCCAGCAAGGCGCCTTCTGTGACATCCTCCCCGGCCACGGCGGGCACAACGCGGAAGCCTGCTTTTCGCAGCAGCGCAGCGCGTTCCTGTGCGCGCTTCACGTCGTTCTCATCGATCACGGCCGAGACTTCCACCGCCACATAAATTTTATCAGTGGGGGCGGCGCCGGTGCGCGCCTGTCCTTCGACCAGCAAATCCAGAGGCAACAACGCGTTGAACTCCGCTTCGCTTAGGTGCTCCTCGAGTGCAGGTTCAAGCTCCTGCAGCGAAACCACTTTCACCTTGCGAAGAAGGGAGCCAAAGTAGGCGTACGCCTTGTCTCGATAGTCGAGCTCAAGCAGCTTGCCTGTGTTTTTGCCGACGCGAATCACCAGTTTCTGCACGACTTCCTCGGTGCGCTTCTGCGCCTGCGCCAACTCCTCGACTCGCTCCTCGGTGCGCTTCTGCGCCTGCGCCAACTCCTCGACTCGCTCCTCGGTGCGCTTCTGCGCCTGCGCCAACTC
>NZ_CAKZMJ010000047.1 GCF_937128415.1 uncultured Caldilinea sp.
GCTGGAGCGACTCATTGGTGGGATCCTTGGCGATGCGGGCGATCCAGCGGCCGATTTGGACGAACTCCTCGGCGCCAAGCCCTCGTGTCGTCGCCGCCGGCGTGCCCAGGCGGATGCCGCTGGTGGTCAGTGCAGGTTTCTTGTCGAACGGAATCATGTTTTTGTTACAGTGAATGCCCGCGCGGTCCAACGCCTTCTCCACCAGCTTGCCGGTGATCTCATTGCCATAGGCGTCCGTCCCCAGCACGCTCAGATCGACCAACATCAGATGGTTGTCGGTGCCGCCGCTGACAATGCGCAACCCTTCTTCCTGCAGCGTTTTCGCCAACACCTGCGCATTGTCCAACACTCGCCGTTGATAGGCGACGAAATCCGGACGCAAAGCCTCACCGAAGGCCACCGCTTTGGACGCAATCACATGCATCAAGGGACCGCCCTGGGTGCCGGGAAAGACCGCCCGGTCGATCTCTTTGGCCAGCTCCGCGCGACATAGAATTAGCCCTCCACGCGGTCCGCGCAAGGTTTTGTGCGTTGTCGAGGTTACTACATCGCAGTAGGGCACCGGGTCGGGGTGCAATTTGGCGGCCACCAGCCCGGCGACGTGCGCCATATCCATCATCAGTCGTGCGCCCACCTTGTCCGCAATCGCGCGCATGCGAGGAAAATCCCAAAAACGGGGATAGGCGCTGGCGCCCGCCACGATCAGCTTCGGTCGATGCTCCAACGCCAGTCGCTCCACCTCGTCGTAGTCGATGCGTTCGGTCTCCGGGTGGACGCCATAATGCATGAAGTTGTAGAGCTTGCCGGAGCTGTTCAGGTGGAAGCCATGCGTGAGGTGACCGCCGTGGTCAAGCTTCAGCCCCAACACGGCGTCCCCTGGCTTCAGCAGGGCGAGATAGACGGCCTCGTTGGCCTGCGCGCCCGAATGAGGCTGCACGTTGGCGTGCTCGGCGCCGAAGAGCCGCTTGGCCCGCTCGATCGCCAGGTTCTCGGCGACGTCCACGGCGTCGCAGCCGCCGTAATAGCGTTTGCCCGGGTATCCTTCGGCGTATTTGTTCGTCAGCACGCTTCCCAGTGCGGCCAACACAGCCGGGGAGACGTAATTTTCGCTGGCGATCAACTCGATGCCGCTGGCCTGACGGCGACGCTCCATCTCGATGGCTTCATACAATTCCGGATCAGACTCCGCCAGCACGCGCCGCGGATCGGGCAGATCGACCCAGGCCGGAAGCGTTGTTTCAGCAGGTGTGGATGACAGAACACTCATGCGATCGAACTCCTCTGCAGCGTATTGATCTCGTCACAGATTGGCGCCATTCCTTGAAGGCGGGGCGCGCAGCGCAACGGCAACATAGCACGCTTTCCGCCTTTCGTCAACGTGTTGAGGCGTCATTTCAATCTACCAACGGCTCACTTCCTGGCTCACTCCCCAGAAGCGCAACAGATGGGTCATCGCATCGATGCAGGTTGGCCGGTCTAGACTATTACGTTGACAGCCGTCGTGTGGCTGTTCGGGTTGCCCCGTTTCTCACTTGCTCAACCTTGTCGATAGACCGTCCACCGGGCGCCGAGGACTCGATCCTCCCAGATCATCGTGTTCTCATCCACAACGGTGTAAAACACGCTCCAGCTCATAGGCCGCGCCATCTCGCGTCCCATGTATTCTCTTGGCCCGTAATCTTGCAGTGTGAAATGGATGAAACCTTCGCCCGCCTGATATACGCCAACCTCCCAGGTCATGAGATTCCCCAAAACGACCTGATAGGAGTAACTGCCGTTGTGCTGTAAGATCATTTGAGTGTACATTGTCCCGTATTCGGTCGGAATCTGACTCTCCCAAACGCCGACAAGATTGAATGCCTGCCGCTGCTGTGGGAAAGGCTGCTGTTGCGGAAACGGCTGCTGCGGCGGCAATTGCTGAGGGACAGGTTGTTGCAACGGCAGTTGTTGTGGAAGCGGTTGCTGCGGCGGCAGTTGCTGAGGAACGGGCTGCTGCAGTGGTTGGGGCTGAACAGGCTGCGTCGGAGCAGGTGGAGAAGACCAGCCTGGCAACTGACAACCGAACAGCACCAGGCTAATTGTGAGAAACAACATCCAGAACATCCATTTCCTATGTTGAACTTGCGGCTGTTGATAAGCAAACATTTTTTCCTCCTGGCTGTCTAATCGATGTCTATGAGGGCGGCGGCTTCGCCTCTCGGCGCAAGGCTTGCCTTCAACTCGCTGCTCGCCACCCTCATTGTCCTCTGCTACATGCAACGCCAAAGATGCGCTCGTCCAACTTCAATGGCTGCGTCGAATCAGTGGAAGACACACTTTTGAAGGCGCCCATTGCCAGATCTCTCCGCCGTTGGCCGCGTTGGCTGTGGCGATGTAGAGACGGCCGTTAAAGATCGTCGCACCCTTGTCGAAATAGTCCGCCATCAAGTTATTCCGATCTCCCCACCCCTCTGCAGCCACCTGTTGCCAGTTCACCCCATCGGCCGAACGCCAGACCTCGGCGCCGGCGACCAGGTTGCTGAAGACTGCGTACAGATGTCCTTCAAAGGGGATCAAGCCGTACAGACGCGCCCTCTGCGGAGCGCCCAGCCCGCCGGCGAAGACATTGGTCCAGTTCATCCCATCCGTGGAGCGCCAGAGCTGTGCGCCGGAGACAGTGTTGCGCAGGGCGATGTACAGGGCGCCTTTGAACTCGGCCATTGCAGAGACATGGGTGTTGCCTGCGTCCTTCAAACCATCCGTGAACACAGGCGTCCACGTCGTTCCGTTCGCCGTGCGCCAGAGTTCGGCCTTCCAGGAGGCGCCGCCTCGCCCTAGCCCAACGTACAGATAGCCGTTGTACACTTCCATCACCACATCCAGCGAGGTCACCGAAGGCGCCAGGCCGAAAGCGTCCGCGTTGACCTGAACCCAGTCGCCAGGATTGCCGGTTGGACTCCGCCAGATTTCAACGCCGGTGGTCCAGTTCGAGGTCGCCGCGTACAGAGCGTGCGAGAACTCGGCAAAAGCGTTGACGGCCAGGTTGTTGGCGTCCCCAAAACCATCAGAGATCACCGGCGTCCACGAAGCGCCATCCGTGCGCCAGATCTGTCCGCCGTTCTCTGTGTAGACTCCGAGGTACAGGTGAGCGCCGAACGGTTGCATATCCTGCACTGAGGAGGTGGTAGACCAGGCAGGATGAAATGGGTTCCAGACGCGCCCGTCCGCCGTGCGCCAGATCTGACCGTTCCATGCGCCTACGTACATCTGCCCTTTGAAGACATCCAACGCGCTCAGCGCAGTGTTCCGATCCCCGAAGCCATTGATGTTGGCTTGCCGCCACCCCGGATAACCAGGAGCGAACTTTTGGATGCGATGATTGTTGCGGTCGGCCACGTAGAGGTTGCCGTTCACGTCGACAGCCACGCCAGAGGGAGCGCGCAGGCCGCCTGAGGTGCCGTCTGGGCTGCCGCCCACCGTGGTTAGATAGGCTCCTGTAGAATCAAAGACCTGAATGCGGCCATTCCATTCGTCGGCCACATAGACTCTGCCGCCGGAATCGACCGCCACCGCCAGCGGATGGAGATGCCCAAAGCTATCACTGAACACACCGGTCTCTCCGACAAACAGGGAGCAGGTGTAAACGCCGCCGCTGGGGAGGCATTTCTGCACGCGGTGGTTTCCTGTGTCGGCGACATAAACGGCGCCGTCGAGCCCCACCGCCGCGCTGTAGGGGCCATCGAAATGCGCGTTGTCTGCGCCGGCTTCACCGGTTACGCCGATCTGCGCCTTATAAACCCGATGGCTGTCGTAGACCAAGATGCGATGATTGCAATGATCTACGACGTAGATATCGCCCGTCGTTGGCGCAATCGTCACTGTGGTTGGGCAGTTGAACTCATAGGGGCCGACTCCGGCGCCGCCAAAGGTGGTCAGATAGAGGCCGTTGGCGCCGAAAATCTGGATGCGATGGTTCGCCGTGTCTGCTACATAGATGCGACCGGCTGCATCGACCGCCGGGCTGCCTTCTATGCCCGCCCACCAGTCGCCGAAGTGTGTGTTGTCGCCGCCGTAGACGCCGGCCTGGCCCACCGTCCACTGCTGTGCTCCGTCCGCATTCAACTTCACCAAACGAAAGCCGCGGTTCTCCGTCACGTACATGCTGCCGTCAGCGCCGATCGCAATTCCCCAGGGCGCGTTCAAATGAAGGTCGTCAGGCGTATAAGGCGTAAGCGTGACGCCGGTTGCGCCGAGGTAAGCGCCGCTGCTATTGAACTTCTGGACGCGGTGGCACACCGGATCGCTGACATACACGTGACCGGACGAATCAACGGCTACATCTTCAGGCCACAGGAAGTGAGCGTTGTCTGTCCCAGGCTGGTCGGTCACTCCGGCGAAGAGGGTGCACACGGCGGAGAGATTGCACTTCAAGACGCGGTTGTTCGCGCCGTCGGCGACATACAGATCGTTGCCTCGGATGGCGATCCCGCGCGCATGCTCCAGATGGGACAAGTCGTTGCCCGGCTCCCCCGTCGCGCCCAAAAAGGTGGCGCACATCCAGCTTTCCGGCGGCCCCGCATTCCGGATACAGCGTTGGATGCGATGGTTGCCGGTGTCCATCACGTAGAGCCGCCCACTGTTGTCGAAGGCGATGCGAGTTGGTTCATTGAAGCCGGCGTTATCTGACCTGGGCTCGCCGGTTGCGCCGATGGTGAGCACGTAGGCAGGGGCTGCGCCCGATACATCATAGACCTGAATGCGATGATTCCCCCGGTCCGAGACAAAGAGCCGTCCGATTGCATCAAACGCCACGCCCGAAGGCATATTAAAATGAGTGTTGTCATTTCCGCTCTCCCAGGGGTTGCTTTCCGGAATGGTGAGCAACGGAGCGCCCGCTGGGCTGAATTTTTTGACCGTCGGATGGAAGACGATCCAAATATTGCCGCCAGCGTCAACTGCTGCGTCCAGAGGCTTGTTCAGGAGATCGTCTTCGTAACCGGGCAGGCCCGCACGCCCGATCACGAGATCGTTCCCAGAAGCCGCAAAGCGAAGCAACCGATGCCCCTCCATTTCGGCGACGTACAGGCGATTGCTCGCATCGACCGACAGGCCGGAGGGGCCGTTCAGATGATCCACGTCGATCGGATACGGTTCTTCACTGACGCCGAACGTTTGAACATACCGCAGAGAAAATCCCGGCTCGCCCAACACAACTGCGACATTTCCCAGCGCAGCACCGGATGGCAGGGCAAGAGCAATCATCAGCAGGAAAAACACAAACAAACTCTGGCGTTTCATCTTGAATCTCCTTTCCTATTCTTCCCCTTCATCTGCGGACTCCTTTTGATGCGCTTTCCCCTCCTGAACGAGTGCAGAGCGCATCATCCAGCGCAGCACGCGCACCATCTTTTGTTCATCGGTGAACGGATGCGGCTTGCCTTCGGGCAGTGACTGCAACGTCCCGCGCAACGCTTCCGGTTCGGCCGGGTCCACGAGCAACCGTAAAATGAAGATTCGGACGACGCGCACAAAACCCCCAGCATCCTGTCAAAAACTGGAGTTGAGCTTTTCATTTCAATTCAAACCGGAAGAACTGCCGAAGGACTGCCGGAGACGATGAGGCGCCGGGGGGTTCCCCATTCTTAAAGCAGGTTCAATCGTATGCTCTCAACAGCGCAATGAGGTTGCGTCCGCCCAAATGCGCGGCTTTGAGCTGCGCTCTATACTGCCAGAACGCTTTGTTGAATTGCGCCAGGTTCAAGGCTGAACCGTTGCGGGTGGGGTCAACTTGCGGAAGTAAGCTTGCAGTTCATCCTGAGGCGCCGTATCCAGTTCGGTGCGAAGCGTCTGCGCTAACTGCAGGTAAAGGCGACGCGCACCCGCGACGTCTCCGAGCGCCACACAGGCGCGCATCCCCAAAAGCACCGCTCCTTCGTGCCAGGGTTCAAGGGCCAGCAAGCGCCGACAGGCGTCTAGCGCCTCGGCCGGACGGCCGGCAGCCAGTCGCGCTTCGGCGGCGCCAAACAAGGCGCGTTGATAGAGCAGGGCGATTCGCTCACGAGGAAGCTGCGTCCACGCAGCGTAGCGATACTCCGCCAACAACTCGCCGCCGTAAAGAGAGAGAGCCTCCTCCCACGCTTGCCGCCGACAATAGGCCTCAAACATTTCCACGTCGAGCCGCGAGCCTACCGGCAGCGTCAGCGCGACCTTGCCTTCCTCCACCGTCAGGTAACGGGAAGGGAATTTGTCCGGCAGGTCTGGCTCCAAAGCATGGCGCAACGCCGAAGTGGCGTGATGAAACGACGTCTGGGCGGCGGCGGGCGGCCTGGCAGGGAACAACGCCTCCGCCACCTGCTCGGCGGTCAGCCGATGACCAGGGGACAGCGCCAACAAGGCCAGCAGCTCGCCGGCCCGCCGCTGATGCAGGAGACGCTCTTCGACGATTCGATGACCCTGCCGGACGACAAAACCTCCCAACAGCGCAATCTGTAAGGGAGGCGGCGGCACCCGGCGCAATCGCTCCAGCAACAGCGCGCTCGTGCGCGCCAGAACAGCGTCCGGATCTGTTTGATATGCAGAGAGGAGAGGAAATGCAAGCGACCGCTCTTGCTCCAGAAGGAAGGCATACCCTTTTTCACTGAGGGTGCGCGCAGCGGCCAACCACGCATCCGCCGCCTCGGGCCTGCCTTGCTCGTGGAGGAGAGCAGCCAGCAAGAAACGACTGCGCCCCAACTCAAAGGCGGCCTCCATCCGCTCCGAAAGCTCAGTCGCAGCCCTCAGGTCGCGTTCGGCTCCGCTCAAATCGCCGCATCGCCACGCCGCCCGGCCGCGTTCGATCAAAGCGCGCACTTGATCATACCGGCAGCCCAGCCGTTGCATGAAGCGCAGCGCATCGTCCGCCCACGCGTGCGCCTCTGCTCCATGGCCCAAAAGGCGATGATAGCGGCTCATGCCCAAACGCATGGCCGTGTTGAGCCAGGGCTCGCCGCTCGCTTCGGCGATCGGCCGGACCTGGAGCAACAAGCGGCGGGCGACTTCCGTCTCGCCTTCGTCGAGAGCGAGTTCTGCACAAAGGCACAGCTGGCATCCCTGCGCCACCGACCCTGCGGGCGCCAGCGCCGCCAACTCATCCAGTGTGGCGTGGGCGAGTTGGGACTGCCCGGTCACCTGATAAATCAAGGCGGTCGTGATGAGCGGATAGATCAGCCACGCTGTGCGTCCCTCCTCCACGGCGATGCGGCGCGCCTCGGCGTCTGCGGCCAACGCCAGCTCGAAACAGCCTCTGGGATAATAGGCGCCCGCTGCCAGACCGTGCAGCGCAGCCACCTGCGCTCGCCGATATCCCGTCTCGCGCGCCAGATCTGCAGCGACCCGATAGTAGGCTTCGGCCTGTGAAAGAGCGCCCATGTCCGCTGCACAGTTGGCCAGCACCTGCCAGGCGTCGGCTCGCTCCGGCGTGCGGGCGTCCGTCAGCGAGAGCGTCTCATCTGCGAGGGCCTGTGCAATATCATAGCGCCCCAGCCGATAGTGGATGCGCGCCAGGCGGATCAACGCCCGAATCAGGACAAGCTTCTGCGCGCCGCTTCTGGCAATTTCGACGGCTCGCTCCGCCTGCGAGAGGCTGCTGGCCACGGAAACGAAAGGCTCGCAGACGATGTCTTCAACCGTTGCGTCATCCGCCCCTACAAGGGTTTTCATAAAAGCGCTGTACGTCGGACAACACTGAAGAATGCTCAAGCACGCTGTTTTTCAATTTTTTCGTCAGCTGAAATGGCTTCTATTTCGATTCTAGCACCGGGCTTGGGCGGGATCAAGGCATTCGGAGCCCCCTTTCGCTGCACCGGGATTCGACGCTTAACCGCCCCATGCAGCGCAAATCCATGAGGTCGCTGCAAAAAGGTGCAAAATAGGGGATTGACAACTTCCCATTTTTTGCTACAATACTGGCAACGATACCGGCAACGATACCGAAAACTTTTCTTTCCCAACGATAACACCCTATCAGGGATGCAACAATCACACACAGGAGTCACCATCCGTGATGTCGCGCGCGCGGCGGGGGTTTCCGTCTCGACAGTTTCGCGCGTGCTGAACGACAAAGACGACGTTGCGCCGGAGACGGCGGCAGCCGTGCGCCGCGTGATCGAAGAGTTGGGCTATGCGTCGAGCCTGGCGGCGCGCGGGTTGCGCAGCCGCACGACGCATGTCGTCGGCGTCATTGTGCAAGACATGTGGCACCCCTTCATCTCGACCCTGATCAAGGGCATCAATGAGGTGGTGGCGGCGCACTCCTATGATCTGCTGGCCTACGCCAGCGCGCGACGCAACGTGGAGGCGCTGGCGCAATGGGAGCAGCAACAGGTGGCGCGGCTCAACGGCACGATCACCGACGGCATCATCGTTGTGACGCCGCACGCCGCCACCTATCGCACAGCCTTTCCCATCGTCGCCGTGGACCCGCACCGGGCGGACGCCGAATTTCCGGCGGTGATTTCGACCAACCGCCAGGGCGTGCTGGAGGC
>NZ_CAKZMJ010000048.1 GCF_937128415.1 uncultured Caldilinea sp.
CCAGAGATCGGCGAATCCCATGAGCAGCCCGGGATCATAGGCGTAGCCGCCCAAATAGGCCTGCCAGTTCTGGCGCAGATATTCGCCTAATGTCACAACGGTGATGTTGGGATTCTGGTAGCCGGGAATCTGCCGCAGCGCGATCGGCGCAATCGGCAAAAAAAGGAGCGTCAGCGCCAGGCCGTGAACGACGACCGCCTGCAACTGACGCCAGCGTTCGGCCTGCATCATCGCCCAGACGCCCCATGCGATCCACCAGGCGACCAGGACAAAAACCACATTGTAGTGAGTGATCAGGGCGGCGGCTGCAAAGACGACGAAGAGCAGCGACGTTCTGGTGAAGAGCGGAGCGGCGTTGCGCTGGCGAAAAGCGAGCTGCTCCAAAAAGAGCGCAGCCGCCGCCGTAAGCAGGGCGAAGCCGAGCGTGTACATGCGCGTCTCCTGGCTTTCGGCCAGCCAGAAGGGGGACAAGGCGCCGATCAACGCAGCCAGCGCGCCTGTCTGCGCGCCGCCCACGCGCCGCCCATACGCCATCAGCAGGGCGACGCCGGCGACGCCGACGAATGCGCTCAACAGTCTGGAGAAGAATGCAATCTGCGTCGGCGGTTGGCCCCTGACGACGCCGAAAAAGCTGCTCCAACCGTGCAACAGCCAGTAATAGAGCGGCGGCTGAATGTCCAGCTCGGGGGCGTCGGCGATCTGCGGCAACGGGCGCAGCGCCACGTCGATGTTGCGCGCCTCGTCCCACCAGATGTCCTGGCGCGTCAGCTCCTGGAGCCGGAGGGCGAATGCGCCGAACAGAAGCACAATCAGAAAGAAACGAAGCCAGCTCGTCGCGCCAGGCGGAGACGTATTGTACAATGGCCGTTGCATACGCTACGCCATTGTAGCGCAATCGCACAGTGCGGAGGAAACGGCAGACCGTCGGGCGATCACTTTTCTGCTTCTATGTAGTCGGGGTTTTCCCAGACGATCAGCGTCGCCCAATTGTCGGAGGCGCTGTCCTCCAGGTACCCTTCAATCAGACCGCGCACGACGAATCCCTGCTTCAGTTGGAAGGAGAGCGTCGGATCGGTCAGCCTGCCTGCGACCACCTCATCGACGTACTGCTGAACGGTCATGCGATGCTTGTAACGCGCAAAACCGGGGATCAGCCCTCCCGCCACGATGCCGCGTTTGTTGTAGCGACGCACCAAATCCATGCGCGCCTGATAGATGGCCTTGCCGAGACCCTGCCCGCGGTAGTCGGGATGCACGCTGATGTCAGCCCCATAGTAGTAGGCGCCGGCGGGATTGTGATTGCGAAAGTAAAAATGGTCGCAGAAACCGGCGAAGGTGTGATTGGGGTGCTCGAAATCAAAATCGGTGAAGAATCCCGACCCCTGACCGATGACGCGATCGCCGTCCAACACAACGATCTGTCCTTCCGGGAAGATTGCGTACTGGCTGGCGAAGTGTTCGACGCGCATCAATTCCTGCGGCCCCAGCGTAGGGTAGCAGGTGCGCTGCAGCTCCTCCAGTTGCTCGAAGTATTCCGGCTTCAGTGTGGTGATGGTGTAGCGAGACATGTCAGTTTTCTGGCTCGACATAGGCTGGAACCGTAATAGCCTCCTCGCGGACGCCGACCTCATAGATCACGCGCCAGAGCGGCGCCCAGGCCAGCGTCACCGCGCGCACGTTGACGTCGGTGCGCCGCGGTTTGAGCGTTTCGGTCGCGAGGTCATCCAGAACATCCTCCCAGCGGCTGACGATGGCGTCGATCTCCGCCTGCAACATCTCTTCCAGCTTCTGTTTCTCCTCTTCGAGGCGGGCGATGGTCTGCTTGCGTTGATCAACGCGCATGGACGCCTGCTGCGTCTGGCTCCATTTGTTGGTGGCGCTGGAAAAAGAGCGCATCGACCTGCGCCCCATGAAGAAGCTGAGCACGCTTTCGCCGATGTTGACCCATTGCTCCGTCTGCTTCGCCTGCGCCCTCGCCTGCTCGGTGGCCAACGTCTGTTGTTCGCGTTGCAGGCGCTCGGCGACGCGTTCGATCTCCTTTTCCATGCGGGCGCGCAATTTGTCGACCTCGGCGTCGCGGCGCTCGCGCGCCGCCTGTTGCAGTCGGATGTTGAACGAGCGGTCGTCTTCGTCAGGGCGCCGCGTGACGCCCAGCTCAGGGTGCACGGTCACGTCATAGCGAGCATTGTAATACAGCCAGTCCGCCAGGTCGCGGGAGGCGCTGGAGAGCGCCCGGGCGGTGGCGGCGCCTTCGGGCAGCGAGGCGTAGAATGGCCCTTGTCTTTCGTCCACCGATGCAGGGCTTGTGGAAAGTTCTGAGGCTGTGAGCGGGAGCGCCTCTGCGCGTCCCCAGTCCAGGCCGGTCAGCTGACGGCCGCCTCGCGCCAGCAACGCCATTTCCGTCTGTTTGTCGATGTTGCGTTTGGGATCGACGAAGCGCACCGTTGCAGCGCCGAGGACGCCCGCTTCGTAGAGAAGCTGCACGCCTTTGACCTCGATGCGCGCCCCGGCGCGCTGCTCCGCCACGCGGATGGCGTCGCGCTCCTCAAGCTTGCAGGGCAGATAGACCTGCGTCACATCGGGCGGAACGGCGGGCGGCGTCGTCTGGAAGCCGGC
>NZ_CAKZMJ010000049.1 GCF_937128415.1 uncultured Caldilinea sp.
CGGTGGAAGCCGCAGCAGGGACGAGCAGAATCGCGGCAGAGCAGGCAAGCGGCGCTCTCCCCCCTGCGCCCGGCCATTTGACGGCCCAGGATACAGCGTTCACCGCCGAAGCGAAAACGCCTGCTCGACCTGTGCGCCTCATTGACCATCCTGCGCTGATGCTCGGCGTCGCCGCTGCGTTGATTCTCATCGTCGCTCTTGTTGGAACGCTTGTCTTGCGCGCTCTTTTTCCTCAAGCGAGCGATGCGCCGATAGCGTCGGCGACTTCAACGCCCGCCGCGGCCCTGTCGACGCCTTCGCCTGCCCCGTCGCCCACCCCTTCACCTACCCCTTCACCCGCGCCGATCGTCGCCGGGCCGGGCGAACACCTGATCGTGATCGCCCCCTTCGTCGGCTACACCTCCGACGACCTGCGCTTCAACATCGCCGGACGCATTCGCGAAGCGCTGGAGGCCGAGCTGCGGCAGGCAGGGCTGACGGACGCGCGCATCGCCATCTGGCCGGAGCCTCTCTCCGAGGCGGACCAGGCCGAACGCGTGCTGACGAGCGCGCATGCGGCGATGGTCATTTGGGGCGAATATGACGCCGGCCGCGTGCGCGCCGGCCTGACGACGCCAACGCAGGAGGACGCTTACTGGGTCAACCCGGTCGATGCGCCGTCCTCGCTGCCCTACGTCATCAACCAGGATGTCCCGCGCGACGCTCGCATCTTTGCGCTTTACACACTGGCCGGCTACTACCGCACCGTCGAAGAAACGGACAAGGCGCTGCTCGTCTATCGCCGCACGCTGGCGCAGGCACCGAGCGACCCGACGATCCTGGCCTCGACCCACTTTTACATCGGCCTGTTGACGCCGATCGTTCAAGGGTACACCGTGCAGAGTTTGAGCGACGCCATTTTTCACTATACAAAAACGCTTGAACTTCAGCCGGCCTGGGAGAACGCCCGCTATAACCGCGGCACCGCCCTGCTCGGTCGCGCCCTGCTCTCCCTCGATGAACGCGCCGACCTCGACGCCGCCATCGTCGATTTCGACGCAGTCATTCGCCGACACCCCAACCGCATCGACCCGCTGTTGAATCGCGGCATCGCCTACTACCAACGCAACGACGACGAAGCCCTCGAGGCCGCCTACGACGATTTCTCCCGCGTCATCATGCTGGCCCCTGAAGACCATCGAGGCTACTACCACCGCGCGCTGGTCGAAATTCGTCGCAACAGCCCAAACTGGACCGCCGACCTGGAGCAGGCGCAGCGGCTGGCGCCTGATTTCGCTCCCATCCAGAACGCCCTCTGTTGGGGATATGGGACGGCGGGCGAGGCCCAAACCGCCCTGCCCTACTGCGACGCCGCCGTGGCGCTCGACCCCACCGGCGCCAGCTTCGACAGCCGGGCGATTGCGCTGGCGCAGCTGGGCCGTCACGAGGAGGCGGCCGCAGACCTGCGCGCCTACCTGGCCTGGGTGCAGCAGGAGCACCCGTCGCTGTACGCCAAATATCGAGGGCCGCGCGTCGAAGGCTGGATCGAAGCGCTGGAGCGCGGCGAAAATCCCTTCACAGCCGATGAGCTGGCCCTGTTGCGCCGAGGAGCGGAGTGATGGAGTGTCGCGTAGGTTGCGGCGCATGTTGCATCGCCATCTCGATCAGCTCTCCGATCCCCGGCATGCCGGAGGGGAAGCCGGCGGGCGTGCGCTGCGTCCAGCTCAGCGAGGACAACCGCTGCATGATTTATGGTCAACCTGAGCGACCGGCGGCCTGCAACGCGCTGCGCCCCACCCCAGAGATGTGCGGTTCAAGCTTTGAAGAGGCGATGATCTACCTCACCTGGCTGGAAGCTGCGACGGCGCCGTAAAACAGCCGTAAATCAAAGATGGGCGGATGCAGCGGAGGTGCGGATGGGTCCGCATGCCTCCATTCGCCGAGAAGGGAAACAGCGTGCAGATTGAGTTGCGGCAACCCGCGTTCTTCATCCATCCATCCCGATTGCAAAGGAGCCAACCATGAGCAACGACGCTTTGAACTGGATCGAGCAGGAGCTGGCCGAGTTGGCGGCCAGAGGGCTGAGCGCCAACATTCGCGTGATCGATTCGCCGATGGACGCCTGGGTGACCATCGACGGGCGACGAGTGCTCAACTTCTGCGCCAACAACTACCTGGGGCTGGCCAACCATCCCCGGCTGCGCGAGGCGGCCAAGCGCGCCATCGACCGCTATGGCATTGGGCCGGGCGCGGTGCGCACCATCGCCGGCACGATGACGCTGCACGTCGAGCTGGAGCGGAAACTGGCGGAGTTCAAGCAGGCCGAGGCGTGCATCACCTTCCAGAGCGGCTTCATGGCCAATCTCGCCACTATTCCGGCGCTGATGGGCGAGGGCGACCTGATCTTCTCCGACGAGTTGAATCACGCCAGCATCATCGACGCCTGTCGGCTGAGCAAGGCGCGCACCGTGCGCTACGCCCACAACGACGTCGACGACCTGCGCCGCAAGCTGGCCGAACATTCTCAGGCGCGGCGTCGCCTGATCGTCAGCGACGGCGTCTTCAGCATGGACGGCGACATCGCGCCGCTCGATAAGCTGGTGGAGGCGGCGGAGGAGCACGGCGCCATCCTCATGATCGACGACGCCCACGGCGAAGGCGTGCTGGGCCGCGGGGGGCGCGGCATCGTCGATCACTTCGGGCTGCACGGCCGCGTCGACATCGAAGTGGGCACGCTCAGCAAGGCCTTCGGGGTCGTCGGCGGCATGGTGGCGGGCAAAAAACCGATCGTCGAATGGCTGCGACAGCGAGGGCGCCCTTTCCTCTTCTCCAGCGCCATGACCGTGCCGGACGTGGCCGCCTGCATCGAGGCGGTGGACATCTTGCGGGAGTCGGATGAACTCGTGGCGCGGCTGTGGGAGAACGCGCGCCTTTTGCGCAGCGGCATGCAGGCGCTTGGCTTCGACACCGGCCGCAGCGAGACGCCGATCATTCCGCTGATGTTGGGCGAGGCGCCGCTGGCGCAGGAGTTCAGCCGCCGCCTCTTCGAGAAAGGCGTCTTCGCCATGGCCATCGGCTATCCGACCGTGCCGATGGGCAAGGCGCGCATCCGCGTGATGAACTCCGCTGCGCACAGCAAGAGCGATTTGGAGCAGGCGTTGGAGATCTTCGAGGCGGTGGGCAAGGAATTGAGGGTGATCTGATGCGCAAACGAGTCATCTTCATCACCGGCGCCAGCGGCGAGGTGGGGCAGGCCTTGCTCAAGGAGCTGGCGCGCCAGGGCGAACGCCGCCTTTTAACCTTGGACCTGCATCCCCTGCCTGCGGAGCTGCAATCGTTGAGCACGCACGTCGAGGGCGACCTGCTCAATCTGCGTCTGCTGGCGCGGCTGGTGAGCGAATATGAAATTGATGTGATCTACCACCTTGCCGCCCTGCTCTCGACGCGCGCCGAAATTCAGCCGGAGGAGGCGCACCAGGTCAACGTCGAGGCGACGCTGCAGCTGCTCAAGATTGCGGCGGAGGAGAGCCAGTGGCGCAAACGCCCGGTGCAGTTTATCTTTCCCAGCTCGATCGCCGCCTACGGCCTGCCGGACCGTGAGACCAAGATGCACTTTCAACGCGTGCGCGAGTTCGAGTGGAACCAGCCGCGCACGATGTACGGCTGCAACAAGCTCTACTGCGAACATCTCGGCGTGTATTTCAGTCGCTACTATCGGCAGCTTGCCGCCGAGCAGCCGCCGACGATCGACTTTCGCTGCGTGCGCTTCCCGGGTCTGATCAGCGCCTACACCGTCCCGTCCGGCGGCACCAGCGACTATGCGCCGGAGATGATCCACGCCGCAGCGCGTGGCGTTCCCTACGCCTGCTTCGTGCGCGAGGAGGCGCGCATTCCTTTCATGGCGATGCCCGACGCGGTGCGCGCACTGTTGATGCTGGCGCACGCACCGCGTGAACGGCTGACGCGACACGTTTACAACGTCACCAGCTTCACGCTCTCCGCCGCGCAGATTCGCGACCGCGTCTTGGCCGCCTTTCCCGACGCGCAGATCACCTTTCAGCCGGACCACAAGCGCGAGGCGATCGTCGACTCCTGGCCCGCAGACATCGACGACAGCGCCGCCCGGCTGGACTGGGACTGGGCGCCAGAGTACGACGTCGACCGGGCGTTCAACGAGTATCTCATCCCGATCATTCGCGAGCGATATCGGTCGAGATAAGGGGGTGCGAACACCTTGGCTGTCTATTGCCAGATCGACGCCAGACGCCAAACCGTCAGACGTTGGACGTTGACGGCGGCGCCTGTGGTGAAGAGGTGCACGCTGGCGCTGTCGCTGCGCCGGGGATAAAGGCGCGTCGCCAGGTAGCGGCCGTCTTCGCTGAAGATCTCCAACGTCGAGGCGTCGACGAAGATGCGCAAGACGAGCGGCGTCGCCGGCGTCAGAGGCATGGAGGCCGTCGGCGTCACAGCGACGCCCGCCTCGAGCCGCTCTACGTACAGTTCGTTCTGTCGCGGCCGGATGACAATGCGCGTCTGTTCTTC
Organism: uncultured Caldilinea sp.; assembly: GCF_937128415.1. Classification (GTDB taxonomy): domain Bacteria; phylum Chloroflexota; class Anaerolineae; order Caldilineales; family Caldilineaceae; genus Caldilinea. The sequence goes on from NZ_CAKZMJ010000049.1 coordinate 4,522, forward strand.
GCCGTCGGGCGAGCAACGCACGGCCACGCCGAATGCATCGGCGCGATCCGGGACGAAGGCGATCTCGATCTCCAGCGCCTCTCCGGCGACGTCCAAGCGCTGGATAGTGTGGGGACCAAGAGGCAGGTCGCTCAGGCTCCACGCTTCGCCGCGCAGCGCTTCCAGTTCTGGCGCAGGGGCCAGCGCCAGCCGCCCATCTTCGCGCAGCGTGACGATGAGGGGCAGCGACATGCAGCCGCTCCAGCCCGCCGCCATCGCAGCCTCGCGCGGCCGCGTCTCGCGCAGCCATCCGAAGAGCAGATAGCGCCCGTCGGTCAGCCGCGTCGCCTGCGGCGCGTAGAAGGAGTCGCCATAGGCCAGCACGGCTCCCGTGACAGGTGTAAACTCCTGCGCATGATACAAGCCGGTGAAGTATGCGGCGTGATGCAAACGGAAGTGCACATCTTGCACGGAGAGGATCAAGGCGCGGCGGTCGCCGAAGTCGAGCAGATTGGGACACTCCCACATGGCGCCTTCATAAAAATAGGGGCTGGCCTGCTCATCGCCCGCCAGCAGAACGCGCACGAATTCCCAGCGCCGCAAGTCGACGGAGCGGTAGAGCAGGACGAGTCCGCCCACACCTTCGCGCCGCGAGCCGATCACCATCCACCAGGCGTCGTCCTCGCGCCAGACGTAGGGGTCGCGAAAATCGCCGCCGCAGACCGCCGCAATTTCCGACGGCGGCGCAGGGATGACGGGGTTGCCCTCATATTTGCGCCAGGTCTCCAGCGTCTCGTCGCCCACCGCCAGACAGACCGCCTGGGGGCTGACGCCGGTGTAGAGCAGCGTCGGCGCGCCCCGGTCATCGACCGCGCAGCCCGACCAACAGCCGTCGGCGTCCGGTCCACCTGGCGTCGGCGCCAGGGCGATGGGATGATCGCGCCAGTGCACGAGATCGACGCTGGAGGCGTGCCCCCAGTGGATCGTGCCGTGAAAGGGGCCGTTGGGGTTGTATTGGTAGAAGAGATGGATCGTTCCTTTCCAGTCGATCAGACCGTTGGGATCGTTGAGCCAGTTGGCGGGCGCGGTGAAGTGGTAATGCGGGCGGTGAGGGTCGGGTGTGCGTCGGGCAAGGATGAATCGCCCAATCGCAGGGCTGGAATTTTGCATGAAATCTCCGTTCTATCTATTTGCGCTCGATAGAGTTTGTTGCACAACGGACAGGCGGGCTTAGCCTTTTACGCCGCCCATCATGATGCCTTCAATCAGATATCGTTGTCCAAAGATGTATACGATCACTACAGGGATCAAAGACATTGTCACACCTGCAAGCACAACGGAGATGCTTCCGGTCGCCATATAACCTTTGAGGTCATTCAATCCGAGCGGTATCGTGAACAGGTACGGATCGTTGATAAAGATCAGTGGACGGAAAAAATCATTCCACATACCGTTAAACACCAACATGGCCAATACAGCAAGCGCTGGCGTAACCAGCGGCAAGTAGACGCGCGCAAAAATCTGTAGCTGATTTGCACCGTCGATTACAGCTGCCTCTTCAAAATCCTTCGGTACGCCAAGAAAATACTGCCGCATCAAAAATGTCCCAAAAGCTGTCGGCAGCGCTGGGATAATGAGCGCCCAAAGCGTGTTGGCTAAACCCAGGCGACTGATTATCACAAAAACAGGGATAATCGTCGCCTGCAATGGAATCATCATCGTGGCCATGACCAGCCAAAACAGCAAATTCCGCCCCGGAAACTCCAGTCGCGCAAATGCATATCCTGCCAACGATGCAGTGCACAGTTGGCCGACTACTACAGCGATTGCTACGATGAAACTGTTAAGAATCTGCCGGAAAAACGGAATGCGTTCGAAGACTTGCACATAATTCGACCAATCTGGATTCAACACGATCCATTGTGGTGGGACGCTGAACGATTCCATTGGCTGGCGTAAGGAAGTGGAGACCGTCCATGCAAAGGGGGCTACGAAGATTACAGCAAAGCAAGCGGTCACCAGCAAGAGGAACCAGCGACTGAATCGGTATTGCAAGAAATCTCTAACCGTCACAGCGACCGAGCGGCGTGGCGGAACAAATTGGGTAGCCGTCGATTCCATCGTAGCGCCTCCTTATTGATAAAACACCCAACGCTTGCTGAGTCCGAACTGGCCTGCAGTTACAGCCAAAATAATCAGAAAGAGTACAACGGCGATTGTCGACCCATAGCCGATCTCCATGTTCTTGAAGGCTGACTCATACATCACCATCACTGCAGTGCGCGTCGAGTCGCCTGGGCCGCCGCGCGTCATAATATAAGGTAGATCAAAGACCTGCAGGCCGCCGATCACGCCAGTGACAGCAGCAAAGAGCAGCGTCGGGCTCACAAGTGGCAGCGTAATGTGCCAGAAGCGCGTGAAACCGTGAGCGCCATCGACGTCTGCGGCATCAAGGATCTCGGTGGATATATTGGTCAGCCCCCCGATGAACAAAATCATCGTGAAACCGGTGGACAACCACAGATAGGATATGATAATGCTCACCATAGCCCATCCTGGCTCCGTCAACCAAGGCACTCGAGGAATGCCGAGCAACCCCAGGTAATAATTGACTGCTCCAAATTCTCGATGGAGCATGTACCCAAGCACAATCGCCGTAGCTGCTCCCGACATCAGCATCGGCAACAAAAAACTGGTGCGATAGGTGTAACGGAGCCATGTTGGCATGCGCGTTTGAAGAATCATTGCCAGAAGCAGCCCCAACGCCACTTGAAGGCCTACCGCAAAAGTCACAAACACAAACGAATTCCAGAACCCCGTCAGTGCGCGACTATCTGCGAACATACGAGTATAATTCACTGCGCCAACCCACTGCGGCGGTGTAAAGACGTTCCAACGGAATAGGCTGAGGATAAACGAGAAAAGGACCGGCCCCGCCGTAAAAACCAAAATGCCGAGGATGGTGGGAGCCAAGAACAGATATCCCAACAAAGCTTTGCGCCGCGCCATTCCGTGAAGCGTATTCTCGGTCAACCAGATGTATGGATTGAAAGATCTGCGTACATGCGACGTGGCATGCTGACTTCTGGAAGCAGTGGACGACATGGCGTTCCTCCTTAAAAACCGATACAGGGCTGCCCCCTTTACTTGAGCACCACCTATTCACTACCCGTTGCCCATTTTTTGAGTAACGAAAGGGCGCAGGATACGAAATCGCTGCGCCCAACCTCCAAAGTCAACTTGTTTTCACATACATATCTGGATGGCGGGCAAAGAGATCCTCTAGCTCTCTCTGCATCCCATCCAGCGCCGCCTGCGGCGTCAACTCGCCATTCATTGCGCGCGAGGTGTAACTCACGAAAAGCGCCGTCATTGGGTTAGAGACAGGCGGCGCCGGTATCGGCGCTGTGTCAGGATGGTCATCGAGCGTGGCATAAAATACCTGCCAGTTCGCTGGCCCGGTCTCGGCAAAACGCTCCGCAGTTAACATGGAACGCCGCGTGGGGGTGGTCAGCGTAACCGGATTGAACATGCCGTTCGCCATCATAGCGTCCCTGGAAATACGGAATTTCATATACTCCCAGGCGGCATCCTTATTCTTGCTGTCTGCAAAGATCCACTGACCTGCTGTACCAAATTGATGACGCTGATTTTTCCACCTGGGCATCAACTGAACATCAAATGAATCTTTCGGCATGCCAGCGTTGTGCAAACCACCTGCCCAGAAACCACCGGCCGGAGTCATTGCGAGCTTGCCAGTGGTGAAAAAGCCTTGCAACGTCTCACCGCCTCCCAACTCGACGGCAGGGGTGATCCCTTCTCGGAAAAGCTGCACCATAAACTCCAGCGCCTCAACATTCGCCGGATCATTCGCTTTTGGAGCAGTCCAACGCCAGCCGCCACCGCGCCCCTGCGCCGCCGGATCGTCAGGATAGAACTCGTTCCATAACCATTCGCCGCCCGGCGCCTGTTCTTCGACTAATAGATTGCTGCCGTTCACAAAAATCCAGGGCATCCATCCACCCCACAGTCGGTTCGTCCAGGCGTAACCGAAAACCTCGGTGGCGCCACTGGCGTTTTTCTTGGTGACAGCTTTCGCAATGTTATAAAAATCGTCCTTTGTCCAGTCAGCCTGAGGAAAGTCAATGCCTGCCTCCTGTAGCACAGAAGTGTTGAAATACATGTTGGCGGCGTTGAAATCGATCGGAAGCTGATACAGGCTGCCTTCCCACATCATCGCCTGAATCAAAGATGGGTGCACATCCGCAAAATACTCTTTTAGCTCGGCGGCGTCACGCTTCACCCATTCGTCGATGGGGGCCGCCAATCTCTGGCTGGCGTACAATTGCGTTGCCTCCGTGGCGGCATAGCCAAGATCTAATGCCTGCCCAGCAGCAACCATTGTTAAGATTTTGGCGGCGACTTCTTCATGGTCAATGCCGGTGACGCTGACAAACTCGAAATTGACATTCGGATTGATCTGTCTGTACATCTCGATGACAGGCCGCTCGTGTTCGGGGTTGACTTGCATGCGCAGCACAATTCCTTCGGCAGCCGGGGCAACGCCCCCCGTTTCTCCTGTTCCTGCCTGAGGTGGGGGAGAGGCCGGTCCGCAGGCTGCTACTGCCAGTGCAGCGACGGTGGCGCCGCTCCACCGTAGAAAATCTCGTCGGCTTAGTCCCTGTAGCGATTGAGTGCTCATAGTGTCTCCTTTTTCCAAAGTCGGAACCGTCGCACAGTTTAAAAAAACAACCACACCGATGTATTGGGTTACAGGGAGAGCCAGAAGAGGTACGCGCACCTCTTCAACATTCCCTGAAACTCACAATTGAAGATGCTCGTAACTTCTACTACGCCGGTACTATGTCGGATGAATCTGATTTGTTTGGAATCGTTTCCATTACTATTGGAATCGATTCCAAACAATTTATTTTCAAAGTACCTAAAACACCCTACAGAAACCTTTCACAAAACTAATGTACGGCTACACTGAATCTCGCAACACCAAGGGGCACTTCAATTGCACTTGGGGAGGAGAGCATTCCTGCTTAAAATCGTCCTTTTCGGAAGTTTCAAGCATAGATAGCAGGTATTCAACAGCCCAAATACCCATCTCATAATGAGGGAGCTGCATCGTTGTTAGACCGGGGTATAAATTAGCAGCGATTAACTCCTGGTTATCAAAACCGATCACAGCAATATCTTGTGGAATGCGAAATCCACGTTGACGAATAGCGTCATAAGCACCCATGGCCATCCGATCATTGAAACAAAAAACAGCGCTAGGGGGATCTGGCAAATCTAATAGAACCATCATGCCATCATAACCGCCCTTTGGCTCTGATTTGCGCTCCACGACTAGCGCCTCATCGAAGGGGAGATCATAGCTCTCTAGAGCGGCGCAATACCCCTTCATGCGCAAACGTTGAGCTGGGATAGGGTCTGTATTATTGATGAAGCCAATCCGCTGATGCCCTCGCTCGATCAGAAGTTTCGTAGCTTCATAGCCACCATTGAACTCATCGGGCACCACTGAAGGCAGTGAGGCATCTTCTGTGAAGCAATCAAGTAAAACTGAAGGAATCTGCCTCATGATCTCTGGAGGAGTGACCGGACGATGATACATTGTTGCATAAATCAGGCCATCCACCTGACGGTCAATCATCGTTTCAACAGCAGCCTGCTCGAGCTCTGGATCCCACTGCGTGTTGACAAGCAGCAGAATCTTTCCACCCTTCCATGCAGCTTCTTGTGCACCTCGTATGATCTGCCCTGCATGTGGGGAAGTCGCAATCTCGTCTGTGATAAAACCGATCACATTCGAACGCCGCGTGCGTAGCGTCTGCGCAGCAACTACAGGGCGATACCCCAACGCTTCTATCGCCTTGCGTACGTTCGCTTCAGTTTCTGGGCTAACGTTGGGATGACCGTTCAGCACGCGCGACACGGTGCCAACGCCTACCCCAGCAAAACGAGCAATATCCTGAATTGTAACTTTTGTTGGCTTTGACATCACTCGAAAATAAATGATGGAATCGATTCCAGTTGGAATCGATTCCATCCTAGCAAAAAAATCTTATTTTGTCAATAGCCACCAAAATGAAAAAATCAGGGCAATCGCCAACTTAAGTCAAAAATGCTGCGCCGTTTGCGCAACCACTCCTAGGCCTGGGATGGGCCATGCCTCGACGAATGCATCATACCTGAGTTGATCTGGGTGCAGCCGCTTTCCGAAGGTTCATAGTTTTCTCACACTCACTTAAGCGGCGAAAATTTCAACCGGTCAGACTTTTTGAAAGATTTGGAAAATGGAAAAGTTGTGTCACAATCCTTAAGTAGTATCGTATTGTGTGGGTTTTCAGTAGAGCACCGGCGTTCCGAGAAGCCCCCGAAACACCCGGTAGGCAGGGATTAATCCAAGGAAGGGTTGCAGCTTGGTCGGCAATCGTTCTGATCAGCAATAGAATCTTGTCTGCTCACCGAAGAGAACATTTAAACTCGTCAGCAAAACCGTTAATCCGAAACAGAGGCATCGAATGAATCCACCTACCGACAGGCTTCGTGTAGATGTGTTTGAAGGCGCAATGGGCATCCGCAACCGAACAGACGAAGAGGCCGATGCTGAGTTGGCCGAACTGATCGCTCGAATCAACGAACAGTTGGTGGAGGAGATCAAGGAACACTCTCCATACAGCGTTAGCGCCGATGTCCTTGCAGCGGCTTGCGACGCCTGGGCGTCGCTGGTTTCACACGCCCTCGCACAGGTCCACGCGCCTATGAGTCCATTTCCGCGCAACCGCGCCGGTTAGGGGCAGAGAGCGATTCAGCAAGTCCAGCAGTTTGCACGAATCCTGCGAGCTCCCCTATCTACGGCGCAGCAGGGCTTGGGAGCGAGTTCGTACTCGGTCAGTGTGGGGTTTCCGTGGGGCGTCAGCATTGGCTTCACATGGCCTTAAGAAACAGCTCGATCGCCGAGTCGTGTAAATGGTCTGGTTTTAGGGCCGCTTCAGCAGAGCAGAGATGCCTAGAGTTTTGAGGAGTGATTGCCTATTCTGATACCATCGCCTCCTCACAAAATCAACATCGCATCCCCAAACGAAAAGAAGCGGTACCCTTCTCGCTTCGCCTCCTCGTACGCAGCCAGGAGGATGCGCCGGCCGGCGTCCACGTCCTCCGGATGCGCCTGGGCGATGAAGGCGCTGACCAGCATCAGCAGGCTGGAGCGAGGGAGGTGGAAGTTGGTGATCAGCGCATCGACGGCGCGGAACCGGTAGCCCGGATAGATGTACAGGCTGACGTCGCCTACAAAGGCGGCCACGCGCTGCCAGGGGCACACCTGCGCGTCATAGGGATCGAGCCCCTGCGCCGCCGTTGCCGCCCATTCCAGCGTGCGCACGGTGGTCGTGCCGACGGCGACGATGCGCCCACCGGCCAGCGTGGTCTCGTTGATGCGCCGCGCCGTGGCGCTGCTCAGCTCCGCCCACTCCGTGTGGATGTGATGATCTTCGACGCGCTCGCTCTGCACCGGCTTGAAAGTGTCCAACCCAACGTGAAGGGTGACCGTCTCGAAAAGCACACCCTGATCGCGTAACCGGAGGAGCAGCTCCGGCGTGAAGTGCAGGCCGGCGGTCGGCGCGGCGACGCTGCCTTCCGGGCGGCTGTAGACGGTCTGGTAGCGTTCGCGGTCGCCGGTGTATTGCGTGATGTACGGCGGCAGCGGCACCTCGCCCAACGCGTCGAGATAAGGGTGCACAGGTGCACTGAACTCGACGATGCGCGTCCCCGCCGACGTCACTGCGACGACTTCGGCAAATAGCTCCTCGCTCAGGTGCACTTTCGCCCCTTCGTTCAGACCTCGCCCGCGCACAAGGCATTCCCACACCTTGCCCTCTTCATCCCGCTGGCGAAGAAGGAAAACCTCCACCTCGCCGCCCGTAGGCTTACGCCCGTGCAGCCGCGCCGGAATGACCCGGCTGTCGTTGGCGACGAGCAGATCGCCGGCGCGCAGATAGTCGCCGATCTCGCGGAAGATGCGATGCTCGATGCGTCCGTCGGCGCGGTGAAGCACCATCAGACGGCTGCTGTCGCGCGGCTCCGCCGGTTGTTGGGCGATGTAAGACTCAGGCAATTCGTAGTCGAAAAGTGCGGTTTCCATGACGGCTCGCCGGGTTTCATCAAGGGCGACGATTTAACGGATTTTGATTCTATTTTTCTTACCACAAAGTCACAAAGAAACAAAGGCGTCAAGAGGGAGCGAATGCGCAAATCAGAGCGCAAAGTGGGCGAATGCTTGCGACACAGGAAGCATCAAGCATCCGGCCACTTTGCGCTCCAAGAGGAATATACGGCGCAGCGCTGTAAAGTGCGGTTTACGGCGCTACGCTGCGAGGGGGATGCCAGAGTTCTCTTCGACGCCGGCGGCGACAGGGACGCGCACCTGCGCCTTTGGCTCCAACACGACCGGCATGCCATGCTGTTGGCGCACCAGCCGGTCGATTTCGGCGGCGAGGTCAGGATTCTCGGCCAGGAACGCCTTGGCGTTTTCACGCCCCTGACCGAGGCGAATGTCGCCGTAGCTGTAGAAGGCCCCGCGCTTGACGACGATCTCTTCGCTGACGGCCAGGTCGAGCAGGTCGCCCACTGCGCTGATGCCTTCGTTGTACATGATGTCGAACTCGGCGGTGCGGAAAGGCGGCGCCACCTTGTTCTTCTTCACCGTCA
>NZ_CAKZMJ010000050.1 GCF_937128415.1 uncultured Caldilinea sp.
TGGGATTGTCCGGCGCTTGTGCTTGACGTGGGGTCGCTGCTGCTCTCCGCTGTCGGCGACGCTGCGCTGGTGGGCTGCGCAGTAGCGACAGAAGGCGGCTGCTTGGTTGCTGTCGGTGTCATTAAAGGCGCAGATTTCGCAGTTTCCTCCGTATCGCTTGGGTATACCTCGTATCAATGGGCGTCCGGAGAAGCCTCTGATCTTGATCTAGCCGTAAATCTGGCTGGTTTTATTTCAAGCATTCTTCCGATAGGTGGCGAAGTCACAGGTGTTGCGAGTCTCACTTACGACTTGGTGGACCCGATCATTGACGACGAAAAACGGTGGGGGCCAAGGAGCGCCCGATGAGCCTACTAGATTTCTTGTTGCCTGCAAGCGTTGCCTTTATGCTGCACGTAATCCTTGTGGTTATCTACTCCAAATTCTTCTTTTCCAGGAAGTTTCTGATATTTCTAGGAGCGAATATTGGCTTCATACAAGGAATATGGATGGTTTTATTACTCGGGATCGATAAGCTACCTTTTATCCTATCATTCATCATACTGTTGGCTAATGTCTCGGTTTCTATACAACTTGTGTGGATATATTCGAGATTGGCGAAGGCAAGAACAAGAAAACGTTAACAATGGCTTTCCACCAACCATCCACAGGATGCCACGTCATATGCAGCTGGGGGGCGCAATCAATACGGGCGAGCTGCGCTATCGCCCCTTCGGCGTCACCCGCTTTGCGTCGGGGACGACGCCGACCCTCTATCGCTTCACCGGCCAGCGGGAGGAGGCGGCGCTGGGGCTGTACTTCTACAACGCCCGCTGGTATGACCCGGCGCTGGGGCGGTTTATTCAACCAGACATCCTTGTCCCTGACCCCGCTGACGCCAGGATGTTCGACCGCTACGCCTACGTCAACAACAACCCGCTCAAGTTCAACGACCCGACCGGACATGAGCCGCACATGCCCAATGATCCTTGCAGTTATGAACATTGTCGATGGGACCCGCTGGCGGGCAAATACGTGCGCATCTCGTACACACCGCCTGACATGGAGTTTGAGCCACAGGTCGATCCCAAACTTGCTGCGTTGACCGAACTACTGAGCAAGGCTGCGACCATGCAGCTGCACTACACCGAGCAGGGCGAAATTGACTTTCGGCGAACGCTGGAGACGGAGTTAGGCGAAGCGATGTCCGTATGCGCCAAGGCGGTGGGCGGCGTCTGTGGATTGAGTTTGGGGGCGTCCGGCTCCGTTGTGGCGCTGGGCGGCAAGGCGTCGGTGGATTTATTTGTCGACCAGCAAGGAGAGATGGCAGGGTATTTGACTGCCGGCGGTGGTGGATATGCGGTCTTTTCGACGGTGAACTTTAGCGCTGCAGGAATTGCCGGAATAGCAGTGCATGGCGCAACTGTCGACGACATGGCAGCATGGTCAGTTCAATTTGGCGGTTCTGGTAAGGCAATCACGGGGTTGTCATCGGAGTGGATCGTTGGAAAGAATGCAGCCGGACGCAACTGGCACGGATTAGCGGTAGGCCAAAGCGCTGCAGGATTGGGACTGGAGATTCACGCAACCGCCACTTATTCTCAGTTGGTCTATCGTTCAAGAGGCGCCCGATGAGCGAAGAGATGAAAGAGCTTTTGCCTCGCTTAATTGCTGCCGGAATCGGCGCTGCATTTTTTGTGATTTGGGGTATTTATTGGTATCGCAACGCTCCGAAGATTGACCAATGGATGGAGGATGACTGGATTTCGCAATTTGCCGGGCATATTCCCAAAGAGAACCGTGTAAGGAAATTCCGTCGAGGTTTGGTATTTACATTCATAGCTGCAGCAATTCTGTTTCTATTCTTTTTGTGCAATCTTGCTCAAATTCTTGATGCACTGTAATTTTAATTTTAAAGTTAGACCAGCGCATCGCCCTGCGCGACGGCGGCACGCTTTACTGGCTGCTGAACGACCACCTCGGCGGGACGGCCTACACCGTGAGCGGGACGACCAGGACGGGCGATCTGCGCTATCGTCCCTTCGGCGTCACCCGCTTTGCGTCGGGGACGACGCCGACGAGTTATCGCTTCACGGGCCAGCGGGAGGAGGCGGCGCTGGGGCTGTACTACTACAACGCCCGCTGGTATGACCCGGCGCTGGGGCATTTCCTCTCGCCGGATGCGATTGTTCCGGAGGCGGGCAATGCGCTGGACTACCATCGCTATGCGTATGTGCGGTTTAATCCGCTGAAATACACCGACCCGACCGGCCGCTACTCCGATCAGGCGTTGATGACCCACTTCGGCTGCGAAACGTGGGCGTGTGTGGAGGCGCACTTCCAGGAAGGCGGCTCGCACGCCGGACTGTGGGGCTGGCTCAACGTCTTGCTCATGGCCGAGGATGGCGACTTCGTTGAAACCTTCGTTGTTTACAATAACCAGACAGCCTGGGTGAGCGGACGCTTCGCCACCCAAGAAGGTAAGATTGTGGTCGAACAGCCGCAGATTCGCTTCGGCGCCAATGCCCCGCACACCTCGACTGCGCCGTGGTGGGACGAGCGCACCTTCGCCCACATGGCGCAGATGGGGTCTTGGGAAGGCTACCATCATGCCCAGTATTTCAGCGACCGCTCCCTCACCAGCATCTACAACCAGCGTTACACCGACTGCCGCCATCAGGACTGTGTGGCTCAAACTATCGATACGATCGGCGTAGCGGGAGCCGGTCTCATAGTGGCGTCGCCAGCGTGTGGCTCTGCTGTCGGAATTTGCTTTGGTGTTGGACGAGGTGCAAGCACCCTAGCAACCGGCGCTGGAGTATTTTGGGCTGGAATTCAGGCATTCAATGGCAATTTATCTCGTGAAGATATGTATATGACCAGCTTAACAACAGCGGTTCAGGTATCTACGAAGAACCCATGGCTCAATTTGGCTGCTAGCTTAGCACAGTTACTCTGGGATTCTCGCAAGGTTACGCCGTGAGGAGTTAGAGGCTGTGACTTGGTTGATCATCCTTACGTGGTTCATAGCGTTTATTATGTGTGGCCTCGGTATTAGATTATTAATTCAAACGGGAAAAACCGACTTCGAACCATGGGAACGAGCGAAGAAGAACTTGATCATTGCTGCGATATTAGTAACGACACCTGTTAATGTATGGGCTTTCCATTTTCAACCCCTCGTATTGTCTTTGCTTTTGAGTTTGCTGGTAAACTGTCTGGCGATACTTAATTTTGTACTGGTAGTGCCTGAGCAATGGAGACGAATTGTCTTTAGAAAAAAAGACGCGAGAAAAAAGAAACGGTTTCCCGTCGAGTAAGTAAGAATCGTCTGCTTTTGGTCATACAGTTTCGCTTCACGGGCCAGCGGGAGGAGGCGGCGCTGGGGCTGTACTTCTACAACGCCCGCTGGTATGACCCGGCGCCTGGGGTACTTCCTCTCGCCGGATGCGATTGTTCCGGAGGCGGGCAATGCGCTGGACTACCATCGCTATGCGTATGTGCGGTTTAACCCGCTCAAGTACACCGACCCCAGCGGGCATTGGCTGGAGACCGCCTGGGATATCTTCAGCATCGGGCTCACGCTCAATGACATCCGCGAAGAAGGGCTGACCTGGCAGAACGGCCTGGCCCTGGCCGTGGATGTGACCACCGCCATTCTGCCCGGCGTGCCCGCCTTCGCCGGCGTGACCATGAAGGGCGGCAAGGCGGTTGCTCATGCTGACGACCTGCTCGGCGCAGCCAAAGTCGCCGGGCGCTTGACCGACAGCGCTCGCACAGGCACCCGGTTGGTCGAGCGGTTGGCCCAAGTCGGCACGCACAGCGACGAAGGCCGCGCCTTGGTGCGCCAACTGGCGGAGATATCCGCCCAGGGGCCGCGCAACGGCCTGACGGTCTTGGGTCGTTTCCGGGCTGAGCCAGGCTACAAGAGCTATATCGAGAAAGCTCACGAGATGGGAGCGACCTACTTCAGCACGCCGAATTCGCCTGGATACGATGTGTGGGATGCGCTGATGAAGGCAGGCATTGACCCGTGGGAGGTGAACAGGCAGTTTCTCGATGATGCTATTGCCAGAGGGGATAAGTTCTTTGTCGAAGCAAATATCAAGGAGGTACTTGAGGAAGCTCGATTTGCCAATACTTATTTACGGCGAGAATTGAATTATCTGCTCTCAAAAGGATATAAAATAGAAGGACAATGGCTTCTGCCAGGAGAATAGCCAATGAATAGTGTAGTTTTTATCCATAACAAATGCCCTGAATGTTTAGAGCTTTTTCAGAAGATTGACAGAGAATTTGGTTTCTTATTTGATGAATTTCACGGCTTTGTGAAGGATTGCAAGGCTGATCAATACGGATGTGATATATTGATCAATGTGGAGGGAGTCGGTATTCGATTTGAAACCTCGCCTCGAGATGGCATTGAGTTCGCAAATGGTATCATTCTACCTGTCGAAGATCCTAGTAACAAACTTAACCGACCTCATTCTATAAGCACGATAATAGATTTCATTGAAAATGCTCCCCCATCAAAATATCAAGGACCAGATTGGTCAGATCATCGTTTCTATAATCCTGCTGATTTTAAAAACGCATTACAGAGAGTCATCGCATTTTACAAAAGTCCTGAGTTTGTTAAGAGAAGTCGAAAATTTAATGAGTGGTATGAGTGGCAAACTGAAGAATTCATAAAGAGCGTCAAAGACTATTATAGATCTCACTCGTAAGATTCGCATTCTTGCGTGTTCGTTTTACTCATCGGTTTGGGGTCGCTTCACCCAGCCCGACTCTCTCGTGCCGGAGCCGGGCAACTCGCAGGCGGTTCGGCCGTAAACGGCTGGGCGACGGGGTGGAAGGCCCTGCGGGCTTGGCGCCAGCCCCAGAGGGGCCTCCGCAACATAGCCGGTAGCTGAAGCCACCGGCCCGCTTCGCTACCACCTAGGCTCTACGGCCGTGGTCGTTAGCGGGGCCGGCGCGGCCCTGTGGCAGTACCTGTGCCTGCCCTACGGCGACGTGCGCCACACCTGGCGGAACAGCGCGACGCTGGCCCTGCAGACGGGGTATCGCTACACGAGCCAGCGCATGGAAGCTGGCGTGGGTGCGCCCAGCCCCGTGGGCGGCCTGGACCGGGGTTTGTACGACTACAACGCCCGCTGGTATGACCCGGCGCTGGGGCGCTTCCTCTCGCCGGACAGCATCGTGCCCGAGCCGGGCAATGCGCTGGACTATCATCGCTATGCGTATGTGCGCTTTAATCCGCTGAAATACACCGACCCGAGCGGGCATTGCCCGACGCCGCCGGCGAGCTTGGGGCCAACCCTCTGCATGGCGCTTTTCATCTACCCACAACGCAACTCTTTAAACGTGGTAGTATGGGCGACTATTGTCGCCCATACTACTTAACACCTCGGACGACTCAGCGCTGACAACGCCAACGCCGTGCCCGCCTGCGATGGTCACGGATTACTGTGATGCACACAGTCTGTTGGTGGTTCAGAACAACGACCAAATCGCAAGCCTTGCCCCGCTTTCTGGATGCATACCAGTTACGAGCAACAATTTTCACGCGCTTCCCGTCATCGTGCCATTCGCCATCTAGTGTGGCGCATAGCCAAGCCCCTAAGCTCACTCCTCGATGCACCATCTGATTGAGCGCATGGCGCGTAAGTCGGTAGTTTGGCATGAATTCTCCTGAGCGGGTTGAACTGTATAGCCCTTTGCAGGAATCCGCCATGTGGAAGATCATCGTCTACTGACACTGCGTTAGCTTGGCTCTCCGTCGTCATTTATCGGACGCCTGGGCGGAGACCGAATAGTGTGCATAGGCGTTGCCTCCCTATATCGATTTTTTAACGATTCGTATTGCACTTTCAGTATACAGGGCAGACGTTTATCAGCGTCGGAAGGGGGCTTGACGCCTGAATGACGATCTTCGTCAGAGAAGAGCGAACCTGACAAATCTGTCTGGAAATGCCGAACGCTGCGAGAGTCAGGGCGAGTTGGTCAACCACCAGGATATTTTGTCAATCACCAGATAACCAGATATTTGAAAGATGTTTGACAGTCGTCTCACAAGTTTTTACAATCGAGAAGGTATGGAAGATGAACAACGTAGACGTTCTGGAGACAAGGCTTCGATGTCGCCTCGCAGCAAAGTGGAATGGCTGACTCTCAAGGATGCAAGCGAATTCCTTGGGGTGCATTTTACGACGCTGCGCGGATGGGCCGATCGCGGGGAAATCCCGGTCTTTCGCACGCCTGGCGGACATCGACGCTTCAGCCTCAATGATTTGCGACGCTTTCTGGACGAGCGCGCCCGATTGATGCCGGCGACGACGCGCAACAATTTGGTTGAAATCGCCGTCGATCGCGTGCGCACAGAGCTGCAGCGCGCAGATGCATTGGTTCAGCGCTGGCATCACCCGGACAATACAGCGGTGGATCAGGCGCGACGGGAGCGAGGGCGCATGCTTTTCTCGCTTGCCATCTCCTATGTGATGAAGCCGCAACAGCGCAATCAACTGCTGGAGGCTGCGCGCGAGCTGGGAAGACAATATGGGGTCGATGCAGCTTCGAGCGGCATCCCTCTGGTGGAGACCGGCCGCGCAGTTCAATTTTTTCGACGGCAATTGATCGAAGCGGTGCGCGCCAGCAACGAACAATCTCCGGATTCGGATGACATTCGAGTTGAACGGCTGCTCAATCAATTTCTGGACGAGGTGCTCTACGCCGTGTTGGATGGCTATGAAGCCGGCATGAGCGCAGCCTCCCCATCAACCGAGGTGAAGGCGTGATATTCAAGGCGTCAACATAGAATTGCAACAGCCGCCTCACCGGTTGTAAAGGCGTGACGCAAAATCGTCGGCTATCCGTCGTTTTCATTGGCTTGCACTGCGTCCACCTTACTGATATAATCTGGAATTGCACAGATCGGAACAAAGCAAAGACTCGCCAGGCAGCCCTGCGGCAATTCGACATAGCGCTATGGGGCCTACAACAGCGCTCTAGGGCGAACAAAGGTGTTTGAAAACAGTTTTTGTTGATGGTAAGAATACAGTATAATTAGTATGCTGTTGATTTCCCATCACGAGGGCTGTGCAAAGTCCAATACATATTTCCAGATTTCCAAGACAAAGGGAGGTTTCTATGCTTAACCGGAGGATTTGGGTTGTCGCGCTGGTGGCCGTATTGCTCATGTCGATGCTCGCAGGCTGTACGATGGGAGATGTGCCTGCACCGGCGCGCAGCGTGCCGATCAGCATTGACGCCGCGCTTGAGGGCCAGAACGCTGGTTTGATGGGGCTGATGACCGGTGAAGTCACCTGGAGCGAGTCCCAGCTGAGCAGCTTCCTGACGGAACTGTTGAAGCAGAACACCGGCCCCAACCAGCCAGTGGAAGCCATCACCGTCTGGCTTGAACCCGGCAACAGAATTCATGCGCGCATTACGTTGAAGGACGGCGTGCTTCTGGGCGGTCGCAACATCGACGTCGCCGGTCAGGTCATGGTGCAGGGCGGCAGAGTCATGGTCAATCTGGCTGAAGCCGGCGCCAACGGCATGATGATCAGCGGCCCGCTGATGGATCTGGTGAGCAGCTACATCAACAGCGCCTTGGCTGGCTTCGGCGTCGCCGGCGAGGTGACGACCGGAGAAGGCACCATCACCATCAAGGTCGGTGCGATGTAATCTGTCTTTATCTACAACTGAATAAATCTTTGCTCTTGAGCTTGACATCCTTTCCTCGTCAACCCGGTTCAATCGCCGAGTCGAACGAGAGAAGAAGCGATAGTCACTTGCAAAAAGCCCGGAATGCGCATCGTTTGCTCCGGGCTTTTTATCTGCGCCATCCCGGATCGATTTTGAGGTCTAAAATAAGGAGCATGGTTGATGGCTTTTCCCTTTGGTTTCTACAACGACATCCATACGCCAACGTTATTATTGGATGTCTCCCGCGCGCGGCGCAACATCGCTTCCATGGCGCAAAAGGCGCAGAGAAGCGGCGTTCGCTTTCGCCCTCATTTCAAGACGCATCAGTCCGCCGCCATCGGCGAGTGGTTTCGCGAGGTGGGCGTGGACGCCATCACCGTCTCCTCGGTGGAAATGGCCCGTTATTTTGCTGCGCATGGTTGGAAGGACATCCTGATCGCGTTTCCCGCCAACATTCGCGAGATTCACAAAATCAACGAGCTGGCGCAACGCGTGCACCTGCACCTGTTGGTGGAGAATGCGACGACGGCTGCCTACCTTGCAGAACATCTGGTCGCTCCGGTGGATGTCTGGATCGAGGTGGACGCCGGCTATCGGCGCAGCGGCGTGCAGTGGGATGGCGCCGAACTAACGACGCTGGCGCAACAGATCGGCGAGTGTGAGCGCATGAAGCTGCGAGGCCTGCTCACCCATGACGGCGGAACGTACGCCGCCCGCTCGAAAGCGCAGATCGTAGATGCGTACACGCTGACGGCGCAGCGATTGGCTGCGGCGCGCCGGCGGCTGCAAAGTCATGGTTTTGAGCATCTTGAGGTCTCGGTTGGGGACACGCCTGCGTGCAGCGTGCTCGAGCGGTTTGACGCTGTGGATGAAATCCGCCCCGGCAATTTCGTCTTCTATGATTGGATGCAGGTCGAAATCGGCGCATGCACCCCAGAGGAGGTGGCGGTGGTCGTGGCCTGTCCGGTGGTCTCCATCCACCCGGAGCGCAATGACATCATCCTGTACGGAGGGGCTGTTCATCTCTCGAAAGAAAGCCTGGTGCAGCGCGATGGACGTCTCACCTTCGGCGCAGTCGCCTTGATCGAGCAGGGAGGGTGGAGCGCCCCGTTGCCTGACGTTTGGGTGCGCTCCCTATCGCAGGAGCATGGCGTCGTTCATGCGGAGAAAGCCGCCTTCGCAGCGCTGACGGAGCGCATTCGGGTCGGCGATCTGTTGGGCGTCATCCCTGTGCATTCCTGTCTGACCGCAGACCTTTTGAAGATGTATCGAACGCTGGACGGAGAGCGCCTCACGATGGCGCCGATCCCCTGGGGAAACAGAGAGTCTGAAGTAGATTGACGGATGCGTCTCTTGAAATAGAGTTGTTTTGAGTTTTTGTCGGCCAATGATTTGACCGTTGTTTTTCCCTTGTGTTATATTTGCTGTTCGTGGGTCTGACGAGCCTGCGCAGCGTTTCTATGGTCAAAGATTTTGCTCGAGAGATTTGACTGCGAAAGGCGTAGTTCTGCCCTGAGTTGACGAAAAGAGGATGTCTTTCGGCGCTCACAGATAGCGCCTGGAAGGCATTATGTTCATGGTGTATTGTATTGATTGTTGCATCTGTTGACGACAAGCCGATTGGCGGCTGATGACGTAGGCGACCAAGGTGAGACCCGTCTGTGGGACGGATTGCAATCCAGAGAGTGGAGGGACATTTGCCGACCATTAATCAGTTAGTCCGCAAGGGCCGCAAAGAAGTTGTGAAAAAGGAAAAAGCGCCGGCGCTGCGTTTCACCCAAAATACATTGACCGGCCGCACGCGGCGCATGAAGATGGGCAACCCGCAAAAGCGCGGCGTGTGCACGCAGGTGCGCACGACGACGCCCAAAAAGCCAAACTCCGCGCTGCGCAAGGTGGCGCGCGTGCGTCTGTCCAACGGCATCGAGGTGACGGCGTACATTCCGGGTGAGGGGCACAACCTGCAGGAGCATAGCGTGGTGTTGGTGCGCGGCGGTCGCGTGAAGGATTTGCCCGGCGTTCGTTATCACATCGTGCGCGGCGCGCTGGACAGCCAGGGCGTCGATAAGCGGAAGCGCGGGCGCAGCAAGTACGGCACGAAGCGACCGAAGAAGTAGCGGACGACCCTGAGAAGTCTCTCGCTTTGGGCTTTTTGTGTAGAGCTCGTATCGAGCGTCTGCGCTGTATCTTAATAGAAAGAAGCCTGCATTCTTGTCGTCATCTTGATGGATCGTCCAAACGATCTCGAGATGTCTGAAGTGAGTGGCAGGAATCGGTGGGAGCGGAAGCGAAAAGAGTGAAACCATGCGAAGAAATCGTGCTGAACCGCGTCAAGTGACGCCAGACCCGCGCTATCATAGCGAAGTGGTGGCTAGATTTATCAACAAAGTGATGGAGCGCGGGAAGAAGAGCCTGGCCGCCAGCATTGTCTACAACGCCTTTGAGATTATCGAGGAGCGCACCAAGCGCCCTGGCATCGAGGTCTTCGAGGAGGCGTTGAAAAACGCCACCCCGCTGGTGGAAGTGCGCCCTCGCCGCGTCGGCGGTGCAACCTATCAGATTCCGATGGAGATCGGTCCTGCGCGACGGCAGGCGTTGGCGATGCGGTGGTTGATCGAAAGCGCTCGCAAGCGCAGCGGCCGCGATATGGCGGCGCGTTTGGCCGCTGAACTGATGGACGCAGCCCGCAACGAAGGCGCCACCATCAAAAAGCGCGAGGATACGCACAAGATGGCGGAAGCCAACCAGGCGTTCGCACATTTCCGCTACTAAGACAAACTCTGGCGTAAAAGACGGCGTCTACACACGTCAGAGCGTGGGTGTCAATCTGCACAAATCAGGGTGTTCCTGAGTTGATGCGGCGCCCACCTGCAAGCTAACCGCTTCCCTTCGCCTTGACGATAGTACGTCATACAGCGGATCATACGCAGCGGATGCAAGCAGGTTCAGGCGCCGCATCCTTTTGCGTCAAGTTTCAGGGATAACGAGGAAGTAATTTTTATGGCGAACGAATATCCAATTGAACGAATGCGCAATATCGGCATTATTGCCCATATTGACGCCGGTAAAACAACGACAACGGAGCGGATTCTGTTTTATTCTGGACGCATCCATCGCATGGGCGAAGTGCATGAAGGCACGGCTGTGACGGACTGGATGGTGCAGGAGCGCGAGCGCGGCATCACGATCACGGCGGCGGCCATCACCACCTCCTGGAAGGATAGCATCACCGGCGAGGAGTGTCAGATCAACATCATCGACACGCCGGGGCATATCGACTTCACAGCCGAGGTGCAGCGCAGCCTGCGCGTGTTGGACGGCGGCGTCGTCGTGTTCGATGCCGTGGCGGGCGTTGAGCCGCAGTCGGAGACGGTGTGGCGGCAGGCGAATCGCTATCATGTGCCCAGGATCTGTTTTGTCAATAAGATGGATCGCGTGGGGGCGAACTTCGAGCGCACCGTGCAGATGATCATCGATCGTCTGGGCGCTAACCCTTTGCCGGTTCAGCTGCCGCTGGGCGTCGAGGACTCCTTCAAGGGCGTCATCGATCTCATCCAGATGAAGGCTTACGTCTTCACGGACGAGCTTGGGGCTTCCCCCGAGGTGACCGAGGTTCCCGCCGAGTACGTCGAGGAGGCGACCAAAGCGCGAGAACATCTGGTCGAGCGCATCGCCGAGACAGACGATGAGCTGACCATGAAGTTTCTCGAGGGTGAGGAGATCACCAATGCAGACCTGTACAGGGCTCTGCGCAAAGCGGTGATCAACGGCGAAATTGTGCCCGTGCTGTGCGGCACGGCGCTGCGCAACAAGGGGGTGCAGCTGCTGCTCGACGCCATCATCCGCTACCTGCCCAGCCCGAAGGACATCCCGCCTGTGCGCGGCGTTCATCCGGACACCGGGGCGGAAGAGGTGCGCGAGGCCGACCCCAATGCGCCGTTTGCAGCGCTGGTCTTCAAAATCGTCACCGATCCCTTCGTCGGCAGACTTGCCTACGTGCGCGTCTACTCCGGCGTCCTGCGTGCAGGGGAAACCGTCTACAACTCAAGCCGCAAGAAACGGGAGCGCGTCGGGCGTCTGGTGCGCATGCACGCCGACAAGCGGGAAGACATTAAAGAGATCTCGGCGGGCGACATCGCCGCCATTGTGGGGCCCAAAGAGTCTTACACCGGCGAGACCCTCTGCGATCCGAAGGCGCCGATCCTGTTGGAGTCGATCGAATTCCCCGAGCCGGTCGTCAAGATCGCCATCGAGCCTAAATCCAAGGCGGATCAAGACAAGCTCACCGATGCCTTGCTCAAGCTGGCTGAAGAGGACCCCACCTTCCGCGTGCAGTACGATGACCAGACCGGTCAGACGGTGATCGCCGGCATGGGCGAGCTTCATCTCGACATCATTGTCGATCGCCTCAAGCGTGAGTTTCGCGTGCAGTGCAACGTCGGCCGTCCTCAGGTCGCCTATCGAGAGACCATCACGCGCGCCGTCAAAGCAGAAGGGCGTTTCGTGCGGCAGAGCGGCGGTCGCGGCCAATATGGGCATGTCTGGCTGGAGATCGAGCCGAATGCGCCCGGTGCAGGCTTCGTCTTTGAAGATCGCATCGTCGGCGGCGTCGTGCCGAAGGAATACATCGAGCCGGTTCGCAAAGGCGTCCTCGAGGCGATGGAAAGCGGCGTGCTGGCGGGGTATCCGGTGGTCGACGTCAAAGTTGCGCTGGTGGACGGCAGCTACCATGAAGTGGACTCCAGCGAGATGGCCTTCAAGATCGCAGGCAGCATCGCGTTCAAGGAAGGCGCCCAAAAGGCCGGCCCGATTCTGTTGGAGCCGGTGATGCGCGTGGAGACCACCGTGCCGGAAGAGTATGTCGGCGATGTGGTCGGCGATTTCTCGGCGCGTCGGGGGCAGGTGGAGGGCATGGAGCCCCGGCCGGGGAACGTCCAGGCGATCCGCGCACTGGTGCCGCTGGCGGAAATGTTCGGCTACGCCACCGATCTGCGCTCGATGACCAGCGGACGCGGCAGTTTCACCATGGAATTTGAGAAGTATATGCCCGTCAGCCAGAACATCGCCGAAAAGGTGTTGAAGGGACAGGCGTAAAGACGCAACCTTGCTTGAGTTTGCGCCCATCCCCGTGCTTCATCGGCGTCGCCTGATCTCAGGCGACGCCGATGAAGCGGCGACCAATGCGTTCGTCTCCCTGCGCCGACGCCGGTGTAAAAGAGCAAACTGTTTGTATTTTGTCAAGCCGCTGATTTGGAACTCCAGGGCGGCTCAAGTATACTATTAAGATTGTGGCGATTGACGCTGTCACTCGCTTGAAAATGTTTTGTCTTGCACCGCCGTAGGCGTTCTCGGCGGTGCAATTGCGCCAATTCACAGAAATTTTTTGTCAGTCATTTCGGCGATCACCGACTTGGGGAGAGACGCTGAGCGAAACAATTCAGGAGGATAGTATTCATGTCCAAGGCAGTATTTCAGCGGACGAAGCCCCACGTGAACGTGGGGACGATTGGGCACATCGACCACGGGAAGAC
>NZ_CAKZMJ010000051.1 GCF_937128415.1 uncultured Caldilinea sp.
TGCGTGTGCCAGCTTTCAACGAAGTGAACTTCAAATGGCCGCTCGAGCTGCGCCAGCGCCTCGTCGAGCCGGCGACGATACGCGCCGATGCTGAGGCTGCTGTAGTGAGGTGCCATGCAGATGACGACCGCTTGCCGGACGCCGTCTGCGGCCATCTGCGCCACGACATCCTTGATCCACGGCGACCAGTGACGCATGCCGACGTAGACAGGCAGGCCGATGCGCTCCTGGAGCTTCGCCGCCGCGCTTTGCGTGATGCGCAGGAGCGGCGATGAGCCGCCGATGGCCTCATAGCGATGGGAGATCTCGTCGATCAACGACTGCGGCGTCTCGCGGCCGCCGCGAATGTCGAGCAGATAGGCGGGAATGTCCGCCAGGGAGTTGGGGCCGCCGTAGGCCAGCAGCAGGACGGCGGTCTTCATGCGTGCGCTCCTTCAAATTGCCAGATGGCCTTGCCGACGAAGAACGGACCAAGCCGCGCCAGATGCTGCGAGGTCTGCTTGGTCTTGCGCATGCGCTGCACGATGGAGGAAAGCGGATAGAGCTCCGGCCCGACCAGGGCGACGACGAAGTCGTTGTCGTTTTTATCCAGACCAAAGCAGGCCAGGCGGATGTCGGTGCCGTAGCCGGCGCGGCCATAGGCGTGGCCGACGCCGCCGTGCTCCATCAGGATGGTGCGCTGCTCCTGCGGCGAAAGTTGCTCGAAGGAGCCGGCGCGACGCAGGGGGTACCAGATGGCCCAGGGCCATTTCGGGTCGCAGACTTTCTGTCGCGGGCGGGTGATCAGCGCACGCTCCAGGTCCTCCTCGTTGCCGATGGCGTAGGTGCGGCCGAACATGGTGTATTCTGGCTTCGGCTGCAGCGCAACGAAAGGCGGACGATTCAGATAGCTGCGCAGCTCGTCCACAAAAAAGTCGGCGTCTTCGCTGAAGGTGAGCAGCGCCACGCCTTGGGGATCGTTGACGTCCAGATAGAGCACGCTGCCGAAGGGCTGCCGACGCAGCGAGTCGATCAGCAAGTCGGGATCGGTGCAGCCGCCGAAGGCGTGCAGCTGCATAAAGAGACGACGGTTGAGGCGGATGATCTGTCCGTCGGCGGTGCGCGCCTGCTCGCTGATGTCAAGTCGTTCATCGGTTGCAAATGGGTGCGTCATCGTTTTTAACCTGCTCTCCTTTATAATGTGCTCTCCAACTGGCGACTTTACTTTGTAACTCTACTTACTTTGTAACTCTACAAAGGTTTGTCGTAGGCTCGGCTTCCAGCCGGACGCTGACGGTGGACCGTCAGGTTTTGGCTCTTTTGAGGAAGCGCAGCTCCGAGCTGCGCCTCCAGGTTATAGGGCATGGATTACATTTCCACAAGCTTGCTGGAAGAGAGTGGCTTGGTTGTTTGCGGTTCATACGTGCAAAAAGGCTCTTCGTCCAAATATTCGTGCGTCATGCCGTAGGCGCGGGCGCGGCAGCCGCCGCAGATGTTTTTGAACTCACAGAGGCCGCACTTGCCGCGCAGCAGAGTGGCGTCGCGCAGGTCGGCGAAAAGCGTCGATTGCTCCCAAATTTCTTGCAACGGTTGCCGGCGGATGTTGCCTGCTTCGACCGGCAGATAGCCGCAGGGGAACACTTCCCCGCGATGGCTGACGAAGCAGACGCCGGTTCCGGCCAGGCAGCCTTTGGTCATGGCGTTCATGGCGCGCTGCGCGTCGCCCGGATGGCCGCCGGCGTGAGACCCGCCGGCGCGTTGCTGGCGATGATGGCTGTCCGGTCGCCGGCGCACGATGCCTTGTCGGCGCTCCTCCGCCTGTCGCTGGCGCACGATGCGGAAATAGTGCGGCGCGCAGGTCGCTTTCAGCTCGATGTCGCCGGCCATTTCTGCGTCGTACATCCAGTGCAGCACCTGCTCGTACTCGGCGCCGGAAATCTGCTGCTCAGGGGCGATCTCGACGCCGCAGCCGACGGGCACAAGCAAAAAGAGATGGAGCGCCTGGACGCCTTCCGTCTTGGCCAGAGCCAGCATCTGATCCATCTGATGAATGTTATGTCGCGCCACGGTGGTGTTGATCTGCACAGGCACGCCGATCTCGCGCAGGGATCGCATGCCCGCCAGCGCCTTTTCAAAAGCGCCTGCCCCGCGGAACAGGTCATGGGTGGCGGCGTCGGCGCCGTCGAAGCTGATGCTGACGCGACGCACGCCGCTTTCCTTGATCTGGCGCGCGACGGCGGCGTCGATCAGCGTGCCGTTGGTGGCGAGCGCCACAAGCAGGCCGGCGTCGGCGGCGCGGCGGGCGATGGCGAAGATGTCGGGCCGGAAGAGCGGCTCGCCGCCGGATAGGACAAAGATCGGTCGGGCGAAGGCAGCGATCTGATCGACCAGGTCGAACGCTTCGGCGGTCGAAAGGTCTTGGGGCAACAGTTGATCGGCTACCGTGATGCGTCGACAGTGGATGCAGGCCAGGTTGCAGCCTGCAGTTGTCTCCCAGAAGATCAGGCGAGGGGGAGGATACGACGCGAACGCGCTCATGACGACCTTCTTTGGATGGTGACTTGCAAGAAAATTCTACATAGGTTTGCGATCGAAACCTATGAAAATCTATGTGAAACACATTAAAACTGAGGCAAAACTATACAATGGCTTTGCTGAACGTGCAAATTTAGCGCAATCGGAGAGGAAAATTAAACGTGTTACAATGCAGGCGCCAATCTGTGTTCATCCTCAGCAAACACAAGAGGAGTTTTCTGTCATGAACGTCGATCACTATCGCGTGCAGCCGGGCAGCACAGTTCATCTTTCGCAATGGCCGCCGGATGACAAGAGCCTGTATGAAGGGGATAAGAAACAGGGAAAGCGCGACCTGGAAGAGCTCAACAGACGGCTGGAGACGCTGCAAGAGTTGCTCTATGCGGAGGGCAAGCATAAGGTGCTGATCGTCCTGCAAGGCATGGACACCTCCGGCAAAGATGGCGTGATTCGCCATGTATTTGACGGCGTCAATCCGCAGGGCGTCAAGGTGGCTTCTTTCAAAGTTCCGACGGCGGTGGAGCTGGCGCACGATTTTCTGTGGCGCATTCACAAGCAGACGCCGGGCAACGGGGAGATTGTGATTTTCAACCGTAGCCACTACGAAGATGTGTTAGTCGTGCGCGTGCATGGTCTGGTTCCGCCGGAGGTGTGGGGGCGTCGGTATGAGCACATTAACGCCTTCGAGAAGCTGCTCGTCGACGAGGGGACGACGATCCTCAAATTTTTCCTGCATATCAGCAAGGAGGAGCAACGCCAACGGCTGCAGGAGCGGCTCGACACGCCGGAGAAACGTTGGAAGTTTTCGACGGGCGACTTGGCCGAACGCAAGCGATGGGACGAGTACATGGCCGCCTATGAGGCGGTGCTCAGCAAAACCAGCACCGAGTACGCGCCGTGGTACATCGTGCCCTCCGACCGCAAATGGTATCGCAATCTGGTCATTTCACATGTGATTATACGCACGTTGGAAGGGTTGAACATGCGCTACCCGCAGCCGGAGGACATTGCGTTTGATGAGATTGTGATTGAGTAGGCGAGCATTGGCGGCGCCCCGGACGGTTCATGCGCGCTCCTTCGCACCCTTCTTGGACCCATGAAAGAGCCATGAGGGAGTGCAAAGGCGCACAAAGACTTTCCCTCGCAATAGAGTGGGTGTGGCTCCTGGCCGCATGTTTTCGGCGCTCATCCGGGGCGCTGCGCGCCGGTGCAAAGCTTGCAACAAGGCAATTGCGGCTCCCGGTCGCACGTTCTCGATGAGCAGAAAGGGTGATTTGAGGAAGCGCAGCTGCGAGCTGCGCCTCCAGGTCGCCAAAAGCATTTGTTGGATTCCATCAAGCTTCCCGGAAGGTCGTGTTCCATGAGAAAACTTCTCACCTGATGCGCAACCCCTAATCCTGCTTGGCGTCTTTGCGCCTTCGCGTTTGCCTCCAATGTCACATCAGCTCTTCTTCGGCCAGCGTCAACGCGTGCTCGAAGATTTCCAGACCCTCGTCCACCTCCGGGCGGGTGATGACGAGCGGTGGGATGATGCGCATCGTGCTGACGCCGCAGCCCATGATGAGCAGGCCGTGCTCGAAGGCCAGCTCGATGATCCGATCGCGCAGGCGCGCGTTGGGAGCGCGCGTCGCTTTGTCCTGAACGAACTCAACGCCGATCATCAGCCCTTTGCCGCGCACGTCGCCGATGCTGGGGTGACGCGCCGCCATTTCGTGCAGCCGGGAAAGCATATAGGCGCCCTGCTCGGCGGCGTTCTGGATGCCGCCGTTCTCCAGCACCTCCATCGTCGCCAGGGCCGCCACCATCGCCAGCGGGTTGCCGCCGTAGGTGTTGCCGTGCGCGCCGGTCGGCCAGGTGGCGACGCTCTGACGGGCGATGAAGCCGCCCAACGGCACGCCCGACGCAATGCCTTTGGCCGTGCAGACGATGTCCGGCTCGACGCCCCAGTGCTCGATCGCCCACCATTTGCCGGTGCGCCCCATGCCGGTCTGCACTTCGTCCACGATCAGCAGGATGCCATGGCGGTCGCACAGCTTGCGCAGCCGCGGGAAGAAAGACGCCGGCGGCACGACGTAGCCGCCCTCGCCCTGGATCGGCTCGACGAGCACGGCGGCCACCTCGTCCGGCGAGACCAGGTTCTTGAAGATCACCCGCTCGATGTAGTTGACGACGGTCTCGCCGTAGTCCGCTTCCCCGGGCTGCATCGCCAGCAGCGGGCGATATTCATAGGGGTAGGGGACGTGAATCACCTCGCGCTGAGGGAGGAAGCCGCGGCGCTGTGTGATCTTGCTGGCGGTGAAGCCGAGCGAGCCCAGCGTGCGGCCATGAAAGCCGCCGATGAAGCCGAGGAAATATGGCCGTCCGGTGTGATAGCGCGCCAGCTTGATGGCGCCTTCGACCGCCTCGGTGCCGGAGTTGCCTAAAAAGACGCTCGCCGGCTCTGCGAAGGGCGCAATTTCGTCGAGACGCTCGCTCAGCCGCACCCAACTTTCATGGTAGTAGTCCGAAGAGATATGCAGAAACTTTTCCGCCTGCTCCTGAATGGCGCGCACCACATGGGGGTGGCTGTGACCGGTCGAGTTGACGGCGATGCCCGACATGAAGTCGAGATAGCGGTTGCCGTCCACATCCCACACCTGTGAGCCGACGCCGTGCGACATCACAAAGTCCGCCACGCGGCCATAGGCGCGGGAAACGACGGCGCGATCTCGCTCCAGGATGGCTCGCGCCTTCGGGCCGGGTGTATGGAGTCGAGAAATGGTTCGAGTCGGATTGGTCCTCAACATAGCGCCTCCTGTTTTAAATCATGCGAAGAGCCTTTATCCTGGCCAGTAGCCAAGTTGACGAGAGATCTGGCGGGCCGCCATCTGCACCATGGCCGCCATCTGAGGCAGCCGCTCGGCGGTGAGGCGCAGGCTTGGACCGCCCACGCTGATCGCCGCCACCGCCTGCCGCTCCCGATCGAGCACCGGCGCCGCCACGGCGACGAACCCCGGCTCCAGCTCCCCCTGCGTAATGGCGACGCCCTCCTGCCGAATGCGCGCCAGCTCGCGACGCAATTGCTCGGGCTCGGTCACCGTCCGCTCGGTGAGCGGCTGCAACGGCGCGGCCAGCAGCTTTGCACTCTGTTCTTCTGGGCTAAACGCCAGCAACACCTTGCCCGTCGCCGTGGCGTGCACCGGCAGCCGACTGCCGACATCCTGCGTCATGCCCATCGGGTTGCCGCCAGCGACCTCGTCGAGCACGAGCACGTGATTGTCCATCAGCACTTCCAGCGTCGCCGCCTCGCCGGACTGCTCGGCCAGGGTGACCAACGTCGGCCTGCTCACCGTGCGCAGCGGGTTCGAGCGCATCGCCACGCCGCCCATGGCAATCAGCTCCACGCCCAACCGATATGCGCCCGAGAGCGGGTTGCGCATTACCAGATGTTCGGCCTCCAGCGCAGAGAGCAGGCGAAAGGCTGTCGTCTTATTCAGGCCGGTCGCCCGCGCCAGGTCGTTCAGAGTCCACTCCGGTTGCGCATCGCTGAAAGCCTTGAGCAGCGCAATGGCGCGCGCTACGGCCTGTGTGCCAGGATAGAATTCGGTTGCGTGCAGCTCCGCCTCTTTTACGGGAAACATAGATCGCGTATCCACAGACGATAAACTACACTTGTTTCATAATGTGAAATTATAATACACGATACAGAAAAATTCGTCAAGCAGCAAAATGATAAATCCAAGTCTGCCAGGCCCTGGCAGAGGATGCTGTTCGAATCGGCGACTTTCGGCGTCGATTCACCCGTCGATTTGTCGAGGCGCAGACCCTCATGACATACTGCAACCGTACGCACCACGGAACACGCAACACCCGCAGCGTCCTTTTCAAGTCAAGTTGGGAGGGCGCCGCAAAACGAGCAGGAGAGAGCTATGGCCTACACCTTGCAGATCGGCGCAATTCGCTGTCACATTTTGAGCGACGGGCTGCATTACGTCGATGGCGGCGGCTTTTTTGGACTGGTGCCGCGGCTGATGTGGGAGCGCGTGATCGAGCCGACGCCCACCAACCTGGTGCCGTGCGACTCCCGCTCCCTGTTGATCGAATCCGACGCCGGACTGATTCTGGTGGACGTAGGCAACGGCGACAAGCTGCCGCCCAAGGTGCGAGAGCGCATGGGGCTGAGCGAACGCAACCTGCGGCTGGTCGGCGAGATCGCGCGCGTGGGCTATAAGCCGGAGGACATCGACATCGTGGTTTTCACTCATTTTCACGGCGATCACATCGGCGGCGCCACGCGCTGGGCGGACGACGCTGCGGAGCAGGTCGCTGTGCCCACCTTCCCGCGCGCCCGTTACATCGGCAACCGCATCGAGTTGGCCGACGCCAGCTTTCCCAACGAACGCACCGCCGCCACCTACATCGCCGACAACTTTCGTCCGCTGCTCGATTGCAAACAGCTCGAAATCGTCGATGGCCCGCAGCGGCTCGCCACCGGCGTGCGCACGGACATCGCCCCAGGCCACACGCAGGCGATCCAGGTGGTGTGGGTCGAAAGCCAGGGCGAAAGCCTGCTCTTCCTGGGCGATGCAGCGAGCTGGGCGGTGCATCTCTCGCGGCTGGCATGGGTGCCGTCCTTCGACATCATGCCGATGATCAGCATCGAGACCAAGCGCCGGCTGCGCCATGAGGCGCTGGAGAAGGACGCGCTGCTGGTCTTCCAACACGATCCGCAGGTCGTCACCGGTCGGCTGGTCGCCGGCGCGCGAGGGCCGGAGGTGGAGCCGGTGCTGACCGAACCTGCGCATTTCGACGCCAGCGCGTGAGCGGGAGAGTGGGAGAGTGGGAGAGCAGGAGAGCGGGAGAGTGGGAGAGCAGGAGAGCAGGAGAGCGGGAGAGCGGGAGAGCTTGAGAGCGGGAGAGTGGGAGAGTGGGAGAGTGGGAGAGCTAGGGCGTTGTGGGTGGGCGGAAGGCGATCCGCTTTATCTTGCCTATCATGACGAGGAGTGGGGCGTTCCCGTCCATGACGATCGCAAACTTTTTGAGATGCTTTGTCTGGAGGGCGCCCAGGCGGGGCTTTCCTGGTTGACGATCTTGCGCAAGCGGGCGCATTACCGCGTCGCTTTCGATGGCTTCGATCCGGCGAAGGTCGCCGAATATGACGAGACTAGGGTGGCGTCGCTGCTCGCAGACCCGGGCATCGTGCGCAATCGCCTCAAGGTGGAGGCGTTCATCCGCAACGCTCGCGCCTTTTTAGAAGTGCAGGCGGAATTTGGCTCCTTCGACGCCTATATCTGGAGCTTCGTCGGCGGCGCGCCGCTGGTCAATCGCCGGCGCACGTTGCAGGAGCTGCCGGCGCAAACGCCGGAATCGGTCGCCATGAGCAAAGACCTCAGGCGCCGCGGCTTCACTTTCGTCGGGCCCACCATCTGCTACGCCTTCATGCAGGCGTGCGGCCTGGTCAACGATCACCTTGTCTCTTGTTTTCGCCACCCTGACCAGAGGCGCTGAGTCAGCGCGTATCGCCGTCCCCGCGGATTTTTCCTCGTTCCAACCGATCGTAGAGTTTGGTCAAATTGGCGCTGGCCACCTCCTCGAGAGCGAGGTCCAGCTCGGTGGCGATCTGCGCCAGATACCAGAGCACATCGCCCAGTTCCTGCTTGAGCGCCTCGCGATCCTCCGGCGAGATCACGCCCCCCTTGTCGCGAAAGAGTTTCTTGACTTTGCCCGCCACTTCACCCGCTTCGTTGACCAGCCCCAGCGTGGGATAGACGATCGGATGATCGGTGTGGATCAGGCTCCATGTGTGGCGTGAGGCGCGTTGATATTCATTCAAAGAAGTGACCTTCATGAATCGACTCTCCTGAGGTGACAATTTCAACTTTTAGATGAGGGCTACGAAGAGGCGCCTGAGCGCTGCCTGTAAATTGCAACGCCCACCGCCAGTGCAATGATGGCCAGGACGCCGGTCATAATCGCAATCGGCGTCAATCCTTCTCGCAGAGAGCGATCGAGCCAGCTAGGTTCGGAGCGCGTCTGCGCCGTCCGCAGCATTGCCGCCTGGGGGCCTGCCTCTTCCACCGGCAGGATGGTGGGCTCGCCGCTCTCGATGCCGCCGTTTGCGCCGGGGAGTTCGACGCCGGCGCCGGACATGGCCGACGACGGCGTATCCGTCGGTGTGATGGTGGGGGTGGGCGTATCGGTGGGGAGTGGGGTCGGCGTCGGCGGCGAAGTGGGGGTCGCCGTCGCCGTCGGTGCATAACAGATGGTCAACACCACGTCGTCGATGTATTGCCAGGTGCGCAGGTTGTTGCCGTCGTTGAGGACGTTGAAATAGAGCACCAGCGGTTTGCCGCGGAAAGCCGTGAGATCGACGGTCGTCTGCTGCCAGGAGGCGTTGTTGAGCCGCTTGCTGTAAAGAATCGCTTCGGTGGAATTGTCGAGATTGAGCAGAATGACCTCCTGGCGGTCGATCAGCACTCCGCGCGGCGCATTTTCCAGCGGGCCTTCCTCGGTGCGATCGAAATGCCACCAGCTCAGCGAAGCCGTGCTGGCCAGCGGCGAGATCTGGAACGGTTGCCGGATCGAAGAAAAGCTTTCTTGCGTTGGGCTGACGGGAACGGCGGCGGGGTCGATGCCGAGGCGCACCGCGCGCAGGCCCGTGCGCACCGGCGAGCTGACGAAGGCGGGACGCACAGGCGCGTCCCCGAAGATCCAGAAGGCGTCCTCCTCAAAGCCGCCGTTGAGGATGCCGTCGGTCACGCAGCCGGCGGGAAGCGGCGTTGCAGTGAAGGTGGGCGTCGGCGTCACCGTGACCGTCGGCGTTGCAGTGGGCGTCGGCGTGGTCGGACAGGCGATGATGGAGACGTCGTCGATGTTCATCCAACTTCTGCTGCCCACGCCGTCATTGTTGACGCCAAAGATCAGCGCGATCTGCTGCCCTGCAAAGCTGGTCAGTGGAAAATCTTGGAGCTGCCAGGATGTAAGATTTTGTTTGATGGGTGAAATCACCGGAACCAGCGCGCCGTCTGCGGTCTGAATATTGACGAACTGGATGTCGGCGTCGCTGATATTGAGATCAAACTGAGGGAACCACCGAAACGAGAGCGTGATGGTGTGATCCGACGGCAGGTTGATCGTCTGGCGCAGTGTGCTGCTCACATTTTGATTGGGCAGTGTGGTCGACAGACCGATATGCGCAGAAAAGTTTCCAGAAAACTTGACCTGCGAATCGGGCCAGGCGTAGCCCTGCGTGGACCAACCGGCCAGGTTCGGCGACTCAAAATCGCCGTTGTTGACCAGCTGGATGCAACCTGGCTGGAGGGCAGGACTTGCGCCGGGACGGGCGAGGGGAGCCGCATGCAATGGCGCGGCCCCGAAAAGAGTCAAGACGACGATCATGGTGAACAGCGCAACGCACATCCAGCAATGGCGCATCGAATGTGGCCTTTCAGTGGTGTGGTGAAGGCTGTGGTTGAACAGAGCCAAACGATATGCGCAAAACAATATGAGAGTCTCTTTCGTGGCGCCAAGAAAAGTTACTCTGTATGCGATTTTACCATATCGTCTGGCCGGTGGCAACGCTGACGCTAGGGCCGGATTCGACGACCATAGAGCGCTTGTGCCTACGTCGCCCTGCAAGAGACGGACTCGCTCAGTCTGCGTATTGCGAGTCGGTCGGCTTGCAGAGGCGCAACAATGGTCGGACGCATATGACTGCGAAGAGCCATCGACGTCGATGCACACCTTTCAAAGCCATGCGCTTCTGTATGCAAAAAAGATGTGCTCGGCGCATTGAGCGCACTGTATGCAATGCGCCTTGCTTTAGAGGACGGGCACGCTCCTCCATCGACAGTGCAAGCGATGCAGGCGCAAATGCATTTTTGCGGATTTGTTTGTGCAAGGTACAATCAAAAGCCAGCGCTTCAACTTTGTACATTCCCATTACAATAATTGAACACATAACAGTTGAATATTGAACAAAAAGGGGAGACAATCTTGAAAACAATTCCATCCCGCATCGTTTGGGGCGCGGCCGTCTTGCTGCTTTGGGCGGCCGTTCAACCTCTTTTCGCCGCCGGCGGGCGTGATGGAGCAGGAAGCGGAATTCTTCGCTGCGCTGGAGAAGGAGACTTTCTGCCGATCATCTTCCAGAAAGCCTCGACCTTCTGGAAGATGACTCCGGTGATCGGACAACAGGTTCCAACCGCAGACGCCGGGACGATCGTAGCGGCGGTTCGCAACCGCCGGTGCATGGATGAAGGCAAAACACCGGGACGATCGTAGCGGCGGTTCGCAACCGCCAGTGCATGGATGAAGGTAAGAATGTGCGGCTGAGAGCCGCACCTACGGTTAAACGGGGTGCATTTGAAAGCCACAGCGACGACGCTCGTTGCTCCCCCTCTCCCAGCATTGGGAGAGGGGGCCAGGGGGGAGGGCGCGCGGCTGAGAGCCGCACCTGCGAGGCTGGAGAATACGCTATGACGCATACACAATTCGATCGAGAACTCGAAGAACGGCTGATTCGCTATTGCAAGATCGACACGCAGGCGGATGAGCAGTCGACCACCTCGCCGAGCACGGCCAGGCAGCTTGACCTGCTCAACCTGCTCGTCGAGGAACTTAAGGAGATCGGCGCGCAGGAGGTGACGTTGACCGACTACGGCGCCGTGCTTGCCACCCTCCCGGCGACCGTCGAAACCCGCGCGCCGGTGATCGGCTTTCTGGCGCACGTGGACACTGCGCCCGCCTTCAACGCCAGCGGCGTCAAGCCGATCGTGCATCGCAATTACGACGGCGGCGAGATCGTGTTGCCCGACGACCCGTCGCAGGTGTTATCGCCGAAGCAGTCGCCTTATCTGGCGAAAAAAGTCGGCGAGGACATCGTGACCGCCAGTGGAACCACATTGCTCGGCGCCGACGACAAGGCCGGCGTCGCCATCCTCATGACGATGGCGCGGCATCTGCTGGCGCATCCCGAGATTCCCCACGGCAAGCTGCGCCTCGCCTTCACGCCGGATGAAGAGATCGGTCGCGGTGTGCATCCCAACTTGCCCGCCGACCTGGCCGCCAAGTTCGCCTATACGCTCGACGGCGGCGACCTGGGCGAGATCGTCTACGAGACCTTCTCGGCGGACAAAGCGACCGTGCGCATTCAGGGCGTCTCGATCCATCCCGGGCAGGCCAAAGGCAAGCTGGTCAACGCGCTGCACCTGGCCGCCAAGATCATCGACACCCTGCCTCACGTGAGGCTGACGCCGGAGACGACGGAGGGGCGGGAAGGGTTCATCCATGTCTATCAGATGAGCGGCGCAGCGGCTGAAGCGGAGCTGCATTTTATCCTGCGCGACTTCGAGATGGATCGGTTGGATGCGCATGGACGACTGCTCCAGCAGGTCTGTGAGACGATCCAGGCCACCGAGCCGCGCGCTCGCATCACCTGCACAATCACCCCGCAGTATCGCAACATGCGTTACTGGCTGGAGAACGACATGCGCCCGGTCGAGCTAGCGCGCGAGGCGTGCCGGCAGGTGGGCGTCGAACCCTTCTCCATTCCGATTCGAGGCGGCACCGACGGCTCGCGGCTGACCGAGATGGGCGTGCCCACGCCTAACATCTTCACCGGCATGCAGAACATCCATGGCCCGCTCGAATATGTCAGCGTGCAGGACATGGGGCGCGCAACGGAGGTGTGCATCAAACTGGTGCAGCTGTGGAGCAAAGAGGAGGAATCGGAAGGATAGAAGAGTGACGCCGTCGAGACTGTCCTGTCGCATATTCTTTATATGTTAGAGCGTTTCCTAATGCTGCCGTACACCCTGATCGTGCTCGGCGTCTGGCTGATCCTTTTTTGTGTTGTGGTTTATGCTTGGTTCCCCTGGGGCCGGGCTATCCAATCATTATAAATTTTTCTCAATTTTAATTTCCTAAGGAGGTTCTCTATGGCGACACTCACTGTGTTCAAATTTGGCACGCCGGACGGCGCCGCCCAGGCGTTGGGCAGCCTGGAAGAGATGCAGAAGCAGCAGCTCCTCACGATCCTGGATGCGGCGATTGTCACCTGGCCGGTTGGCAAGAAAAAGCCCAAGACCCGTCAAATGTTCAGCACGGCTGCAGCCGGCGCGCTCAGCGGCGCCTTTTAGGGCATGCTCTTTGGGCTGATCTTCTTTATACCCTTCTTTGGGTTGGCGATCGGCGCGCTGACGGGCGCGCTGATGGGTAAGTTCACCGACTATGGCATCAGCGATCAGTTTATCAAGGAGGAAAACTATGTTCTGGATGGGAATCGTGTTGATTGCAAGCGGCGTCTTCTTGCTGGTCTATGGCGGGTTGTTGTTCCGGTTTTCCCTGGCGGTGGGGTTCTTCGTCCTCGGTTTTAGCCTGGCCTCCTGGTTGTTCTCCGGTCAGGAAGATGTGATTCGCATTCTGATCAGCTTAGTGGTGGGCGGCGTTTTGGCAGGTCTCGGCTATGCACTGGTGCGCATCGTGCTGCACACGGCCGGCGCCCTGCTTGGCGCTGTGCTCATGCTGCTGTTGTTGTCGTTGCTACCTGTCAAGACGCCGGAGTTTCTTAGCGTGATTTTGATTGCGGCAGGCTTAGGCGTCGTCGGCTACTTCGGCGACCGTCTCGGCGATTGGTCGATCATCCTGGCGACGTCGCTGGCCGGCGCATACGCCATCGTCCTCGGCCTGACGCGTATGTTTCCCGCCGCCGTCGAGGTCGGTGCAGACTACGCCTCCGCCTATGTGCCTTTCACCGGCCCGGCCTTCGCCGTCTTTGTGATCGTCTTTTTGATCGGCGCGCTGGCGCAGGATCGGATTCGCTCCGTGCGCGGTCGCTACGTGAATCGCTGACAGGCCCCTTTCCCACTCAAAAGGACCCTATCTGAGTCTTCTCGACGCTCGATACAGGAGCATTCCCATGCGTCAGATGCACCTTTGCCGCCCCCTCTTAACGGTCATCGCCGTGCTGACGCTGGCGGCCTGCACCCCCGTCCAACCGCCGGTTGCTTCCTCGACCGACGATGAAAGGCTTGCGGGCGCCCCTCTTCCTCCGGCCGTTGAATACAACTTGGGCGAGACGACCTTGATCCAGGATCAGTTTCCTGAAGACCACCGTTTTCATAAAATGCCGGTGCGGCTCAACGGCCTGATCGCCGCGCCTGCCGAAGGCGGCCCGTATCCGGTCGTGCTGATTCTGCATGGCGCGCACCCCGGTTGCCCGGTGGATGAGGCGGGCGTCGATCGCTGGCCGTGCGATCCAGAAGTGGAGCAGCCCAACTATCGCGGCTTTGGCTATCTGGTGCGTGCGCTGGCGGCGCATGGGTACGTGGCCCTCTCCATCAACATCAACGCTGAAAACACCTTCGGTTTCGGCGAACCGTATCCGTTGGAGCGGCTACGTCAACTGGTGCTCTTGCACATGAACGCGCTGGCGAAGGCTGCGGAAGGTGGTGAGAATCGCTTTGGCGTCGAACTGGCAGGCCGCGCCGATGGGAGGCGGCTGGCGCTCTTCGGTCACTCGCGCGGGGCGGAGGCAGCCGTTGCCCTTGCGCGCGAGCAGCTTCGGGTGGACATGCAACGCTTCTACGGTCCGACGGCTGGGGTGCTGCTGATCGCACCGGCGGCAGTTCTGGTCGACCCGGAAGGTGGTGCGCCGGCGCCGATGGCGCTCCTTAACGCCGCCTGCGACGGCGACGTCGTCGATCAGGCCGGCAATGCCTTCTTTGAGTTTGCGCGCAATGCGCCCGAGCAGACTGCCTGGGCCGCCTCGGTCTGGCTGGAGCGCGCCAACCACAATCACTTCAACACAATCTTGGGCTCCGACTTCGCCGACCAGAGCGAACGGCCCGACTGTGCGCCTCTTCTGGATGCAGAGGCGCAGCGGGCGTTTCTTGTCAACTACGCCGTCGACTTTCTCACGACGATCTTCAGCCACGATCCGGCGCAGGTGCGGGCGGCGATGGTGCGCATGGGGATCGATGCAGCGACGCCCGCCAGCGCAGAACTGTATGGGTTGGCGGCGCAGGCCGCGTTGTTGGCGGATCCGCGCCACCGCTTGCGATTGTTGACCCCGCTCGGCGAGGACGATTTCGCCGTCAGCCCGGTCGGCGGCGCCGTGCGCGCCGAAGGCATTGCGACGCTCTTCTGTCCGGCGCGCTACTACACGCCGTTCACTGCGCCGGAGCTGGCGGATTGCCACCGCGCCGAGGTGACCGTCCCGGGCCAACCGGCGCACGCCCTCATCCGCTGGGACAGGCCTGGCGGCGCGTTGCGCTTCGAACTGCCGATTGGCCTCGGCAATTTGCTGTTTTTCGATGCCTTCAGCGTACGCGTTGCGGTCGATCCGCTGTGGGAGGAAAATCCGTCCGGCGCGCCTCAGTCTTTCTCGGTGCAGGTGACGGATCGCAGCGGCGCCACTGCACGCGTTCCCATGCGCGCTGATGAACCGGCGTTGCGCTATCCGGCCGGCGAGATCCAACCGGATGACGTCTTCGGCGAGATTTTCACCGGTCGGCTGCCGCTGACGCCGGTGCGCGTGCCTCTCAGCGCCTTCGAGGGCGTCAACCTGGCCGACATCGCCGAGGTGGCGCTCGTCTTCGACCAGAGCGAGAGCGGCGCGCTCTTCGTCGCCGACGTGGAGCTGGTGCGCGCAGCGGTCTCGCCGCGCCCTACATTGAGCGATCCACCCGGAGCGGAACTGCTCGCCGCCGCCGAAGCGGGCGACGTGGAGGCGATGCGCCAGCTCGCCAATGTCTATCGTCCGACGGAGGCGCTCGGCATTCTGTACGGCGACCTGGAGCAGGCGGTCTTCTGGTATCGCAAAGCCTGCGCGGCCGGCTACGCCAACGCCCAGGTGGATTTCTACATCTTTGCCCGCATGCACGCCGAACGCTATGGCGACGCATTTCTTGACGAGGCCGTCGCTTGCCTCGAAGACGCCATTGCCCAGGGGCATCGCGAGGCAATCATCGAAGGCGCCTTCCGCGCCGCCTTCATGGAGGGGGACTACAAAACCGGTTTCTTTCGCTACGCCTTGCTCGAAGAAGCCGACCCTGAAATCGCTGCGCAACGATTCGTCTTTGCCGACCGGTTGACTCAGGCGGAAATGGACGCAGCGGAAGCCGCCGCCGCCGAGTGGCGCGCCACCCATTCTGTGAAGACCTACAACGATTTCTTTGCGGAAGTTGACTCTCCTTTTCGCAGCCCCTGAGCGATGAAAGTAGCCCTGACCGAAGTCAACGCTTTCATCGCCGATGATCGATTTTTGTTGTTGCAAACCAGCTCAGAGAAACGGAGAAAACCCTATGCAAAAAACGAGCGTTTTTAGAGCGATGTCGCTGGTGGGGTGGTTGACGATTGCAGCGCTGTTCTTCGGCGCCTGTCAGCCGGTGACGGCGCCGTCGGCGGAGCCATCCACCCCTCAAAATGCAGCGACGCCCGCGGCGGAGGAGCCTGTTGCACCTGCGGACGAAAATGTCGGAGAGGCCACAGAAGGAGGGGCGCCCATGCTGGAAGGCGTGATCTGGCAGGTCATCGAATATCTGAACGCTGACGGCGCGCTCGGCGAAACCGTCGCAGAAGCCACCATCACCTTCGAGAATGGCCGCGTCGGCGGCAACACCGGCTGCAACAATTTCTTCGCCAGCTATACGCTTGTCGGTCAAAAGTTGACGATTGCGCAGATCGGCAGCACCATGATGATGTGCGAGGACGCCATCATGGCGCAAGAGCAAGGGATTCTGGCGGCGCTGGGCAAGGCAGCCGCCTATGCCCCGAAAGAGGAGGGCGTTGCGCTGTTGGATGCTTCCGGCGCAGTCGTTTTGACCCTCGTTCCTCAGCCGCAGGCTTCATTGACCGGCGTCGTCTGGCTGGCGACCATGGTCAACAACGGCCGGCAGGCGGTTGTGAGTTTGGTGGAAGGCGCCGAGATCACGGC
Organism: uncultured Caldilinea sp.; assembly: GCF_937128415.1. GTDB lineage: Bacteria > Chloroflexota > Anaerolineae > Caldilineales > Caldilineaceae > Caldilinea. The sequence continues at coordinate 16,430 of NZ_CAKZMJ010000051.1, forward strand.
CACGTTCGACGAGGAGGGGACGTTGTTCGGTTCGGCGGGGTGCAACAACTATCGCACCAGCTACACCCTTGACGGCGACGCCATTGCGCTGGCGCCGATCCTTTCTACGCGGAAATTCTGCAGCGAGCCTGAGGGGGTGATGGAGCAGGAGGCTAACTATCTAGCGGCGCTGGAGACGGTCGCCACGTGGTCGATCCGGGGAGATGTGCTCGAGCTGCGCGACGCCGACGGCGCTCTGGCGGTGAGTTTTCGGGCGGCCGGCCGGTGAGGCTGCTTGCCTTCTTTTTTGCGGAAAGGTGAACCCTGATGCAGCTCCATTTGATTGTGTCGCGACGAGCAGCCGCACACACTCTCCGGCTCCTCGTTGCGCTTGCCTTCTCATGTTCGCTTGCGGCCCCGCAGCCGCTCCATGCGCAAACGTCGTCAGAAGAAGCGCCGCCATCGACGGCTCTCCAGCCAAGCCTGATCGAGATTCTGGAAAAGGCGCCGAAGACTCGCCCGGCGGTCGTAGGGCAAGACGGCTTCGCACCGGGTGAGGTCGGCGCTGCTGCGCTGGCCGACCTGCCCGACCGCACACAGTTCGCCGTGATGGACTACACGGTGGAAGGCGCCATCGTCAACGCCACCGTGCAGCTGCCGGCGTCGCAGGGCGTCTATATTGCGTCCGGCTTCCCGAACAGCAACTTTCTCAACGAATCGACGATGCAACTGGGGTGGGACAACCAGACCGGCCGCCAGGCGATGCGCATGTTGCTGGAGTTCAACCTCGCCGGCCTGCCTCCGCAGTCGCAGATTCAGAGCGCCGCCTTCTTTATCAATCAAACCCGCATCGAGCCGCCCGGCGACGGTCAGGGAATGAGCTTTCGCGCCCAGCTGATGCAACAGCCCTGGGCTGCAGGCAGCGTCACCTGGAACAACGCCAACTTCCTCGGCGGCGCAGAATTCCCTCTGGGTTCGGTTCCACCGGCGCTGGGGTGGGTCACCGGGCCGGCCACGGCTGCGGTGCGGACATGGGCCTCCGGCGAGCCGAATCGAGGCCTTATCATCACCGGCGACGAGACGCCGACGCCGGGGCGTTGGCGCCAGTTTTGGGGCGTTGGCCCCAATTCGCCGCCCCAATTGTCTCCGTATCTGGAGGTCACTTTCACCGCCAACTGCGATACGCAGCCGCCGATCGCGACAGTCAATGCGTTGCCCACCTTCTCGCCAGCCGAATTTCGCGTCTTCTGGTCCGCCTTCGACCCCGCCCAGCCGGGGTGCCCGGCCAGCGGCGTGGCGTGGTACAACGTCCAGTATCGCATCAACGGCGGCAGCTGGGTGAACTGGCGCAACCAGACCGAGACCGACAATTTCGGCTTCCGTCGCGATGCACCCAACGGCGCCACCGTCGAATTTCGCGTGCAGGCGGCGGATAACGCAGGCAACGTCGGCCCGTGGAGTCAGCCCGTCAGCACCATCATCGATTCTGAACCGCCGGTCGCGGCGGTGAACCCGCTGCCGCAGTACACGATCTTCCCCGCCTTCACGGTGACCTGGAGCGGGACGGACAATCTGTCGGGGATCGCCTATTATAATCTGCAGGTTCGGGTCAACAACGGCGCCTGGGTTCAAGTGCTCTCTGAGTCCACCGCTGTATCCTTCCAGATCACCGGCGCGCAATTTCGCGATAAGTTCGATTTCCGCGTGCAGGCGGTGGACAACGTCGGCAACGTGCAGCCGTGGAGTCCGACGGCGCAGGCCACGACGGTTGTGTTCGACCATCCCGTGGCCAGGGTGCTGCCCTTCAACCCGGCGCTCATCCAGTCGACTTCGCCGGTGACGAATGTCATCACCGTCAACTGGCAAGGCTTCTTTGCGCCGGGCACGACCATCACGTCATATGAGCTGCGCTATCGCTACGCTCCCTTCGGCGGCGCTCCCGGCGCATGGATGACCTGGAGCACCTTCCCGGGTTCGCAGACCTCGGCCAACTTCACGCCTGCTCAGGGCAACGGCCTCTATGAGTTCTTTGCGATTGCCACGAATAACGTGGGGCAGGTGCAGCCTTTTGAGCCGGACAGCGGATTGAGCGCAACGGTGATCCTCGATCTCGAAGACACGATCCAGGTGCGCGCTTATATGCCGCTCGCGTTTCATCAGGGGGTCGATTGAGGAGTTCGGTTTGACGAAAGCGGAGTGCAATGATTGCCGGACGATTTTGTCAAAAACTGTCAGGAAGGCGCCATGTCCCCGGTTGCGCCGCCAGCGCCAATCAATTGCGCCGTCCACCTTCCCGAAAGCTCAAATCTTTCGGGAAGGTGAACAACCTGCTACACCCGCAGTCGGTGCGTTCAGATGGATGGATCGTTGCCTGCGCTTTCCGTCGTCGGGGCCGGCGGCGCAAAGGGCGGATAGTACATCTCGCCGGTTTTGTCCTTGTAGGCGATCTGGCCTAACAGATTGAACTGATAGAGATACGCCACAAAGGTGGCCAGCGGAATGGTGATCACCAGTCCCACCAGGCAGAGGAGCGTGCCGACGACGTTGGCCGCCATAAAGAATACAAAGTTGGCGATCAACACTGCGATCAGGAAGAGCGCAACCTCGATCAAGTGCTGGCGCGTCCAGGCGAAAATTTCGCTCAGCTGCAGGCCGCTCTGAATCTGTTCGTCGCGCGCAAACCAGAGCACAAAGCCGGGCGTCATCAGCGTGACGAAAATGCCGTACAGAAAAGTCAGACACGTCGTCCCGACCAGGATCATGACGCCGAAGGTGCGCACGAAGCTGTCCGAGTCCGCCAGGATCGCGCCGAAGAAGAGCGGAATCGCCGCCAGCGCCGCCGGCAAGCCCCAGATCAGGTAGACGATGGCCAGCTTGAAGCCGCGCACCAGGTCGCCGCTCCAGTCATCCCACTCCGGCAGAGGCGGCCGTTTGCCATCGCGCATGTTTTGCGTCAGGCGCAACGCGTAGCCAAGCAGGATGAGCGCTGGCACAATCAGCGGAGCAAAGAGCGCCAGCGCAGCGCCGATCACAACTTTCTCTTTCCAACGCGGATCCTCTGTGATAAAAGTGAGCGCTTTGATAAAATCCATAGGTCTTCCCCCTGTTGCATGCTCGATGACTGCGTTTTCATCCTCCAGGAGGCTCGAAGCTTCCTGGAAGATGCACAGCCTCCCGAATCGTAAGGTTCATCAGGTCGCCTGAAAGGTTGTATTTCACGCCTCGGAACAACAATACGAAAGGCCGACCGTGAAGTTGCAGCGAATTGCGGCGTCGGTGAGCTTGCAACTATGCGGACGTCTCTGGCGCCTGTCGGCTGGCCCAGACGAAGAGTGCAATGCCCGCCACTGCGCCGAACAGCAAGGCGCCCAGTTTAAAGAGGCGGTCGTCGATCGTCAGGGTGAAAACTCCCAACACAGCGCAGAAGAGCCAGTAACTCACCACCAGGACGCGTTCGTCGACGCCCATATCCAGCAGCCGAAAATGCAGGTGATCGCGGCCCCCTTGCCCCGGCGATAGGCCGCGGCGCCAACGCGAATACATCAGCCAGCCCACCTCCAACGCCGGCAGGCCGACGACCATCATCACGGTGGCCAGCCGCGCGCCGCCGATGATGCCAAGCGCAGCGACGGCGAAGCCTAAGAAGTAGCTGCCGCTGCTTCCCATGAAAATGCGCCGCGCAAAGTTGAAGGGCAGAAACCCCAACGTGACGCCGAGCAGCGCCGTAGGCAACAGGGCGACGCTCAGCTGGGGCGGCTGCGCCTTGAAGATCATGTGAAGCGCCAGCACCGTCGATAGAACGGCGGTGACGCCCGCCACCAGCCCGCTGGCGCCGTCCAGAAAGTTGATCGTGTTCATCATTCCCATGAACCAGAAGGTGGTGAGCAGGAAGACCAGCCACCAGGGGAAGCCGTCCGGCCCCCAGAGGAATCCTTCGGCGAAGGGGTTGTTGACGTGCTTGATGAAAATGAGGCCGGCGAACGCAATCACGGCGGCGCCGAATTGAATGAGATATTGAGGTCCGGCGCTGAGGTTGAAACGGTCGTCGATCAGTCCGAAGAGAGCACAGTAGAGGGAGCCGATCAACAGCGCCGCCAGGCGACGCTCTTCGTTCGGATCGTTGCGCGCCGGAAACCAATCTGCGACCGCCGTCGATGTTTCGGGGAGGAAGGTGATCAGCAGCACGGTGATAAAAAAGCCGCCGAAAAGCGCCAGCCCCCCTGTGCGTGGGACGACGCCGCGGTGCCTGCGGCGCCCTCCCGGCGCATCGACCAGCCCCCAACGCCGCCCCACCCAGCCTGCCAACGGCGTCAGAAGCAGGGTGAGCAGAAAGGCGAAGGCCAACGTGGCGAAGAAGACCATAGCTCAGTGCACAAACGCCCTGATCGCTTCAGGGGCGCATCGTCGTCAGCGTGCGCGGGAAGGCGATCGTCTCGCGCACGTGATCCAGTCCGCAGACCCAGGCGACGGTGCGCTCCACGCCCAGACCAAAGCCGCTGTGGACGACGGAGCCGTACCGGCGTAGGTCGATATACCACTCATACGGTGCCAACGGCAGGTTGTGGCGTCGAATGGCGGCGATCAATTTGTCCGGGTCGCTGATGCGTTCGCTGCCGCCCGTGATCTCGCCGTAACCTTCGGGCGCCAGCAGGTCGACGCTGCGACAAACTTCTGGACGATCCGGCTCTGGCTCCATGTAAAAGGCCTTCACCTGCGTCGGATAGTGGTGCACAAAGACCGGCTTGTCGAACTGGGCGGCGATGTAGGTTTCATGCGGGCTGCCGAAATCGTCGCCCCATTCGAGCGGAGGCACAGGGTCCGGATAGCCGGGCACAAGCTCCCCGCGGGCGGCGGCGGCGTTGACCATCTCCACCGCCTGATCGTAGGTGATGCGCGGAAAAGGTGGAACCACGCGCTGCAGCGCTGTGGTGTCGCGCTCAAGCACTTTCAGCTCCGGTTCACACTCCGCCAGACAGCGCTGCACGATGAAGCTGACGAATTGCTCCTCGATCTCCATCAGTTGTTCGAGGTTGCAGAAGGCGATCTCCGGCTCCACCATCCAGAACTCCTGCAGATGGCGACGCGTCTTGCTCTTTTCGGCGCGGAAGGTGGGGCCAAAGCAGTAGACCTTGCCGAACGCAAAGATGTTGGCCTCGTTGTAAAGCTGACCGGTCTGCGCCAGGTAGGCGGGTTCGCCGTGATAGTCGATTTGGAAGAGCGTGGTGGTGCCTTCGGCTGCCGCAGGCGTGATGATGGGGGTGTCTACGTTCAGGAAGCCGTGGTCGTCCAGCCAGTTGCGAATTGCGCGCACGATGACGGCGCGCACGCGCATCGCCGCCCATTGGCGGGAAGAGCGCAGCCAGAGATGACGATGCTGCATCAGGAATTCAACGCCGTGCTCTTTCGGTTGAATCGGGTACGGCTCGGCGAGGCTGACCAACTGCACGCGCTGCACGTCCAGCTCATATCCGCCCGGCACACCCGGCGCGCGTGGGTCCGCCTTGACCGTTCCGCTGACGATCAGGCTGCTTTCCTGGGTGATGGATTTGGCCGTCTCGAAATCCGCCTCTTCAACATTGCCGCGAAAGACGACGGCCTGGCAGATGCCTGTGCCATCCCGCACCTGCAAAAATACCAGTTTCCCCTTGCCGGTTTTGGCGTAGCACCATCCCTGTATCGTCACCGTCTCGCCGACGTGATCGGCGAGCGAACGAATCGTCACGATCGGCGCATTTGTTTGCGGTGCATTCATAAGCGACGCTCACTCTTCCTCTTCCCAATCCGTCCAGTTAAACTTCGGCTTTGGCAACCCTTTGAGCAGCGGGGCGTTGTTGTCGGCGCTCACGCCGCCTTCCACAAACAAGGAGGAAATATCGATGTGGAAATCCTCAATCCGGCGCCCGCTCTTGGAAAAATGTTCCGGGCGGAACTCATAGCTGTCGCGCATCTCCGGATGTGCAGTGTGGGTGTAGATAAAGACCGAAAGAGGTGGAACGTATTCGATCTCCGTCTCCGCGCTGGACGGAGCGCGCACCTCCTCCGTTATTCGCTGGCGCGACCGCGCCTTGCGTCGCGCCTTGCGGCGCCGCGCTGGCGCCTCTGAGCCAAGTGGCGATTGGGAGATCGGGGTTGGGGAGATCGTTGTAGATGGCGTTGCGTTTTCCTTTGCCGGACGAAAGAACCGTCGCCGTCCACGCCGCGGACTGCGACTCGACTTTCCGTTGCTCATAGGTCTGTTGTTCCTCTGCGATTCGTAGATGGATAGAAGGTCACGGAACTGTGAGTCTGGATATTTCCTGTCCCTGTGGATTGACCAAACGAGCCACGGCGCCGCGCTCCCAAAGCGGCGCCGCCTGATTCCAGTAGAGCGAGACGCTTGTGTCTACGCCCGTCCCCGTATACAGCGTGACGCCGGCGCCGGGGAACAGGGAGACGCCGCCAAATTGATAGACAGGGCCGTTCTCTTTTTCGAGCCGCCACCCCTGAAGATTGACGACCAGATCGCTGTCGTTGGCAATTTGCACGCCCTCGCTGGCGAGCGCGCCGGCGCCGACAAACGACGCGATCCGCAGCCCCGTCCCCCCCGTGGACGCCGAAAAGGGTGTGTTGGTCGCGGTCGGCGGGGCGGAAGAACCGCCGCGCGGAATCACCAATCGTTGCCCGACAAAGACGAAATCTGGATTGGTGAGGTTGTTGGCGTCCATAATCGCCTGCATGCTGACGCCATAGCGCGCGGCGATCGCCGACAGGATGTCGCCCGCCTGAACAATGTAGACCTCATCCTCGCCGATGGCCTCCGGCGTTGGCGTCGGCGTCGGGGCCTCCGCCGGTGGGCTTTCGGCGGCGGGCGTCGGCGTGAACGTGGGGATGGGGAGCGGCGCCGCGTTCGATGTTTCCAATGCAACTAACGGCTCGACGTCCAGGCGACGCTGTTCAACCACCCAGACGACCGCCACCGCGATCGTCAGGCTGATGATTGCGTTGAGAATAATGACAAAGGCCAGTTGACGTCGGTTCATGCTCGATCGTTCTTCTTTTGCGGATGGGCGCTTGCATAAAAAAGCGACCTCAACGCCGCCATGATGATTGTACCACAGCACCGGTTGAAATCACATCGGTCTCGAAATCTGGGTGCATCATCGGCGATCCCTGCACGCATTCACCGCCGGATGGAGGCTTGAAAAATTCAGTTTGGATCGTGAGCCAATTCACCGTATGATTCAAGCGGATCGCTGTACAGTGGTGTGCACAACGATTGTAGAGGCGTATTTGAAATGGATCTGAACATGTACGACCTGACGCCGCCCACGCGACAATCCAGGCTTCCTCTTTTCTTTGTCATTCTGGCGGTTTTCTGGCTGTCGGTCGCGCTCTGTGGCGTTGTCGCCTTGGGGTACATGACCATATTGCGCCCTGCTCCTGTGCAGTCGACGCAAGTGCGCACGCCGCCCTCGGCGATGCCGGTCGCTTTCCAGGCGACGCCTCAGCCATTGGTGATCGTGCAGCCGCCGCCTGAAGGCATCGATTATGAAAGCGCAGTTCTACGCAATCTCTATGAGCAAAACAATCGCTCCGTCGTCAATATCACGGTGTGGATGGAGCATCCTGCGTTAAGCAGCGGTTCGCTGCTTCCTCAAGCCCAGCCCGATCAAGGCAGCCTGCTGCCGCTGGTCAACGGCTCCGGCTTTGTCTGGGACGTGCAAGGGCATATTGTCACCAATGCCCATGTGGTCGAGGAGGGCAGACGCTTTCAGGTCACCTTTTATGACGGCGCCGTAGCCATCGGTGAAGTCGTCGGTCGCGACCCTGACAGCGATTTAGCCGTCATCAAGATCGACCCGGAAGGGTATGAACTCGCCCCTGTAAAGCTAGGAAACATGGATGAGGTTTTTGTAGGCATGCGCGTCGCCGCCATCGGCAACCCCTTTGGGCTGCAGGGCACGCTGACCAGCGGCATCGTCAGCGCCTTGGGGCGCACCATTCCCTCGACCCGCGGCAGTTACAGCATCCCGGATTCCATTCAGACCGACGCCGCCATCAATCCGGGCAACTCGGGGGGGCCGCTCTTCAATGAGCGTGGGGAGGTGATCGGCGTCAACGCACAGATCCGCTCCGAAGTGCGCGCCAACAGCGGCGTCGGCTTTGCCATCCCGGTTGCCATCGTAGAACGCGTGGTGCCTAGCCTCATCGAAAAAGGATATTACGATCACAGCTATATGGGCATCAGCGGCATGACGTTCAGTCCGATCTGTGGCGATGAACAAGGGCTTGACAAAGATCGTCGTGGGGTGCTTGTCAACGAAGTCATGCGGGGCACGCCCGCAGCCCGCGCTGGCCTGCGCGGCGCCGATAGAGCCATCCGAACCGCGTTTCCCGGCGTATGTCCATCCGGAACCGGTGGAGATTTTATTGTGGCGGTCGACGGCCGCCCTCTCAGCACGTTCGACGACCTGCTGGTCTACCTGGCGCGATATACAAGCCCGGGCGATACGATCACGCTCACCGTCGAGCGCCAGGGACGGACGCTGGAGATTCCGCTCACACTGGCGGCCCGGCCGCGCTGACCCGACCGTCTCGAGCTTGAGAGGCGTTCAGCGCTCTGTTTCAATCCACATCCGGCGCCCATCGCTCCGCGCGTGGATGCGTCCCTGCCGGTCGGTGCGCAACACTGTGCGGCCCTCCAGCGCTTTTAACACTTCCGGGTGAGGATGGCCGTAGTCGTTGTCGGCGCCCACCTGGATCACGGCGACCTGAGCCGCCACTCTTTGAACAAAATCAGACCCGGTGCTGGTGCGGCTGCCGTGATGGCCCACCTTGAGCAGCGTCGCCTGCAGTGGACTGCCTTGCGCCGTCATCGCCTCTTCGCTGGCAAGGCCTGCGTCGCCGGTCAACAACGCGCTGAAGTCGCCGTACACCAGTTTCAACACCAGGGAATGTTCGTTGTCGACATCCTTCGCCTGGACGCCCTCCGCTGGCGGCCATAAGACCCATAGCGCCACGCCGTCACCCAAATCCAGCCAACTTCCCGTCGCCTGCTCCAGCACCGTCACGGCGTTGATGGTCATGCGTTCTCGCCAGAGCACGGCGTCGGGATGCTGCGCAGCGTGAGTCGTGTATATTGCAAAGTCCACCTGGTAACGGGCTGGCGCTTCCGTCTGCGCCGCCATGTGGTCGCCGTCAGGATGGGTTAGCACCAACAGGTCGATCGTGCGATCCCAAAAGGGCATCACTGCGCCCAATTCGGCGAAGAGCGTCTCCGGGCTGGCTCCGCCGTCGACCAAAACCTGGCGTCCCGACGGCGTCTGGATGAAAATGCCGTCCCCCTGGCCTACATCAAGAAACCAGAGATGCAATCGCCCGTCCGGCAGCGAAGCGACCGCGGACCATGACAGCACGGTCGTCATGGCCAGCCCTATCGCTGCAGTCGGGCTGACGAGTCGACTCCATCGGACGGCGGCGCTCCATCGGTCAAGCAAAGTCAACATGCCTCGCCAGCGCGGCTGGGTTTTGGCGGCGACGAGGGCCAGATAGGTGGCGAGCAGCGCGGCCGTATTGTAACCGGCAATCTCCAGGCTGGCGCCCGGCAGTGCGGCCGTCCACTGGACGATGTGAACCGTCCACGCCAGACAGAGCCAGGGCAACGTCAGGAGGAGGCGGCCAATCAACTCTAGCCCTGCGATGCCGGCCGCTGCGCCGGCGCTGCCCGCCAGCATGATCGGCGGCTGGGCGGGCAAGATCAACAGGTTGGTGAGCAGGCTCACGATGCTCAGCCTGCCAAAATAGTAGACGACCAGCGGCATCGTGGTCAGGTTGGCGGCCATCGTCACCATCAGGCTCTCCTCGAAGAAGGAGCCGACCGGCCCACGGGCAAAGGCGCTCAGATGGAGCGCCGAAAGCGTTTTGCGAAAGCCGGCGATCAGGTCGGGCGCCACGAGGATGAGGCCGGCCGTGGCCGCGCTGCTCAATTGCAGACCCACGTCCCACAGCGCCAGTGGGTTAAGCAGCGTCATCAGCGCACAGGCCGCGCCCAGGCTGACCAGGGCCGTGCTGCGACGGTTCATGCCCGCTGCAACCACCGCCAGGCTGCCCATCACGCCTGCGCGCATCACCGCCGCATCCCCGCCCACCAGCAGCGCATAGCAGGCGATGCCCGCCACCGTAAACCAGACCGCCCGTCCGCCTCCGACGATGCGCACCATCAGCGCCATGATCACGCCCGCAATCAGGGCCACGTTCGAGCCGGAGATGACGATGACGTGCGAGCTGCCGGTGGCGTTGAATTGATCGTACAGCTCGTCAGGAATGCCCGATTCGATGCCGAGCAACATGCCGTTGGCCAGGGCGGCGTACGGCTCGGGCAGCGCCCGGTTCAGAAAGCGCTCCCCGCGCGCCCGCACGGCGTAGAGCGCAGCAAGCAGCGGATTGCCCTGGGGCGGCGCATCCATCGGTTCGATGACCGCTCCGTAGAGCACGCTGTGAATGCCTTTACGCGCCAGATATTCTCGAAAGCTGAACGAGTCGAAGTCCGGCGGCGTCGTCAGCCGACCGGTGACGCGCACCGGCTGGCCATAGCGATAGCGCTCGCGAATGCCGGTGCTGAGCCGCACTTTTCCCGCTACAGCGCGCTGGACGCCGTCGATCTCGAGCGCGTGCACGTGGATCACCAGCCGCTGTTTGACGTCGGCGACCAGCGGGTAACTGTCCACAAAGCCAAAGAGCGTCATCTTGGGCGCGCTGCGCTCGAACGCTCTGTCGGCGGGAAGGTTGTAATAGGCCAGATCGGTGGGCGTCCAGCAAGGGGTGAAGGGATGGCCCGCATAGCGCAGCGCGCCGGCCGCAGCGCACAGCGCCAGCGCCCAAAGCAGCCCCGGCGCTGCGGAGGGGCGAGGCGGCTCGAAACCGGCGCTCGTCGGCCAGCGCATGCCGGCGCCCATCTTTGCCTCGTTGCGTCGCTGCAGGAACAGGACAAGCGGCAAGAGTCCAAACGGAGCGAGCCAGAGCCATTCCGGCAGCGGGCAGCGCACTCCCAGCCAGTCGAAGATTGCCCGACCGATCAGGATGCCGGCCATGTAGGCCAGGGAGCCGTAAAGCAAAGCCATCGAAATCTCCCAGATCGATGAGGAGCGGAGAAGGATGCATCGCTCTCCCCAGCATAGGGCGCTCGACGACGGACGCAAGCGACAAAATATGCATTATGAGCTGGGCGGTTGGTTCAGCGTGAAGTCCGGCGGCGTCGGCGCAACGAATCGACGCTCGACGCCGAAAATCTGCGCAGGCAGGGTGATGGAGCGGGCGTGGAGCATCAGCCGAGGCGCAGAGTGCGCCGAACCGTAGAGGCGATCGCCCAGGATCTGCGCGCCGAAATAGGCCAGATGCACGCGCAACTGGTGCATGCGCCCCGTCTCCGGGAAGAGACGCACCCACATGCGATTGTCGCCGGCGGCGAGCACTTCGTAGCGGGTGACCGCGCGCTGTCCGCCTCGCTCCGTCGCCTCCATTTGATCGCGGCGACGCCGGCTGGGGCGCAGATGCACATCGATCACGCCGCGCTGCGCCAGACGGTTGGGCGCAGCCACTACGGCGATGTATTCCTTGTGCACCAACCCTTCCTGGAAAGCGCGGGCGAGCAAGGCGTTGATCTCGCCCCCGCGCGTCAACAGCACCACGCCAGAAGTGTCGCGATCCAGGCGGTGAAAGAGCGTGAGCGGCCCGAAATGCGCTGTAGCCAGTTGCAACAGAGACGGCCGATCCAGACCGCGCCGCGGCTCGCAGAGCAGCCCGGCCGGTTTGTTCACCGCCAACAGGTCGCCTTCGTCGGCGATGAGCCAGGCAGGATCGAACTGCTGGGGATGGGAGGGCAGCGTAGCGGGCGCGCGGTGGACGGTGATGACATCGCCGTTGGAGACGAGCCAGGAGGCCAGCCACACTGTGCGCCCATTGACCTCCACCTGGCGTTGTCCGATCAAACGTTGAATAGCCTGGCGCCCACTCTGGGGATAGCGGGCGCGCAGGACGCGGTCGAGACGTTGGGGCGCAGGCAGGTCGTCAACGACAAAGCGCTCAGCCACCGGCGATTCAGGAGGGCGAATTCAGGACTGCGGCGATCGCGCTGCAGAGATAGTCCATATTTTCCTCCGTCATGCCGGCCACGCTGATGCGACCGGAGCTGACGGCGTAGATCGAATAGCGTTCGCGCAGGGCTTTCACCTGTTCCGGCGTCAGGCCGGAGAAAGAAAACATGCCGCGCTGCCGGGCGATGAACGAAAAATCTTGCGTGACGCCTTTTTCTTGAAGCGTCTCGACGAAAAGGTGACGCATGGTGTTGATGCGGTCGCGCATCTGGCGCACTTCGTCCTCCCAGAGGCGCTTCAGCTCTCCGTCATTCAACACGGTGGCGACGATCGCCGCGCCATGCGCAGGCGGGTTGGAATAGTTGGCGCGCACCACGCGCTTGATGTGGCTCAGCGCCGTCTCCGCCGCCGCAGGCGAGCCCGCCACCAACGTCAACGCGCCGACGCGCTCATTGTACAGCCCGAAATTTTTAGAATAGGAGCTGGCGATCAACAGATCCGGACAGTGGCGCGCCAAAATATGCAGGCCGCGCGCGTCCTCCTGCAAGCCGTCGGCAAACCCCTGGTAGGCGAAATCGACGAGCGGCAGCAAATTGCGCCGCGCCAACTCTTCGGCGACCACTTCCCACTGCGCCGGGGTGAGATCCACGCCGGTTGGATTGTGGCAGCACCCATGCAACACGACGACGTCGCCGACCGGAATCTGATGCAGCGCCGCCATCATTCCGTCAAAATCGACGCCATTGGTGGGCTTGTCGAAGTAAGGATAGGTCGCCGTTTTGAGCTTCGCCGCCTGAAAGACGTTCGGATGGTTAGGCCAGGTTGGGTCGCTCAGCCAAACCGTTTTAGCTTCCAGCGTGGAGGCGATAAAATCCGCCGCCACGCGCAGCGCGCCGGTCCCCCCCGGCGCCTGCACCGTGACCGCGCGCCTGTCGCGCACGACCCCATGATCCTTACCGAAGAGCAGCGCCTGGGTGGCGTCGCCAAAGGCAGGGTCTCCTTCGATGGGCAGGTAGTTTTTGGTCTGCTCTGCTGCAAGAAGTCGCTCTTCGGCGCGCTTGACCGAGGCCAATACAGGCGTGCGTCCCTGAGCGTCCTTGTAGACGCCGACGCCGAGATTGATTTTGTTGGGATTGGGATCTTTTTTGAATGCTTCGGTGAGTCCTAAAATCGGATCAGGCGGAGCAGGTGTCAGTGAGTAAAACATTGTTAGCCCTCTTAAAAATTTTTTCCCGCTTTGAAAAATTAACCCGTGCGATTGATTTTACGCTGAAGACGACGAATCGATAAATAGCGGCACAATCTCGAATCGCTCCACGTCCACCAGCCCCTGGTCGGTGAGCTTGAGCTTGGGAATCACCTCGAGCGCCATGAAGCTCATCGCCATGAAGGGATCGTGCAGCGGCGAACCGAGCGCCTGGGCGGCCGCAATGAGTGCATCGTAGCGGCTGCGCACCTCCTCGATGGGTCGGTCGCTCATCAGGCCGGCGACCGGCAGCGGCAGCGCAGCGAGCACCCGGTCGCCATCCACGACCGCCAGGCCCCCGCCCATGTCCGCCACGGCGCGCGCCGCCGTCATCATCGAGTCATCGTCGGCGCCGATCACCACCAGGTTGTGATGGTCATGCGCCACCGTTCCCGCCATCGCCCCGCGGCGCAAACCGATGCCTTGAATGAAGCCCAGCCCCATCGCTCCGCTCGCCTTGTGCCGATCGATCACCGCCATCTTGAGCACGTCGTTGATTGGGTCGGCCACCGCGTAGCCGTCGACGATGCGCGCGGGCAGGATGCGTTCTTCGGTGATCAGTTGACCGGGCAACGAACCGATCACGCGCATCCGCCCGCCGGTCGTCGGCACCCTCAGATCAACGGCCTCCCACCGAATGTTGACGGTGCTGCTCACCTCAGAGGGAATGGTTTCGGTCGACCCGATGGGGACGCTTAGAGCGCCGCCCTGGGCGACGAGCCGCCCTCCTGCAAAGACGAGGCGCGGCTGAGGCGCCGTCAGGTCATCGAAGACGATCAAATCCGCGCGGCGTCCAGGCGCAATGGCGCCGCGGTCATGCAGGCCGAACCACTCGGCGGGATTGAGCGTCGCCATGCGCAGCGCCGTCACCGGGGCTACGCCAAAGCGAATCGCCTCGCGCACCATAGAATCGATCGATCCCTGGTCGAGGAGATCGCCGGGGATGCGATCGTCGGTGCAAAAGCAGATGCGTCGGCTGTTGGCTTCGGTGACGAGGGGGAGCAGCGCGTGCAGGTTATGGGCGTTAGTCGCCTCCCGGATCAGGATGTAGAGGCCGCGCGCCAGTTTTTCCTGCGCTTCCTCCACGGTGGTGCATTCGTGCTCGCTGCCGACGCCGGCCGCCACGTAGGCGTTGAGCATTTTGCCGGTGAGCGCCGGCGCATGACCATCGCGCGGTCTGCCCTCGAAGGCGGCGATCTTCGCCAATACTTCTGCATCGCCGTAGACGACGCCGGGGAAATTCATCACCTCGGCCAGGCCATGGACCGTGCCTTCGGCGAGCAGCTGCGCCAGCTCCGTCGCCGTGAGTGTGGCGCCGTTGGTCTCCATGTGCGTCGCCGGCACGCAGGAGGAGGCCATAATTACGACGCTGAGGGGGAGGCCGGCGCTGTTCTGCGCCATGAAGCGCAGCCCGGCCATGCCCGCCACGTTGGCGATCTCATGAGGGTCAATCACGACGGTGGTTACCCCGCGCGGCAACACCGCGCGGGCGAACTGCGCCGGGATGCAGAGGCTGCTCTCGATGTGGACATGCGCGTCGATCAGGCCGGGCGCCACATACGCGCGGTCGAGATCGATCACTTCTTGCGCCTGGTAGTCGACCCCCAAACCGGCGATCCGGTCGCCGGCAAGCGCAATCGACGTCTCCTCGACAGCGCCCGAGAAGACATTCACAACGCGCGCCCGCCGCAAGAGGAGATCGGCGGGCGCTTCCCCGCGCGCAACCGCCAGCAGCCGTCGCCTGTCCATCGTCTGTTCGCCCCTTTCGTTCTGTGCCCTTCGCCTTTCGATGCTCTCCCTCTATCGCAAGCATGAAAGCAGCGAGCGCATCACGATAAAAAACTGTGGCAACCCTGCAAGGATTGTACCGGGACTGCGCTGAAAGCGTCAATCGACTCCGAGTCAATAATTCTCACGATTTTCATAATAATTGACACCGATCCACCGGCGTGCTATACTCGCGACGATTCGAGGCGCACAACAGTGTGGGGTGAAAGACCTCTGTGCAGCGCCGCTCAAAAAGCGAATGATTTGAGGAGCAGCGATCGTGAGATTTTCATGGCCTTGGGGCAAAAAATCATCCATCAAGCCTAAAATTCTCTGGGTGGACCTGGGCGATCTGGGCGACCTTGTCCACCCCAGTGGGCCGCATGAACAGTGGCAGGATCACGGCCTCGGCCTGTTGCGCACGATCATGCACAACCATGGCATCCTCACCGATCTGGTCTCGACGCGGGCGGTGACGGCCTGGAAGCAGCTTGCGAAACAGATGCAAGGCTATGAGATGCTGCTGATGAATGTGCGCAGCTACACCTTTCCGGTCGGGAAGAAATCGGCCGAGATCTTCAAACAGGTCAATCCGAACGGCATTGTGATCGCCGGCGGCATGCATGCGACGGTTGCGCCTCATGAAATGCTCGCCATCAATGCGTTTGACCATGTGGTGCAAGGACCTGGAGAGCTGACAATCGTCGATCTGGTCAAAGACCCGGCGGCCTATCCCCGGCTGGTGCACGGCGTCGGGGCCAAATCCATGGCCGACTGGCCGATGATTAATCGTGAACTGTGGCCCAAGCCGGTCGGTTGGCGCATCAAGCGGCGCTGGAAGTGGCGCTGGCCGCTCGAGCCGGAATGCGGCTGGGGGCCGGGTCCGGTCGCCACCATCCTCACCAGTCGGGTCTGCCCGTGGCAGTGCGTTTTCTGCAACGAAAATTCCTACATCCCCAACATGGGGCGCAAGCCGGTCGATCAGGTGATCGACGAGCTGAATTACCTGGATCGTAAATACGGCATCGGGTCTGTCGTGATCCACGACTCGATGTTCTTCCAAAACCCGAAATGGCTGCGCGAGTGGATTGAAAAATACCCGCGCAAGACCAAGCGGTGGACTTACTGGGCGGCGGGCCGCGCCGACACCGTGCGGCAGTGGCCGGACCTCTTCGAGGCGTTGGTGCGCGAGACCAACTGGCGCACGATCTCGATCGGCTTTGAATCGGGCAGCGACCGCATTTTACGGCTGCTCAACAAAGAATGCACCGAAGAGGACAATTACTTCACCATCGATCTGGTCAACCGGCTGGGCGACGAGCTGGAGGCCAAGGGGGAGCAGCCGCCGAAATTCTGGTCGAACATCATGTTGGGCATTCCCGGCGAAACGCCCGAAGACGCCTTCAAGACCATGCGCATGTTGAAGCGTATGAAGCGCGTCTTCCCGTCGATCTCCTACTACGCTCCCTATCCCGGCTCAGCGCTGGGCTTCCAACTGATCGCCGAGGGCAAAAGCCTGATGTCGCAGGACAACTACCATCGCTACCCGGACGACGAGAAGGTCAAGGGCGTGGACTATCAGTTCTACCGAGACTTGCTCGCCGGCAAATACGATGATGAGATCAACAAAGGGCTTCACGGCGTCACGCGTGGGGCTGAACTCTATCAGGGCACGCTCGTAAAGGCGTAAAAGGCTGAGCGGCGACGAAACGCAAGTCGACAAATTACGCAAACAGGAGGAGGCTTTGATATGAGCAGCTTTTCCAACCCGCATTACATGTATCTGTTCTCACTTAAAAACGGCAAAAAGAAACTGGCCTACGGGCAGTCGCCGGAAGATGCGCTGGAAATCTTGCGGATTCGTCTAACCGAAGAGGAGATGAACGAAATCCTGCCTGACCAATACATCAAAATCAATCAGCGTGAACTGCAGCAATATGTTCATGAACTCGGCTAGCCGATGAGCGGGGCCGGCCATCAGATTGAGGCGTAAGTGAGGCGGAAGAGCATCCAATGGCGGAGGAAGGATGCGCCTTTCGACAGAACAGCGAGATGTTCTCATCGCCATGCAGCGAGGCGACCGGCTGAAAGTGCATCGCACGGTCGATGGCGTCAAGCAATATTTGCTGCATCGTCTCGACGAGACCGGCGTGGTTGAAGTCAAAGCCGGCGTAGTGGACGCACTGGTGCGCGCCGGTCTGATCGAGAGCAACATGAAGTTCCCGGCGGCCACCTTTCTGTTGACGGACAAGGGCGCCGGGCTGGCCGCACGCCTCACAGGCGACGAACGCACGCCGATCGGTCCGCGCAATTTCGGCTGACCGTCCTTACGCAGATATTTATCATAAATTTTATAAAAATTGACGCCCTGGCTGTTTTGTGCTATAAGAGGGCTGACCGATAAAAGCGTATTCTGGCGGAACCCTTTTGCGTTGCGCCGAACGTTTGCAGTGCGTAAGTTCGTGTAGGAAGCAAGTTAAAGACAGGCCCAGATCGTGCACGCAGTTCGCAGGCATATTCTTGAAATTTTGAAGGAGACAGGCGGCGCCACCGTCGCCGAGCTGGCGGAGCGGCTCGATATGGCGCCGGTTTCGGTGCGTCACCATCTGGACATTCTCCAGGGAGACAACCTGATTCGCGTAGGGCGGCTGGAGCGCACGGGCGGCGTCGGACGCCCCCAACAGATTTATCAGTTGACCGACGACGCAATCGAGCTTTTCCCCAAGAATTTTGCCGTTCTCGCCGCAGGGATGGTGCGGCAGCTCAAGCAGAGATTGCCGCCTGAACAGGTCGACGCCATCTTTGAGTCGCTGGCCGACGAGATGGCGGCGGAGGCGCATGTCGCCGACCTCGAAGCGCTCCCGATGCCTGAACGGTTGGAGCGCATCACGGCTTTTCTCAATGAACGAGGATACCTGGCGCGTTGGGAGCCGGCGGACGGCGAGGGGGAGGTGTACATGCTCTATAAACACAACTGCCCCTACGCAGGCATGTCCGACGAGCATCGGGAACTGTGCATGATGGATCAATGGCTGATCGACCGACTGGTCGGCGCACCTTGCAGTCGCACCGCTTCGGTCGTCAACAACGACAAGTGTTGCGCCTATCAGATCGAAGCCGAGGGGGAAGCGAAGCGATCCGACGCGACTGCGCGTTGCCAGGAAATCCTGCTGGCGGCATAATGCAAAAGCGCGCTTTTGCCGACGGGTGCGAAAGTTGAATGTGAGGAGCATGTGATAGGCAACGTCACCCTCTACACGAATCGCCGAGACAAAGTGACGGTCGCGCCGCTGCCGGAGGGCTTCGCGATCGAGCCGACCTTCGACAGCTACGGTCGGCGCATCAACTATCTGCGCATCAGCCTGACCGACGCCTGCAATTTGCGCTGCGTCTACTGCATGCCGGAAGACATGCATTTTCGGCCCCGCCATGAGCTGATGAGCGACGAGGAGCTGCTCTATCTGGTCAAAATTGCGGCGAGCCTGGGT
Organism: uncultured Caldilinea sp.; assembly: GCF_937128415.1. Classification (GTDB taxonomy): domain Bacteria; phylum Chloroflexota; class Anaerolineae; order Caldilineales; family Caldilineaceae; genus Caldilinea. The sequence goes on from NZ_CAKZMJ010000051.1 coordinate 34,981, forward strand.
GTCACCAAAATTCGGCTGACGGGCGGCGAGCCGACCATCCGCCCCGGCATCGTGGAGCTGGTGCGCGCCATCGCTGCAACGCCTGGCATCCAGGACCTGGCGATGACGACCAACGGCATCCTGCTCGACAAGCTGGCGCGACCGCTGGCGCAAGCAGGGCTGAAGCGGGTCAACATCAGCATCGACACGCTCGATCCAGAGAAATTTCATCGCATCACGCGCTGGGGGCATTTGGAGGATGTGTGGCGTGGAATCCAGGCGGCGGAGGCGGCGGGGCTGACGCCGATCAAGCTCAACGCCGTGATCGTGCGTCACTTTAACGACGGGCAAGACATGATCGATCTGGCGCAGTTGACCGTGGAAAACGACTGGGAAGTGCGCTTTATCGAGATGATGCCGTTCGGCGAAGTGAGCGACTTTCAGCAGACAAACGTCGTCACCTACGCCGAGATGAAGCAGCGCATCGAAGCGCACTTCGGGCCGCTCGAGGAGGTGGGCTACGATTTTATCGATCCAAGCCGCCCCTTCCGCATCCGCGGCGCAAAAGGGACGGTGGGCTTCATCAGCAGCGTGACCGAGCCGTTCTGCCAGGGGTGTGGCCGCGTGCGGTTGACGGCGGATGGGAAGCTGCGTCTCTGTCTGCTGCGCGAGGACGAAGTAGACTTATTGACGCCGTTGCGCGCAGGCGCATCCTGGGAGGAGCTGCGCGCGCTGATGCGCGATGGCGCCTATCACAAACCGTGGGGGCATGAGCTCTCCGCAGGGAAATTCGCCCAAAATCGGGCGATGAATCAAATCGGTGGGTGATGAAGCGTGTTGCGTATTCCGTATGCGTATTCCATATGCGTATTCTGGAGTTGCCACGAAACACGCAGCACGAAACACACGTAGCACGAAAGAAAAGAGCATCTTGTAGATTCAAGGAGACGGGGAACTATGGTTACATTGACTCCAGCAGCTGCTGAAAAGTTGGGCGGCATCATGGAACAGAAGGGCTTGAAGGAATCGCATGCCCTGCGCGTCTTCGTCAAGGGCGGCGGCTGCGGCGGCATGCAGTACGGCATGACCTTCGACATGCCGCGCGAAGGCGATGAAATCTATGAGCAGCATGGCTTGCGCGTCGTCGTCGACCCGACAAGCCTTTTCTATATCGACGGGTCGTGCATCGACTACGTCGACAACCTGATGGGCGGCGGCTTCCACATCGACAACCCTCAGGCCGTGAGCTCCTGTGGCTGCGGCAGCAGCTTCCGCACCGCGCGCAGCCACACCGGCGAAGAGATGCCGCAGAGCTGCGGTCATCATTGATGCGCAGACAGGAGATGCGCAGCGGTTGGGATTGAGATTCTCCGTTTCACCGCTGCGCATTTTCTTTTAAGCGAGCGTCCTGCGAACGCACAATGCACTCTGCCAACCTGGTTGCAGCTCCGTTCTGCAGGACTCTCTTTGCAGCGCATATCCAGGCATTCCCAATGAAGGCGCGCTATTTCACGTTAGAAGAAGCGCAGGCGACGCTGCCGCAAGTGAAGAAATTGATGGAGCAGGTGCAGTCCGCCCGGCGTGAAATTTTGCGCCTGCGTCCCGACGCATTGCCGGCAATCGAGCAGGCGGCGTTGAACGGCGGCAACAAACTGCTGGGCGAGTTGGCGGTGCACGCCATGCGGCTGGAGGAGGGCGTCCGGGGGATTATGGCGCTCGGCGCCGTGATCAAAGACATCGACGCCGGCCTGGTGGACTTTGTCGGCCTGCGCAACGGCCGTGAGATTTTTCTTTGCTGGCAGTACGGCGAAGAGGAGATCGGCTACTGGCATGAACTCAACGCCGGCTTCGCCGGACGGCGACCGTTGGATGAATATATCCAGTAGCAGTTTAGCGACATACTCTCATCCCGTGTACAGGGCTGGTTGTGAACAGGCTGAAACGTTGGATTTTCTTGCAAGAACCAGAGCCGCCTTGTAGGGATGGGAGCATCGGAAGGATCGGTTATGAGTTTATTTATAGAAACATCGCTCGAACAGCGCATTCAACAGGTTCTGGACGAATATCGACCAAACCTTCACATGGATGGCGGCGACGTCGAGGTGTTGAAAGTGGACGAAAACGGCGTGGCGCATCTTAAAATGCTGGGCGCTTGCATCGATTGCCCGATCAGTCTGCTGACGATGAAGCTGGGCATCCAGCGACTCCTCAAGGAACATTTTCCGGAGATCACCGGCGTCCACGCCATCACCGACGTCAGCATTCGCGACCTGTACGATCGGGAAGCAGTGATGCAAAAAAGCATCGCTCGAACACGGAACGCATAATTTTTCTAAACTCTTTCATAAAATTTGGACGCTGCGCCGTCGCCGTGTTAGAATGCGCACCGTCTTTGTTAGACAACCATCCTGATTGAAGGAGGAACAACGTGCGAGTAGCACTGATCAATCCAAGATTTCGACTCCCGATCGACACGCGGACGACGCCGCACCTGGGCCTGGCCTATCTGGCTGCCATGAGCGAACGCCGCGGAGACGAGGTGGTGATCTTCGACGCCGACGTCGAGAGCAAGCCGGTCTCCGAGTTCGTGCAGGAGTTCAAGCCCGACCTGGTCGGCATCACCGCCAACACGCCGCAGGTCAAGCAAGCCTGGCGCACGGCGCGCGCCATCAAGGAAGTGCACGACTGTCTGATCGTGCTAGGCGGGCCGCACGTCAGCGTGTTGCCGGAGGAGAGTTGCGAAAAGCCCTACGTGGACATCGTCGTGCGCGGCGAGGGCGAAGAGACCTGGATCGACATCTCCAACCGGTTGGAGGCGTATCTCAAAGACCAGCCGTATTACTCCACCCAGGCTTTCATGCATCCGGAAAACGAAATTTTCAACGACTGCCTGGGCATCACCTACAAGACGAGCGACGGCCGCATCCACAACAACCCGGATCGCACGCCCATCGCCGACCTGGACAGCCTCCCCTGGCCGGCCTATCACCTCTTCAAGATGGATCGTTACACCAATCTGCAGCCCGCCACCGACCATGTTGACGGCGCGCGCAGTTTCAGCATCCTCACCAGCCGCGGCTGCCCCTATCGCTGCACCTTCTGCAGCCAGAGCATCATGCCGATCAAATGGCGCAGCCGCAGCCCGGAAAATGTGCTGGCGGAGTGGCGTCACCTCGTCGAAGACCTCGGCGCGCAGGAGATCGGCGTGCTCGACGACAGCGCCAACATCCGCGTTAAGCGGCTGGAAGAGCTGGCGCATCTGTTGATCGAGCATAAACTCAACCATGTTCCGTGGATCTTCGTCAACGGCATCCGTGCCAACCTGGCCAGCAAGGAGTTGCTGGCGCTCCTGAAGAAAGCAGGGCTGAAGCGCACCGCCTTTGGCGTCGAAAGCGGCGACCCGGAGATTTTGCGCTCTATCGACAAGAAGATCGACCACGACACGATTCGCCAGGCGTTTAAAAACGCCAAAGAGGTCGGCCTGGAGACGATCGCCTTCATGATCATCGGCCTCCCCGGTGAAACGCGCGAGACCATGCAGCGCACCATCGACTTCGCCATCGAGCTTGACCCGGTCATCGCCAACTTCTCGATGATGACGCCCTACCCCGGCACCAAAGTCTACGAAATGGTCAAACGGCAGGGGCGCTTCCTGATCAACGACTGGGAGGACTACGTTTTCTTCGAGCAGAAGGCGCGCTACGAGATGGGCGAAATGACCGCCGAGCTGGTCGAAGAGATGTATCGCAAGGCGTATCGACAATTCTATCTGCGGCCTTCGCCCATCCTGCGCCGCATCAAGACCAAGGACTTCTGGCTCAACCTGCCGCGCAACGTGCGCATCGCCATGAACACTTTCATCCCGAAGAAGGAGAAGACCGCTTTGCGGCGAGCCGTCGAGGCGGAAGGGGCAATCTGAACCATGCGCGTCATTCTTGCAAGTCCCGAAGCCAAAGTCTGGAGCGTGCGCAAACACATTCCGCTAGGGCTGGGCTACCTGGCCGCCGTCCTGCGTGAGGCCGGCCATGAGGTGATGATCTACGACGCCTCGATCGAAGATGTGGGCGTCGACTACTACCTGGACAAAGCCGAGGCCGAGGGGCGCCCGTATCGATTAATCGGCATTACCGCCACCACGCCGCTGATGCCCGACGCCTGGGCCATGGCGCAGCTTGCCAAAAAGCGCGGCCTGATCACCGTATTGGGCGGCCCGCATCTCACCATTATGCCGCTCGAGTCGTTGCAGCCGCCGCACGACGCCTATGTCGATTATGTCTTCAAAGGCGAGGCCGAATATAGCTTTCTGGAGCTGATCGAGGCGTTGGATGCAGGCCGCGAGCCGGGCGTCATTCCGGGCATTCACTTCAAGCGCAAAGGGGAGATCGTCGCCAGCCCGGAAAGTCCAATGATTCCAGACCTGGATGCGCTGCCCTTCCCTGCGCACGATCTTTTCAAGATCGACAAATACACCAACCTGCAGCCGCTCACCGACGGTCTGGACCCGCATGCGCGCAGCTTCACGATCCTCACCAGCCGCGGCTGCCCGTATAAGTGCACCTTCTGCTCCAAGCCGGTGACCGGCGACACCTGGCGGGCGCGCTCGGTCGAAAGCGTGGTGCAGGAGTGGAAGTGGCTGGTCAAAGGGCTGGGCGCCACGGAGATCGGCGTCACCGACGACATCTGGAACCTCAAGCTGCCGCGCGCTAAGGAGCTTTGCCGCCGCCTGATCGAGGAAGGGCTGAACACGGTGCCCTGGGTCACGGTGCACGGCATGAAGGTCAACCACACCGATCTGGAGCTCTTCCAGCTTATGAAGGCGGCCGGCTGCAAGCGCGTCGGCTTCGGCGTCGAGAACGGCGATGAGAACATGCTGCGCAACGTCATCCGCAAAGGCCAGACGCTCGACCAGGTGCGCGAGGCGTTCGCCAACGCCAAGGCCGCCGGCCTCCAGACGATGGGCTTTTTCATCTTCGGCATGCCCGGCGACAACGAGGAGACGATGGAGAAGACGATCCAGCTTGCGCTGGAGCTGGACCCGAAGCTGGCCAACTTCATGCTGGCGGCGCCCTTCCCCGGCACCGTGATGTACGACATGATCAAGGAGGGCGGCCAGGTCTTCGCCGACAACTGGGGCGACTTCGCCATTCACGAGCAGAAGGCGCGCTTCACGATGAACGAAGGCTACGATCCCGACCTGGTTGTGAAAAAATGGCGCGAAGCATACCGCCGCTTCTACCTCTATCGCCCGGAGCGCGTGCTGGAAAAAATGATGTTCAAGGAAAACTGGACCAATCTGCCCAACACCTTTGCGCAGATCAAGCGCTTCTTCATCGGCTCGAAAGATCAAGAGGCGCCGGCGCAGAAGGCGGCTGCAGCGGCGGATTGACGCCTTGCATCGAGAAACAAGTGTTCATCCGACAGCCCGCCCTGAAGTCAAAGGGCGGGCTGTTGATTCGTCTGACGCAATGTAAGTTTGCGACAGGATGCTCTCTATGCTCGGATTGATTCCCAAGCTGCCCTTGTACTGGGCCTTTCGCACCTTTGGCTGGCCGTCGGTCAAACCCTTCTCGATCGTGATCAGCGTTTCGTTTCGCTGCAACTCCAAATGTCGCACCTGCGATGTGTGGCGCAAGCCCAACGACGATCTCTCGTTGGAGGAGTGGGACAGAATCTTCGCCAGCCTGGGGAAAGCGCCTTTCTACATGACGTTCACCGGCGGCGAGCCATTTCTGCGCCCCGACCTTGACGACCTGGTGATTAGCGCCTATCGCCACTGCCGGCCGGAGGTGATCACCATCCCCACCAACGGCATGTTGACCGAACGCATCGCCGAGAAAGTGGCGCGCATGTGCCGCGAGTGCCCGAAGAGCAGCATCGGCGTCAACCTCAGCCTGGACGGCGTCGGCGAGGAGCACGACGACATCCGCGGGGTGGAAGGCAACTGGAAGCTCGCTATGCAGACCTGGCTCCGCCTCAAGGAGCTGCAAAAAGAGCACAAAAATCTGGTGCTCACCGTGCACACCGTGATCAGCCGCTTCAACGTCCATCGTTTCCGCGAGATTCAGGAAGGGTTGAAATTTCTAGAGCCGGACTCCTACATCACCGAGGTGGCCGAGGAGCGCGTCGAACTGGACACCGTGGGGTGGGGCATCACGCCGTTGCCGGACGACTACGACGAGATCGCCGATTTTCTCAGCCAGCAGGCGCGCCAGGCCCCGGCCAAAGGCATCGCCCGCTTCACCCAGGCGTTTCGCGCGCAATATTACCAGCTTGCCAAGCGCGTCCTGCGCGAACGCGACCAGGTCATCCCCTGCTATGCAGGCTGGGCGAGCGCCCACATTGCGCCCAACGGCGACCTGTGGAGCTGTTGCATTCGCGCCGAATCGGTCGGCAACTTGCGCGAGACTAATTATGACATCGCCCCCCTTTGGCGGAGCCAGGCGATGGCGCAGTTGCGCGGCAGCATCAAGCGCAAAGAATGCGCCTGCCCGATGGCCAACGCCAACTACGCCAACATGCTGCTCCACCCTCCGACTGTGGCGAAAGTGATGCGCGACGTCTACTTTCCGTAGCGCATCCCTCACCCAAAAGAAAATTGTCTCATCCAATCTTTCCGCAAATTCCGCGGGCTTTAACAAATTATCCTGAGAACGCGTAGGCGCAGCGACAGCGCGCCCTTCTCCCCCTCTCCCAGCCTTGGGAGAGGGGGGATGGGGGGTGAGGGCCTTGTCCCCTGACTTCTGGGTGTGTCTGGGATGTGCGGCTGCGAGCCGCACCTACGGTGAATCCAGAGAATTCAGGGCTGCTGCGGCGCTCGTTTCTCCCCCTCTCCCAGTCTTGGGAGAGGGGGTTGGGGGGCGAGGGCTGCCCTGTCGCAGCCCGATTTCAGGCTTGTGTGCAGGATATTACATCGTTGCGCCCAGTGTCCGCGTACGCTGTTCTGCGATCGTCGGAGATGCAGGGGCGGAAGCGTTTCGCGCTGCGTGAAAGGCGCCAGCGCACGCCGATGGGCGCACCGACGCCCTACCAGCACAAGCCCCCAGAAAAGGAGTCGGACGTTTTCATGTTGGATCACACGCTGCGCGTCTACAAAGATGACTTGCTCAGACCCCTGGCCGTTCATTTTTATGGCGTCTCGCCCAATCTCATCACGATGGCGGCGCTCCTCGTCGGGCTGCTCGCCGCCTGCGCTGCAGCCTTTCAGTGGCAGTGGGCGGCGCTCGGCCTATGGCTGGCGAATCGCTTTCTGGACGGCCTGGATGGCATGGTGGCGCGCGCCCACGCGCGGCAAAGCGATTTCGGCGGCTATCTCGACATCGTGTCCGATTTTGTGGTGTACGCCGCCATCCCGATCTGCCTCTACTGGTGCAATCAAAGCCCGACCAATGCGCTGGCGCTGGCGCTGCTGCTGGCGAGCTTCTACGTCAACGCTGCGTCCTGGATGTATCTTTCGGCTATTTTGGAAAAGCGCGCCCTGGGCGCCCGCATGCGAGGCGAACTGACCACCGTCGCCATGCCGGCGACGGTGATCGGCGGCGCTGAGACCATCCTGTTTTACTGCCTATTTTTGCTCTGGCCGGGTGCGCTGCCCTGGCTCTTCACGCTGATGGCGATCCTGGTCCTGGTCGGCGTGGGGGTGCGCCTGCACTGGGCGAGATGTCACTTGGGGACAAGAAATTGAGGTGAGAAGAAATTTCGGGCCATACAGGAATATGTCGTCAATTGCACAACTCTGATATGGGAAGTTTTAAAATTTGACTCTTGACTCTGTACTAAACTGCAGGGTTTATGATGGATTTATGCATGCACCGAAAGGAGATGACTTGAGCAAACTTCGCATTGGCCAGGTCGCCCAGGCGGCTGGCGTCAACATTGAGACGATTCGTTTCTACGAACGGTGCGGGTTGCTCGCCGACCCGGGACGCAGCGAGAGCGGCTATCGCGCCTATCCGCCTGAGACCGTCGGCCGCGTGCGTTTCATCAAACGAGCGCAACAGCTCGGCTTCACGCTGCGCGAAATCGGCGGCCTGCTGGCGTTGCGCATCGATGAGACGGCGACGTGTGAGCAGGTGCGCGCCCAGGCGGAGGCGAAGCTGGCGGAGATCGACGCCAAAATTGCCGACCTACGGCGCATCCGCGCCGCTTTGGCTGCGCTGGCGGCTGCATGCGTCAACGATGGCCCAACCAGCGAATGCCCACTGCTTGATGCGATGGAGCGCGAGTTTGAATAGTCTGATCAAGGGGTAAAAACATGAAGGTGGAAGTTTTCAGCGCCGACTGCAGATTGTGCGACCGAACAATTGCGTTGTTACAAGAGCGCTTCCCGTCCCTATCGTTGATCGTGCACCGCTCTTCTGAATGCCGTGATGGGAGCTGTTGCAAACTGGCGGCGCACTACGGTGTAAGGGCAGTGCCGACCATTGTTGTAGACGGAGAGATCGTGCAAGTCGGGCTGCCGGATGAAGGGGATCTGCACCTTCTGGCGGAACGTCTTCGTTAATCCGCATTCATTATAAGTCGTATGCCCCAGTGATAATGCATACGGGCGCTTCCACCGTGGCAATCCCCTGAACTTGAAAAATTCTCGAAATTGGGGGCTTGAAAATTTTCGCCGAATATGTTATAAACATTTTGCGCAGCTATTTGGTCTATACCAGTCTATACGATTTTTATGCAACTGCAGCGCGAGGCGCCTGACCCACTCTACCAGCAGATCAAAGAGCGCCTGACCGTCGCCATCCGCGCCGGCGAGTTCGAGCCGCATCAACGGCTGCCTTCAGAGCGAGAGCTGTCCGAGCAATACGGCGTCAGCCGCATGACCGTACGGCAGGCACTGCAAGCGCTGGTGCGTGACGGCCTGCTCTACACCCGCGTGGGCAAAGGCACCTTCGTCGCCGAGCCAAAGATCGATCAGCAATTGCGCCGGTTGACCGGCTTCAGCCAGGACGTCACTGCGCGCGGGGGCAAACCGAGCAGCCGCGTGCTCGAAGCGCAGGTGGTCGAGGCGACGCCGGAGGTGGCCGCCGCCCTCCGCATGACGCCCGGGGGCGAAGTGATCCGCCTGACGCGGCTGCGTCTCTCCAACGACACGCCGCTGGCGATCGAGACCGCGCACCTTCCTTTCGCGCGGTTTTCTGGGCTGCTCTCCCATGATTTCGCCGTGGAGTCGCTCTATATGGTGCTGGGACAGGAATACGGCGTGGCGCTGACGGAGGCGGAGCAGGTGCTGGAGGCGGCGGTGGCGGACGTCGACGAGGTGCGGCTGCTCGAGTTGACGCCGCCCGCGGCTGTGATGCGCATGCAGCGGCTCACCGTGGACAGTGAGGGCGAACCGGTGGAATATGTGTTGTCCACCTACCGCGGCGACCGCTACAAGTTTCGCTTTCATCTTCAGGCAGG
>NZ_CAKZMJ010000052.1 GCF_937128415.1 uncultured Caldilinea sp.
TTGCTCGGCGTCACCGGCGCCAACAGCCGCACTTCATCGAGCCTGTAGCAGGTTCCCCTCAGCGCCGGCCTGCAGACCCCTGCGCGGTCGTAGTCCCGGTAGGGGGCCCGATGCAACGGATAGATCAGCTCGTCGATCAGCATCCCCCAGAAGCCTTCTGGCTGCGCAGCGTCAGAAAAAAGCGCCGTCTCCTCCTCTGATTGTAAAAGAGCGTAACGAACAATACGCATGGTCTAAATTCCTGTAGATCGATGAAGGACGAAATTTTCCCAACGAGATCGGCGGCGATCGGGCTTTTCTCAATAACTAGAACCCCAAAACCCGAGGAAGGAAACGCATCCGCCTTGTTTCTCTGCGTCTTCGCAACCTGACGGAGGAAAAATCGCCCTCAATATAATTTAGGCGAACTGGGTGTCATTGATGATCAGCTGGTATTTGCAGCCCAAAAATTCGCACGCCTGGCGCATCATCGTCATCCGGCTCAGAAAGATCTCGAAGTATTCGATCACGGCGGCGTAGTAGGTGTCGATCTCCAGCTCCAGCGCAATGATCTTTTCTTCCGGCCGCACGCGCACAAAGCTGCGTTTGGCTGCGTAGTTGACCCGGTCGTGGATGTCGAAATCTTCCATGCGCGGGTTTTGGACGCGGCTGCGATGCACGTCCGCCTTGTCGGCGATGATCACGGCGGCGCTGACGGCGTTGGTGGCGGTGCCGCGCTCTTCCTCGTGATTGCCGATGGCGTTCATGATCAGCGCACACTCCTGAGGCGCCATGTTCATGCGCTTCAAGATCTCCCACGCCATCAGCGCGCCGCTCATGGCGTGATGCTGTCGGTGGATAACGTTGCCGATGTCATGAAGGTAGCCTGCAATGTTGGCCAGTTGATAGGTGCGCTGGTCATATCCCAGGTGTTCGAGCACATTTTGAGCAATGTTGCCCACCAGCCCGGCGTGTCGTTGCCCGTGTTCGGTGTAGCCAAGTTGCTTCATGGTGGCGTTCGCCGCCTGCAAAATGGCTGTGACCTCTGCGTCTCGTTTCAAGTCGTCCACGGTGACCAGACGATAGCCGTTCGACGTGATGGAAGCATTCGTCTTAACCTGCTCGCTCTGATTGACGCCCGATCCGTCGGACGCATATTTGGTGCCTGTCTCGTTCGACATCGATTTCCTCTTCAACGGTTCAAAGGGTCTGTCCAAGCGCCAGCGCGCTGAGCAACAGGGCGAACAGCCAGAGCGGCTGCATGCGTCGCCCCACCGGAGCGCCCTGCGCCGCCATCAACCATGTCGGCAAAAACAACAAAATGATGATCGCCAGCCACAGCGGCGCCTGCATCAGAATTAACAAAGCGCAGACGCCGATCTCCGCCGTCGCCAACAACACTATGGCAAGGACATC
>NZ_CAKZMJ010000053.1 GCF_937128415.1 uncultured Caldilinea sp.
CGACAAACCGATGCCTTTCGCGGAGGCGCAGCCCCCCTCTCCCAGCATTGGGAGAGGGGGCCAGGGGGTGAGGGCCCATCTCGGCCCGCCCAAGACCTGCGGCTGCGAGCCGCAGCTACGACAAACCGATGCCTTTCGCGGAGGCGCAGCCCCCCTCTCCCAGCATTGGGAGAGGGGGCCAGGGGGTGAGGGCCCGCCTGGAAGATGATTGCCCAGCGTGACCTACGAGGGGCGCAGCGCCTCTTGCACGATCCCCGCATAGCCCCTGGCCGCAGCCGTCAATTCAGCGATCGAGAGCCGCTCATCGACGACGTGCGCATCCTCTTCGGCGGCGGGGCCAAAGCCGACCGTGGGCGCGCCGAGCTTGCCTGCACTCGACGCAGCATTGGTGCAGAAGCGATAGGCGCGTAGCTGAGGATTCAACCTCGCCGTGCGCAGACCGCGTAAAGCCATCTGAACAAACGGATGCTCTTCGGCAAATTCCCAGGCGGGGAAGAATTTCTGCGCTTGCAGCACTTTCCCAGTGTAGGTGCGATGCTCGCCCTGGGCGATCACAGCGTTGCACCGAAGTCCCTGCGCCTCCGGTTGATTCAGGATGGCGCCGAGCACGCTCTCCGGCGTCTCTCCGGGCAAGGTGCGCCGATCGTAGGTGACGCGACAACGGCTGGGCGTCACCGAATAGGCGGGATACGGGTCGGAGATGATGTCGGTGAGCGCCAACAGGGCCGGGCCAAGCAGCGGATGGCTGTCCAGCGGCGTAGATTCGACGATATGAATCAACTTGATCATTTCATGCACGGCGTTGACGCCCAGATGAGGCGAGGAGGAATGCGCCGGGACGCCGAGGGTTTCCAGGTGGATTTCGGCGCGGCCGCGCCCCCCACGATTCAGGTTGAGCTGCGTTGCTTCCCCGATGACGACGAAATCGGGGCGGACGCGCTCCATCACCGACTCCAACGCGATACCTTCCAGCACTTCCTCCATCACCGTTGCGCTGACGACGGCGCGACCGGCCAGCGCACTGCGGTCGAGCGAGCCGACCGCGTAAACCATCGCCGCCAGCGCGCCTTTCATGTCCGCTGCGCCGCGACCGTAGATATAGCCGTCTTCGACCACAGCGCCGAAGGGGTCGCGCGTCCACGTCGAGCCGGGCGCAATGCCGACGGTGTCGATGTGCGCGTCGAGCAGAATGGTCGGGCCAGGTCGGGCGCCGTTGACAATCCCCACTGCGCTGCCGTTCTCATCGACAAAGACTTCATCGAATCCCAGGCGGTGCATCTCGGCGACCACGCGTTCAACCGCCGGCCCTTCCTCTCCACTCAAGCTGGGAATGCGCACCAAATCTTGGGTGAAAGCGACCAGAGCTGTGTCGTTCAGATTGATGTTCAAGGTGAGTCCTCCTTGTGCGAATTTGATTCGTGTTGCGTGGTTCGTGGTGCGTCACGCAGAACGCAACACGCAACATTTTATCCCTTCATGTTCCACAATCGGCGGGCGGCGGCGTGAGCGCGAGCGATGATCGCCTCTTCATCTGCGCCGAGGACAACGCCATCGCGCACGCGCACCTGGCCGGCCACCATCACCATGCGCACATGGACGTGGCTGCGCCAGAGCACCAGTTGATCGTAGAGATTGTGCGCCTCCGCTGGCGTAGGCGTGCGCGTGTCGATTAATTGAAGGTCAGCCTGCCAGCCTTCGGCGAGACGCCCCACTTTCTCCAGCCCTAGCGCCTGGGCACCGCCCTCCGTCGCCAGACGCCAGACCAGCGGCGCAGACATTACGCGCGGATCCTGCTTGTGCGCCTTATGAATCAAAAAGGTCGCCCGCACCACTTCGTAGAAATCGTTGACGTAGCCATCGCTGCCCAGACCGACCGTCACGCCCGCCTCCACCAGCTCCGGCACAGGCGCAATGCCCGCCCCCACCTCGCAGTTGGAGAGCGGCATATGCGTCATCTTCACCCCACGCTGCGCCATGATTTCAATCTCGCGGGGGCTCATCTGCACGCACTGCGAGGCCAGCATACGGGGCCCGGCGACGCCCAGGCGATCGTAGTACTCCATCGGACGCACGCCGAAATGTTGAAGCGCATACTCCGGCTCGTGCACGCCCTCGGAGCAGTGCATGTGCACGAGCACGTCAAGCTCCTCGCCCAGGCGATGCGCCTGCTGGATGAACTCCGCCGAGCATGAGAAGGTAGTGTGAAAGCACATCAGCCCGGAGACCAGGCCGCCCTCTTCCCGGCAGGCGCGGATGAAGTCGGCGTTCTCGCGCAGGCCAAGCTGGCCGTTTTCTTTGCTGACGCGCTCGGTCGCCTCAAAGGACAGGATGGCGCGAATGCCGCGGCGTCGCACCACCTCGGCCTGGGCGGCGAGGCAGCCCGGCAGCGCATAGGGCGCTTCGGTGCAGTCGTAGACGGTGGTGACGCCGCTGCGCAACATCTCCAACAAGATGGCGTCGGTCGCTGCGCAGATCATCTCATGGTCGAGGCGATCCTCCACCAGCGGCCACCAGAACTCTTTCAGGAAGGGCCAGAAGCCGGAAGGCGCTTTGTCGAGCGGCAGCCCATGCGCCAGCAGGCCGTAGAGATGAGCATGGGCGTTGACGAAACCGGGCGAAAGCGTGCATCCCGGGGCGTCGATGACTTCGTCGTCGGGAAAGCGGCTGCGCAGCTCGGCGTTCGGCGCCACGGCGTCGATGATGTCGCCTTTGACGCGCACGCCCCACCCAAGGCGCGGGGGCTGACCGGGGACGTCGATCAGGAAGTCAGGTAAGATAATCATGGCTGCTCTCTGCTTAAAGTTTGTGGTCAAACGTTTGACTCAGTAGAAATTCTCACCTAAAATAGCCATTTAGATAGCCATCCAGGAGGCTGCCATGTCTAAATCATATACAATCGCCGAGGCGCGCCACAATCTACCGTCCATTGTTCACGAACTTGAGCGCGAGTCCGCAATCCAACTCACGCGCCGCGGGCGGCCGGTTGCAGTGCTGCTCTCCATCGACGAATATGAACGGTTGCGGGCGGGATTAACCACTTTCTGGAACGCCTATCAGTCTTTCCGAGCAACGGTCGATCTAACCGCCCTGGACATTGATCCATCTATCTTTAACGAAGCACGGGATCGTTCCCCTGGCCGCGAGACAGCATTGTGAAACTTATCTATCTGCTTGACACAAATATTATCTCCGAGCCATTGCGTCCAGAGCCGGATGCTGGCGTCACGATGCATTTGGCTCGCTACGACGGTCAATTCGCCATACCCGCCATTGTATGGCATGAATTGTGGTTCGGCTGTCTGCGCCTTTCCGCATCTATGAAACGCATCGCCATTGAACGCTTTCTGACCGAGGTTGTTCAACGCTCTGTCCCCATTCTCCCGTATGATGCGAGGGCGGCGCAGTGGCATGCGGCTGAACGGGCGCGTCTAACCCGTCTGGGGAAGACGCCTTCTTTTTCAGATGGTCAGATCGCAGCCATCGCCGTCGTCAATCAATTGACGCTTGTCACCAACAATGTGAGCGATTTTGCTCTTTTCGACGAGCTTCATGTCGTCAATTGGCGCCAGAACGCCCTATAACCTTTTCTTATACAACCCGATGTTTTAGCGCCCGCCCCTGCAACAACGCCAGGATGTTGTCGTAATCCTGGGAGCGACTGTGGCCGCCCGCAGTGAAGCCGCCCGCAGCGATATGGGGCGTAAGGATCAGGTTGAGCATTGGGTCCCGCACGGCCTGCACGAGCGGGTCTTCGGGGCGCAGCGGCTCGTAGGTGTACGTGTCCAGCGCTGCGCCCGCAAGATGGCCGGAGCGCAAGGCGTCGAGCAGCGCCGCTTCATCGACCGTGGCGCCAGACCCGCAGTGCACGAAGAGGCTGCCCGGCTTCATGCGGGCGAAGTAGGCGGCGTCGATCGGCTCTTTCGTCCCCTGATAGGGCAACAGCGAGCAGACGATGTCGCTGCGCTCGGCGATGGCCTCAGGGGAGGCGTACTCTACCCCCAGTTGCTCCTCTACAGGTGCGGGCAGGCGCGTGCGCTTATGGTAGAGCACTGTGCAGTGAAAGCCGCGCAGTTGCTCCACCAGCTCCCAACCGATCTCGCCGAAGCCGAGGATGCCCACCGTGGCGCCGCTCAACTTGCCGATGCCGGTGCGCTTCGACCAATTGTAGGCGAAGGTGTCTTCGTCTCCGCGCTTCGTCTCGACGCCGTAGTCGGCGGCTTCGGCGGTGATGTGCATCGCCTCGCGCAGCCGCTTGAGCAGCCCCAGCATCTGCAGCATCATGTGCTCCGCCACCATTACGCAGCCCTCGATCGGCCAGCAGCAAACGGGCACGCCCGCCCTGCGCGCAGCGTCGAGGTCGATGTCCCACACCTGGCGGCCCAGACGCTGGATCAGGCGCAGCTTGGGCGCAGCTGCGATCATTTCGGCGTCGATGACGCCGGTGCGCTCGGTGATCAGAAACTCGACGTCGGCCAGCAGGGAGAGAATCTCCTCGCGGCCGGCCCCGCGGCGCATGACGAGCTCCAGTTCAGGCGGCGCGCCTTCCATCGCCCACTTTTGATGTTGCAACCCGCGCTGCGTGAGAAACAAGGTCTTGTGTTTGGTCATAACGAATAGGCCTCGGCGAACGCATCCACTACGGGCTTGATGTCGTCCATCATCGGGTAGAGGATCGGGCAGGTGACGCCGGCGTCGATATACTCCTGCACTTTGGCTACGCACTCGTCGCTGGTGCCCACGGCCATCAGGCTGCGCACCACGTCGTCTGGGATCACTTTGGCGGCGGCCAGATATTCCGCTTCGGTAGCCGGCCAGCCCATGACCGACTGCACGCGCTGAATCAAATCTTCGGGCACGCCGCTCGCTTTCATGATGTGCGGCTCGGTGGCGAGGTAATAGGCGACCAGCTTTTTACCCTCGAACATGGCGGCGGCAGGGTCTTCGTCGCTGAGCGAACACACCAGCAGCTCCGGGCGATCGACCTGGTCGAGCGTCTTGCCTGCCTTGGCTGCACCCTGCTCCACCAACGCCACGGCGCGTCGAATGTAGTCGACCGAGACGACGTAGTTGAGCACCACGCCGTCGCAGATCTCGCCTGCAAGCTCCAGCATCTTATCACCCGTGGCGCCGATGTAGATCGGAATGTCGCGCGGGCGCAGGTCGCCGAAGACGACGTCCAGCTTGACGCGATCGAGTTTGACGAACTCTCCTTCGTAGGTCACTTCCTCCATCGTGAAGAGCTGACGACACGCTTCCACGTACTCGCGCATGGCTTTCAGCGGCTTCGTACGGTTGACGCCGACGCGACTGGCGATCGGCTCCCACCATGCGCCCAGGCCGAGCATCACGCGCGACGGCGCGTCTGCATCGCCGCTGACCTGTTTGCCCAGCTCCCACATGGTGCTCCACGTGGCGGCGATCACGGCGGCGTTGCGCGTCCAGATCGGCAGCACGCCGGAGCCGACGCGCAGCCGCTTCGTGCGCGTCAGAAAGGCCGACATCATAACGACGCAGTCGCGCGCCAACCGGGTGTCCGCCTGCCAGATCTCGCTGAAGCCGCGCGACTCGGCGTACTCCGCCATCTCCAGCTCATAGGCCAGCGGGTGCTTATCTTGCATGTAGAGAGCGAAGCGTGGTTTTGTGGGCATCTTTCGCCTCCGGTGTCATAAATGATGAATGGGTTTGCTCCAAAAATCGGGCGAATTTCCGTGCAGCGATTCGGCGGCAACCCGCCTGATCGGCGTCATCGGTGTTCTATTTCATTTTTGTCGGCAACCACCCGCCGTTGGCCGTATAGCCTCCATCGACGGCCAGCACCTGTCCGGTGATAAAGCGCGCCTGGTCGGATACGAGAAAGACGACGGCGTCGGCGATCTCCGCCGGCTCGGCGAAGCGCCCCAGTGGGATACGGGCGACAATGGCGTCATGCTCCAACTTACCCTCTTGGATCGCCTGTTTCAGACGGGCGGTTGCCGTGTGACTCGGCGCCACTGCGTTGACGCGAATGCGATGCTCGGCCCATTCCAGAGCCAGGGAGCGGGTCAGGCTATTCAAGGCCGCTTTCGAGGCGGCGTAGGCCGCCCGCCCATGTGCGCTGTGCGTGGCAGTGATGCTGCTGATGTTAACGACAACGCCTTCCTCGCCTCGGGCAATCGCCTGGCGAGCGAAGGCTCTTGCACACAGAAAAGCGCCGAAAAGGCCCACGCGAAAAGTTCGTTCCCAGTCCTGCAGCATCAGATCGAGCGCCGGTTTGATGGAGACAACCGCTGCACAGTTAATGAGGATGTCAACGCCGCCGTGAGTTCCGACCATTTGCTCAAACAGCTCTTCACACTGCGCCTCGTCGGCGACATCGAGCGCTGCGGCGAAGACTGCACCTGAAGAAGCGTGTGCAATGGCGGCGGCTGTCTCTTGTGCAGCGAGACCGTTCACATCGGCGACGACCACGGTGGCGCCGGCGCGGGCCAGAGCCTCTGCACAGGCGGCGCCGATGCCCTGCGCTGCGCCGGTGACAACGGCGACCTTGCCGGTCAACATATCATCCCTCGTAGATCTCCAACGCTTCGCTTGTCACCTCGAGCTGAACATCGGACATCCTGGCATCCAGCTCCCGGTTCAACTCTTCCGGGAAGCTCTTCCACTGCGCCAGCGATTCCCAGCGCACGATAATGACCACTTCATCGGGGTGATCGATGCTCGGCCAGACTTCCTTGGAAATGAAGCCGTCGTGGGCGGCCAGGGCGGGCGTCCAGATTTCGGCGTCGCGCGCCAGCCATTCCTTGCGACGACCGGGCGCACATTTGACGCGCAGCAGTTCAATGACAGGCATCGTCTCTCTCCCTACAAATGCTCAGAAATCGCCTCGTCCAAATCTTCCAGAAAGCCTCCTGGAAGATAACATGCTGAGCCTGAAGGCTGGTGAAACGGGCGTCGATTCAGACCCCAAGAGTTCAGACCCCAAGAGATCGGGATCAAAAAAATTTAGTGGGAAAACAGTTGTCCGCCATCAATAAAGTACACATGGCCCGTTAGATAGTCGTGTTCGATCAGCATCGCGATCACGCGCGAGACGTCCTCCGGCTGTCCGAGGCGCTTGACCAGCGTGCGCGCTCGCGCCTCTTCAATCTGCTCCGGCGTGAAGTCGGGCGGCAGCAAGACCGGACCGGGCGCCACGGCGTTGACCCGGATCGTCGGCCCCAGTTCTCGCGCAGCGTAACGGGTCAATTGCACCACCCCTGCCTTGGCGATGGCGTGATGCCCCAACGTCGGCCACACCTCATAGACCGAGAGATCGGCCACGTTGATCACGACCCCGCGCCCCTGTTTGAGCATGAAGGGCGCAACGGCTTGGGTGCAAAAAAAGGCGGCCTTGCACGTCACATCGTTGCAAAGGTCGTACTCCGCCTCCGTCACTTCGAGGAAAGGACGCATCAGCCAGGGCGAGGCGTTGTTGATCAACACGTCAATGCGTCCAAACTCTTCGGCGGTCTGCGCCACCCAACGGCGCATGGCGTCGAGGTTGCGAACGTCCAGCGCAGTTGCAGTGCAACGCACGCCCAACGCCTCGATTTCTTGCTGTGTTTCCGGACCGGGTTCATGGGGAAGATAGCTGAAGGCGATGTGGGCGCCTCTCTGCGCCAGATAAAGGCCGTGAGCGCGTCCCAGTCGAATTGCGCCGCCCGTAATCAGCACGACCGAATTTTTAATCTCCATTGCGCTGCGTTCCTTTTTAACTTTCCCTAGAAGGGAAGCCGAAGCCCTGCGGCTGCGAGCCACAGCGACAGTGAAATCCAGATGCATTTTCGTAGGCGCAACTCGCAGCTGCGCTTGCTCATTTTTCCACGGCGCTTCGGCCTGCGAAGACCTGCAGCTGCGAGCCGCAGCTACGACGTCCCCTCCTCCCCCTCTCCCAGCCTTGGGAGAGGGGGCCAGGGGGTGAGGGCCCGCCGAAGCCCTGCGGCTGCGAGCCGCAGCTACTGCGAAAACGAATCACCGGATATGATACCTGGAAGGAAATAATTCCTGAAACGCTGAATTTGCGATGCGCATTCGACGCTTCCTCTGAGCTTCCTTCCACAGAAGGGATGTGGTAAAGTGAAAGCAATCTGCAAACTGGAGATCGGGGATGCGCTTTCCTGCGGCGCAAAGAGCAATCGAATTCCATCCTGTTGGCTGAAGACGAAGGATCGCAGTTTATGGGACTCAACATTTTGGTGGGGGTGGCCTGGCCCTACGTCAACGGTGAAAAGCACATCGGCCAGATCGCCGGCGCATATTTGCCGCCGGACATCTTCGCGCGCTATCAGCGCATGATCGGCAACGACGTGTTGATGGTGAGCGGCTCAGACACGCACGGCACGCCGATCATGCTCAAAGCAGAGGCCGAAGGCGTCCCCTACACCGAAATCGTCGAAAAGTATCATCGCCTTTTCATCGACGGCTGCCTGGCGATGGGGTTGACTTTTGATCTGTATACGCACACCGACACCGCCAATCACTGGGACGTCACCCATCATATGTTCCTGCGTCACTGGGAGACCGGCTTTATCTACAAGGACATGCAACGCCAGTGGTACGACCCGGTGGCCAAAAAGTTTCTGGCAGACCGTTACGTCGAAGGTGAATGCCCCTATTGCGGCTATCCGGACGCGCGCGGGGATCAGTGCGACAACTGCGGCCGCATCTACGACGCGCTTGAGCTCAAAAACCCGCGCTCTAAAATCAGCGGCGCCACAATGCTGGAGATTCGCGAGACCGAGCACTTCTTTCTCGACCTGGCCAAGATGAACGAGCCGCTGCTCGCATGGGTTTCCCACGACAAGGAGCACTGGCGCCCGAATGTGCTCAATTTTACGCGCGGGCTGCTGGAGCGTCGCGACCTGCGCGGCCGCGCCATCACGCGTGATCTCGACTGGGGAATCACCATCCCCATCGGCGATTATCCCGACAAGCGCATCTACGTCTGGTATGAAGCCGTCATCGGCTACCTCAGCGCAGCCATTGAATGGGCGAAGTTAAGCGGCGACTCTGAAGCCTGGCGTCGGTGGTGGGACGCCGACGTCAACCCCGGCGCGCGCATCTACAACTTCATCGGCAAGGACAATATTCCGTTCCACACCATCATCTGGCCCGGCATGTTGATCGGCTACAACCACGGCCCGACGCATCTCAATCTGCCCTACGACGTGCCGGCCAACGAGTATCTCAACCTGGGCGGCGGCAAATTCAGCACCAGCCGCGGCAACGTGATCGGCTGGAACACGGTGCTGGCGCAATTTCAACCCGACGCCTGGCGCTACGTGCTCACGGCGCTGGCGCCGGAGACCGCCGACGTCGAGTTCACATGGCAGGATTTCATGGACCGCGTCAACAACGAGCTGGTCGCCAACTGGGGCAACCTGGTCAACCGCACGCTAGGCTTCGCCTACAAACGCTTCGAGGGAAGAGTGCCGACGCCTGCAGCGCTGACCGAAGAGGACGAGGCGTTCCTGGCCGAAATTCGCGCCGGCTTCGACAGCGTCGGCTCGCTCTATCAGGCTGTGCGGCTCAAGGCCGCTTTGCAAGAGGCGCGACGCCTCAGCCAACGCGCCAACCAGTACCTCAACGACACTGCGCCCTGGAAGACCATCAACGAGTCGCCGGAACGCGCGGCCACGGCCATCTACGTGACGCTGCAGGCCATCGACTGGCTCAAGCTGCTCTGGGCGCCGATCCTGCCGCACGGCAGCGAGGAATTGCATCAGATGCTCGGCTATGAACAGCCGCTCTTCGGCCGTCAATACACCGAAACCGTCGAGGATGCGCGAGGAAGTCACCTCGTCCTGCGCTATGACCATACAGGAGCAAGCGGCGTCTGGCAGGCGAACGTGCTGCCGCCGGGTCAGTTGCTGCGCGAGCCCAAACCCCTTTTCGCCAAGCTGGATGAGGCGACGATGGCGGAGAAGTTGAGCAGCGTATGATGCGCTGCGCAATGACGTAAACGATCGATGGAAAAGACGATTGCGGGAGAAAAAACCATCGCCGGCTATCGCCCCATTTCGGCGAGCCTGGATCGCTACTACCTGCGCCGTCCCCGCTTCGCCCTGGCGTTGATTGTCGCCGGCTATCTGATCGCAGCGACAATCTTTGCCGTCGTCACGCCCGACTGGCAAAACCCAGACGAGCCGGCGCACTACAATAACATCGCGCACATCGCCGAAGGACGGGGATTGCCCGTGCTGCGCTACGGCGACTATGACCAGGATTATTTAAGCGCGCTGGTCAGCGGCCGATTTCCGCCGCATCTCTCCATCGCGCCGCTGCGCTACGAAGCCTATCAGCCGCCGCTGTATTATCTCGTGGCTGCACCCGTCTTTCTGCTGAGCGGGGGCGACCTGCTGATTTTGCGCCTGTTCAACGTGTTGCTAGGCGCGATCAGCCTGATCTTGCTCTACGCCTGCGTGGAGACGGTCTTCCCTACCAAGACGTTGCTGACGGTGGGCGCCGTGGCTTTCACCGCCTTTCTTCCCATGCACGTGGCGATGAGCGCCTCCGTCAACAACGATGGGCTGGCCGAGCTGCTCCTGCTGGCGGCGATGCTCACGCTGCTGCGCTGGATGAAGCAGCGCTTTCATCAAGCCTCGAGGAGCGAAGTCGAAGTCTCGCCCACCGAATGGAAAACCCTGCTCCTGCTAGGCATATTGCTTGGGCTTGGCATGGCCACCAAGATCTACGCTTATCTCGCCATGCCATTGGTCGCAGGCATGGTGTTGTTCACCGTCTGGCTTTCCCCCTCTGTGCATCTGGACCAACTGAGCGCGCGTCCCACCAAACGCTCTTTTGTGCAAGGGCTGAAGGCGGCGCTCTGGGTGGCCGTCCCTGCGCTGTTGCTGGCGACGCCGCTGTGGATTCGCAACGCCGCGCTCTACGGGCCGACCGACCTGCTGGGGTTGCAGATGCATGACGCCGTCGTGGTCGGCCAGCCAACCACTGCCGAATGGATCGATCGCGAGGGGTTGCCGGCCTATATCGAACGCGGCCTTGACTTCACCTTCCGCAGTTTCTGGGGCGTCTTCGGTTGGATGGGCGTTTTCATGGACGCACGCGTCTATATGCTGCTGCTCGTCTTCACCGGCGCTTTGATGTTGGGGCTGCTGTGGGCCCTGGTGCGTTTCATTTGCGGCCGACCGGAAGCCGACATGGATCGGTATCAATTCTGGGTGCTCGGCTTCTTCGCCGTGATGATTGTAGCCGTGCTGGCCGGCTTTATCGGCTATAATCTCAAATTCGTGCAACATCAAGGGCGCTATCTTTTCTGGGGCTTGTTGCCGATCAGCACATTTGTCGCGCTGGCCTGGCGCGAGTTGATGCAGCCGCTGCAGGGCAAACTCACCGGCATGATGGCGGTGGTGCTTGCGGCGGCGCTGGCCATCGCCGACTTGCGCGTCGAGATGATGGATCGCTGGACGATGCTCGCCATCGGCCTCTTTGGGTTGATGCTGATGTTGCAACCCCTCTTGCTTTTTGGCTCCGTCGATGCCATCGTCATCGGCGCGCCCGTGTTTCTTCAGCGCATTTTGGAGCAGGAGCGCTGGCAGCCTGCACTGCGCATCGCACGAGTGCTGATCTGGGCGTCGCCCTTTCTGGCGCTCTTTCTGCTGAACCTGGTGATACCGTTTCGCTATATCCGCCCCCAACTGGGCGGTTGAGGGAGCTCGCACCATGCAACAGGTCTACAACCCACCTCCACGAACACAACCTTTCCGACGCACAGCGTTGGATATGGCTGCGCTCTTTGTGCTGCTGACCTTGCTTGCCGGCGTCACCGCAGCGGCGACGTGGGGGTTCTGGCACACCGGGCGCATTTACACCGGCGTCAGCGTAGCCGGCGTTTCGCTCGGCGGGTTGACGCGCAGCGAAGCCTATCAACGGCTCGGGGAAAGACTGCGCCCCTATCCTCTGCCGCCCATTGTGCTGGAGCATGAAGGGGAGCAGCGGCCGCTTTCCGCTGCGCAGGTGCAGGCGCGCGCCGACCTGCTCGACGCCGTCAACCGCGCTTATCTTTATGGCCGCAGCGGCTCTCTGCTGAACGACGTCGTCGCCCAACTCCGCGCAGCCTTGTTGGGTGTGGTGATCGTCCCGCGCGTCGAGGTCGACGCAGAGGAACTGCGCGCTGCAGTCGCTGCGCTGGCGGCCGGCGTCGATCGTCCCGCCGTTGCAGAGCGCAGGCTGGGGGACGTCGTGATCCCGGCCCAAGCCGGCCGCAGCGTCGACGTCGAAGCCACGCTTCAGGGATTGCTGCAACAGCTTGCCGACGGCGCAGCAGGGACGGTGCGGGCGCCGCTAGTCGTGCATTCCATTGCAGCGCCCGCGCCTTCCGTCACCCCTTCGGCGCCGCTGAACAACGACATAGAAATGCGCCCGCTGCTGCTGCGTTCGCAGGCCGACAATTTTGCCCTGGCGTTGACGCCCGCTGAATTGCGCAACATGTTGCGCTCCGTCGATCCGCCGGAGCTGGACGAAGCCAGCCTGCGTCGCTTCCTGGAGCCGATCGCCGCCCAAATTGAACGGCGGCCGCGCGACGCTCGCCTGCGCTTCAACCCGCAGACGGGCGCAGTCACCGTGCTCAGCCCCAGCTTTCCCGGTCGCGCGCTCGACGTGGAGGCCACCATTGCGGCGATCCGCTCGGCGATCGTCAGCGGCGCCGACGAAGCGTCGCTGGTGGTTAAAACGATCGAACCGGCCGTAGACATGAACCGCATCGCCGAAATGGGCATTCGCGAGCTGGTCGCAAGCGGACGCACCTACTTCGCAGGCAGCAGCGCCAGCCGCATCCGCAACATTGAAGTGGCCGCCAAGCAGTTCGAGGGGGTGGTGATTCCTCCCAACGGCATCTTCAGCTTCAATCAAATCGTGCGCGACGTCAGCTCCGCCAACGGCTTCGAGGACTCGCTCATCATCTGGGGCGACCGCACGGCGGTGGGCGTGGGCGGCGGCGTCTGTCAGGTGAGCACCACCGTCTTCCGCGCCGCCTATCAAGGCGGGTTTCCCATCGTCGAACGCTATAATCACGGCTACGTCGTCGACTGGTACGGCGAGCCAGGGCTGGACGCCACCATCTTCACGCCGACCGTCGATTTCCGCTTCCGCAATGACACCGACGCTTACCTGTTGATCGAGCCTGTCGTGGACAGCGTCAACGGCGTCATCACCTTCAACTTCTACGGCACCAAACCCCACCGCACGGTGACGATCAGCAAGCCGGAGATCACCGACGTCATCAAACCCGGCCCGCCGGTCTACACCGTGGATGAAAGCCTGGCTCCTGGTCAGATGAAGCAGGTCGAATGGCAGAAGGACGGGATGACCGTGACGGTGACGCGCACGATCGTTGAGAACGGCACGACGCGCACCGACACGCTGCGCAGCAAGTATCAACCGTGGCGGGCAGTCTATCTCGTCGGCCCCGGCACGGTCACGCCCACGCCGGAGCCGACCTCTACGCCATGAACGAATCGGCGCGGAAGCGATGAAAGGCGCTGCTCAACCTATCAACGTCAGCAGAAATCCCAGCGCACCCGCCCACAGGACGTAATAGAGCATGCTCCTCAGCGTCAGGCGGATAATGGCGCCTTCCTGTCCCAGCAGGTTGACGACCGAGGCGGCCGCCACAACGTTGAGCACGCAGATCATGTTCCCGGCATTGGCGCCGATCATCTGCAGGGCAAGCACGATCCGCGCTGGCAGCCCAACCTGTTCGGCCACGCTGAATTGAAAGAGCGAGAACATCAGGTTGCTGAAGGTGGCGCTGCCGGAGATGAAGGACCCCAACGAACCCACCAACGGGGCGGCCAACGGCCAGGCCTGCCCGAACGCCGCCACCATCAAGCTTGCCAGCTCGATCGGCATGCTCTCCAGCCCCGCCTCGTTCACGCCGGAGTTGATGAAAATGCGCACCATCGGCACGGCGGCGCCCAACGCCACTGCGCTGCCCGCCAACATGCGCGCCGAGCGATTGAACGCCTGCAGCGCCTGGCTGCGACTCATGGCGTGCAGAAAGACCGTCAGCGCCGCCGCCAGGACAAAGATCGTCCCCGGCAGATACAAAGGCGCAAACGAAGCGCTGATCTCCGTGCCGAGAATCTGAGACCAACCCACCTGGAAATGTTGCAGCCACGCCTTGAAGGGCAAACCGTTCAACCGCGTGATGACCAGCAAGCCCGCCACGAGCAAGTAAGGGAGCCAGGCGCGGCGCAAGGTCAGACGGGCGCTGAAACTGGATTCGGCGTTGGCCGCGCCGAAGTCCCACGGTTCCTTGGGCAATAAAAATCCACGGCGGGCGGCGGGCGTCACAATCGCCAACCCGATCAGCCCTCCAAGCAGCGAGGGAAATTCCGGACCGAACAGCGCGGCCACCGTCAACGCCGGGATGGTGAAACTGAAGCCGGCGAAAAGGGCGAAAGGCCAGATGGACAACCCCTCGCGCCAGCTGCGATTGGCGCCAAAAAAGCGCGTTAAAAACGCCACCAGGATCAGCGGAATGAAGGAGCCGACCAGGAGGTCGATCTGCACCGCCTGCACGGCGACGCTGCGCAGGAAACGTTCAAAGGGCTGCTGACCGAGATAGGCCGCCACAGCCGGAGCCAGGCTGCCGCCCACCTGCAAGCCCTCGCCGACGCCGATGATCACCGGCGTCCCCACTGCGCCGAAAGAGACCGGGCTGCTGTTGGCAATCAACGCCAACGCCACAGCCGCCAAGGGAGGAAATCCCAACGCCACCAGCAGCGGAGCGCACAAAGCCGCCGGCGTGCCAAAGCCTGCAGCCCCCTCGATAAACGCGCCAAAAAGCCAGGCGATGATGATCAATTGCACGCGACGATCGGCGCTGATGTACATGAAGCCGTTGCGAATGGCGTCGATGGCGCCGCTCTCGCGCAGCGTGTTGAGCAGCAAAATGGCGCCAAAGATGATCCAGAGGATCGAGGCGGCGATCATCAGCCCTTCCAGCGCAGCGGCCAGCACCTGAACCCCGGGCACGCGCCAGAAGAGCATCGTCAGTGCAGCGGTCAAAGCCAGGCTAATCGGCATGGCGCGCACGGCGGGAAAACGAAAAAGCACGAGAAAGAGGAAGACTGACAGAATCGGCGTGAGGGCGGTTAACAGCGTCGCTGTGTTCATTACCGCCATTATACCATTATCTCAAACGCAGAGAATGTGCTATGATCCACCCCGAAGCGTCACCCAATCCCAAACGAATGGGAGTTTGCGCAATGCTACAACCCAGGTCTTATCCGGCGTTCGTCGCCAAAGCGTTGGTGCTGGAAAATGAACCCTTTGAAGCCATGGTCGACGATGACAACCCGTGGATGGAAGGGTTTGTCCTCGTCACAACGGTGAGCCTGCTGGCGGGGGTTGCAGCGGCGATCGGCGGTTTTTTGACCGCTTTGACCTTGCCCGCGCCGGAAAGTCTGTACATCACCCTCCTCCAGGGCGGGCGACAGCTTGCAGCTACGGCTGCGCTTTCGCCGGCCGAAGTGGAGCGCCTCGTCTCCGAAATCTGGACGATCGTTGCGCTTTTCACCGGCTATGCGGGCGGGTGGAGCCATCTGCTCCCGGTCTTGAGCCTTCCGGGCCTTGCGGTCGTCTGGTGGCTGTTCTTCAGCGTGCTCGCATTTGGGGTGGGGCGCGCCATGGGAAGCCGCGCTTCGCTCAACGCTACATTCGGCGCGGCGGCGCTGATCGTCGCTCCTCTGATTTTTTTCATTTTCAACATCGCGCCTTTCGCCGGTCCCAACCTGGCGCCGATCGGGGTCTGGAGCCTGCTGATCGGCTACCGGGCCATCCAGGTCTCGCAGGAGCTGGAATGGCGTCAGGCAGCCATTGCGACGTTGATCGTCTACGCAGCCGGCTTCTTGTTGGTGGCGGCGCTTGTCGCAGCGTTCGGCATTGGATATGCAGCAGGAGGGTTCCGATGAGTTCACAAACCCATGTCATCTTGCCCGATCGCACCGACCGCGAGGAGTGGCTGCAACGTCAGCACTGGCTGCCTGATTGGCAGCAGATGTGGGACGCCGCTTTTCTGCGCCTGAGCGACGCCTTCGATCCATATGAGCGCGGTGAAATTACGGTTTCAATGCGCCAGGGAATCGGCATGATCTTTGTGTTGGGGCTGACGGCCGGCCTGTTGCCCTTCCTCGGCAATTTATGGGTGAGCCTGCGCGCAGGGACTGCAGCGCCGTTGGCCGCCGCCGCTCTCTCCTTGACCGAGCTGGCGAGCGCCTATGCCGGCGCTCCCGCTCTAAACGCCGCAGCCAATACAACCAGCCTGCTTGCCGGCGTCGAACCGCGCATGCCGGGGTTTTTGGCCGCTCTGCTCTCCAGCCTGGGGCTGTGGCTGAACACGCCGTTGGGCTGGCTGTCGAGCTGGATCGTCTACGGCGCGTTTGTGGCTGCATTGGCGCGACTTTTCGGCGCAACCAATCGCCTGCAAACTTTCTTCGCTGCAACCAGCTTCACCGCCGCCCCGATGCTGCTCACCGGCCTGGCGCCGATCCCGCTGCTGGGGCCGCTCGCCGTCGTGGCGGCGTGGCTCTGGGCGGCGATCTTCTACTATCAGGCCGTGCGCTACGTCACCCGGCTCGATCCTGTGCGCACGCTGCTTTGCATGGCGCTGCCGCCGGCGGTCGCCGCTTTGACGGCGACGTTATTCGCCCTGTTCGTGGCGCTGCTGTTGCTGATCGGCTAAGCAGAGGCGTGACCTGCGCAGGTTCGGCCTCCGGCCGGACGCTCCCCTGCAACCCGACAAGATCAATCCACCGACGCAACACGCACCACGCTCCATGCCCCGTGCTTCACAGCCTCACCGCACCAGCTCCCAGGCCAGATGCTGAATCTCCGGCAAGATCAGCTTTTCCATCGCCAGTTGCACGGCGTTGGGGGAGCCAGGGGTGCTGAAGATCACCTTGTCTCGATAGACGCCGGCGGTGGCGCGGCTCAACATGGCGGCCGCGCCGACCTGCTCGTAGCTCAACATGCGAAACAACTCCCCAAAGCCCGGCAGCGGCTTTTCGATCGCGCGGCTAATCACGTCGTAGGTGCGGTCGCGGCGACCGATGCCGGTGCCGCCGTTGAAGATGATCAGCCGCGCCGGACTCGCCGCCAGCTCCTCGAGCGCCTGCAGCACCTGCTCAGGCTCATCCTTCACGATGCGATAGGCGACGACGGCGTGGCCGGCCGCCTCCGCCAGCGCGCGGATGCGCTGCCCGCTCACGTCGGTCTCCGGCGTGCGCGTATCGCTGACGGTGACGACTGCGATCGGAACGCTGCCCTGCGATTCCGCCTCTTTGCGATGCAACTCCGAACTCATCATCAGTAGACATCCTTGCGTGCGATCAAAATGGACGTTTGAGAATGGGGCGGTCGCCCGAAGCCTTCGCTCAACGTGATGCACGTCGCCTGGTTGTAAAAGAGGCCGCTGCGCGCCTGCACCCCCACCGTCACCTCCGGCGTCAGCTCGCCGAGGTCCTGCGCCACGGCGTCGGGGACCGCCAAGTAGTTGAGGCCGACGTCGCCGTTGCTGTGGAGCACGATCTGAAAGGTGACGGTGTACGGAGGCTCCACGCCCGCCGCCGACGCCACGTCTTCATATTGAATGACAAAGCGATCCGGCGCCGGCTGGAAGGCGCTGATCACCCCGCCTGACAGGTTGGGGTCGAGGTCCGCCCACCAGCCGAAAATAGCCTGTGCGGGC
Source organism: uncultured Caldilinea sp. (assembly GCF_937128415.1). Taxonomy (GTDB): domain Bacteria; phylum Chloroflexota; class Anaerolineae; order Caldilineales; family Caldilineaceae; genus Caldilinea. Next base: position 17,729 of record NZ_CAKZMJ010000053.1, read on the forward strand.
TGATCGAGCACCGGCAGACAGCGGTTCTGACTTGGCTCGGCGACCGGCGCAAAGGCGCCGCCGGCAAACGCCAGGAAGCCGTCTTCGTACACATACGCCTGCGTGTAGGTCGCAGCGCTGTCAATGGCGCCTGCGCCGGAAAGCGGAAAAGCGAACGGCAGCGGAACGGTCACATAGCCGCCGCTCTGGATCGACAACAAGGTGGGAGCCCCGACGGGCTGCTCCCATTCAAACGCGCGGGGCGGCGCCTGTTCTCCACCCCCCGTCATCAGCGGAAGGTAGGTGCGATGCGTCACCCAGTCGCCGACGCTCACCGTCAACGACACCGCGTTCGATTGCACCGAGTTGTCGGCGTGCGTGAAGGTCAAATTCACAGCGCTGCTGTAGACGCCGGTGATCAGGTGCGTCGGCGAGACGGCGAAGGTGAGGTAGAGCGGCGCTCCGTAGGAGAGGCCGGACGTAAAGCTGCTCCCCGCCACGTTGACCACCTTCAGCCACGGCGCCGATGCGATGACGCCGGAAACGTTCACCGGCGCCAACGAAGGCGAGTCGAGGATCACCGTCTGCGTGAAGGGCGGCGCGCCTGGCGGCAAGCTCGCGTCGATGCGCGGCGGCGAGATGCGCACGTCGGCGGAAAGCAGGCGACGCACGGCCGCCTCGGCGTCGAGCAGGCCGGCGCCTGCTTCCACTTGCGACAGGCCGATGTCGCGCGCGGTCTGCTTCAAGATGGACTCGATGACGTCGGCGGTCAGCGCAGGGCGGATCCCCTTGAGCAAAGCAGCCGCTGCGCTGACGAGCGGCGCCGCCATGCTGGTGCCCGGCACCGTACAGTAATAGGCGCCGCCTTCACTCAACAGCACGCGGCCGGCTCCGGTGCATTTGCCCGGAACGCTGGCCGGCCAGGCGCTCAGCACGCTTCGGGTGAAGCTTCCCCCGCCGGCGGCGATGTCGAGCTGGGTGCCGACGGCGCTGTAGGAGGCGCGCGTGTTTTCCGGCGTCAGCGCAGCGACTGCGACCACATGGTTGAGGCGCGCCGGGTAGTAGACCGGGCCGCCGTTGCTGTTGCCCGCAGCGGCCACCAACAGACTTCCTTTTGCGTAAGCGTAATCCACCGCCTGCTGAATCGCGTTGGCGGTGGGCAGGGAGATGGCCCCGGTTGGAATCTCCAGACTCATGTTGATAACGTTCGCCCCCCGATCGGCGGCGTCGCAAATGGCTCGGATTAAATTGGCGGTCGCACCGCCGCCGTTGCTGCCCAGCATCTTGAGCGGGTCGATCTCAACGTTGGGCGCGCCGCCGGCGACGCCGACGCCGTTGTTGGCAATGGCGGCGATGACGCCGGCGACATGGGTGCCGTGGCCGAAGTCATCGATGGGAGCGGTGGTCGTCATGATGTAATTGAAGCCGGGCAAGAGACGCCCTGCCAGGTCGGGATGATTGAAGTCCACGCCGCTGTCGATGACGGCGACGCGCACCTTTTGCAGCGGCAGGTTGCGATCCTGCACAAGCTGCCAGGCGCGCGCAAAGCTGCTGCGCTGCAGCGGCCATTGATGGGACGCATAGAAGGTGTCGTTGAAGACGAAAGGCCGCTCCGGCGTGGGCGGAGGCGGCGCAGGCGCGCCCGCCGCGCGCACGACCCAGTTGGGTTCGATCGAGGCGATGCCCGGCGCATCGGCCAGCGCCTGAAACGCTGCCCCGGCGTCGGGGTCGTGCAGCCGCCACACCTGCAATGTCTGATTGGAGCCGCAGACGGTGACCTGGTCGATCAGCTCGCCGGCCAGCGCCAGTTGCGCCTGCGCCGCCGCCACTTCGCCGCTCTCTGGCTCCAGGGCGACAATGTATTCTCCCGGCCACGCTTCGGGGAGAAGAGCACTTGGCTGCGGCTCAGGGCGATCCTGCGCATAGAGCGGCGAGGCGCCCGGCCCAAGCGCGACCAGCAACGCGGCGAACGCCAAAGCCCATAACCATCTACAACAAGGATGGATCGATTGCATGGATGCTTTGCTTCCTTTTGAAATGGGTTCACGTTGAAAGCTGTCGAAGCCTCTGCTTTCCTCTTCCAGGGAGCCTGAGAGCTTCCTGAAAGATGGCATGAAGCGCTCTCTCGATTTCAACATACAATTTGCGTTGAATCTTCCCCTTTTGCGAGTCATCCCTTGTCGTTGCTCGCAATCATATCACACTCCCGCCGGAGGCCGAACCTGCATAGGTCGCGCCTCCGACAGGACATGGTCGCCCGTCCGAGGGCGTCCGGCTACGACCGTGAGATGGCGACTGGAAATCAGTAAGGGGTCAAGAGGGGAGGGAGGTGTGAATTTCCATCACAGGCAAAATGAGGGTGAACGTGGCGCCTTTGCCCGGCTCGCTCTCCACCTCGATCGAGCCGCCGAGGCTGCGAACGACGCGCTGGACGATCGCCAACCCCAGGCCACTGCCGCTGCCCCGTTTGGTGGTGAAGAAGGGTTCAAAGATGCGTTGGCGCGTGGCCGCGTCCATTCCCTGGCCGGTGTCGCTCACTTTCACGTAAGCCTGCGGCTGACGATAGGCGCTTGGATCGGCGTCGCACCCTACGATCACCGTAATCTCCCCGACGTTCTCGCCGATCGCCTGTTGGGCGTTGACGAGCAGATTCATGATCGCCTGATGCAATTGCGTCGGGTCGGCCTGCAGTTTAGCCCCTGTCATCTCGAGATGCACGCGCAACGCGATGTTCGGCGGAAGGGAAGAACGGTGGATGTCGCAGGCTTCGGCCACGATAGCGACCAGATCCACCGATCTGGCGTCCGCCTCCTGGAGCCGGCTGAAGGTTTGCATCTGTCTGAGCAGATTTCTGGCTTTGTAGGAGGCGCTCAGAATTTTTTCAAGATACTTCCGCTGCTTGCTGTCCGGCGGCGCCTCGGCGAAGAGCACCTCGCTCAGGCCGATGATGGGCGTCAACAAATTGTAGAAGTCGTGGGCGACGACGGCGGCGACGGCGCCAAGCGACTCCATCCTCTGCGCCTCCCAAAGCTGAGCTTCGAGCCGCTTGCGCTCCGTGATGTCTTCCGTGACCCCCACCAGCCCGATGATCTCCTGATTGCGGTTGCGCAGCGGCGTTTTGGAAAGCAGAATGTGGCGATGCTCGCCGCGATAGTTGACCATTTTAGCTTCGCGCTGGATCACAGGTTGGCCGGTGCGCAACACCTCAAGGTCCTCAAGATAACACGCATAGCCGCATCCCTCGTTGAACAGGTCGAGGTCCGTCTTGCCCAACACCTCCGCCGGGTCCTCAACGCCGAGAAAACGTAGATCGGCCGCGTTCGTCACAATCTTGCGCGCCTGCTTGTCTTTCACATACAGGGCCAGAGGCAGCGCATCGATCATCGTGCGCAGCAGAATGCGCTCCTGCTCCAGCGAGGCCGCCACTTCCTTCTGTTCCGTGATGTCCATCTGGATGCCGATCATACGCACAGGCCGGCCCGCCTCATCCAGGATCATCTTGCCGCGGTCTTTCATCCAGCGCACCGTCCCATCCGGCAGCACGATGCGAAATTCCATCTCGACAAGGTCGCGCTGCTCTTCGACCGCCCGGCGCACCGCCTCATCGACCGCCTGGCGATCGTCGGGGTGGATCGAACCCCACCAGACGTCATACGAGAGGTTCTCCGAAGACTGCGGCATGCCAAAGAGCCTATAGCTTTCCGGAGACCAGAGCACTTCCCCGCTCTGAAAGTCCCACTCCCACAGGCCGGCCTGAATGGCTTCCAGCGCCATGTGAAGCCATTGCGCAGAGTTGAAGCGATGCGCAGAGGCGCCCCTCCCCTGCGTTGGGAAGCGCAATAGCTGGCTTTGCAGCTCTGGGCTGTCCGGGCATACCTCTTGATGAAAAACTAGCGCCGCCATCCCTTCCATCCATCGGGCCGGCGCCACGTCCATGCGAAACCATCGCATACGGCGCTCGTCTGGACAGGGATAGAGGATAGAGGCCGGAGCGCCCTCTCCTGTGAGCGCGCGTTCGATCGCTGCGGCGGCGTCGATGGCGAGCGGCTCGGCCCACTGCGCCCGTCTGCAGACCTGGAGGTAGTTGACGCCTACAAAATCTCCAGGCGCGCCGTTGGCGCAGGCGAACGCCCGCCACGCCGGATTGACGTAGATGATTTCCCCTTGCCGGTTCAGCGCAGCGACTTCGATGGGCAGGAGGTCGAGGATTTGACGCAAAGCTTCACTGCCAGGAGACGCTTCAGGCATTGGAACGGTCGTTTTCCGGAAGTGGCGGATCAGGTCAATCTATATCGCCGACCCAAAGGTTGATTTCCACCTTTGATGGAATTTAACAGATGATTCTGGCGAGCCATGGACGCCGCTCGTAGCGGCACTTTCTGCCTCCACCCAAAATCTGGCGGTCCGCCGGGCACGGGCAGCCAGGAGTCGCACTGCGAGACTTGCCAGATTGTTCTGTCGAAAACCATCAGAGGCGCCTTTTTCACAACGATGGTGAATCGATGTTGCGCTATTGCGTCTAGAAGTTGCAATCCAAGCCACCACATAAAATATTGTTGCACCGGCAAGAGCGGCTGTCAATCGTGAAAAAGTTGCAACTATCCTGAAAACGTTATTGCGGTCTCTTCAGAAGGTCTGATCGAGGCTCTCCGCCATCTCAGCGTCCAACGCGTCAAAGAAGGCGACCATTGTCGCATGCCGGCGGCAGCCGATCGCGCGCGCCGTCGGCGTGTGCAGAGAGTCCAGCAGCTGCCTGAGCTTGAAGACATATTCATGCACCGGCGTGTAGTCCGGCGTGGAGGGGTCGTTTTCCGTCGGTTCGATCGCCCGCGCGGGCTTGCGCCACAGGCGGCCGCCATGAGCGCCCGCATAGGCGAACGCACGCGCCACGCCGATGGCGCCGATGGCGTCTAGCTTGTCGGCGTCGTAGAGGCATTGCGCCTCCAGCGTCTGCGGTCGCACGCTCGCATCCCGGTGACGATGCGCCTCGATGCAGTGTGCAATCTGCTCCGCCAGCGTCGGCGACGCCCCGCGTTCGAGCAGCAGGCGCTGGGCGCGGGCTGCCGCGCGCAGGTGGTGCGCGTTGCGACGCTGCGCCGTCGGTTCATGTGGTTCGCCAGGAACGGGAAGGTCATGGAGCAGGGCGGCCAGCCGCACCACGGCGACGTCCGCTCCTTCGGCGAGGGCGATCTTCTCGGCAAGTCGAGCCACGCGCAGCACATGGTCGAAGTCATGGGCGGCGTCGCCGGCCTCATAGAGCAGACGGGCGTCTTCGATGGAGAGCAGCGATTCTGTCATGAGATCGGCGCTCCGACATTTCCTGGCGAGCCTGCTGCATCTGCGGAGTGCGCATCAAAGGCCAGCGCGCCGATCGCCAAAAAGGCCAGAATGTAGCCCAGATAGTTCTCGTTCAGGAAACGGCTTGTATAAAAGAAGACGAACAGAAACAGCCCGTAATGCCAACAGGCGAGCGTCAACGTGTTTCGCCCGATCTGCCGGGCCATGAACCAGAGCAGCAGCGGCGTTGCAGCCAGCGTCTGCACAATCCAGAAAGGCCATGGAGCGAAGCGGTTGCTCACCAGCCCCAGGCCAAGCACAAAGTTGCTGGCGCCCCATCCCCAAATTTGATAGCCCGTCGGCCCCTGTCCTGAGCTCCAACGCCAGACGTCGTCATACAGCGATGCGGCGTCCCAGAGGACATAGGGAAGCAGGAGGAGCAGGAACGCTCCCAACGCAGGCGCAGCGCGTTTCAAAATCATCGGCAGCGCGGGCCACAGCCCACGCCAGCCCGCCTGACGCAGATGTGCATTGTCCTGCACCAGCAGGAGGCCATAGAACGGCGCCAAAAACCAGGCGGTGGGTTTAGAAGCGCAGGCCAGGCCAAAGCAAAGCGCCGACAACGCCAGCCAGCGCCCGCCATCCTGCCCGGCGGAGCGCCGTTGCAGCGCCGTGCGCCAGGCCGCCAGGGCGAAGACGATCCAGGCCAACACAAAGACGTCGTTCTGCCCAAAGATGACGTCGAGCGCCATGATCGGGTTCAACGCCAAGACGGCGACTAACGCCAGCCGGAAGGCGGCGCCCTCCGCCAGCTTCGCCGCTGCTGGCAGCATCGCTGCAAACAGCAGGAGATAGACGATGCGTTGGTCATAGAAGCCCACCGCCTGCCCTAACAGATAAAAGGGCGCGCTGAAAATGAACGTCCAGGGCAGATAAGGATAGTGATAGAGCGCCGTGCGATACTCGCTGAAGCCCCATTCCGCCATCGGAGTGTCGACGTAATCCTCGGTGTATGGGTTTTTGCCGGCCAGCAAATACTGGATGGTCGCCTCGGTCTGGATGACGCCGCCGTCGTGCGTGTAACTCGCCGGGCCGCTGCCCTCGCGCAGCAGGATCAACTTCACCGTGGGCAGCACGACGGCCGTCGCGATGATCGCCGCCAACGCCCATGCTTTCCAGCGCGTGCGCCGCGGCTCCGTCAACGCCAGGTCGAACAGAGCGTAGGCGATGAGCGCGCCTAGCGTCAACGCGTTCAGCAGCAGTCCGATCGGTTCGCCGGGGCGAGGGCCGACCTCCCCCATCGCTGCATAGCCCGCCTGCGGCAACAAGGAGCCGAGGATCGGGTGACGCAGCACATCCTGCAGGCGATGGGGCAGGGCCGCCTGCTCCGCCAGTCCGACGACCTGCAACAACGCAAAGACGAGCAGCGCAACAAGAAAAACATCCCAACCAGGCCGACGACCTGATTCTTTTGAAAGCGATGCAGCCACTATGGATTCCCTCGATAGCCGAAGATGCTCATGTTGGAAGGCGCAAACAGCCACTCCTGGCTGACGGCGGGCGCGGCGAGGAGCGGAGATCGGAAGAAGGTGGCGGCGTCCAGCACTGCGCCGCTGTTGGCGTCATAGAAGACTGCCCCGTTTTGCGTGATGATGAGCACCCGATCGTTGGCGACGAACGGCCCTCCTGCGAGGTTGCCGCCGGTCTGCGCCGTCCACAGCAACTGTCCATTTTGTCTCGAGACGGCGCGTAACAGGCCGCCTCCTGCAGCAAAGACGGCGCTGTCGTTGACCGCCAGCATGGCGATCGGCGCGCCGGAAGGATAGGTCCAGATGCGAGCGCCGGTGTTGGCGTCCAGCGCATGCAGGTTGCCGGAAACGTCGGCGACGTACAGCTCGGCCGTGCGGATGGCGCCGGGGAAGGCATAAACCGGCGGCGCAGCGATGGGGCCTAAATTGGCGCTTTCCCAGATCACCTCGATTCCGCTCCACAAATTGACGTCGATCGCCCACACCTTGTCGCCCGCCGCGTAGATGACCTCCTGGCCGATGGCGGGCTGAAGCAGCCTGGGCTGAGACGACAGCGGAAGAGAAACTTCGCGACGGTCGTTGAGGTTGTCTCGCTTCATAGCGACCAGCCGGGCGGCGCCGCCCTCCCCGACGCCGAGAAAGACGACGTCGTTCAGAAACGTCGGCGACGTCGTGATCAGGCCCGGCAAATCGATGTTGGAGACTAAATTGGCGAATGTGCCCCCGTCCTGCACTACCACCATACGGTTGCCGGCGTAGGGGAAATAGATCAGACCATCGTTGACGGCGGGCGCCAGGGCGCCGACGCCGCCCAAACCGTAGCGCCAGCGCTGGGAGCCGACGTCCCGATTCAAACTGTACAACTGCCCATCGTCGTTGCCGGCGATCACGTTCGGCCCCATGACGGCCACAGGCGAGCGGAAGGCGGCCCCCGCGTGCGTCAGCGCTCCCCAGGCGTCAAAGAGCGGCGGACGCGGCAGCATCGGCAGGCGGCCCGTGTTGCCGCGATCGTAGCGGGCCAGGGGGAAGTCGCCAAAAGGCGGCGAGGTCGGCTGGGGGCGAGGGATCAGCGAGCCGTCCACAGGAATGATCGGCAGCCATTTGGGGTTGTTGACATCCCACTGCGGACTGTTCAGATCGACGCCCGGCGGAAAGGCCGGCGGAACCGGGTTGCCGCCGATAGTGACGTAGGCGGGTCGCACCCAGAAGCCCTGCGAGTTATTGATGCAGCAGCCGAACAGCCAGTCGCCGGCCAGGGTGCGTCCGCGCAGTTGAATCTGGGTGTTGGGCGGCAGCGCGATCTCGCTGCGCGTGTAAAAGGTGCTCGGGCCGATGTAGACGGCCGTATCGGCCCCGGCGCGGGTGATCGCCGCCAGCGACTGCACCGAGATAAAAGGCGTTGGCGTCGGCGGCGGCGCAACGAACGGCGTAGGCGTGTCCGTCGGAGGGATGAACTCCGGCGTCGGCGAGGGGGGCGGCTCCAGGAACGGCGGAGTCGGCGTCGGCGCGGCCTCGCCGACCGCAACGCCGGGCATAAAAATCGCAGTCGCCGTCAATGCCTCCGCCGGGAACTGGGCCTCCGCCGGCGGTTGGTCGGGCGGCAACGGGGAGGCCGGCTGCGCTTCGCCGATCGCCACGAGCGGCAACTGCACGCTCTGCGTCGGGCGCGTCTCCGGCGCCGTCGGCAGCCCTAGCTCTGGAGGGAGCGGAGAATCGGGCGATAAGACCGCGCCGGAAGGCGTCTGCGTCAACCGCATAATCGCTGTGGCGGCGAAGGCCACCTGCGTCAACATGTCTTCTGCGATGTGCGTGGCGCGCACGTCCGGCGTGGGCGTCGGCGTTGCGGCGCGCGGGGTCGGCGTCGGTGTGGGCGTGACCAGGGCCACAAGGCCGTTTTGCACGGCGAAGACCATCCAGCTCAGGCCGATCAGCAGGAAAAACGCCACCAGAATGCTGATGGTGAGAATGGTCGAAGTCCGGTTGCGTTGCGGCGGCGGATAGGCGGGATCGGTCAGAGACATAGGCTTGTCCACGAATTGCGTCGCTCGGTTAGCACCATTCTAGCGACAAAAGAGGGAGCGACCAAACCCTCCGTCCGACGCGACTCGCCTTCACCCGAACAGGCGCGCATACAGCGCCGACTGTTCCTCGATCCTCTCTTGATAGCGTCGATGGCGAGCTATGTCCGGCTGAATCGTCGCCGCCAGGGATGGCGGGAGAGCGTCCAACGCCGGCAGGACGCCCAGACTGCGCAGCGCAAGAATCGCCGCCCCGCGCGCCGAGAGCTCGACCTCTTGCAGAAGCGTCAGCGGGCGCCCCAAGACATCCGCCACAATTTGCTGCCACGAAGGGGACGCGGTCAAGGCGCCGCCGCTGGCGACGATGGCGCTGTTGCGCCCTTCCTCCGGCAGACACGGTTGCAGCCGCCGATAGATCAGGGCGAAGCGATAGGCGATGGCTTCCATCGCCGCGCGGTAAAGATCGAGCGGCGTCGTCGACTGGGTGAAACCGATCAATGCGGCTCGCGCAGCCTCGTTCCAGCCCGGCGCCCGCTCGCCTGCGATGAAAGGCAGGCAGTGCACGCCGTGCGCAGCGGGCGGCGCCGCTGCCATCGCCGCCTCGATCTCCGGCAGAGAGGGCAAACGCAGCGTCTCGCGCAGCCACGCCAGCAGGTTGCCGCCCTCCGTGGTTGCGCCGCCGAGCAATGCCTCTTGCGCCGTCACGCGATAGAGCCAGAGGCCGTCGGGCACGGCGGGCTGCTCGGCGGGGACGACGACGCGCATGGCGCCCGTCGTGCCGATGGTCAACGCCACCTGCTGCGCCGAGACGGCGCCGCTGCCCACGTTGGCGGCGGCGCCATCGCCGATGAGAGGAATCCACACGGCCTCGCGCAACGCCGGCCAACGACGCGCCCATTCCGGCTGCAAGCCAACCGAAAGCGGCGCAGCTTCCACCAAGGGCGGCAGGCGCTCAACGGAAAGTTGCAGCCGCTCCAGCCATTCCTCGTCCCACTGCAGCGTGCGGCGATTGAGCAGACCCGTCCAGGATGCGACGCTGTAGCTCGTGCAAGTTGAACCCGTCAATCGCCAGAGCACATAGTCGCCGATGGAAAGCCAACGCTGCGCCTGGTTCAGCCACTCCGGATGTTGTCTTGTTATCCAGTGAAAACGCGCAGGCAGGTACGACGTGTGCAGCGGGCACCCTGTGCGGTCGTGCACAGCGCGGACGCCGCCCGCGGCCAGAGCAGAGCGCAACTCGGCCACCGCCTCTGCGCATCCGGGAGAGGCGTAGGTGAAGAGCGGCGTCAACGGTTGACCTTGCGCATCCAACCCAACGACATTGGCGACGAAGGTGCATCCCGCCACGGCGCGCACCGCTCGGCGCTGCGCCGCGGGCGTCGCCAACGTGCGATCGACCGCCTCGACCACGGCTGCAAAGAGCGCGTCGGCGTCGAAGGTTACGTCGCCGGCCGGGGTGACGCGCGGCGCGTTGGGAATTTGGACAATGGAATCGGTCAACAGCTGCGCGCGACCGTCGAACAGCAACGCCCGCGTCGAGGACGTGCCGATATCCAGCACAAGCAACGTGAAGTCATCCATCTTTGCGAAATCCACTGCGAGCGCCTGCATGGCGCCGTCCTCGTCGCAATGGACATGGCGCCATGCAATGGGTCTTAAGATGAGCCGCCTGCCTGCGCCACGCGCAGCGTCCACCCAAACCGGTAGACGCGCTCCAACAGTCGGTATTGCGGCAGCGTGTCTGGCCCACAGCTTGCCGTGCCGAGGCCGCGATGCGCAGCGTCCAGGTTCAGGTAGACCTCCGGCCGCGGGGTCAGCTCGTAGGTGTGTTTTGCCTGGAAGAGATCGTTGGCGGTGAAGTGGCTGGCCGAGAACTCAAAGATTGGAGCGCCCTGGACATAGAGACCATAGCCGTCCCCGTCGGTCAGCTTGAGCCAGCGCACGTCGGTCTTGTGCCCATGCTCCTGCGGCATGATGTAGGGCACATATTGCTCCGTCACCGTGCTGCGATAGCGGCCGATCATCGCCGAGGCTTTGCGGTCGCTGTAATTTTCCCAGGGGCCGCGGCCATACCATTCGAGTCGCTCAAAGTCGGGCAGAAGCGCCAGATCGACGCCCACGCGCGGAATGTCGGTCACGTCGTCGCCGAGATGGACTTCGTTGTACAGCTCAAGCGCGCCGTCGGGCAGGAGCGCGTAGCGGTGGATGTGCGTAAAATCGCTCCATCGATTGCGGCCGCTCGCCCGATGCACGACCTCGACGACCGGGTTGCGCGACTCCTGCATCAGGCGAACTTCTGCAAGCTGAAACTGGACGGCGTTCAGGCCCAAGGCCAGCCAGCGCGGCAGCGCCTTCCATGCAGGGTTCTCCAGCAGGCGAATGCCGTCGTTGTCCGTCGCTGCGCGCCAGACGTTGAGCCGAGGCCCGCGCACCAACATATTGCGCCCCGGTGCGCCGAACGCCGTAAGCAGACCGCCCCGTCGATCGAACACCGCCTCACTGAACGCGCTGCGCAGGATGATCTGCTCGTCGCGCTCGACGACTTCGACCGCCGCCGCCGTCGAATCGGCGCGTTGCGCCTTGCGTTTACTGCGCACTCGGGTCGGCGCATCGAGCTGAACCCAGCCGACCTCATACCCGGCCGGCGCCCATAACGTCTTGTTGCGCTGATAAAAACGGAAGTTGAGAAAACACTCCCCGTCGGTCGCTTTCTTGCCGCTCAACCAGGGCGTCGCCTCCTCCAGCGTCACTTCGATCCCCTCGCCAGGGTCGACGTCGAGCTTGGGCAATTTGCCGCCGGCGATCACCACGCCGTCCTCGACCAGCTCCCATTCCCCGCGCAGCCATCCTAGGTTCAAAAAGTCACATCGATTGAGGATGCGCACGCGGCCTTTGGCGAGCTTCACCGGTTCGACGCGCACCGGCTGCGCCAGGTATTTGAACTCGTTGAGCGCCGGGTGCGGCGTGCGGTCCGGCCAGACGATGCCGTCGGCGCAGAAGTTGGCGTCGTTGGGAACGTCGTCAAAATCGCCGCCGTAGGCCCAATAGCTTTCACCGTTGGGGGCCGTCTGGCGGATGCCGTGGTCGAGCCACTCCCAGATAAAGCCGCCCTGCAGCGCCGGATATTGCTCGAAGGCGGCCCAGTAATCGGCGAGGCTGCCGTTGCTGTTGCCCATGGCGTGCGAGTATTCGCACATGATCAGCGGACGAGGATCGGCGTTCTGTTCAGAGTAGGCGATGATGCGGCTGATCTCCGGGTACATTGGGCACATGACGTCGGTGACGCGCTCGCCGCCCCGCAAGTTGCCGCCCGCCCAGATGGAGATGGCGCCCTCATAGTGCAACGGCCGGCTCGGATCGTAGCCGCGCACCCAGCCTGCAGCCGCGTCGTGGTTGGGGCCATAGCCGCTTTCGTTGCCCAGCGACCAAAGGATGATGCAAGGATGATTCTTGTCGCGTTCGACCATGTTCTGCACGCGCTCGACGAAGGCGTGCGTGTAGCGCAGGTCGCGACAAAGCTCGCGATAAAAGGCATGGGACTCGATATTGGCCTCGTCGATGACGTAGAAGCCGTAGCGGTCGCACAGGTCATAGAAATGCGGGTCCTTGGGATAGTGCGACGTGCGGATGGCGTTGACGTTGTACTGCTTCATGCGCTGGAGATCGCTCTCCATGCGCTCGCGAGTGAGGGCGCGACCGGTCGCATCGTCGTGGTCGTGAAGATTCATTCCCTTGATCAGCACGCGCTTGCCGTTGATGAGCAGGCTGCGGTCGCGGATCTCGACCTTGCGGAAACCGACGGTGCAGCGGCTGCTCTCTTCGCCGTTGGGCGTCTTCAACGTGACGACCAGCGTGTACAGGTTGGGCGTCTCCGCCGACCAGAGCTTGGGTTTGGCAACCTCCGCCTCAAGCGAGACCTCGCCGCGCGGAAAGTCGGGTGCGCTGAAGTCGGCGCGCAGCGGCTTGCGGAAGACGGCTTTGCCGCGCGCGTCGTAGAGCTGCGCCTCCAGCGTGCAGCCTGCGACGTCGCCGCCGGGGAAGCCGGCTTTGGCCGTGATGCGCAGCACGCCATTGCGCAGGTCGTCGGTGAGGTCGCCGCGTGCAAAGACGTCCTGCAGATGCGGCGTCCCCGTTGCGTACAAAAAGACTTCGCGCTGGAGGCCGGCGTGCCACCACATGTCCTGATCTTCGATGAAGGCGGCGTCCGACCACTGCACGACGACGGCGAGCAGCTCATTCTGCCCATCGAAGCGTACATAGCGAGTGACGTCGAACTCGGCGGGCGTGCGCGCGTCCTTGTTCAGGCCGATCGCGTGGCCGTTGAGATAGACGTAGAGCGCGCCTTCGCAGCCGCCGAAATGCAACACGACGCGCCGACCGCGCCAGTGCTCCGGCGGCGTGAACATACGACGATAGACGCCGGTCGGGTTGGCGTCGGGGACGTCCGGCGGCAGGTTGGGGAAAGGCATCTGCACATTGGTGTAGTGCGGCCGGCCGTAGCCCTGCATGGTCCAGACGCCGGGCGCCTGGATCGGCGACCATGCGCCGTCGTGCAGCGCGGCGCCGGTGACCCGCTCTGGCGCTGCGAAGAGTTTGAAATCCCAGACGCCGTTGAGCAACAGGAACCAGGGCGACTCTTCGCGCGCTCTGTGCAGCGCATCGTCGGCGGTGGGGAAGGGATAGAGCGTCGCGCGCGGGGGCAGTCGGTTCAGGCTGGTGAGCTGCGGCATCTTCCAGCTCGGCTGCCCGGCGAGAAACAACAGAGGCAGCGGCTCCGAACGGTCGATCCTTACGCTGCTTGCGGGAGTGATTGTCTGCGCGTCCATTTCAATGTCCTATTGTTTCAAGCTCTTGTTATTCACGTTGTGGAATGGATTGTGCGATGAACGGGTTGCGCAATTATGAATTTCCGCACCATTGTGCCACAAGAAGGGGGCCAACAAGAAAGAGAAAGCAGAACGGCGGATGCCTTTCCCTCCCATCAATTTTTCAAAAGACTCCCCAAATGGCCGGTGACGCAATCTATGGAACGATCCAAAATAATAACGAACGTCCGTTTTTTTTTATAGAGGTCTGGCTGATGCATGAGGAACTGACGCGAAAGGGAGAGCAGACGCAATCCCGCATCATGGAGGCTGCTTACGTCCTGTTTATGAGTCAGGGCTATCATGGCACGTCCATGCGCCAGATTGCGCAGCGCGCGGGTCTCACGTTGGGCGGCGTCTACGCGCACTTCGCAAGCAAAGAGGAAATCTGGAAGGCGGTGCTTTTCGAGCGTCATCCCTATCACACGATTCTGCCTGTTTTACGAGCGACAGAAGGAAAGACGGTGGAAACGCTCCTTCGCAACGCGGCCCGACGACTCGTCGGCGAGTTGGAGAAGCGCAGCGACCTGCTCCACCTGATGTTCATCGAGATCGTGGAGTTCAATGGCATGCATTTACCGGCTCTTTATGAGCAAATTGCGCCGGAGCTCACTCCCCTGTTCGATGTGATCCAGGCTGGAGAAGGGAGGCTGCGCGCGATTCCTCCCTTGCTGCTGGTGCGCTCCTTTCTTGGCTTCTTCTTCTCTTATTACATCACGGAGGCAATGATGCCGCCATCACTGCGCTCTCTGATGGGCGAAGATGCGCTTGAGGTGTTTATTGATATCTATCTCCATGGCGTGATGGCGTAAAAGGGCGCAAACCGTCCAGATGAAACAGCGGAAGAGAGGGGCGACGCCGAGCGGATGGAGCTCTCAAAGAAGACTCTACATCGAGACATTTAGAAACATTGAATTCACAAGGGATCGCACATACGTACGCGCGTCTGATCAGTCTTATCCGCAAAGAATTTATCCAGATCACGCGTGATCCGCGCACACTGGCGATGACTTTCATCATGCCGGTGGTGATGATGATTTTGCTCGGTTACGCGGCGACGAACGACGTGCGCAACATTGCGCTTGCCGTGCTCGATCGAGACCGCACGCCTGCCTCGCGTCGGCTGATCGACGCCTATCGCGTCGCAGACTATTTTGTGGTTACGCAGTGGGTCGACTCTGAAGAGGAGTTGCGCAATTTGATCGACCGCAACGTCGTGCGCGCAGGACTGATGATTCCGCCGGGCTATGGTCGAACGCTGGCCGGCTGGGGCGACGCGCAGGTCGCCTTCGTGCTCGATGGCTCCGATCCAACGGTGGCGAGCACGGCCTTAGCCGCCGCCCAATTGATCGGCCAGGCGCAGGCGACGCGCCTGGCCGTCGAACGACTGCAGACGCGTGGTCAAACGGTGATGACGGCGCAGCCGATCGATGTGCGCACCATTGTCTGGTTCAACCCCGGCCTCATCAGCGCCTACTACATGGTGCCGGCCATGATCGGCATTATCCTGCAATATCTGACCACGATGCTCACAGCGACGTCGATTGTGCGCGAGCGCGAACGGGGCACCATCGAACAACTGATCGTGACCCCTCTACGCCCCTGGGAATTGATCGTCGGCAAGCTGACGCCCTATGTGCTGATCGCTTTCCTCAACACAATCGAAGTGCTTACCATCGGCGTGGTGCTCTTTCACGTGCCGATCAACGGCGATCTGGGCCTGTTGCTCACACTCACCGCACTCTTTCTGGTGACGACGCTCGGCATCGGCCTCCTCATTTCCAGCGTCGCCAATACGCAACAAGAGGCGATGTTGACCACAATGTTCACGCTGTTGCCCTCGATCTTTCTCTCCGGATTTTTCTTTCCCCTGGCGGCGATGCCGACGTGGCTACAACTGGTGAGCTATGTGGTTCCGCTACGCTATTTTTTGATCATTGTGCGCGGGATCGTCCTCAAGGGCGTCGGGTTCTCTGCGTTGTGGCCGGAGGTGATGGCGTTAGGCGCCTTTGCCCTGGTGGTGATGAGCGCCGCCGTGATGCGTTTTCGCAAAAGTCTGGATTAGGGGAGAACGGTCTATGCATCCCGATCCTCGTCGCGTGATTCCGGTTTTGGTCTTGCTGTTGCTTTTGGCGCTGGCGGGATATTATCTGGTCTGGCCTGCGTTCAGCAAAGACGATGCATTGATCGTTTCCGGCGCAATTGAGGCAACAGAGGTGCGCCTCGCTTCGGAATTTGGTGGACGCGTCGATGAAGTGTTGGTGGTCGAAGGCGAGCGCGTGGCGAGGGATCAAGTTGTGGCGACCGTGCGGCCGAGCATCGCTGTGCGCGACGCCTCCGCTCGGGAACGGATTCGCACGCCCATTGACGGCGTGGTTCTTTATCGTTCTGTGGAGCCCGGCGAATTTGCCGCACCGGGCGCGCCGCTGATCACCGTGGCCGACCTCGACCATCTGACGGTGACCGTTTATGTCCCAGAAGATCGCTACGGACGAATCGCATTGGGTGCAATCTATCCGATCACGGTCGACTCGTTCCCAGGCGAGGTCTTCACCGGCACGGTGCGCCATATCGCCGATCATGCGGAATTCACCCCGCGCAACGTGCAAACCACCGACAGCCGCAAAACGACGGTCTTCGCCGTCAAACTCGATCTTGCGTCTGGGGCTGGAAAGCTCAAGCCCGGGATGCCGGCGGATGTCAACTTCGGAGATTTAAACGACTGAGCAGTTGGCCGGCGATGTCCTTCGTCCGAGCATGGCTCCACTCGTGCATCTCAAACAGAGCGAAAACAATCCGATGTCCGACTATTTAATCGACGCCCAAGACTTGTACAAATTCTTTGGTGAGCGACGCGCTGTCGCCGGCCTCACGCTACGCATTCCGAGCGGCGAGATCTATGGGTTGGTGGGGCCCGACGGCGCCGGAAAAACCACAGTATTACGCCTCCTGTGCGGCGCTCTGACCCTGGATGCGGGGCGCATCCTGATCGACAGCTTTGATATGCGCAGCGAGGCCGAGCGCGCACGCGAGCAAATCGGCTACCTGGCGCAACGCTTCGCCCTTTACGAAGAGCTCACCGTCCAGGAAAACCTACGCTTTTTCGCCGAAGTGCGGGGATTGAAACGGGCGCAGTGGATGCAACGCAGCCAGGAAATTTTGGACTTTGTTGGATTGACTCCTTTTCGCAATCGCCGCGCCGGACAACTTTCGGGAGGAATGAAACAAAAACTGGGGTTGGCGCTGGCCTTGATCAACGAACCACGCGTTCTTCTGCTCGATGAGCCGACGACCGGCGTCGATCCGGTGACTCGACAGGATTTCTGGCGGCTGCTGCTACCTTTGCTGCGCCGTCGACGCGTGGCCGTCCTCGTCAGCACGCCCTATATGGACGAAGCGCTGCGTTGTACGCGCATCGGGTTCATGCGCAATGGTCGCATCATTCAGGAAGGCTCCCCGGCTCACCTGCGGCGTCGACTCGCCGGCCGCGTTCTTGAGTTGACCGGTGGGCCTGCGCCTCTGGTGGCAGCGCTTGCGCGCTCCGAGCCGGCGGTGGAAGCGGTTCACCGCTTTGGGGCCCGCTTTCACGTGCGCGTGGCGCCGGGGGCGTTGGAGGCTGTGCTGGTGAGGTTGGAGGCATCGATTCGGGCGGCGGGCGGCGTCGTCGAAAACCTGCAGCCTATTGAGCCGCAGTTAGAGGATGTCTTCATCGAGTTGGCGGAGGGCGCCGAAGAAAAAGGTTGATCTGGCGATAAGCGTGCTTCGATACAGAGGCGCAGAAATGCAAGGACGCATCGCACACAACAGCGCGGAACGAACTGTCATCCATACGGAGAACCTTACACGACGCTTCGGCGACTTTGTGGCGGTTGACCACGTGAACCTGGATGTCGCCGCCGGTCAGGTGTTGGGCTTCTTAGGCCCCAACGGCTCGGGCAAGACGACGACAATTCGCATGTTGCTCGGGCTGTTGCGCCCCAGCGCGGGGCGCGCCGAAGTGCTAGGGCTGGATGTCACCAGGCATCCTGAGGCGGTGCGCGCCCGCACCGGTTACATGTCACAAAAATTTGCGCTTTATGGCGAGTTGACCGTGCTTGAAAATCTGGCCTTCTATGCCGGCGTCTATGGCATCAACGACGCGGCGCGGCTTCGCGAAATCATACACAACCTGGGGTTGGCGGGAATGGACAAACAGCGCGTAAACACCCTCTCCACCGGATGGCGACAGCGGCTGGCGTTGGCGATCGCTATCATCCACAGACCTCCGTTGCTCTTCCTCGATGAACCGACCAGCGGCGTCGATCCGGTGGCGCGACGGGCATTTTGGGAGCTGATTTACGATCTGGCGGCGCAAGGCGTCACGGTCATGGTGTCGACCCATTACATGGATGAGGCTGAGTATTGCACACAGGTTGGCGTCATGCGCGCAGGCAGATTGCTGGCGCTCGATGAGCCGGAAAGGCTTAAGCGCTCCCTGCCCGGACAAGTGTGGGAAGTGCACGCCGATCCACTGCTCGACGCCCTCGACTGCCTGGAGGCGCAGCCGTTCGTCTTACGTGCAGGGCTGGCCGGCGATCATCTGCGCGTCGTGCTTCCACCGAACGTCTCGTCAGACGCAATCCGCCGCACCCTGCTTGACCGCTCCATCCACGTCCAAACACTGACGCCCGGCGTCCCCACAATGGAGGACGTTTTCATGACGCTGGCGACCGCCGCAGATGCGTTATGAGCCGAGAAAGTTCTCAGAAGAGATCGAACGGCCCTTATTGAATTTCAACCATCACCTCGCCCAGCGCCACCGTCTGGCCTGGTTGGACCGCAAGATGATGGACAACGCCGCGAATGGGCGAGCGGATTTCGTTTTCCATTTTCATGGCTTCCAACACCAACAGCGGCTGACCGACGTCGACCACCTGCCCGGGCTCAACGTGGACGCGCGTGATCAGCCCAGGGATCGGCGCCTTGACGCGACCGTCGCCTACAGCGGGCCGCGCGCCGCCTGCCTCCTTGTCTCGCACCACAATGTCGTAACGGCCGCTGTAAATCTGCGCCACGCGCAGGTCGGGGCTGAGGATGAACTCGTAGGGTCGGTCATCGACGATCATCCAGTCGACCAGCTCCGGACTGTCGAAGTCCGGGACAAAGACGGTCAGCGGATGTCCGTCGACAAACACCATAAACTCCCCCGGCCGCGCGCGACTGGGCGTCACTTCGACTTCATGGGGCTGGTTTTCAACCAGGATGGTCAGCTTATGCATCGCTCTCTCCTTACGCCCATCGTGAGGGAAGTCGTCGCGCCGAACGATGCCATCCGCTCAAAAAACGCGTCGGCGTGACCGGTCGGTCGAGCCGACGACGCATCAGGTAGGCGACGGCGACAATGGCGACCAGGTCCCGACAGGTTTCTTCGTTGGTGTTGGCGCTCACGTCGAAGCGGAAACGCGCCATGAAGTTGGTGTCATAGGCGCCGGCGACGAAAGCCGGATGTTGGATGAGCTGCTTGTGCAGCGGCGCATTGGTCTGCACGCCGACAATGCGAAACTCCATCAGCGCCCGACGCATGCGGCTGAGGCACATGGCGCGGTCGTCGCCTTTGACGATCAGGTTCGCCAACAACGGGTCGAAGCGCTCTGGGATGGCGCAACCGGCGTAGCCGTAGGTGTCAACGCGCACATCCGGCCCCTGAGGGAGGCGGAAGCGCGTCAACCGGCCAGGGCTGGGCAGGTAGTCGTTCCAAGGGTCTTCGGCGTTGATGCGACAATGCATCGCCCAGCCCTCGAGCCGAATCTGCTCCTGGGTGCGCGAGAGCAGCTCTCCCGCTGCGATCCGAATCTGCTCGCGCACGATATCCATCCCAGAGACCATCTCGCTGACGCCGTGCTCGATCTGGATGCGCGCCTTGATCTCTGTGAAGAAAAAATGGCCTGCACTATCGACCAAAAACTCGACGGCGCCGGTGTTTTGAAAATTGAACAGGCGCGCAATGTCAACGGCCGCCGCCCACAACTCCCTGCGCTGTGCGTCGTTGAGCGCCGGCGAAGGGGATTCCTCGATCAGCTTTTGATTGTGGCGCAGGAGCGAACCTTCTCGCTCCCCGAGATGGACGAGATTGCCATGGACATCGGCCAGCACCTGCACCGAAAGATAATGGGAGGGGGCAATCGCTCGCTCCAGATAGAGATGATCATCGCCGTAGATCAACTGCGCCTCTCGACGCGCAGAGCGCACCGCTTCCGCCAGCTTGTCTGGGTGCATGACCACGCGCGCCCCGCGCCCGCGGCCGCCTCGCGCCGACTTCACCACCAACGGATAGCCGACCTGCGCGGCCGCCCGTTGCAATGCAGCTTCGTCGGCGAAGGCGTCCGGCAGCTCGGCGTAGACCGGAACCCGATGGCCGGCGCGTTTGACTGTCTCCATGGCTTCCATTTTGTTGCGCACGGCGCGGATGACGGCAGGCGGCGGGCCGATGAACACAACGCCCTCGGCGGCGCAGCGCTCGGCGAAGTCGGCCTCTTCCGCAAGGAAGCCGTAGCCCGGATGGATCGCTTCGGCGCCAGCGGCTTTGGCAATGGCGAGCACCTCGTCGGCGTCGCCGTAGCGGTTGGGCGAGTGCAACAGGTGCGCTTCATCAGCCAGGCGCACATGCAACGAATCGCGATCCGTCGGCGTATAGAGCGCCACGCTCCAGATTCCCATCTCGCGACAGGTGCGGATGATGCGCGTGGCGATCTCGCCGCGGTTGGCAATCAAAATTTTTTTGAACATAAGCAATCGCTCCTCACATCGGCGCCAGCCCGTGCTTCTTCGGTGTGTGCGTCTCACGTTTGGAGAGCGTGACATCGAGCGCCCGCACCAGCACGCGGCGACTGTCGCGCGGTTCGATTACGTCGTCGATCAGCCCGCGCGCAGCTGCGACGTAGGGATTGTTGAATTTCTCTTCGTAGTCCGCCACCAACTCTCGGCGCTTCGCCGTGGGGTCTTCCGCTTCCTGCACCTGCTTGCGGAAGAGGATGTTCACAGCCCCCTCGGCGCCCATCACGGCGATCTCGGCGTTCGGCCAGGCGTAGAGCAGATCCCCGCGCAGCCCTTTGGAGCTCATCACGCAATAGGCGCCGCCGTAGCTCTTGCGCAAAATGATCATCAGCTTGGGCACGGTCGCCTCGGAGTAAGCATAGATCATGCGTGCGCCGTTGCGGATGATGCCGCCGTACTCCTGGTTGACGCCCGGCAAAAAGCCCGGCACGTCCTGCAGCGTGACGATAGGGATGTTGTAGGCGTCGCACAGCCGGATGAAGTGCGCAGCCTTGATGCTGGCCTTGATGTCGATGCAGCCCGCCAACACCATCGGCTGGTTGGCGACGACGCCGATCACGTAGCCGTTAAGCCGTGCAAAGCCGACGACGATGTTCTCCGCCCACAGCTCATGCACTTCAAAAAAGCGCCCATCGTCCACGATCGTGCGGATCACCTGGCGCACGTCATAGGGTTTGTGAGGATCGATCGGGACGATCTCCTCTAGCTCCGGACATCGACGATCGGGATCGTCGATGGGGGGGATGTAGGGCGGGTCTTCCTGATTGTTCGAGGGCAGATAGGAGAGCAGCTCGCGCACCTTGAGTAGGCACTCGGCGTCATCTTTGGCAAGAAAATGGCTGACGCCGCTTTCCTTGGAATGCACCAGCCCGCCGCCCAGCTCGTCGAAGCTGACGTTCTCCTGCATCACCGCCTTGACGACCTCTGGGCCGGTGATAAACATGTAGGAGTTTTGGGTCATAAAGACGAAGTCGGTCAACGCCGGCGAGTAAACGGCGCCGCCTGCGCACGGCCCCAGAATTACGCTGATCTGCGGGATGACGCCCGAGGCCTCGCAGTTGGCGTCGAAGATTCTGGCGTAGCCGCCCAGCGAATCGACGCCCTCCTGGATGCGCGCGCCGCCGGAGTCGTTGAGGGCGATGAAGGGGCAGCCGTACTTCAGCGCCATCTGCATCGCCTTGACGATCTTGTTGGCGTGCATCTCCCCAAGCGAGCCGCCCATCACCGCTGCGTTCTGCGAGGCGACGAAGACCTTGCGCCCGTTGATCTCGCCGAAGCCGGTGATCACGCCGTCGCCGTAGCGCGAGCTGCGGCCATCCATGTACTTCTCATAGCGGGGCGTCACCAGTGTGTCGATCTCGCAGAAGGTGCCGGGGTCGAAGAGCAGATCGATGCGCTCCTGTGCAGTCAGGCGTCCTTTTTTGTGTTGAGTTTCGACGTCTTTCTCCGTGCCCGCAGCGATCGCTTTTCGCTCGCGCAGTTTTTTGATATACGCTTCCAACGGAGCACCTCCATTTCCTGTCTGTAAGGGATAGCTTCTCAACGTCGCCCGCAAGCTTCGCCCAGGCTTCTGCTCATGCGAGCACCGCCACAGTCAACACATGACGCCCATGCAAGCGCCACCAGCCTGACCAGACGCCGGGAAACTGAGCGCCTAGCTGTTCGTCTACATCGATTCGGAACGGCTTCCAATCCTGCGTTGACGCTGCTGCTGCAACATCGAACAGGCAGGCGATGCGCTGCGTATCCAGGCGCAACCCCTCGCGCAGCGCCTTCAGAGCAGCCTCCTTGCCGCTCCAGATGACGGTGGCGAGAACGTCGCCTGCGGCGGGCGTTGCAGCGTTGTGTACAGCACTGGCTTCGCCTGCGCCCCGCCCAACGTCCACTCGAAGAGACAGGCTAAAGCCGGCGGGGGCGTCGGCGGTGCATTTGAATGCGCTCGTCAGTGCAGGCGCCCAATACACCCGGTGCGGCAGGACATGGTACGCCTGCTCCACCGTCGCCATCTCCGCCTGCGTAAAATAACTGCGCACAAAACTCGGTTCACGCGGTTCAATGAACTCAATGTCGCAGCCCAGGGATGGAAGAAGACGAGGTGTTCGGGGTGCAGAGGAGCGGGAAGACAGGGAAAGGCATCCATCTCTGGGTCTAAAGCTTTCGATCAGTCCACAGAACGCCACCCCGTGGCTATGGCTAATGCTCAGCGAGACCGGGAGGCGCTCGAACAGGTCGCCCCATCCGCCTTCACCTTCGCAGCGGGCTGCGTAGGGCGCGCCGTCAGGGTCGGCGCCGATATAGATTTCGTTCAACGCCGGCCTTTCATCCCTCGTCTCCGCCAGGTAGCGCTGCACCAGATTCTTGGCCGTCCAGCGGCCGAGCAGCCAGTCGCGGCGGCGCTTGTCGACCCGCAAGCTGGCCAGGCGCCGTCGCTCGGCCGGCCCCAGCCAGGCGGGCGGGACGTCGCTGCGCAAAATTTCGGGACAGTCGTCAAACGACTGGATCAGCCAGTGGATCATAAGGAATCCTGAAATTGCTACAGCTAGTTCGCATCTACGTCACCTACGCGTAACGACGCCCCTCTGCGATAAATTCGAGAATCTCTTCCGTCGAAATGTCTACGTCAATCCCTTCGACGTCAAGCGGAGACGTTGTCGCTTTTTCTGGTCTGATGACAAATACACTTCCATCACGACGTCTTACGCGCACCTCGCCTTCGGCTGCCGCCTTGTCGAGCAGGGACGCAAGATTCTGGCGCGCTTCACTATAGGTGTATACAGCGCTCATCGCTCTATCTCCACAACAGGAACTCCATACATCTTTGCAACTGACTGTAAAGATCGATCAAGCGTTAGCAATGCACTGTGATATTTCTCTGCACAACGAAGCAAGTACGCATCATACGCGTAAACATTAAGTCTCGATGCCAATCGAAGCGACTCTTCTAGTTCTACATCAACCAGACGGATTGGGATGGACTGATAGATCGCCAACGCATCGACCACCTGTTGCAAACCAAGTCTCTGACGTCTTAACATCGCTGAAAAGGCGTTTCCGATCTCAATGTGAATCGAAAAGGGCGCAATCAAATTCGCTTCATACGTCGCCTGAATGAGCGCCGGCTTCTCAGGCTCATTGAGTATCACAGCAATGATCGCCGATGCGTCAATAACTATTTCCATTCTGTACTTTTAATCCCCCTCAGATAATTGTACATATGTACAATTATAGTATCCCAAGTCGTTGGAGAAGTCAACGATCTTCCAGGAAGCTTCCTGTTGGAGCTTCCTGGAAGAATGTGTTAGATGGGCTATGTTTTATCTTTACGTCAAAAGTCGCCTCCTCAAAAACTTACGCCGGTCGCCCCACCGTGCGATAGCCGGTCAGCGTCACAAAGACGTTGCCCGCCTCGTCGACCACCGTGGCGTCGAAGCGCTCGCCGTCGTTGGGCGTGGCGCCGATGCAGTAAAGCCGCCGCCCTTCTCCCTCCTCCGGCTGGCGATAGGCGATCACCTTCTCGAAGCCGAGCGGGAAAGCCATCGCCTGCTTCACGTGCGTATGCCACAGCGCCGCAGCCTGGAAGCACAGCTCCACTAACCTCGGCGCCATCAGCGACGCCGCGTGGGCCGGCTCTGCATCGGCGGGCAGACTGTGCGCCATCAAGGCGATGCACTTTTCCCCGTCGACGCCCGCCCGCTCGATCACCTGATAGGCCGGACCGTGGAAGAACGTCTTGTAGATTTCCTGCGCCGTGATCGGCAGGCTTTCGGCGGCCGGCGGCGTGAAGGGGAGGGTCGGCTTCTCCGCCGGCGCCGTCGTCAAGCGCACGTCGGCGATGAAGTGCTCCTTAACTTGCACCGGCAGCCCCTCCTTCGCCGGTTTGGTGACCGAACGCAGCGTCACTCTCGCCAGCAGCTCGCCACCGCCTGCCGGCTTGACCGTTGCGCTCAGGTGGAGCGTGCGCGGCTCCATGCGGAAGAATTTGAAGGCGCCCAACATCTCCTCATGCTCGACGCTCGCCACGCGATAGCCGGGCGCGGCCACCGTCGCCGTCTGCGCCAACGCCTCGGTCGCCATCACGCCGGGCAGCCAGGGCGTTCCTTCGTCCGGCGCGTGGTCGAAGAGGAAGGGCTGCACCTTCGGGTCCAGCGTCGTCTCGACTTCCAGGCCGCCATAGAGCCGATAGGACTTGACCGCGCCGACCATCAAGAGCGGTCGCTCGCGCGCGGCGAGCCAGGCGTTGAGTTTATCCACATCGAGGCCGCCGGTGGGGTCCTTTTCATCGAGCCAGGCGCCGAGACGGCCGGCGACGACCACCTCCCCGCGCGCGCCGCCGTAGGTCAGCTCGCGGCGAATGGTGGGCACCCCCGCTTCCGGCGGCAGCATGTCCACGCCCAGCGATTCGAGAATTTGCTGCACCGAGCCACGCGAAGCCATGCCGATCTGCCCCCACGCCGTCCAGTCGATGGCGATGCCGCGCGTCTGCGGTCGCCAGGTCCGCATGCTGCTGGTGATCTTGCAGAGCAGGTCATTGGCCGCCGAATAGTCGGTCTGACCGTTGTTGCCGAAACGACCGGCCACCGAGCTGAAGCTGACCGTTGCGCCGATCGGCATTCCCCTGGCCGCCTTGAGCAGGTTGAAGAAGCCGTCGGCCTTGACGTCGTAGACCAGGGCGAACTGGTTCGGCTCCTTGTTGGGCAGGGTGCGGTCGAGGAGCAGCCCGCCGGCGTGGAGCAGCACGTCGATCTTGCCGTGGCGCTGACGGATTTCCTCGATCACCGCCGCCACTTTGTCGCCGTCGCGCAGGTCAAGGCTGTAGTAGTGGGCGGTTCCGCCCGCCGCCTCGACGGCTTCGATGGCGCGCAGCGCAGCCTCCTGTCGCTCGATTGCCAGGATGCGGTCGTCGATCTGTTTGGGCGTCGCCTTTTCGCCCGCCGCCTTCGCCTCCGCAATCAACGCCTGCTTGAGCGTCTCTCGTCCCTGGCGGAAGAGGGTGACGTATTTGTCGTCGCGCGCCGGCGCCTGCACCAGATCGAGCAGGTAGAAGACGCCGCCGCTGTGAGCCGCCAGGTCCACCGTGATGGCGCTGGTGATGCCGCCGGCTGCCCCGGTCACCACGAAGACGGTGTCCTTGCCGAGCGCCATGCCGGGAGCGCCGTCCCTGGCCGGCTGTTCTTCCAGAGAAACGGCGTAGCGCTGCCCCTCAAAGTAGCCAACCTCAACGACGCCTGGATCGAAGAGCGCCTCGGCGATCAGCTGTTCGGCCGGCTCCACCGTCTTGCGCGACGCCTCGAAGTCGACGGCTTTGACGGTGACGCCTTTGCCGCCTTCACGCAGGGCCTGTTCCATATTGTAGGCTTTGGTGAAACCTACGACTGCGCCACCTAGCGGCGCGACGGCGGGAACCGGACCGTAGCCGTGCAAACCGCCCAGTCGCGTCGCCGAGACCAGGAACGTGTTCGGGCCGCTCACGCTGTCGTAGAGCGCACGCATCGTCGTATAAAGATTCTTCACGCGCACGCGATTGTGCTCGCGCCACTCCTCCGCCGTCATCTCCTCGATCGGCGGCTCGACGTCCAGCGCCGGCAGCCAGAAGACGCCCTGAATCTTACCCTCGGACAGCCATGTCTTAAGTTGAGAGTCCAGGGCGTCCGTGGCCACGCCTGGCTCGAGCGTGAGCACGGTGGCCCCGCGCTTCTGCAGCTTTTCCACCAGCTTCTGCCCAACGCCGCCCCGGTCGAGCATGACGACGATGCGGCTGTCTGCGCCGATTGTTACGCCGGTCGGTTTGCAGAAGTCGATCGGAGGTCGTAGGACAGGAACCGGCACGCGACGGGGGATGCGATCGGCGTCTTCCAGCGCACCGATGGTTTGGATCGGGGATGGAGAAGCGACGGTTTGAGAGGATTGGGTTTCGGAAGGCGCCTCCTGCACTTCAACCTTCGCCTCTCCCAGGTCGGGACGCATCTTGCGCACAAAGTCGATCACGCTCTGCAACGTCGGATAGTCGCGCAGATTCAAGCCCTCCTGGAAGGGGATGCCGAAC